>CBDAFL010000203.1:0-30992 GCA_965195225.1 uncultured Thermoguttaceae bacterium
GCGGACCTCGGCGAATCGACGTAAGAATTAGTTGGCGATTTCAGAAATTTTTTCCAGTTAATTCAGGCCGGAAAATCGACCTTAACTTGAATAACAACATCGGCTTGTGGCGACAGATCGCAAAACTTTTCGCACTTGCCCCTCCTGCGAGGTATGCGCAACGAGGTCATTCTACCAGCCGGAAACGCCTGGAAAAAGGCTGTTTTCTGGCCGCCGGTATTTTTGCACTTTTTTCGCTAGGGGCTATGGCGGGTGCAAAAAGCGTTTTTCCCACCGAAAAATAGGCGGGCAGTGGCGATTGGGTCGGGGTAAACTCCGCGATTATCACCCCAATCGCCTATCTTCACGCGATATTTTCAAAAGAACCTTCCGCAACAGAAACCATTTAGCCCCCGGGTGAATACACCCGGGGCACGGTTTTACGTGGTCAACCCCGCCTCCCCGCCGTGTATTCACGGCGGGCTAAATGGTATTCACGGCGGGCTAAATGAATGATTCCAAAACACGTTTTTAGAATTCCGCCAAGCCCGCCCCTTCCACCGCGACGCAAGGCAAGGCGGCGGGGTCCAGGCCGCGAGGGCGATAATACTCTTGGGTCAAAGCTCTCCGCAGCGCCGGAACACTCTCATGCCGGGCAAGGACCATGATGCAGCCGCCCAGTCCGGCGCCGGCGATCTGCGCCCCGGCCACGCCCTGGGTGCGGCAGGCAATATCGACCATCCGATCGATCTCCGGCGTGCTGCATAAATACGCGCCGGGTTGCATGAACAGTTGCGCCCTAAGCACTCGTTGCGGGCTTTCGCTTGCCAGATCGCCCAACAGCCGCTGAATGTATTCGTCGCCCAAATCGCTTTCGACGCGATGATATTCGCCGTCGGCGCCGGGGCGGCTGACGCGGTCGCCGTCGTGGCTGATCTTCATCAGGCCGCCGAACTCTTCGACCCGCCCGGCCTCGAACAATTCGACGCACATTCGACTCCGCAGAATCTCCGCAATGCCGAACAACAGCACGCCGCGCGGATGGTAGACGACCGATTCGGCGTGCGTGGCGAAACAGCTCTCCATTAGCTGTTGATGCTCTTTCGAGAGCATTACCTGAAAATCGGTCCGGGTCATTTTCTCCGGCACCCGCATCAGCCAGCGGTAGACCTCGCTGGTGGGATAGCCGAGTTTTTCCGGATCGATGTCGCGGAGGTGTTCCACCGTGCCGGCGATTTCGGGGCAACGTTGCCGGAGCAGGGCCATTCCCAGGTTGTAGCTGGCGATGCGGGAATTGAACTCGTCGCGGGCCGACGCGCTCTTGGCCGCCTTGACGTGGCTGTTGGCGATCACCACCTGATAGTCCGCAGGGGAGTCGATCATCTTTTCCACGCGGAACGGGAGGTATCCGACCTGGGCGATCTTTCCTCGCTGTCCGAGATAGATTGCCGCGTGGTCGCCGGCGCCGCCGCGCGAGCCGACAAACCATTCGCCCTCGCCGCAGAGGTCGATGAACTGCCGGCTGGTCAGGTCGAAGTTGTTCAGCGCGATGGCCGATTGCAACGTGGCCACGACGATCGTCGAACTGCTGCTCAGTCCGGCGGCGATGGGTATGTTTCCGGCCAAGGCGATGTTTACGCCTCGCACGCGGACGTCCTGAAAGCGGTGCTGGAGCCGAAGGAAGGCGGCCTTGATGTAGTTGCCCCAGTCTCCGGCCGAGAGGTAAACGATGTTCCGCACCCAATCGCTGTTGACGAAGTCGAGCCAGTCGCTCCATGCCATCCGGCCCATCAGCTCGGAGATGCTGAATTTGACCTGCTTGTACTTTCTCGGCTGCGTATTGACCGCCACGACTTTGTCGTCGCGGCGCAGACCGACGACGGCCAGTGTTTCGCGGTCGATGGCCAGGAAGTTAGTCATTCCGCCGCGGTGATCGACGTGCCGTCCCATGAGGTTCACCCGGCCCGGCGCCCGGACGACGCACACTTTTTCGTCCATCCCGAATCGCTTTCCGTAGCACTCGAGCACACAGCGGAGATCCTTGCACTTTTGCTGGTGTAGGTCTTCATGCGGGCCGTAGATCGTCCTCAGCCAGCGTTTCATGGCGGGCCGACCCGCATCGAGCTTCGCCAGCCATTGAGCGACCGTAACGTACTGCGTCGGTTTCAGCCGGGGGCGATTCGCCGCGGCGAGTTTTTTGTGCCCTTCAAGACGCTTCTTTCGCACGTAGTCCTGGATCACCAGAAGCTCGTCTGGCGAATTGAAACTCTGCACCCACTCGGGATGTTCGACCGCCACGGCGCGGACACGGTAGCGGGGTACGCCGCCCAAATCGCGTACACCGGCCAGCAGCCGCACCATGTCGGTAATGTAGTATTCACCCTGGGCATTGTCGTTGCGGATCATGCCCACGCCCCGGTAGAAGACATCGGAGTGCATCAGATAGAGACTTGGATTGACTCCGGCGGCGAGTTTGTCGATTTGCCGGCCGGCGTACCGTTTCCCGCCGATCTCCAGATTGTATTTTTCGGCTTGGAGTATTTGCCCCAACTTTTTCGGATCGATTTTCCCGCCCGAGCGGGCCAACGCGACCAGTTCCGCCATGGCGGCCTCTTGTTTCTCCGGCCTGGAGAGGTGCCGGGCGATGATCGCCATCACCTCACGACCGGTTGTCGGCGCGCCCTTTGACGAGATTCCACGGAGATCATCGACGATCATCTGCCGGGCAATATCCACTTTCTCGACGATATCCAGCGCCTGGCCGTCCTCGGCGACAAAAACGCGTCCCGCCGAGGCCTCTGTGGATTGGGTCTTGGGAATGGTCAACAGCGCCATATCGGCGCGCTGCTTGACGTGTCCGTCGATAAGCGCGCCGAGCGCTTCATCCTCGATATACTTGTCGCCCATCGTCACCAGGACATAGCCCTTGTAGTCGATCGATTGCAGGGCCTCGGCGGCGATCTTGGCGGCGTGGCCGGTCCCAAGCTGCGGCTCTTGGTGGACGAATAGAACTCCGGGATGCTCCTTGCCGACCGTCTCGAGCACCTGGTCCGACATGGCGCCGACGACCACCAGAAAACGGCTGAACTTCCGTCGTTTGAAAACGGATATCTGGCGATTGATCGCCGGGACCGCGTCGATCTCGAAGCAGACTTTGACCGTGTCGCTTCGTCCCATTCGCGTGCCTTTGCCGGCCGCCAACAGAACGACCATGGTCTGCTCGGGGATATTGCGATTACCTTCCACCGGTGTCCTCCTTCGATGTCTTTCCCAAAATGTAGCACAGCCGCCCCCGGCTGTGCGGAATCGTCCTGGACGGAAGAAATTATAGCACCGCACGGAAGAGCACGCCACAACGCAGGAAAGAAGAATCTCTCAGAGTGTCTGATGTTGCTGGACGACCATCGCCGCCAACAACATCGCGGCCGTCTCGACGCGAAGGATGCGAGGCCCGAGATCGACGGCCCGCCAGCCGGCGTCCAGCGCCATGGCCGTTTCCTCGTCGGCAAACCCGCCTTCCGGCCCGATGGCCAAAAGATATCCGGCGGTTGGCTCTTGGGCTTGGTTGTCGAAATGGCAGGATCGAGAAGAAGCCGCGCCGGCGGTTTCGGTTGTCGAGCAAGGATGGGCCAACAGGCGATTCGGTTCATTGGCGGTCTTTTCGACAAAATCCGGCCATGATTCCGGCTCGTCGATTTGCATCAGTCGATTGCGGCCGCACTGCTTCGACGCCTCGACGACCGTGCGGCGCAACCGCTTCAAGGTTTGTTCGTTCGGCCGGGCCACCGCACGTCGAGTCAGCAGGGGCACAATCCGACCGACGCCCAACTCGGCCGCCTTCTCGACCAACCACCTCTGGCGGTCTCCCTTGGGCAACACGACGCCGATAGTCAAGCTCAGCGGTAGTTCCCGATCGATCCGCTCGCGTGAGAGGATCGACAGATGCACGTCGCTCCGTCCGGTGCGATCGACGACTGCGTGGAACTCATCGCCGCCGCCGTCAAAGAGAACTACTTGCAACCCGGGCGCGGCGCGCATCACGTGAATCAGGTGATGCGCTTCGGCGCCGGCCAGTATGACCCGGTCGCCGGAGATCGGTTCGTCGACGAAGTAACGGTCTGGCATGTGGTGGTAGTGGGTAGTGGGTAGTGGGCAGTGGGTGGTGTAGCCGTTCACGGGTTGGGAAAACTTCGTCATTCTGAGCGTAGCGAAGAATCTCGCCTGCGCCGCGATCTCACATAAGATTCTTCGCTACGCTCAGAATGACGGGAGCCCCGTGAACGGTTACACCCACTTCCTTCAAGCCGCCTACTCGATTGTACCGATAAGAGCAGATATACGGGAAGTAGTATTCGGGGAGTACGAAGACGATGTATCAAACACACTGGGGTTTGCGGGAATCTCCATTCCGGGGCTGTCTTGATCCGGGTACGTTTTACGAAAGCCCCACCCACGAGGAGGCCCTATCCCGGCTGCATTTCCTCATCGAACACCGTTGTCGGTTGGGCCTATTGATCGGTCCGTCGGGCAGCGGCAAATCGTTGCTCCTGGAAGTTCTTACCGAACAACTCCGTCGCCGCGGCCGGCCGATGGCGAATATCAGTCTGTTGGACGTCGAGCCGACGGAAATGCTTTGGCTGCTGGCGGTCGAGTGGGGATTGAACCCCGAGCCGTCGCTGTCCACGGCCGCGCTTTGGCGGATGCTGACCGACCGGCTGATCGAATATCGCTATCAGCAACTCGAAACCGTCGTGCTTTTGGATGATGCCGACCTGGCCGATCGCGCCGTACAGCAGCACGTCGCCCGTCTGGCGCGATTCGATACCTCGCCCGAGGCGCGATTGAGCATCGTGTTGGCCGGCCGCAACGAGGGCATGGTTCGTTTGGATGAATCGCTGTTGGCGCTAACCGACCTGCGGATAGACGTGGAGCCTTGGCAACGGACCGAAACCGAGACTTTCGTCAATCGGCGGCTCAGTCAGGCCGACCGGCAAACACCGGTGTTCACTCCCCCGGCGGTGGATCGATTGCAAGAAATATCTCACGGCATACCTCGCCGCGTGTCCCAATTGGCCGAACTAGCCCTCCTTGCCGGGGCCGGCCAGAATCTTCAACAAATAGACGCTGGGGTCGTGGACAGCGTTTATCAAGAGTTGGTGTAACTGGCGGCAACCGGCAAACACCCCGCTTGCCCCACCCTACTACACTGCTCTTGGTGAAACGGGGAACCGCCGGTAAAATAATCCTTTCGCCGCACTAATTGATAGTATGCGGCCGAGAGCTTCACGCGTATCCAAGCCCGGCAGGACGCCAGGCGAGGCGTAAAGGCTCTATTTTGCCTGGAAGGACACGATGCCCTGGGACCGGACGCCGCGGGCGGGTTTTTCTCTGACGTCGCGCCCCCTGGAGTGGCTTACCAGGGTGGTCGTGCGTTTTCCCGTCTTGACGTTGGTTATCGCCGGCGCGGCGGTGGCCGTCTCGATATGGCTGACCGTCACCCAACTCGGCTTCCGCACCAGCCGCGCCGAATTGCTCAGTCCGAACAGCGACTATAACCGCCGCTGGCTCGATTACACCGAGGAGTTCGGCGACAAGGAAGACGTGGTCGTCGTGGTCGAAGGCGCGAGCCGCGAGTATATCATCCCCGTGCTGGACGACGTGTGCCGCAAGTTGGCCCGGCGGAGCGATCTGTTCGCCGCCGTAATGCACAAAGTCGACGCACCCAAGCTGCGTGCCAAGGGCCTTTACTACCTCAAACCGGAGGAACTTCAGCGGATCGACCAGTTGTTGGAGCAGGCGGCCCCTATCCTCCAAGGCGACTTATCGCAATCGAATCTTGCCGGCATGGCCGGTTGGTCCGATCAACTATCGGGTATCGAGCGGGCACTCGCACAAACGACCCCCGACGCCTTTCTCACCTCCGGCTCCACCCGCTTGATTTCCGACAACGGTCGGACGGGTTTCGTTTTGCTGAAGCTCATGGAGGAAGACACACAAAGCTTCGCTCAGAACAGCGAGTCGATCGACGCGCTGCGGCGGATGACCGCGGAGATCAAGGTCCGGCATCCCGACGCCAAAATCGGGCTGACCGGACTCCCCGTCATCGAATACGATGAGATGCGATCCAGCGAAAAGTCGATGACGCTGGCCACGATTCTCTCGTTTCTGGGCGTGTTGGCGGTGATGATCGTGGCTTTTGGCGGGTTGCGCCATTCGATTATCGCCATGGCGGCGCTTGTGGTGGGCATGATTTGGGCCTGCGGATACGTCACCTTGACCATCGGGCACCTAAACATCCTCAGCATCGCCTTCGGCTCGATCCTCTTCGGATTGGGGATCGACTACGGCGTCTACTACGTTGCCCACTACTTGCAGCACCGTGAACGGACCGACTCGACCTCTCTGGCCCTGGTGCGGACGGCGGCCGGTGCGGGCCCCGGTATATTGACCGGCGCCGTGACGGCCGCGGTGGCCTTCCTGGCCGCCGGGCTGACCGAGTTCCCCGGCGTGGCGCAACTCGGACTTTTGGCCGGCGGCGGCATAATCCTCTGCTGGCTGGCTCAGATGACGGTGCTGCCGGCGTTGATTCGTCTGGTCGACTCGGACGGCGAAAAGAAAAACCTGCCCGTCCCGCTCGACTTGCGATTCTGGCTGTATCCCTTTTTCGCCTATCCGCGGCTGACACTGGCGGCGGCAACCGTGGGCGTTGCGGCAACCGCCGTCGGAATTCACTACCTGCGATACGACTACAACCTGCTGAACCTCCAGCCGACCGGCCTGGAAAGCGTCGAACTGGAACACAAACTCTTTGACCGGACCAACCGCAGTGCGTGGTTTGCGCTGTCGGTCGCCTCGACGCCCGAGGAAGTGCAAGCGCGGCGGGAAGCGTTCCAAAAGCTCCCGTCGGTCGAACGCGTCGTGGAAATTGCCTCGGCTATACCTCCCGGCATCGAGCGGAAGCGGCCGCTCATCGAACGGATTCATCGCCGGCTGGCGGACCTCCCGCCGCAATCGCCGCGAATGCCCGGCGCGAGTATCGAGGGAGGAGCTCCGGCGGCCGATTTGATGAACAAGCTGGGTGAACTGCGAAGACTCCGAGATGTTTCCTCTCCCGAGCCGCCGCGATTGGACGACTTGCCCGAGTGCGTCACCAGCCGCTTCGTCGGCAAAACCGGCAAATACCTGTTGCAAGTCTACAGCAAGGCGAATATCTGGGACATGGAGCCGATGGGGCAATTTGTCTCCGAAGTGCGAAGCGTCGATCCTGAGGTCACGGGCAATCCCTTGCAGGTCTACGAGGCTTCGCGGCAAATGAAACGGAGTTTCGAGCAGGCCGCCTGCTATGCCCTGCTTATAATCCTGCCGGTGGTGTTTCTCGATTTCCGCCGGCTCAATCACACACTGTTGGCGGCGATTCCGATGGGTGTGGGAATGTTGATGACCATCGGCTTGATGGGATTGCTCGACATTCCGTTGAATCCGGCCAACATGATCTTCCTCCCGCTGGTCATAGGAATCGGCATCGAGGACGGCATCCACTTGCTGCACGACATGCGACGCCAGGGCCGGCGCTACCGCAATGCGGACAACGCCGTGATCGTGGCCGTGGTGGTCAACTCGCTGACCACGATGGTCGGCTTCGGCGCGTTGATGATCGCCAACCATCGCGGCCTGCAAAGCCTGGGCCGGGTGCTGGTCCTCTCGATGGGATGCTGCCTGTTCACGTCGCTCGTGCTGCCGAGCCTGTTGCGGCTCGGAGGATTCGCGGCCGATGATTCCAATGATTCGGCGGCGGATGACGAAGATATGGAAAACGACGACTTTGCCGACGATCCGCCGACGGACGAGCAATCGCTTCCGTTGGCCGCATAGCTGATGGTAGTAATATGAGCCGCCGATACGGCGGCTTGCAGCGGAACACGGGCCGATCACCGTGACGCGAGCAACTCGTGTTTCTGTTGCGGTAGGTTCTCAATCCAACTGGAGAGGATCCAAAGCGAGACGTCGCGGTACGGCGGCTCGGCGCGGACGTGAACTTGAAGCCCGTTGACGTCGATGACTTCGCAGGGAATGGATTCGTTGCTCCGCATGATCGAACCAATGAACGGCGCAACATTAACCAGTACGCGATCACCCTTCCGAACATCCATATTACGTATCTCCTTAATGGAAAATCGCAATCCTCAGCGACTAGCAATGGTGACGAGCACGATTATCTATAGCCACTGCCACCAAAATATACAATCCCCCGCCGTGTAATTTCCTCGGTTGCAGGGGGAAGCAACACCACGACAACGGAAAATTTCCGGTGCCAATTCTACTCTCTCTGCCCGGGGCCACAAAATAAATGTTGGGAACAAAATCAATTCCGATGGGGGGGATGCGCTGGAATTGCTATTTATTCCGTGGATATTTCTCCATACAGTTACACCCCCGTAATTCCCGTGAGTTATCGCATGCAATGCGGCAACCCACGCTTTCCGGCCTCCCTCCAGGGATGGTGAGCCGGAGCATATTGCCCCCCCAAAAAACCGAATTCTACGTTCAAGTTGGACCGTGGAAAATCTCGAAAACTTCTATAATTCAAGTGTTTTTTCATGCTGATTGCTTGACAGCCTGAACGATCTTGTTACAATCAGGACAGTCGGAGAGGTCTTGCGGATTGTGTGTGTGAGGGTGGTCTATTTTCAGGAAACAATCATAATCGGGCGTACTCGCCCAGGAGGCAGTGGTGAGGACTTACAGCTCGAGCAAGTGCCACGTGCGTGGTACCGTGTACGCACGGACGGCGAAATTTTCCGCAGTGTGTCTCTTCGCCTTTCTGGCGACGTTTGTCTTTGTCGGATTCGCCTCGGGTGATCCAATCGAAGCGAATCTCCAACCTGTTGCAAGCGACCCCAATTTGCTCCGCGATCCACATCCTAACGGTTACACCATCCAGGAAATTATCGATGCCGGGGGCATCATCATTGGAGACAAGCTTTTTGATTCCTTCTACGTTTCAACAACGAACTCTTTCGGTGCCACTGCGCCAGGTCCGTCAGAGATTGCAATCACGCCCATTCAGATTCTGAAAGGTGGAGCACCATTGGGCGGCGATTTCGGCATGGACTTCAGCGGTCTGTGGTGGGCCCCGGGCGGAACATTGGCAGATTCCGTAATTGAGTTCCACGTTCAAATCACGGACAAGTACGCTGATTTAGGCTACAAGATTAAAGACAATGGCCTGTTTATTCGAGCGAAGGGAAATAGTACGGCGGACGGAGGCATATCGATTACCGAAGACGTCTATGCGGAACCGCTGAGTTCAATGGTTGATCCCATTGCTAATAAGCATGTTTGGTTCATAAGCGAAGCCGACCAACAACTCTTTGACGAGGCGGAGTTTACTCCCGTTGTCGAAATGTGGATAGTGAAAGACGTGGGCGCCAGTGGCGGCACCGTTGCCGGTGGTGCAGCGTCTCTGAGTTCGTTTCGACAGACATTCAGCCAAATTCCCGAGCCGGGGACGCTCGTGTTGCTTGGCTTCGGAGCGATTGGACTGGCCGCGTATGCGTGGCGGAAACGGCGTTAAATCGCCGGCCGGGCACCGTCGCCCGGTTTAATTGCGATCAACCTAGACGGCAAACTTGGTACTCCAGGTTTGCCGTTTAGGTTTTCTTGCCTTATACAGGGCCTCGTCAAGCTCCGGTCGATACCGGGCAACGCTCGATGTCCCTTGCATCCGCGCTTCGTCGCAAATCCCGATTATGGCGTTTGGGGTCTTTGGTGGCCGCGACGGGAGATTTTGTCGCGGAGCCGGGCGGCGCGCTCGTATTCCTCCGCCGCCACGGCGTCGGCCAACTGCTCGGCCAGCGTCTTGCCCACGCGATACTCCTGACGCAACGACTCCTTCATCGCGGCCAATTGGGTCACGAGTTCGTCCTGGTCAAACTCGTCTTCGGCGCCGAACTTGACGAACACCTCGCGCATCCGCTCGAGTCCCTGGTTGATGGTCTCGATGGCCGCTTCCGCGCCGGATTCATCGAGCGCCAGCATCGCCGCCGCCTGGACGCGGTGGAAGAGCACGAACGGGCGGTACTGCTCGTGCGAAATGGTCCATTGCTCGTTGGGTGAATGCGCAGCCGCGAAATCCATCAGGGCCAGGACGTGATCGGCGTCGGCCAACGCCCGGGCGAATTGCCGCAACGCCAAACAACATATCCGCCGATGATAGAACTGCATGAACTCGCGATCGATCTCCATGCACTGGGCTTCGTTCGGCGCGAACGACTCGCCTTGCGTGAGGGCCAACTCCTCCAGCCACTCGAGACACGTCTCGGCCCCGCCGGGGTGCTCTCCATCGGGACGGCCGGTGGTCTCCATTTGCAGCAAGCCCATTTCGATCCGCATTTGGATCACTTCCCGGTTGTCGTCGGCGCGCACCAGCCGCGCGGCAATGACCCCCGGCTTGAATGGCCACTGGTGAAGAATCAAGTCGATGTCGTGGATTTCCGGTTGATTGGGTTTATCAGACATGGCCGGAATTATATCACGTTATCCTACTCGCCGACAGGAGGACCGGTCGGCATCGCTTGCTAAACGGACGCGCCGTTGTTGATTTACTCCCAAGGGCGAAAAATGCGATGCTAGAACCGGTCTGGATCGGCATTACGACGATCCCGTTTCTTCTGGGAATGTTGCCGCTTGTTCTCGATTCGGCGTCTCACGGACGCCCGAGTGGGACGCGTAGGCTTTCGCGGGCGGACTGGTCTGGCCGCTTCCGCAAGCATCTGACGGAGCTTCTCCAGGCAATCGGCTACGTTACGGCCGGCGTCGCGGAACCGCTGGCTCACGATCAACAGGTCTCCCCCGGAGGTGATGCGACGCGGGTGCTTTGCCGCCAGCCGCCGTAGCACCGGCTCTGGCAGGCTGGGGCTGGTCGTCACTCGCCAGCGGAGCAGCGCCTTGGTGTTCAGCTTGTTGACGTTCTGTCCCCCCGGCCCACTGCTGCGAGAAAACGTGAATTCAAACTCGCGTAAAGGAATACGCAGTTGAGGAGTGATGACGAGCATGGGAAGTAGTGGGTAGTGGATAGTGGGTAGTGGGTAGTGGGTAGAATAGAATCTGTGTTTAGCAGCCGGGCTTGCCCGGCGCGATGTTGGGGTGGCAGTTGTACTGCCGCCCCAACATCGCCTTCCCACTACCCACTACCCACGATCTCCCGAAACGCCTCCTTGGCGTGCTCCAAAAGAGAGGAGTATTCGTCCGTTTCAATCTCCTCGCCAAGCAGTTCCACGTCGTAGTAGCCGTCGTAGCCGGCGGTCTTCAGTGCGGCAACGATCTCGGCGAGCGGCACGATGCCCTCGCCCAGCCGGCAGCGGTTCTGTTCTCCCTCGGGTGGCCGCCGGGCATCGCCGAGCTGGACCAAGGCGATCCGCGGCGCCGCCTGGGCAATCCGTTCCACCAGACCGCCGTCCAGGCCGAGATGGTAGGTGTCCAGCACCATCTTGACATGTGGATGGGCAATGCTGTCGAGCAATCCGAGCGCGTCGTCGAGCAAGTTAAGGAAGGTCCATTGCGCGGCGCAGCCGGGGTGCATCGGTTTGATGGCCAACGTCAGCCCCAGTTCGGCGGCTTGGGGCACCAACTCAATCAATGCCCCCTGGGTCAGCCGCCGGGCATGATTGTAGGTGTGCCCGGCACGCGGACCGCTGTAAATCAGCAATGTGGGACAATCCAGCGCGGCGGCAGTCTGAATTGCTTCCGCGGCGTCTTCGATGCTCTCTCGATAGCTGCGGCCGTCGTTGCCGGTGAATCCGCCGGCCCAAAACAAGTGCGAAACCTTCAGACGGTTGCGGTGCAAGAGATCCCGCGCCTTCGACACGCCGCAATCGGAGAGTTTGTGACGCCAGAGGCCGATGGCGGGTATGCCCGCGGCCGAGTACCGCGCCACGTCCTCTTCCAAAGACCATCGAAAGGTGGTCGTTTCGCTGATCGAGAGTTCCGCCATCCGTGTTCGCTCCGTCGTGAAGTCAAATCGAGTCGCGGCCGATGGCCTCGGCGCTAAGGTTCAAGATCCCAGGCGACCAGCCAGCGGGTGCTAACCGGCGCCAGGGCGAAGTCGTCGCGCAGCCGCCTAAGCAAATCCGGCATGTGCCCCGCGCCGTAGAAAATGGCGATTTTCTTCTTTCCGGCGTCCAACTCTTTTTTCAGCACGTCGAGGGCCACTTGGTTGCGGCCGCTGATGAGCGTCGAGCCGGTAGGCCCATCCAAGGCCGCCAGCGCGTCGTCGCTGTCTGAAAATTGCTCGGCTAGGATCCGTTTCAGCGCCAGCGCGCGGTTTTTGTCGAACAGCGCGGCCAGCAATTGGGCGTCGCCGGAGCCGACGGAAGATTGATTCGGCTTCGACAAAGCGTATCCCAACATCCGCGCGAACATGGTCATCATGCTCTCGCCTCGCTGTCGCATGGAACGGGCAAACTGCTCGGGCGACATGTCGGCGTGAACCATGTTCTTTCGGGTATAGTCTATCCCCTTCAGTTGTAACTCCAACTCCAAAAGGTTTTTCATGCCGCTCTGCAAAAGTGATATCGGATGGTTGCCAGTCGAACTTTCCGGGCGAGGCGTCTTGGATTCGTCGGATGCCACCAACTCGTAGAGCACCGCGTCATATCCACTAAACGCGCGGTTTAGTTGCCGGTAGTATTCCGGATCGGCGATGTGAACGGCGGCCACGAGGTCCACCGTGGGCGTGCGGCGATCGCCTCCGACGGGCGCGCAACGGACGATCGCCGTATCCAGGGACACTGGGCGATCGGCCTGATCGCGCTTAAGACGTAGGAATTGGCACTTTGCCTTGTCGCCCTCCAGCTTGGCTGGAGCCGGTTCCACCGCCGCCGACAACCTTGCCAGCAGCAATATCACCAGCGCGGCAGATACAGGTCTGGCAAGCAAGTTCATCTTCGCCCTTTCCCATAAACCATGAAACGGAACCGGAAGTATCCCCGATTGAAAGATAAGAGTATGACCTTGGGCAGGAAAAATAAAAAGCAGTAAGTGTGGATACCTCCGCGATTCTTGCAGCTACCCACATTGTCCCCCACCAGGGAATGTGGATATGCGCACCCGATCTATAATAAGTTTAGGCTAAAACGGTAATTATTAACAAGCGGACTTGCATTTGTCGAGTTATTCAACATACTTTCGATACTTCCGCGGGGCGAAAGCCCTATCGGACAGGCTTCTGCAGGTTCCTGCCCCACCTGTGGAGGCCTTTTTTTATTTCACCCCGCAGTTGAGCGGGGTGAAGTAAAAAGGGACACGAATCGCCGTTGTGGCTCCTCGCGGTTTAGTATGTTGCCATCACGGCGTCCACGAGGCTGCTGGAGGGTTCCTCCGCGTTCGATAGCGATTCCATTTCCTCTGAGTCGTATAGCCAATCCAGCTCAACCGAGAGTCCCCGTCCCGACCGTCCGACGCCACTGAACAGGGCGTTTCTGGCCGCGAGTGGAGAAGATTTCTTACGCCGTTTATGCAACGCGAGGACTGGCAAGCCAAGCAGGGCGTTTCTGCTCACGAGTGAAGAAGAGTCGGTCAGCGTGAACGAGCCGGGCAGTTGCGAGGAGTTTCCGGCCGTGTCCACGGCGGTGATGGTGTAATCGTGGTCGCCGGCCGAGAGGACATCGATCATCTTCCAGAAGTTCACGCTCGATGGACTCTCCGGGGAAGGATTGCCGCTGTAGTTGACGCCGTCGATCGTGATGTAGGCGCTTGCCACTCCGTCGGCGTCGGCGGCGTTCCAGGTCATTACGCCGTCAGCCTCCGAAACCACCACGCTGGAGATGAGCGGCCCCGTGCCGGTGGTCGATCCGCCGGTCAGGGTAAACAAGCCGGGCAGTTGCGAGGAGTTTCCGGCATTGTCCACGGCGGTGATGGTGTAATCGTAGTCGCCGGAGGAGAGGTTCCCGATCAACTTCCAGAAGTTCACGCTCGATGAGTCCACCGGGGAAGGATTGCCGTTGTAGTTGACGCCGTCGATCACGATGGAGGCGCCGGCCACGCCGTCGCCGTCGGCGGCGTTCCAGGTTATTACGCCGTCAGCCTGCGAAACCACCACGCTGGAGATGACCGGGCCTTGCGAAGTCGCTGTCGAGCCTGAAGTGATTACCCGTGAGAAGATGTCGGTGTTAAGGGGAATTTGTCCCGGCTCGTCTGTTTGGTCCGGTCCGGTCCATGTCACCACGAGGTCTCCGTCGTCGGAGATGGCGATCGCCGGATCGAATTGGTTGCCGCGCGTGGTGGAGTTGACGCGGAACTCGCCCAGCGCCGTTCCGGTCGCCGTGCTCTTATAGTCGGAACCGTCGGGGTTGAACATCCGGGCATAAATGCCGTAATCGTAGGTCGGATTTTCGACGGTGATGTTGTCTTGCCCGAAGGCGGACCACGTGACCGCGAACATGCCGTTGGCAGCCATGCCCACGTCGGGCGTGACCTGCCAGTTGAGGGTAGTCTGGTTCGCGCGGAACTCGCTTGCGGTCTTGGCGGCGCCAGCGGGATTATAGCGTCGGGCATAAATGCCGTAGCCGCTGCCGTCCTGACCCATGCTCGACCAGGCGACAATGAAGTCGCCATCGGCGTCCATTGCCACGGCCGGATTGATCTGATCGTCGAGGGTATAGGTGTTGGTGCGGAACTCGCCGCCGAGTTTGGCGCCCGTAGCGGCAAACCGCTGACCGTAGATACCCCAGGAATTGCCGTCCTGTTGGTCGCTCTTCCAGGTGACGACGAAGTTTCCGGCGTCGTCCATGGCTACGTCAGAGTTGTCCTGACGCTGGACCCAGGTGGTATTGACCAGTATTTCATCCCCATTGTCGACTCCTTGCACGGTGAACCGTCGGGCGTAGATACCGTCCAGGTCGCCGTCCTGCCCATAGCTGGTCCAAGTGACGACGAAGTCGCCGTCGGCGTCCATGGCCACGGCCGGCTCGTCTTGAATATCAACAATGGTCTGATTTACGCGGAAATCGTCGCTCACGGCCAGGCCGAGATTGTCGTAGGCACGGCCGTACACTCCGGCCAGGTCGCCCTGTCCCTGTCCCGACCAGACCACGACGAAGTTGCCGTCGGCGTCCATTGCCACGGCCGGATCGAATTGATTGCCGTCGGTGAAGGAGTTTACCGTGAACTCCAAACCGACAGGCCGGGCGGTGCTGTCGAACCGTTGTCCCTTAATGTTGGCGTTGATGAGGATAACAGGTTCATCGTCCTCGTCGGCGTCGGGATCGACCACCTCTATATGGTCGTAAGACACCCAAACTACCACATGATTGCCTTCGGCATCGGAGGCCACGGCCGGGCTGTTTTGGTCGTCTATCGTGGTGGTGTTGACGATCGGGTCGGTTGTTCCTGGGGGATCACCCGGATCGGTGCCACCGCCGGCCACAACGGTGAACGTCACGCTGTCTGTGGTGCCTTCCGGTTGGAAACCGTTGCGTCCCAAGGCGTTTCCAGCCCTATCTCGCAGTCCACTACGGCCAACTGGATCAAGTTCCGTCGGCATAGCGGGGGCCAAGGCCTCGAGAATATAGTCGCCGGAACTTAAAACCGGCGAACCGGACTGGGAGCCATTGGCGTCGATCATCAGAATGACTTCCCAGTGATTGGTCGGTACCGAATTCAAGTCTGAATAACCGGGTAATTGGGCCAAGTCAGCCGCCTTGTTCATCCCATACTGGACATCGACAATGGCACCGTTGACTTTTACGTCGTTATACCACAGGGCATAATTGGCCGGGTTGGTCACCGCATCGCCTGTATGCGTGGTGTTGTCCAACATCGCCTCGGTGAAGGAAATGATGATATGCTGCAATTCTTCGGGGTCATAAACCGTCCCGCCGTCCTCGATGATCGTACCGTCCGCCGCGTACCAATTCGCCACCTGCGGACCTGCCGTGTCCGTGATCTCGGTGTATATACGGTATTGAATTTCCTGGTTGGACAAGAACCCCGTTGAATCCAAGGTGTCCTGCGTCCAAGCGACGATGTAATTACCGGCGGGAGTGACGGCGATCGAAGAACTATGCTGCAACGTGCCTGTATCGGCCGAGGTTTCCACCACAAAGAGCGGATTGGGAGCGGGCACAGTATCATCGCCGGAAGGAATCTCGAGCTGGTTCCAGTCCGTACTCCCCGGGGGTGGCCCAAGAGTGATCGTCGTGTTGTGGACCTCGCCCAGGAAGGTGACCTCGTAGACGTACTGGGAGGTGCTTACCCCGTACGGATCCAAGTCCCAGTAAGTTCCCTCACGGTCAATGATTTCCTGGTCGCTGAGCAAGCGGACGGTTACGGGGCCCAACCAACCATTCTGGCCGCCGCCGTTAGCCTCGGTTGGCCAGTTGATGCCCAACTCTTGGACACATGCCTGCAAGGCCGCAAGGATGGTCCCTCGCGTCTGTTCGGCGTCGATCGCCGGGGGTTCGGCATCGGTATACACCGGAGCAATGGTAATGTCTTCACGGTTAAGTCCGTTGGTGATGCGAAGGGTGAAGTCCCCCGACGTGATGTTTTTCTCGAGTGTCAGAACATACCGAGTGTTGGTGCCGTCGCGCTGCTCGTTGACGACGTTGTCGCTGGCCAACACGTTCTGAGGGCCCAAAATCGGATCGGCGTCAAACTGTGCGTACATGATCCCATTGGCTTCGCCGCGATTCATCGTGAGCACCAGATTCATGATGGCACTCAGACGGCCGAGTTGCTCGTCGGAAAAGTTGTGGTACTTCTGGGCCTGGATCAGCACTTCTTCGATAATGCTGTCGGCGTCGCCGCTGTTGTTTTGGCCGTACGGCAGACTGAGAAAAGACAAACCGGGCCACGCCGCCACAAGGTCCGCGTTCTCCGGCATGTTGAGAAGTTGGTTCATCAGACTGGTACCGAGGCCCGAGCCTGCGGTTTCGGCGATTGCCGGACCGAAGCCTTCGTAGCTGACCGTGATGTCGCCGTCGGCGTCCATCACGATCTGACCGCCGTACTGGTCCCCGGACCAGATTGCCATATTGTCGTCCGGATTCAGACCGATCATTTGGGCAACCCCGGTTTGGTTGGGGCGGAGGCCGCTGTTGGCGCGTTGATCGGGAGTGCGAAGGACGGTCCCGTCGAGGGAGTACTCGCGGAAGTAAACGCCTTGTGACGGTCCAGAGGGGTCGCCCGGGATGTTGTCGCGGTCACGATACTCCGTCCAACTGATGATGAAGTTGTTGCCCGCGTCGAACGCGGCCGTAGGCGTAGGCCCACCGATTCCGATGTGCTGGACGTTCCATTGGTCGATGAGCGTGTCGCCGACGGCGTCGAAGAGCCGGGCGTCAACGTCGTGGCCTTCGTAATTCGTGTTGCGGGTCCAGACCACCAGCCAGTGGCCGTCTTCGCTCATCGTTACGAACGGATCAAAGTGCAGACTGGTGTCTTCATGGTTGACCATCACCTCTTGTCCGATGGGCGTCCCGTCGTAGGCGTACTGTTGTGCATAAACGGTGTTGAAGAAGCTGGTGTCCTGTCCGTAACCCGACCACACGACGACGAAGTTTCCGTAGTGGTCCATGGCCACGGAAGATTGGTCTTGGGCGTTGGTTGTGTCGGTGTTCACGCGGAACGTGTAGAGGTCTCCCGGTACCTGGAGGTCCGCCGGCAAGAGGGAATTGTAGGGGACGGCGGCCTCGACCGGACGGACGCCTTGAATGGCCGTCTCGGCGACCCCGTCGTTGTTCATGTCCACTTGCCATAGGCCCGGATCGCTTGGCGAGACCATTCCCACAGGCTCGAAACGCCGCGCGAAGACGTCGCTTACGCTGCCGGGGTTCGCCAGATCGGAAACGGCAGCCGCCCAGGCGATCACGAAACTACCGTCGGCGTCCATGGCCACGGACGGGTTGTAACATTCATCGGGCTGTAATTGGAAGGGATTGACGGGCACCTCGGGGTTCACCCGGAACTCGGCGCTCGTCTGTTTCTTAATTACCGCCGAAATATCGCTCGAGCTCAGGACAACGCCGGCTTCATTGATCGCCTGTCCGGCGGGAATCACCAATGGCGGCAGAATCTTGTACGCCGAATCCTCGACGAACATGATGTCAAATGTCCGTAGTCCGTTCGGATCGGCCGCCGTTTGCACCGGCGTCGCAATGACTTTCACGGTCGAGGTCCTGGTCCACGGACCGTCGTTGGCCGGGTCTACGTTCGCACCCAAGTCCGGTGCGATCAGGCTCGTATAGGTGGTCCAAAGAAACGCTTGCTCGATGGCCGCCGCCGTCAAAGCCCCGTTGGTCGGAGAAACCGGAATGGTCGGATCGTCGGTCCACGAGACTCCCAGTTCGATCGGTTCGCTCACGACGCTTATCTGGGCCGCGGGCAGGAAACCGGAGTACCACATCTGATCGACTACCATCAACTGCGGCTGGACCTGCATGAGGGAAGCATCGCCGAAATTGATCAGGTAATTGTCGGCGTCGGTGCCTTCCACGACCACGTCGGACAGAGCGCCGCCCAAGCCGCGCAACGCGGACTGCATGACAATGGCCGGGTCGTAGTTCGGATCGCCCGAGTTGAAGGCCATCTCATGGAAATCAATTGCGGCCGTAACCTCCCCGGGATCTTGCATGCCGTCCCAATTGACGTCGAACCACAGCGAAAACATCCCGTCGATCGACGACACCAGACTGGCGCCGCCTAGGGAAGGAGTAGCTTGGCTAAAGGAGATCTTCTGGACTTCATTGCCGCCATAAACGAGCGAAAACTTCCCATACTGGCCGGCGAGGGCGTCGGTGAGCACACCCTCGGGCAGGGTGATCCGCTGGACGCCCTCGGTGTAATAGGTGGCGTAGATATTCGTGCCGTACATCTGTCCGCCGTAAACCGGGTCGAGCAGGGTAGTGCCGTCGGTATCCAGCATCGGGTCATCGCGAGTATACACGATGACGAAGTCGCCGTCGTCATCCATGGCCACCGAACGCGCGGCCGACGTGGATTGGGTGACCATGTCTCCCCAGACACCCGGGTCGTAAGGACTGTCGGATAGGTCAACCGTGAAGGTGACCGAGTAGGCGCCTCCCGGCGTCCCGTCGTAATCGCCGTCGAGCGGGTTGCCGAAGATATCCTGCACGGCGTCGCTGAGGGTGATCGCGTAGGTTCCATTTCCCAGGGGTTGGTCGCCGTCGGCGTACGAATTGCCGTCCACGGTGATCACCGCCTCATACTTGCCGGTCTCCAGGTTCGAACCATACTGCACGTCAACGATATCGCAGGAGAAGGAGCTGTTGCCGCGGAGCAACTGCCAATTGGAGGGATTCAATATGCTGCTTACGCCGCCGGCGCCCTGCCGAGTCGACAGAGCTTCACCGAAGGTGAGGACGAGTTTGTCCACCGTGTCATAGACGACCATGTCATTATACACCTTCTCAGTAAACCCGTCCTCGTACACGAGTTCCGCGTTGCTTACGGTGGGGCCGGCGTC
Source organism: uncultured Thermoguttaceae bacterium (assembly GCA_965195225.1). Taxonomy (GTDB): domain Bacteria; phylum Planctomycetota; class Planctomycetia; order Pirellulales; family Thermoguttaceae; genus JAHIKV01. The sequence goes on from CBDAFL010000203.1 coordinate 19,463, forward strand.
GTCGGCCGGCCGAGCAAGGCGTTGCAGGAAGATGCCTTGGGAGTCCTCTTGTCCGGCCGTCTCCCCATTGCCGCTCCAAACGATCACGGCGTCGCCTGTGTCGTCCAGCGCCACACCTGGGAAACGCTGGTCGCCGTTGAGAGTGGTATTGATCCGCACCTCGCCGCCGATCTCGCCGTTTGATCCGAGGAATGGATTCTGGCCAACTAACCGGAAATCCGTCTGGCTGTTGGCGTATTGCACCTCGCTGGTGCGGGCGTAGCGGCGGATGTAAACGTCGAAGTCGCCGTTCTGGTCGCTCTCCCATGCAATGGTGAAATCGCCGTCGGCGTCCATCGAAACCCGCGCGTTCTGCTGGTTGTCCTCCGCGGTCTGGTTGACCTGGAACGCATTGCTGGCCTGATCGCGATTAGCCAAGAAGAAGACGCCGCTGAAGGCCACGGTGGGATCGAACTCGGCGGTGAAGCGTCGGGCAAAAACGCCGTTCAGTCCGTTGACGCCTGAGCCATAGCCGTCGCCCACGCGGTCCTGCCCGTAACTGGTCCACGTGACGACGAAGTCGCCGTCCAGGTCCATTGCCACGGAGGAATGCGATTGGTTCCCCGCCCGGTTGTTCACCACGGTTGGGTTGCCTTCGGCATCCGCGCTGATCGGATCGTCCGCGTTGACGATGAATTCGTTCCCGCCCGTCGTCCACGCGTCATCGGCGACGAATAATCGCTTGGCATAGACGTTCGTCTGAATGGCGTTGTCGCCGCCCTGGCCGTAGGTGGTCCAGGTGACAACACAGTTGCCCGCGGCGTCCATGGCGACGTCGGCGTACATCTGGTCGCCGGCGGTGGTGTCGTTCACCAGGGACTCGCCGGACTGTCCATTGGCGAACGTCCAGACCATCACTTCCGCGTCGGCGCCGCCGCCGGTTTGCACCACGTCGGCCGGCGAAACCCACAGGGGTGCTTGGTCCTTGTTGCCCGAGTCGCCGACAAAGTAAATATCGATTGAGCCGTAGAAGTCATACGCTTCCACGTCGGCGCCGATGGCCGTCAGCGCGCTCTGGACGTCCACCGCCGTGGCGAAGGCGTCCCCGGTATAACTGATGGGGGCAGTCACTCGGTCCGACGTGGCGGGGTTGTTGTCGTGGTCCCAACGCAGCTTGAACGTGCCGGTGAAGTCGTCGATGAAGTCGATCTCTTGGATTTCACTGGCGCCGCCGACCGCGGCGCCCGAGGAGAAGTAGCGCTGGGCATAAATGCCATAGCCGCTGCCGTCCTGGTCGTTGCTCTGCCAGGTGATGATGAAGTCGCCGTCGGAGTCCATGTCTACCGCCGAAAAGCGCTGCACGTCGGTGGTATGGGAGTTGACCCGGAAGATGCTTCCCTCCGCTTGACCGGTGACGTTGAACAGTTGGGCATACACGTCCCAATTGGTGGTCGCGTTCCAAGCCGACCAGGTGACGACGAAGTCGCCGTCTACGTCGCGGGCAACGGAGATGTCGCTGGCCGTGGCGTCCGAGGAGACGCGAATTTCGTTGCCCGCGACGACCGACGTCGTCCGGGTTCCGTCGGTTTCGAGCGTCGTGACCTGCTCGTACATTCTGATCCACACACCTTCTTGGCCCGGCGTGGCGTCGGTCCAGGCGACCACGTAGTCTCCGTCGGCATCCGAGGCGACGGAGTCGGCGGTCGTGGCGTAGGTGTGCTGCCCCTGGGGCGGAATCTGGTCCGTGCCGTCGCTGACGAGCGTCTCCTGCCCGGTGGGCACGTTGACGTAAATCACGTCGGAGACCGCGGCTGCGCCGCTGGGATTCTCCCCGGTACTGAGAAGCGGATTGCCGGCCTTGTCGCGGAGAGTTCCCTTCACGGCGATTTGGTATCGACCGTCGGTCAAGGCCTCGACTCCCGCGCTCGCTCCGTTGGCGTCGACGATCAAAACGGCTTGGTACTTGTTGGTCTGCTGTGCGTTCAATCCGTACTGGGGGCTTAGATCGTGGGCCTTGTCCAAACCGAAGAAGACTTGGCTGATGCCTCCGGCGATCTCCACGCCGTCGATCAGCAAGGCGTAGTTGGCCGGATTGGTCGCGGCGTCGCCGGTGTGGGTGACGTTGTCGAGCAACTCTTCGTCGAAGCTGACCATGACGGCGTAGAGCGGCTGCGTGACCTGACCGGAGACGGCGACCGGGGTGCCGTCGGGTAGCAGGAAGTCGGTCATCATGGGACCGGCCGTGTCGCTCGGTTCGTCGACAATCTTGGCGTAGACGCCCCGCGTGTCGCCGGAGCCATTGCCCGACCATACGACCACGGCGTCGCCGGCGGTCGTCATACCCACGCTGGCAAGCCCCTGATAGCCCGCCGAAGTGACGTTGATTCGCTCTTGCGTACTGGTGGCGGTGGACGTGGTGAACGTGCGGGCCCACACGCCTTGCGTGTCGGCGTTGGCGATGTCCAATGCATTCGCGGGATCGAGCGCGTTGGTTTCGATGCCGTTGCCGTTCCACGTGATGATGAAGTTTTCGTTTGCGTCGATGGCAACCGAAGCGTTCACCTGATCTCCGGCGTAAAGGCTGTAGTTCTGCGCGGCCGTGTCGCCGATCGTGACGTTCGCCTGGAATTGATTTGAGGCCGTCAGCGCGCCATCGGCGGCGATCTGATAGTACCGACCGTAGATGTCGTAGTCTTCGTTATCCTCGCTATATCCTTCCCAGACGACGACGGCCAGATCGCTGGCGCTGTTGACCGCCACCTGAGCGTTGCGGGCGCTGCGGAGCGTCGCGCTGTTGAGACCGCTGGCGCCCGCGCTGGTGTTCACTAGGGTTCCGGCGCTCAGGGTGGCGCCGTTCAGGCCGATAAGCCTCATCACAATGCCCGTGTCGGTGACGACGCCGTTGGTCATGACCGTTGGGGCCGACCACGTCGCCACGAAGTACCCGGAGTCGCTCAAGGCGACCTGGGGATGGGCCTCGCTCACGTCGCTCATGGTGTTGTCGTTTACGGCGATCTCGCTGGTAAGCATGACGCCGTCGGAATTGTACGTCTGGGCGCGGATCGTGTGGTAGTAGTTGCTGCCTGCTTGTCCCACGCTGGCCCATGCGACGACGAAGTTTCCGTCGCTGTCCATGGCCACGGAGGGGCTGATCTGATCGCCGTTGACGTTGGTGTTCACCTGGAACTCGCCGCCGAGCTTCCACCCCATCGAGTCGAACCGCTGGCCGTAGATTCCCGAACTGCCGTCGGAGTCCTGGCCCTCGCCGACCCAGACGACCACGAAGTCGCCGTCGGCGTCGATGGCCACGGCGCAGTCGGTCTGGTCGCCGATGGTGTGGGTGTTCACGAGCGTCTCGGCGGTCAGGGCGTGGCCCTCGCTGTTGAACAACTGCATGTAGACGCCGGCGCTCGTGGCGTAATTCTCGTCGTAGTTGTCGCTCGTGCTGTCGGAATCGCCGTCCTGGCCGTGGCTGATCCAAACAACCACGTAGTCCCCGTCGTTGTCGACGGCCACGGTGCGGTTGTTGTACTGTGTGCCGGCCGGCAAGTTGTAGGTGGAACTGGTGGTTTGCACACCCGTGGTGGTGTCGTTGACCAAAATCTCGGTTCCGGTCAAGTTAGGGTCGTCGCTGCCGACGATAAGCGAGAAAGTGATGTTGGTGTTTTCGCCGTCCGGCACGTAACCCGTGCGGTTCAACGGGGTACCCGCGGCGTCGCGCAACCCGCTGTAGCCGATAGTGCTGGCGGTCGAGTCGATCGGCGAGAGCAGTTCGAGCGTGTAGGTGCTGGTGCCCAGCGTGGTAACGCCGGCGGCGGTGCCGTTGGCGTCGATGACCAGCACGATTTCATACTTGTTGCTCGGCAAACTGTTCAGGACCGAAAATCCCCCGTAAGTCGCCGGATCGTCGGTCGCCATTTGGGCTAGGTTGTCCACCTTGTTCAACCCGTAATAGGCGGCGGCCACCGCGCCCTCGATAACATCGCCGCTCGCGTCGTACAGGACGTAGTTGTCCGTGTTGGTGACGGCGTCGCCCGTACTCGTGGCGTTGTCGTACATCTTCTCGGACGTCGAAAGCACGATGTACGTGACTCCGTCGGACTCATAGACCTGTGTGCCGTCGAGGCTTTGGCCGTCGGTGGTTTCCACGCTGGCTACCGTGGGGCCGGCCGTCTCGGTGCTTTCGTCGTAGAAGCGATAGTAGATGTTTTGGTTCGTCACTTGCCCGGCCGCGTTCTTCTCGTCCTCGGTATAGACGACAACGAAATCTCCGTCGGCGGTAATGGCAACCGACGCGTTGTGCTGCACCGTGCCGGTTTGCAATCCCGACGTGGTATATACGGGCATCCCGACAAACTCCGGCGGGGGAATGCCAAGTTCGTCCAAGAGATCGCCGTCGGCGTTTGCCAGGGAGTTGGACACCAAGGCCATCGAGATCGACGTGTCGTGAAGCTCGCCCTGGAACGTGAATTCCCAGATATGCTGCGTATTCGGGTTGCTGGAGTGCACCCTGCCGCCGTAAAAATCCTGTAGCGGCCAGTAACTATCGTTTCGAGCCGTGGCCTCGCCGGCGCTCATGTAGCGGACGTCGATCAGCCCCTCGAAGTCCGTTCGATTCCAATTGATGCCCCACGCCGAGAGGGCATCCTCCATTTGTGCCTCGAACGCCGCGGTGGTTTCGGGGTCGGGGAGCAGCACGTCTTCCAAGTATACCGGCTGAAGAGTAACGATCATGGTTTGGCCGGTGACGTCGTTGGTCATCTGGAACGTGAAGTCCCCATCCGCGGCCATCAAACTTAACGAGACCGCGAACCGCGTGTTGTTCCCGTCGCGCAAGCTGTTGACTATGGTGTCGCTGTTGAGGATATTCGACTGCGCCAAGTTCGGGTCGGTGTCGAACTGCGAGTACATGATGCCGTCGGCCTCGCCGCGCAGCAGCCCGACCGCGCCGTTGAAAATGGCGTACATGCGGCCGATCTGCGATTGGGTGGCCCCGTTGTTGAAGGCCATGATCAGCATTTCCTCGATCACGCCGTCGACGTCGCCGCTGGTGTTGCCGCCCCCGAGCATGACGGGCAAAGGCAGGGTGAACGCAGTGCTGAGCACGACGGGCAACACCGCCACCAAGTCCGCGTTCTCTTCCAGCAGGAACAATTCTTGAACCAACACCACGGCCCTCGACATGGCGGCGCCGAGACCGGCGTTTTCCGAGACGTCCGGCCCGAATCCCTCGTAGATGATCGTCAGGTCGCCGTCCGCGTCCATGACCACTTGGCCGTTATACTGATCCAAGGGCCACGAGGTGAGCGTGTTCGCGTTCAGGTTCGCGCTATTGGCGCGGAGCGTGTCGCGGATCTGTACGCCGGTGACGTCGTACTCGCAGGCGTAATAGCCGATGGACCTGAGGCCGTTGTTGTCCTGGTCGGCGCCCACTTGGGTCCAGCCGATGAAAAAGTTGTCCGCCGTGTCGAACGCGGCGCTCGGGCCGACGATTTGGCCGCTGCCGGCCGAAACAACCTCGAACTGGTCGAGGGCCACGGTGCAGTCGGGGTCGTAGAGCTTGACGTCCAAGCGGCTGGATGCGGTATTGCTCTGGACCCAGGCCACCACGTAGTAGCCGTTGTCGCTCAGCGCCACGAAGGAGTCGTCGTTCGAGTCCGTGACCTCCTCGTTGACCATCACTTCGACGGCGTTGACGGGCGAGCCGTCGCTGCTGAACGAACGCACGAAAATGCTGTTGAAGTAGCTGATGTCCTGCCCGCCGCTCGACCAGGAAATCGCGAAATTGCCCTTCGAGTCCATCGCCACCGACGGGTTGCTCTGGGCGTTCGTCGTGTACTCGTTCGCGCGGAACGTGTAGAGGTCGTCGGCCACCTTAAACGGGCTGGTGTCCGACAGCAGTGTGGAATAGGGAGTCGCTACCTCGACCGGCCGTACGCCTTGGATTTGCGTCTCGTCCACGCCGTCGTTGTCCAAGTCCACCTCCCAAATGCCCAGCCCGTGTTCGGCGTCGCCGGGGTCCACGATTCCCACCGGCTGGAACAACCGCGCGAAAATGTCGGTGACGCTGCCGCTGTTATGCGAGTTGGGGATCTCGCCCTCCCATGCGATGATGAAATCGCCGTCAGCGTCCATCGCCACGCATGCGTTGTACTGGTTGTACTTGTCGGGAAGCGCCGTGAACGGATTGTCCGGCTCCTCGGGATTCACCCGGAACTCGGGACTCGGCTCCTTGATCGTCGTCGCCTCGATGGTGTTCACGGCCGACACCAACACGTTGCCGTCCTCGTCCACCACGCTGGAGACCACCATCGTGGGCACGTCGGTCAGGGCGGAGTCGCCCGTAAGCTCGATGTTGAACGTCCGCAGGCCATCGGGGTCGTCGGCCGTCTTCACGGAGGTCACCGAGACGGTCGGTATCGCGGTGCGCACGACGTTCACGCCGTCGTTGTCGGGCCCGGCAGTGTTCGTTGTCGCCTGGAAACGGTTGGCGTACAGCACCTGGAACGCGTCCTCGATGGAGTGGGCCGTCAGCGACGGATCGTCGGGTGAAATGACGAACGTTATAGTGAACGGTTCCAGCACGGGGGATACCGACGCCGACGCCAGATTGCCGCCGCCAAAAGCTTGGTCGACCACCACCAACAGATCCTGATCGACCCCGCCGGAGGCGTCGCCGAAACTGATCGTGTAGTTCTGCGAGTCGATGCCCGTGACGACCACGTCGGCCAAATCGCCGCCCAAAGCTTGCAGCGCGTCCTGAATCAGCGTGGCCTGGTTGTCCGCAGCCGGATCGCTGGGGTTGAATATAGTCTCGTTGAAACCGATCGTGTCGGTAACTTCCCCGACGTCTTGAACGCCGTCTACGTTGACGTCCAACCACAGTTTGAACGAGCCTGCGATCGGTGACACCATCCCAAAATCTTCTTGGATCTCTCCCCATGTGGCGGAGGTGAACGTAAGCAGTTGCACCTCGTTGCCGCCGTAGGCGATATCGGCCGTTGCGTAGCTGCTGGTGTCGTCGTCCAGCAGTACGTCGTCGGGAAGCACGATCTGCTGCACTTCGTTGGTGAAGTAGCGGGCGTAGACGTTCGACTCCACCATGAAAGCTTCGGTTTCCGGGTCGATAACCCTGTCCCCGAGGCTATCGTACACGAGATCCGTGCGGGTCCAGGCCACGACGAAATCGCCGTTCTCGTCCATGGCGACCGATTGCGCGCCGACCGTGGCCGCCGCGCCGGTGCTGCTGACGGAATTGACGAGGTTGGCCACGACGTCCGCCGGCGAGACCGACAGCAACGTCCGCTCCTCCAGGGGATCAATCCGCAGGCGGCGGCTTTTCCGCTCGCCGTGACAACGCCGCGTGGCGGGGAAGAAGGAGTCGCGGATGCGCCCCCAGGTGGAACCCACTTTTCGATTCTTCGACATTCGTAACAGAGACATGATTATTACCCCTCTATCAGGGTTTCCGGGGTCCGGTAGCTTAGGTTTCCAATGGTTGTAGCTGGTCGGCCCGTCCGCCGACCGGTGAAGTTTGATCTTGACGGTCCTCGACGACCGGCGCCGCGCGGGACGGTTCCCGAAGCTCGTTGCTCGGCCGTAGCCAATAACACGAGTCAGGATTGGTAATCGCCTGTTGCACCGCCGGTTTTTCCAGATTCAGGATCGTTGGCCGATGAACGCCGGGTAGGAACTGAACGTCGTACAGTTCCTCGCAGCCGGCAGTGAACTCGAAGAGTCCTTCCTGCCGGCCGTTGCGAACGTCCACCACCGCGATTCCGCACAGGAGTTTTTCGTATTGTTGTTGCACGGGCAGCCCGCCAAAAATGTGTCGCTCGCGTATTTTCGACAACCCCACCAGCGCGTATGGTCCGCTGAAGCAGAGACCGCGGAGGTAGCCCGGCAAACGGCACACGACGTCCGCCCGGCCGCTTTGCTCGTCCACCACCAGCAACTCGCCGGCGCCGGAGTTGAGCGTCCAAAGCCGTCCGTCGTGCCAGCGGGGCGAATGGGGCATCGCCAAACCGCCGAGCACGATCTCGTCGGTCTCAATGTCAATCAACACACCCCCGGTAGCCTTCCGTTCGCGCCACGCCCCAGCTTCGTCCGTGGTTCCCAATGCCGTCACGTACCGCGGTCGGCCATCACGCACGGCTATCCCATTAAGGTGGCACCGATCCTCGGGCACTATGTCCGTTACAAACCGGGGCTTCCACACCGGAGTAAAACTGAAATCGAAACTCAATTTGGCCAAACAGGAAAACCGTGTGGCTGCCAGCCAAATCTCATCGTCGAGGATTGCCACGTCGTGCGTGTGAAGATCGCCGGTGTGATAGGTTGCCCGCGGTAAATAAATGGCGTCGTATCGCCCGGGCTGGTCCTCTATATATTCGTATGCCAGCGGCGGCGAGTTGGCCAACACCCAGAGGTCGTGCCGCGCGGCCAGAACAATTCGATTGCCGGAAGCCGTCATCCCAAGCGGCTTGTCGAACTGCCGCATCAGGAGTGTAACCTGACGACCGTCCCAGCCGATCAAAGCCACCTTGCCGGCCTGGTATGTAGAGACCGCAATCGCACCATCGGCGCTGGCGAACCACTCCCGAAAACCCGGCGCTGTCGAGCAAGCGACGGCAACCGGATCGTGCATAGCGGCCTGAATTCCCATACTTCCGTTGTCGCACGGAGGTTCGAGTCGACGGCTCCTCGATGCCCAGCCGTTACTCACAGTACCGCGCGATACCTTTCATATAACCGAAAAACGACGATTTTGTCAAATGGAAAGTTGGGGGGACCGGCCCCAAACCGGGATGGTTTGACGCAAGACCTTCTGTATCTTGCGCAGTCCACGCATACCATTCCATCCATCTTGATTGCTGCCTCCCATTATGTCAAGCAAAATGGCATCCTTGCCCGTTCGTTACCCACACCAAACGAGGGGGCTGAGCCAATAATGCCAGAGCCATTGGATGAACTGGCTTCGGGAGAAGTTCCAACGTATCCTCGGGCCGTAATTACTGCACTCGCCCCACCAAAAGAGTGGTTTCGTCGTCATTTTTCCTCTGGCTTTCTCTTTCTTACTCAACTGATGCGACCGTTACATCCGATACTACCGTCACGAGTGGAACGTAGGCCCGCCTCGTTGGAAGGTTTGGGGTACGTCTATGATTGGACGCAGATCAAGGTGGACACAAGCTATGCCATTCAACCGCGCCAGTACATACGTGACCATTGGATTGCTGTTTCTCCTGCTGATAACGCCGACTTATGGGCAGGGGTTGGGGCTGGGGGGGGAGCAGATATTTGCCCCGGCGGACATGAGTACCTATGGAGGCGGCCCGAAACCGAATGAGGGGTATTTCTTCCAATTCCATGGACTCTACTGGTCGATTACCCCGCCGGAAGTTCATCCGGTTGGGTTTCCCGGCACCCGGACCGTTTACTATGGTGTTCACCCGACGGGACCTCTGGATACGGCTAGCGACATTCGAATCCAATCGAACACGTTGAACACGGCCCTTTTCGACAACCAATTCAGGGCGGGCAACCGTATCGAATTTGGTCGGATCGAGAACCGCAACGGCTGGTTCGTAAGTATCTTCCAACTCCGCGACCAGTTGCAGGACTACACGGCCGAATCGGCGGACATGGTCTTCAACGATCCCGCGTTTGGTCCATTCGGAGAGCGGCTGCTCTACGGTAACGTGAACAATGACGAGACACCCCCAGATCCCGTTGACTGGTATAAGCCGCCTGTCTTTCGGGACTTGCCGGTCACGTTTTACAACGTTTCGCTCGAGAAAAAGATCGATACATGGGGCGTGGAGGCTAGTTACCTGCACCGCTTCCTCACCAGGCGCGGCGGCGGGACGTTCGAGTTGTTCCTCGGTGCCCGATACTTCGAGTTCAACGAACACTTTTGGGTCCATACAGGTGCTGACACTGGCGGCACGGTTCCTTCCTTCCTGGCGGGCAGCTCCTGGGACACCGACGCCGAGAACCATATAGTTGGTCCGCAGATCGGGTTGCGGTGGTTCAAAAAGCAAGGCCGGTGGATGATTTCCACCGAAGGCCGCTTCCTGGCCGGCCTTAACCGCCAAAACTTCCATCAGAATGTGAACATGGGTCCCAATTTGAATCCCGGCCCAGACGAACTCGGCCGGTATCTACCCTTCCAGCCAAAAACGATGGCCCCCACCGCCGCCACGCACTCGGCTGTTGCAAACGAATGGTCGCCGGCAATCGAGTTCCGGGTGGAAGGGCGATACCAAATCACCCGTTCCATCTCCTTTCAGGCAGGTTGGTCGGGTATGTGGATAAACGGCGTTGCGCGGGCCAGCAGCGTGATCGACTACACCGTCCCCGCCATGGGATTCAATCTGGCCGACAACCGAGAAGATGTATTCCTCAACGGGCTAACGATCGGTTTCGACGTCAACCGGTAAGCCGCATCCCTCATCATATACGCACGAAAAGCCCGCAGGCTGCACGCCCGGCGGGCTTTTTTGTTTGCCGTTGGGTGGCACTGACGTCTCGCCCATTGGGTGGCACTGGCGTCTCGCCAGTGTTAGCAGGGGGGGGACACGGGCGAAAATACCCTTGGGGCCACCGAGCCGCACAATTTGCGACCAGGGGACAGCCCCCTTGCGTCCTCCTGCCTTCATATTGCGTCTGTATTGGCCGATTGGCCACTAAAGCGGCCAACCCTCCTGCCTCCAGTCTCCAGCCTCCAGCCTGCTGCCCACTGCCCTCTGACCACTGATTTTTGGTCGTGAAAAGCGATTTTTGCACCCGCCATAGCCCCTAGCTAAAAAAAGCGAAAAATACCGGCGGCCAGAAAACAGCCTTTTTATAGGCGTTTCCGGCTGGTAGAATGACCTCGTTGCGCATACCTCGCAGGATGGGAGACTGCGAAAAAGTTTGGGGCATCGTCGCCACAACCCGATGTTGTTATTCAAGTTAAGGTCGATTTTTCGGCCTGAATTAACTGGAAAAAATTTCCGGTTTCGCCATTTAATTCTTACGTCGATTCGCCGAGGTCCTAAGATGCGTTCAAACCGCTTAAAACCAGGGCTATTCATTTCGCTTTGGCGGCCGCGCTTTAGACGTAACCCCAATTCAACCCCAGGTTGAATTGGCCCCGAAAAACCAATTAAGCGCGCAAAAATCGGTTTGGACGCTGTTCTGGAAAGTTCGCGCAAAAATGCTTGCGGCAACGGGGTGCCACTGACGTCTCGCCAGTGCTCTTACCGCCAGCACTGGCGAGACGCCAGTGCCACCCAACCGAGTCCCCAACCCCCGGCCTCCGTAGGCACCGGACCCCGTTTTGTCGGCGGAGGGACGGTCGAACCGTGGCGGTCTAATTTCGGCCGTCCCTACGGGACTTTTTGGCAAGGGTCGGACGTACCGGCAACCCAGCAGTGAACAGGATTATGCAACTGCTAGCAACGATAGCAGAAAATCACTTACCACAACGGAGTTTGTCATGCCAGTTTAGCAATTTTCATAAAAACCTGGAATGATGATCATCACAACCGTTGACGTAAGTCCCTAT
>CBDAFL010000204.1:0-40942 GCA_965195225.1 uncultured Thermoguttaceae bacterium
CACAGTGTCAACCAAGGATGTTCACAATTGGGTTCGCAAGAACCTTGGCGATACCTTGACCTCCAAACGTCTCGCTACGTATAAAGAATTCCGAGGCGCAACAAAAACAGCCGCAATAACTTAGCGTTTTAATCAGACCACCCAAAGGGAGAGGGGAGACTTTTCGGATAGCCGCTGAGTCAAGGCTGTGTGAACGGTCGTTCACATCCTTGCCGCCGTCTTCAAAGCCGCACCAGACCGTGGATATGCCAGGGGGGAGATGGATGATTGACAAGCGAATTGGGGGGGCTTATAATGACCGCATCTATTCATTTGTTTTCAGCAGAGACTAATCGAACGCAAAGGAGCCGGAGATGAGAGGTATCAGGTTTGTTCATTTGGCAGTCGCCGCAGTATTGCTGGTGCCCTTTGCCGTGCCGGCATATTCCGGCACGATTCGAGACGACAGGGACGACTCGCTGTATCTTGGCTTAGGCGCCGCGCCCGAGTATGCCAGCGTCGGCCACGTGAAAGGCGCGACCCGTAGGTATAGCTTCCAGGCCAGCGGAACTCTGATCGCTCCGGATTGGGTACTGACAGCCGCACACGTAGTCAAGGACGCTACCTCGCTTAACTTCACGGTAGGTGGCACCACGTATACAGGGACGAGTTGGGTAGCGCATAAGGAGTTCAAGAATCGCCGCCTGTTCGCCGGCTACGACATCGGCTTGATCCACCTCGATGCGCCCGTGGCAAATGTTGCTCCGGCGACCCGCTACATGGGTTACGATGAACTAGGGAACGTCGCTACCGCGGTGGGATACGGCAAGACCGGAACGGGTTTGACGGGGGCCTACCTGCCGGCCGGCCAGAAGCGGGCAGGCCAGAACATGGTCGACAACTTCTATCCTACCGCGGAAGGTACGCCGAACGTAATCCTGATGGATTTCGACCAGCCCGGCGATATCTACGAGAGTTCGTTCGGTTCGCCATTACCGCTTGACCTCGAGTACCTCTGCGCTTCCGGGGACAGCGGTGGCGGGTTGTTCGCCGACCTCGGCTCCGGCGAGGAACTGATTGGCGTTCATTCGTTCGGATGGGGCATTCAGGACGGCGACCCCAACGCGGATTACGGCGACGCTTCCGGAGATACGCGCGTCAGCGTGTTCAACTCCTGGATCGACGGCGCCATGGACGGCCAAATCGTTAGCCCGGGCAACAGTGGCGGCAAGAAAGGCAGCCGGTCCAGTTTCGTTCAGGGCGACTACGAGTTCGGCTACATTGGAAATGTCGCGATCCCCGAACCATCCACCTTCGCCCTGCTGACAATGGCCGCCTTGGGCATGTTGACCTACATGTGGAATCGCCGTCGCACCTGACCTTTGCGCGGGCTGAAATTATTAAAAATTAAGGGGCGGGAGTCTTTGATTCGTCACAATCTAAGACTCCCGTCCCCTTTTGGTTCCCCTTCTCGACACCTTCCCGTTCTGGTTCAACATCGTGACGCCCTGATGGCGTCCCGACATCAGATGGTTCTCGGATAGGACGCAGTCCGAGGCTGCGACTCGAAAAGCCGCTTCTCCTGATCGGCGATGACGTGGGGCGTGCAGTGAAAACACGCCTTGCGTCGAAACGAGGACGAAATGCTCCGCATCTTCGCCAGCAGCTAGTACCTCGAAGTCAGATCGTCGCAACCCCAAACACTCGCGTAAACTCTGCCCCGGCAAGCAATACCGACTGGGCAAGATATTACGGCCTTGGAATCCTCTGTAAAGGGAGCATACCACGTTTCCGATTCCGACTATGTCTTGTTGTGTGTGCCAAGTTCGTCTTACGGAATTAGCATGGAAACACCCATCTTCCGACTGCCATCTGTTTGCCAAAACTGGATTCGTGCTCGCGGGGAGTCGATGCGGTTTGGACTCGCGCTGAACCTCGTTGTGTTGCTATTGCTGCTCTTCTCTTGCTCCGCGGTGGGATCTGATTCCACCGCCGCGCTGGAAGACGAAGAAATCACAGTAGCCGACACGTCGAGCCCGCGGGCCACCTTAAAGAGCTTCATTGATGGCTGCAACGAAATCTATGAACTCATACATGCAAAGAAGTTTCTCGATCGAACTGCACCGGAGCAGAACGAACTTGTTGCGCGGATCCTGGATTGCATCGACACGAGCGAACTCCCGGCCTTCACTCGGGAGGAGCGCGCCGGGGAAGTAGCCGTATGCCTTAAGGAAATATTGGATCGCGTTAAACTGCCACCTTGGGATGAGATTCCCGACACGGAAGACATCGAAAAAGCCGGCGGATTCGAGAAGTTATCGCATTGGAGGATTCCGGGCACCCGAATCACGATCGCCCACGTCGAAAAAGGATCTCGCCGGCACGAGTACCTTTTCTCCCCCGGAACCGTGGAACGCGCGGCAAGGTACTTTCACCAAGTTCAGCCCAAGGAGTACCGTAAGGAGGGAGACGGGCCTGAGGTGTCCGAAAACTTCTATCAGTGGTATTTTTCGGTGCCGGGCCATCCGGCGTTAGCGGCAATTGTGTCATGGCTGCCGGAGCGGATGCAGCGAGGGCGAACGTGGGGGCTCGCAAATTGGAAATGGCCTGGACTGCTCGTCACGCTGCTGACAGCAATCACTCTGATGGTGGTGGCGTACAGGCTTCAAGCATACTTCGCCCGCCGATGGCGGAAAAAGGGTTTGGCAAGGTACTGGCTGACGATCCTCTTCCCAATTGCCGCTATGTTGGTTCCTTTGGTCTTCGGGTACGTCACGTGGAATCATCTGACTGTACGGGGCACTCCACTTTATATCCTAACTTTCCTCTCCACGACGACAACGTTCTTTGCGGCACTCGTTGTGGTTTTCGGGGTCAGTAAAAGGATCGCCGAAAGCATCATTGCATCGCCGCAAATCAACCCTCACGGGCTCAATGCCCAGCTAATCCGCATCGTCTCCCAAACGTTCAGCATAGTCGCAACGGCGATCCTGTTTATTGTAGTAGGACAATATCTCGGCATCCCCATTGCGACACTTATTGCAGGCGCCGGTATCGGTGGTGTGGCTCTCGCATTTGGGGCCCAAGACACGCTGAAGACTCTGTTTGGGACAGTAATGCTCATGGCCGATAAGCCGTTTCGCGTGGGTGAGCGAATCATCTTCGGCAAGTACGACGGCGTGGTCGAAGACATTGGCTTGCGCTCCACAAAGATTCGTCTGTTGACGGGGCATCAGGTCACCATACCAAACGGTGAGTTGGCCGGCACCGACATAGAGAACGTTGGACGCCGGCCGCACATCCGCAAGATTTCAGATATTCATATTCCGTTGGACACACCACGCGAAAAGCTGGAGAAGGCGATTGCAATTATCCGAGCCGCACTCAATAGTCGCAAAGGCATGGATCCGGAATTCCCGGCCAGAGTCTTCTTCACGGACTTCGTTCCTACGGCGTTCAACATTCGGGTGATTTACTGGTACAACCCGCCCAACTACTGGGATTTCTTGGCGTTCAGCGAGAAGGTCAATCTTGAGATCCTCCGCGCGTTTGAAGAGCACGGAATACAATTCTCGTTGCCCTTCAGGGTCGCCTATACGTCCGTCAAAAGTGAAGAAAAGCCCATCGAGGTAAGAATGGTCGATGGTCGAGGCACGTCGTGAGCCAAAAACCGGGGGGCGGAACTTTTTTCGGCAGGTAAGCGATGCTCCGGCAGGCGATTCTTCCAGGAAATAGTTTCGACCTTTTCTTCCCCGATGAAGAGGGACGCTGATGACGCGGAATCTGGTTTATCTCGCGTTGTTGTTCAGCACCGTTTCATGCAGCCAGGGAAACGGTGGTCCAGATGCCGACTTGCCTCCTCGTCGGGATCAGTCTCAAGCAGGCCCGGAGACCGATGCCGATCGACCGCCCCCGCCGGAAACGGCCTGGACCGCCGAGTACGCGCAAATGAATGCGGTGCTGAAACTCTCGGACCAGGAGAAGGCAAAACTGAAAGCTGCGTTTGATGCCCGCGTTGAAGCCGTCACGCAATGGTGGACGGAGAAGGGCGCGAAGTTGGTTCAGCTTGAGCGGCAGATGAAACGAGCCGCGAAAGCCCGTGACCTGACAGGCCTCGGGCGGATCACGGCAAAGGCCGGGCCGCTGCGAAATGAACTCCGAGAACTATTGAAGACGCACGAGTCGAACATTCTGGAAACACTGTCTCCCGAATATCGGCTTAAGTGGGAAGCGCATCAGGTGTCGGAGAAAATCCTGAACCTCATGCAGCCGTTGAATTTGTCCGACCGGCAAATCTCGCAAGTGCGGACCGAAGCGCCCTCCACGGTCCGTGCGTCCGTCAACGAGCCAAATCCCAAGGCGGTAGCGTATCTGAAATTGGAACGGACGGTTGAACTCAGCGTATTGACGGCCGAGCAACGCCAGGCCTTCCAAGAGATCAAAAAGAAACACCCGATACGGGCGTTGAATTAAGAATTAAGGGGTCGGGAGTCTTTGGTTCGTCACAATCCAAGACTCCAAACCCCCTTCCGGTCCCCCGGCGAACGGATTAGGAAATCCGTCCTGCAACTCGCCAAACTGCGGCGTGCAAGCACACCGGCTAAACTGCGAAGCGGCTTTACAGCCAATCCCAGTCGTCCGCGTCGTCGTCGTCATCGTCGAGCGAGGCAAAGACCTGGTCGATGGCGTTGTTCGTCTCGCTCGGCAGCCGTCTGACGCCCAGCGGCAGGGTCTCGGCCATAAGCCCTTCGTCGGCGTGCTCGAAACCGAGAACGTGTCCCATCTCGTGCATCACGGTCGTCAGCAGGTCGGCGCGGCCCTCGGCGGCGTTGCCCGAGCGGACCGATAGAACGTCGGAAGTAAGCTGAGCGAACTCCTCGTCCTCGTCGGGCGTGGGGTCGACGAACCAGCCGTAGCCGGCCGCGTCGTCATCGATCAGTATCTTGCCGTCGGTCGCCGCGCCCAGCAGTTTGCCCGACAGGTCGGTAACTTCGACGGAGACGCCGGCCAATGCGGTCGCGGCCCGGGGTCCGAACGCTTCTTCCAGCCGATACGCCGCTTCCGTCACGATGGAATTGATGTCCGTGACCGTCAGCGAAGTTGCCGACCCAACCGGCGGGGCCAGGGCCTCGACAGTCAGCGCGGCCAGAACTTGGAACGTGCCGTCGTGCGTTTTGGTGACGCCGTTGGTGTCGGTGACTTCGATCGTGTAATCGCGGTTTCCCGTGGCCACCGGTCCGAAAACTCCGGCGTAGTTGACGCCATACGGGCCGTAGATGGCGGTGGCGTCCTGGCCGTCGATCTTCAACGACTGCGAGGCGACGTCGGCGGGGCCGGTCACGGCCCAGGTGACGACTAACTTGTCGCTCGACTCCAATGTGCCGTCGAGGTCGCTGCCCGTGTTTGCTTCGGCGACGACCACCTGTGAGATCACCGGCCCGGCGACGGTCGCCGCCGTCACGTCAAACGTGCCGTCGTGCGTTTTGGTGACGCCGTTGGTGTCGGTGACTTCGATCGTGTAATCGTGGGAGCCAGCGTCCACCGGTCCGAAGACGCCGTAGCAATCGCCGGCGGCGTTCGGGCCGTATATGGGGGAGGCGGTCTGGCCGTCGATCTTCAACGACTGCGTGGCGACCCCGTTTGGGCCGGTCACGGCCCAAGAGATGACCAGTTCGTCGCTCGAATCCAAAATGCCGTCGCCGCCCAGTTGCGCTTCGTCGACGACCACCTGCGAGATCACCGGCCCGACGACGGTCGCCGCCGTCACGTCAAACGTGCCGTTGCAAGTATCCGTTAAGCCGTTGGTGTCGGTGACTTCGATCGTGTAATCGTGGTTTCCCGCGTCCACCGGTCCGAAGGTGCCATAGTAGTAGACTTCGTAGTAGACTTCGTACGGGCCGTAGATTTCCGAGACGGTCTGGCCGTCGATCTTCAACGACTGCGTGGCGACCCCGTTTGGGCCGGTCACGGCCCAAGAGATGATCAACGGGTCGCCCGAATCCAATATGTAGTCGCCGTCCAGTTGCGCTTCTTCGACGATCACGTCGGAGATTACCGGCCCGGCGGGGGCGATATATGTATACGCTACGGTGTTGTCGGCGCTGGTGGATACCTGATTGGGAGTGCCCAGAGTGTTGTGAGCCATTCCGGCGGCGATCGAGGCGGTGACGTCGCCGCTACCGGTCATGCCGGCGACCAACACGTTGTAGGTCGTTCCGGCCGTGCCAACCGGGTTTACCGCGGAGGCATAGGCTCCCGGCGCATCGCCGTCGAGGTCGCCGAGGGTGACGTCGGTTGTGGTGAAATCGCTCACCGAAGCGTCAAACACCACGCGGAAGACGATTGGCAAGGTCAAGGTCGGATCGGTCTGAGCGGCGCCCTGTTCGATGGTGACCGTCAGCGGCGCCGCGGCGGGTGGGATGTATTTGGCGAGGAAGGCGTCCCGACCGCCGGCACTGTGCAACTGATAAACCGCCGCGCTGGGATCGAAGTCGACGGCGCCGTGGAAGTAGCCGGTCGTATAGATGGCCCCGGTGGCCGAGTGGACGGCGATGCCATTGCCGCTGTCTTCGCCGGTCCCTCCGGTGCGTTGTGCCCAGACGAAACCGCCGCCGGAGTTCAACTTGAGGACGAAGGCGTCTTTCTGTCCGGTGCTGGTCAGATTGTAGGTCCACGCGCCGGGGTCAAAGTCGGCGATGCCGTAGAACCCGCCGGTGACGTAGACGTCGCCGGCGTCGTCCAGGGCGATGTCGCCGGCGAAGTCCCAGCCGGTGCCGCCGAATCCGTCGGCCCAGACGAAATTGCCCGACGAGGTCAATTTAGAGGCGAAGAGCCGTCGGTATCCGGCGCTGTCGAGGTTGTACGTTTCAGCGCCCGGATCGAAGTCGACCACACCCTGGAAACCGCCGGTAAGATATACCGAGCCGTCGGAGGCGACGGCGACGTCGGCGCCGTATTCCGCGTTGGCCCCGCCTACCCGCCTGGCCCATGCAAAGGCGCCGTCATCGTCCAACTTCGAGAGGAACATGTCGGTGTCGCCGGCGCAGGTGAGCGCGAACTGGTTGGGTCCGGGGTCGAAATCGGCGACGCCCTCGAAGCTGCCGGTGGTATAGACGCTGTCGTCCGCGGCCACGGCGATTCCCATGCCGTTGCTACTTCCCTGCGACCACCCAGTTCCGCCGACGCGCTTGGCCCAGACAAAGTTTCCGTCGTAGTCTAATTTCGAGATAAAGACGTCCTTCTGTCCAATGCTGGCGAGATAGTGGACGCCCTCGCCGGGATCGAAGTCAACTTCCGTTCCGGCGATCGAGGTGACGAAGAATCCGGTGGAGTAAACGCTGCCGTCTATTCCCACGGCGACGTCGTTGGCGACTTCCTCGTTGGCGCCGCCCATGCCGCGTACCCAAACGAGTCCGCCCGCGGAATCGAGCTTCATCACGAAGGCGTCCCTGCTGCCGGCGGCGGTGAGGTTGTAAACGCCCGGGCCGGAGAGGAAGTCGGCGGTTTGAGAGAAACTGCCGCTTAGACAGACGACATCGCCCGATCCGGCACTGACGCTGGTGGCTGCGTCGTCGCCCTCGCCGCCGATGGCGCGTACCCAGATGAGCGTCCCGTTGGACGAATATTTGGCCACGAAAGCGTCGCTTCCGCCGGCGCTGCTGAGATTGTGGACGCCGACGCCGGGATCGAAATCGACCGTGCCTCGGAAGACGCCGGCCACGTAGGCGTTGCCCTCCAAGTCGGTGGCGACCGATTGTCCGACGTCGTCTCCGGCCGCTCCGGCGCGAATCGCAAAGTCGTAAGCGGCGGCCGAACCGACCAGTCCGGCGTCGAGATCGTTGTTCGCCTCGCCCGCGGCAAGCGTGAACAGGGCGGTTACGCCGTTTGCATCGGCGTCGCTGTTGATGGCTTCGTCGCTGCCGACTTTCTCCGAGGTAAACGTATAGCCGGACGGCGAACGGAACATCAGGTAGTAATCCAAGTCGGACAGCAGCAAGTCGAAACCATAGTCCCCGTCGGCGTCGGTAACTACTTGTCTGTACGAGTAGTCGTCGTCGCTGCCGACAACCCCGCTGGGCGAGCAAAGGATTTCGACCGTCGCGCCGGCTACTCCCGCCTCGCCGGCTTCCTGTAACCCGTCGCCGTCATCGTTCCAGACGAGGTCGCCGATCGAAGCGGTATCCGCCTCCGCGACCACCGTAATGGTGAAATTCTCGTCCCGCCAGTAGCCGGCCGAATCGGTCGTGCGGAGCCGGATGTTGTAAGTGCCCTTGGTGTCGAAGTCGAATACCGCATTGGTCCGCAAGAGACCGCCGACGACGCGGAAGGAGACGTTGTCGTTGGCCACTCCCTCCTCGGAGACCAACTTGTAGGTGTACGCGCCGGGGTTCGGTCCGGTGCTGGAGAGCGCGCCGACCGGGGTGTTCGCCAGCGCGTGTTCGACGACGCGGTCGTTCGACAAGAACAGGCCGGTCGGACCGATCCGATCAATCGTGTAGAACTCGCCTTCAAGATCGCCGTTGTCGTCTTCCTCGCCAACCAAGGCATTGCCGGCCAGATCGAGGATCGAATCGTTGTCGATCAGGTCCAACCGCACGGTGCCCAGGTTGCCGGCGCCCGACAGGACGGTGACGGTGTAGACGTCGCCGCTACTGGAGACTTCGTTGATCTTAGTTCCAACCATACCGGTTGTCGCCAGCGCGAAATCGCTGGCGTTCACTCCGGTAACCTCCTCGCTGAAGGTCACGGTGTAGTAGACGATGGAGTCGCTGGTGGGATTCGCGCCGGCCAGCACGATCGAGGCCACCTGCGGAGCGGTGCGGTCGATTTCATAGACCGGGCCGGTTAAGCCGCCGTCGTCGCCTTCCGTACCGACCAAATCATTGCCGGCCAGATCGACGATCGTATCGTTGTCGACCAGATTCAATTGCAACGTACCATCGCCATCGCCGACGGTCACGGTTACGGCATAAACGTCGTCGGCGCCGGTGACTTTGATCGTCGCGTCGGTCAACCCGTCGGGCACCAACACGAAATCGTCGATGTCCACGCCGGTGACCGCCTCGCCGAAGGTCACGACGAAGATCACCGTTTCAGCGTTGGTCGGGCTTTCGCCGTCGCGCTCGATGGAGACGACCATCGGCTGGGTCTTGTCGACCGTGTATTCCTCGCCGTTCGAGTAATCGCCGTTATCCACCCCCAACCCGCCAAGCTGGAAGCCGGCGAGGTCTTGAATCGAATCGTCGTCGAACAGGTCCAACCGCAACGTGCCATCGCCGAGGCCGGTGGAGACGGTTACGGTGTAAACGTCGTCGGCGCCGGTGACGCCGGTGATCGCCGCGTCGGTCAACCCCTCGGACGCCGCCCACTCGAAATCATCGGCGTCAACCCCGGTCACAGGCTCACTGAAGGTCGCGATGAAGGTTACCGAATCGGCATTTGTCGGGTCGGCGTCGCCGCGGACGATGGAAACGACCTCGGGCGGGGCGATGTCCTGGTTGAAGAAGTCGATGCCCGAGACGATCTCGCCGGCGTCAACGGACACGTTGTATTTTTCCGTCCCGTACTGCTGCCAGCCGCTCTGCTGCACTTCTCGGACGATGTATTCTCCCGGTACCACTTCATCGAATACGTACGAGCCGTCGGAAGCGGTCGTCGTCAAACGTTCGCCGGCGTCAAGTTGCTGGCTGTTGTTGGCGTCCAGATAGATCGTCCAACCCTCGAGGCCGACCTCGCCGACGTCGTTGATCCCGTTGCCGTCGAGGTCGTTCCACTTCGTACCGTGGATTTCGCCGGGCTTCGGCAGGATGGTAACTCGATAGTCCTCCACCTCGCCGTCGGCGGCGGGGCCGGTGAACGAAAGGCCCTGTTCGGTGCTCAAGCGGAAGCGGGCGAACGTATCGCCGTCCACGGCGACGTCGGGTACGCTGATCGTCAAGGTGTTCGGCCCTTCGTTGGCCAGGAAATCGCCGGTGATCATTTCACCGGCGTCCGACCAGTCGCCGTCGCGGTTGAAGTCGATCCACGCGCTTAGATACGCCTCTAGGCCGGTTTCATTCGTAACCGTAAAGGAGACGTCGGAGTCCTGTCCCGGAGTCAAGGATACGCCGGAGAAATCGACACCGTCGTCGTCGTCGTCGCCGGTAGCCGTCGGGTTGGGCTTGGGTAGGGGGTCGAGGCTAACCGCCCCGCCCAAACAGAGGACGTCCGTCGATATTGTATGGGACGCGCCGCTGTTGTCCTCCAGGGTGGGATAATCGGGATCCGGAGCGTCGCCCCAATCGGTCGGCGTTGAAATGACCCTGATCCGATAGTCTTCCACCTCGCCGTCGAGGGCCTCGCCGGTCGGCAGCATCGCCGTTCCGTCGGACAATAGTCCGGTCGTGCTGAAGCGGAAGCGGACGTAGGCGTCGAAATCGCCCGAGTCAGCCAAACCCGCCGGAACGTCGAAGGTCAACTCGGTTTCCCCGGCCAGGATGCCGGTGACGGGGGTTCCGACGCCGTCTCTGAGAGCGAGTTTTTCGCCGGCGTCCCAGACGCTATTTTGGTTCCAGTCGATCCAGGCGTCCAGTACACCGCTGGTCGAGGCGGTGACGGTGATGGTCTTGGTCTCGCCGGCCTGGCTGATCACGTAGTCGCCGTCCGCGAAGTCCACGCCGTTGTCGGAGGCGTCGGCCGTGGCGGCGGTGTCCACCTTGGGAGTGGCTTCGCTGTCGATCCACTCGCCGAGATACACTTCGGGGTCGACGATGTGCCGAGCGCCGTCGGGAAGGTACGTGTCGATCATCGGCGCGTCGCCGAAGTCGTAGCCGATCAACTCGATCACGAAACTGGTCGTATCGTCGGGGTGGTTCGGTTGGATTAGGTTGTTGGCCTGATCGCGGATGCCGTCGCTAAGATAAATAGTGTAGGTGCTTCCCGGCGCCCAGGCACCGCCCGCCGAACTCAAGATAATCCGGTTGCTCGTCCCTTCGTAAGTGAAGTAGTAGTCCCGGCCCTCGATCAACTCTTCTTCGTCCCGCATGACTTGCACGGTCTCGGCAACGACCGTATAGTCGGCGATCCCCGCGCCGTCGCCCTGCAGCCGGATGATGAACTCGGGGAAGGTCTGGTTGCCGACAACGGCTACCGCAACGTCGGCGGGCATCGGGTTGCGATCGATTCCGGCGACGTCGTTGTCCGGCGGGTCGATCAGGAAGGCGTTTGGTCCGTCGAAGTCGACGCGGTCGATGGCGCCGCGGTCCTTGTAGGTGCTCTCGCCGAATCCGGACGGCGGAGAGACGCTCGGGTCGTCCATCCGCAACTGGCCGAGGACGTCGGTCGAAGGCGCCAGGATGGGCGACAGCGGAAGCCCCAGCGGATTTTTCACGGTGACCATGTTCGCCCGGTCTTGCAACGAGTCGAGCGAGCTGTCGATGATCCTCGAGCCGGCGGCCGGATAGAAGTTGCCCTTCGCGGCGTCGACGAACAGCGGTTCGCCCACCGGAATTTCGATGGCGAAAGTCTCGGACACGCCGGTCAAGTTGGTCCGATTGCCGGAATAGGCCGTGGTCCCCACCACCGTTGTCGACGAATTGGAGGATACGTTGATCCCGGTTTGCGTGTTGGCTACGACGTTGTTCAGGATCGTCGCGCTGGCGTTGTTTATTACTGCAATGCCGGTGTTGCCTTCATAGACCGTGTTGTTCACGATCCGCGCGATCGGCACCGAGCCGATCGACTCTCCCGCCGCCGGCACGTCTCCACTGACTTGGATGCCGATATTGCCGGAGTAGGCCACAATGTTGTTCTGGATAACAATACCGGGAACCTGATGCGCGCCGTTGATGATCGCCAACGGCGCGGTCGGGCCGGGCTTGGGCATAGCCACGTCACCGTCGCGGTCGGCGGCGGAGACCAAGATGCCTGTCCCGCTGGAATAAGTGATCTCGTTGTTCTCCAAAATCACCTGGCCCTGATCGTACACCTGGTTCAGGTCGCCATTCTCGGTGTACTTCCTGGCCGCGACCCCGGTATCCCCGATAAACCGCCGCGCCAATCCATAGACCTCGGAAATGTAGGTCGTGTCTTCTCCGAAGTAGTCTTGCAGATACCAGCGTGCGTCCTCGACGTCCCGCTGGATTTCGTAGTGACGGAGCTGGTCCGGAGCGTTGGCCAGCGACTTGTCGTCGTCCGAGTCGGTCACATAAACGCCGACGTAGTAGTCCGGATCGCTTTCGTCGTAGTCGAAACCCCAAACGGTTATCGCGTGGGCCACGTCGTCATCATCGTAGACTCCCAGCCCGCAACCGTAGCCGTCGTGGAGAAACTCGTCGATGGCCACCATCACCTGAGCATCGTCGGACTCTGTGCGGAAGTAGTTTTGGACATCCTCACTGCGGAAGAAGGCTCCGCCGGGCGCGTCGACCTCGGCGGCGTCCTGGTCCGAGATGATGTTGACGCCGCTGAACCACCACTCCCAGGCAACGTCCTGCCCGCTGCCCTCGTCGGTCCAGTGTGCCTCGAAGTAATCGAACATCTCGTCGGCGTTGCGCATGTCTTCGACAAGCCCCCACTCGGTCCAGGCAAGGATATTGCTCGCCGAGGCGGCCCAGCACATAAAGTCGTCGCCCAGTCCGGGAGGCTCGCCATCGGGATCGTCCGGCGGAATCTTTTCCGCGTCGCTCCAGGTTCCACCCCAGTCGTCGGTGATCATGTAGGTGGTTCCGGTAGCCAACACGTCCTTGACGTCCGTAATCTTGGCGGCCCCAAACAGGTCAATTTGATTGCTGGTCTCGTTCATCGTGGCCGTCACGTTGAACAAACCAGCCGCGGCAGCGGCGTTGATCGCCTCGACGATGCGGGCAGCCACTTCCGCCCCGTCCTGGTTGATCGAGAAATAGATCGGCTCGTAGTCCGGATTGCCGGTCGGAACGTTCTCGTCAAGGAACTGGAACGTCACCGGAGAGACCCCGCCGCTGACGATAAAGGCTGCCTTATGGGGAATATCATTGGCCGAGGGAACCGTAAGCGTGTAGCTTTTGTCGAAGCGGTTGTTGATGTCGAACGACCGATCCAGAACCATCGGATACAAGTCGTCCGGCACCCACGTGGCGTACTCGCTGGCGCTGCGGATTTGTAGTTGATAGTAGCCTATCGAGATGACCTTCTCCGGCGCTTCCTCCGTGAAGACGAAGTCCGTGTTGACTTGAACCTGCGTGGCCATTTCGCCGCGCTCGGCGAAGCCGATCATGATATTATCCAGGTAGAAGCCCTCGTGGGCGTTGTCCTGGCCACGGGCGATGCTGTTGAAACCGTCGTCGTTATCGCCGGGCAAATCGCCGGGTAAAGAGTTCGCGTAAGGGAGCGGACCGGCGTAAAAGAGGCCAGTCGTCTCATCGACGTCATAGTCGACCGGGTGATGAATCATCCGGATTATGCTGTCTTGGACCCTAAACGATGGACTCCCGCCGGCGAACACTGCGTCGAACGTAGCGCCGATGACTTGGGCCACCACCTCGGCAGTCATCATGGAAGTGATCTCGATCGGGGTGGCGGCGAGTGCGTCGGAGCGGAAGCCGTCGCCCACGGCCTCGATCTTCGGATCGGCCGATTGTTCGAGACCTTCGGCCCGGTTTAGCATCACGCGATTCTCGTATACGTCGGCGACAATCGATTCGCCGAAGGAGTTTGTCAGCCCCAGGCCGTTGACTATCTCGGCTACTCGGTAAGCTACCTCCGTGGTGGTTTCTTCGTCCTCGATGGAAATTGCTTCGCTACCCACGGCGACCGTGCCGTCACGGTCAAACTCGAAGGTCTGCAATGGAACGAGGGTCCCCCCTGGGTCGCGGCCCATGACGGTAAACGTCTCGCCGTCGGCAATGGCGTCGCCGGCCACGTTTGGCAGGCGCAGGGCCACGCCCATGTCAAACTCGAACAACATGCCGTCAACGGTAAACTGGTCGCCGTCCTCGAGCAGGTCGCCGGCCAACGCCTGCAAGTAAGCGCCGGTGGTGTCCAGTTCATTGCCCGTGTCGCCGACGTGCATTTCGCCGGCGGTGGTGAAGTCGAACCGCAAACGAACTTCCGACTCGCCGGCAAAGTCTGCCAGAGAGTAGAAGTAAACGGTCTCATCGCCGTCGATTTGCCAGGGATCTTCAGGCGGAGCAAGACGAGTCTGGTGCCATTGGCCGTCGGTGTCCAGCAGGTTGCCGTCGGGATTGTCCAGGGTCGCCCCCAGCACTTGCCAATTCACGCCGTCCGCCGAGGCGAACACCCGGGCAGTGTCAAAACCTTCCGGGCCGCCCGTGTCGAGAAAATACTCGAAGTACAGCGTGGGAACGTCGGCCTTGGAATAATTTTCCAGGCTGAACGTTTGCGTCACGAGCGAACCGTATGCCCCTCCGGGGGCGTTGTAGTTGTAGGCGCCTTCCATACCGAAATAGTAGCTCGGGCCGCCTTCGGGCAACTCCTCCCGATCTTCCGGCGGCGGCCCCACCCGGCTTAGATCGTAAGTCTGGTTCACATCGTGCCCATCGTCCTCCGCACGATTGTCGGTGACGTGCCACATGTTGTAGTCGAGCGTCGAGAAGCAGAGGCCGGAGACGGCCGTTATCCCGGGGACCGTGACGCTGGTCTGGGCGTCCACGAAAATGTCTTCCTTGACGACCGAATCGCCGTCGAGAGACAGGGCGTACAGGTCGCCGGTTCGCGAAACAGCGAAGAACATTTCTGCATATCGGGCTTCCTCGACCGTTTGTGGCCCAAGCGTCAAGCCCACGAACTCGATCTCGTTGCCAGGATTCTGGTCCGATTCGACACACTCAATGAACCGCAAATGTGCCGCGTTCGGATTGGGAATCGGTTGAATTTCGTTCGGTTCATGATCGTCAATCAGATTGCCATCGTCATCCAGGTCGCTAATGTCCGGCCAAGTCTTGAAGCTCGGCTCGTCGTAGTTGACAACCTCGAAGAATCCCCCCGTGTCGCTAACGGCGTAGAGCACGTCGTCGAGGAAGGCCATGCCGGTGATCTTGCCGCCGGGACCACTGCCGAAAGTCGTCAATGGGGCGTCGACCGTGGGAAGATCGGTCAGCGAGGCGTACGTCAGGTTGACGTTTGGCCCTTCGGGTGTGGCGGAAACGATGAACGGGGCTAAGAGAACCCGTGCCTGATTGATCGCCGCGGAGATCTTCTGGGAAATCTGCCGGGCGGTGTCGCCAGCACCGAACAAAACGACTTGGTCGACGGCAACGGGGACTTGCGAGCCGGCCTCACTCAGCGGGGCGCCGCCGCCGTGGTCGAAGCCCGCCTGATGCGTCCAAACCGTGTCCATTCCGCTGAAGTCGTACACCGTTGCGTCACCGAACGTGATGCGATCATTCCTTGCGGTTCGATCGGCCGCACTGACGTCGATGTCCGGCAGGTTCGTCTCAACGACACTGGCGATTTGATCGCCGAACAGCGCCGGGTAGAACAGCGGGTCGGCAGTGAGGATGCTTCGGAATAGCGGATCGTCCCAGGTCTCCTCAAAACCGATTACGATATTACCGCTGGCGGGGTCTTCAAGGCCATAGCGGCCTTCGACGTCCAAGAGACCGTCGCCGGCCGGCAGCACGGTTGGGCTATCGTTGATCAGCGAAACACGGGCCTCGTCGAGAGTAGATTCGCCACGGGCAGCTTTTACCACACCGTCGGTCAGGTCGTTAATGGTGTTGACCGCCGCGTCGGCTACCGCGTCGGCCGAATCGTTCACGTTGATCGTGACCGCCGTGTTGTCGGTGTCGTTCAAGGTGCCGTCAACGTCGAACTCGAACGTCACGGATTCGCCGTTCTCGTCGGTGATCGTGAACGTCTGGCCGTCGAGGCGGCTTCCCGCCACGTCGGGGCCGAGGATCATCACCGGCCCGCCGTCGAACTCAAACGTTCCTTGGCCTGCCCCCGTGCCGATGGTGAAGGTCATGCCATCGCGGACGACCAGCGCGCCGGTGCTCATGTCGACGTCGGGACCGCAATCCAACTCGAACGTTGCGACGTTACCGTCCTTGTCGGTAACCGTAAACCGCGTACCGTCGAGGATGTCTTGGGCGGCGTCCGAGGCGTGGGTCGCGTCCACGGCGGCGATCACCGGGCCGGGGGCCAGTTGCGCGATGGGGATGATGTTCGTCGGCAACCGGGCCGTACCGTCATTGGCGACGTCCGGATGGTCGATGGCCGTCCCGTCCTCCAGCAGCAAGTACAGCAGGTTGCTCTGGTAGGCTACTTCGTCGAAGCCGTTGGCGGCGTTGCCCACCACGTACCAGGCCGCGGGCGTGGTCTCCGTCCCCGGCCTGTAGA
The DNA here is from genome assembly GCA_965195225.1 of uncultured Thermoguttaceae bacterium. GTDB lineage: Bacteria > Planctomycetota > Planctomycetia > Pirellulales > Thermoguttaceae > JAHIKV01. The sequence continues at coordinate 16,294 of CBDAFL010000204.1, forward strand.
CCATCGCCTCCATGTGAACGCCGCCGGCCTCGCCGAGCGGCGAGTTGTCGCCGGCCACTTCCAGCGCGGGGGGCGGATTGGCGGGATTGGTGGAGTAGCGGTAGGTGATCAGCCCGTCGTCAACGTCGGAGACCACTTGGCTGGCGTCCCCCGTGCTGAGTTGGCGGAGCCGTCCGGCGGCGTCGTTCTGGTCGATCGCCAGCGCGCCCGAGCCTCGCGTAATAGTGTGCAGCCGCCCGTCGCTGAGCATCACCAGATCGCCGTAGGTGTATCGGTTGGCGTTGGGGTAGGCGTCGGGCAAGGTGCCGTAAGTCGTCTCGACCACGCCGGTCCACGGGTCGGCCGTCAGCACGTTGCCGTCGGTGAGCACGTAAAAAGTCACGTCGCCGAGATGGAACGGGACGGGCTCGGGGTTCAACTCAAAAGCGGGGCTGTTGCCGATACCTGAAGCGTTATGGCTGCCGATATTGTCCTCGGCGATACGCTGGATGGAATTGATCGGCTCCCACCGCATCATTGGATCGTCGGTCACGGCCGAAGCGGTGGCCCCCGTACTGGTCACGGCAACGTAGTAGGTATGACCCTCGAGCAGATAAACCGGACCGATGAACGGGTCGCGGGCGCCCACCGAGCCGCGGCTGAGGTCGTCGAGATTGGTGCCGGCGGTCGGATCGGGCTGGTCGTCGACGATCCCCGAGTCGGTACCCTGGAGAATCAACGTTCCGGTTTCATCGAATATCCATAGGGTCGTATCGGGACGGACCAAGCCGTCGGCGTAGTCGAGGTCAAAGGTCACGGGATAGACCGAACCCTCGGTAGTGAAGTCGGAGATACGTTGGATCGTGTCGCCGTAGTCGAGATCCAGTTTGTACCAGTCCACGTCCTGGTAGTCATCCAGGAAGCCGCCGACGGTAATCGCGTTCTGGTCCGACTGGAGCAGGTTACCGAGCGACTGGGCCACGTTGAAGGTGTCGTTGCTCACGGCCGTGGGGTTGTCGGGAGCTTCGGTCTCGTAGATGTCGCTACCCAGCGGAGAGTGACCCGGCAGGCCCAACACCTCGATGCCGTCGGTAGCGTAGCGGATGTCGGCGTAGCGGATCGTCGAGCCGGGATGCTCGTAGACCTTCCGCAACCGGACCTGCAACTGGTACGCGCCGCTGGTCTGGTGGGCGTCGGGAGCGGACGGCGCCGCGCTGGAAACGCGGATGTAATACGTCCGCTGCAGGCCTTCCGGGCCGGGCAACGCTACACGCATGCCGGCGTCGCGGGGATTGACGCTGTAGACGTCCTCATAGCCCCAGTCGTCCCCTTCCAGGGTCAGCGCGGAGCCGAACAGCAGGCTGGGATCCTCGGCCTCGTCCCGCCAGTTGTCGCTGCGGGCCAGCACGTTCCCGTCGGCGTCGAGCAGTTCGACCACGGTGTCCAGTGCAAAGGTGGTGCGGTCGAGTTGAATCCAAACCTCGCTTCCGGCGTATCCCTGGAAGCTGTAGACGTCGATGTCGTCCGGCCGGTCGAGCGCGATCGTGCCGTGGACCTCAAAGCCCATGCGGAGCGATTCGTCTCCGCCCTTGTTTTCGTCGGCCAACTGGCCGATCCACTCCGCGGTGCCGGGGTTGGCGTTGGCGTCGGCGTCGGCAATGGTCGCCGGCTCGGCCTCGTTCAGGATCGCCACGTTGCGGTCGTTGCTGTACTCTTGCAGTTGGATGCTCCGCCAGGCGCCGTCTGTGCTGCCGGTGGAGTCCAGCGTGTTGTCGGTGTCCAGCACGGTACGGTTGTCGGGGGTCAGGCCGGCGCCGACCGTGTCGTCCGCCAGATCGGTGAACACCACCGGACGGCTCGACGTGCCGAGCACCTGGATGGTTCCGCCGATGCGGTCGTGGATTTCCAGCGGCCGGCCGGTGGCCGTCAGTCCGGCGTCGGACCCGCTGAGCTTGACGACCAGACTCTGGTCGGCGCTGCTTTGCAGCCGCAGTCCGCCGTAGGTGCATAGGTTCGACACCACGATCTCGTCGTAGAGGACGTGCACGATGTCGGTATCGTCCCAGACGCCTTCGGTGGTCAAGTTGCCGCCGCGGACGATCATGCCGTTGATCGAATTGCCCGACATGCGGTTTTCGCGTACCAGCGGGCCTTGATTGTCGCCATACTGGTCGAAAGCGCCGGCCTCTCTGGTGGCCCGGCCCCAATCGGCCACGTTCAGGTAGTTGAGCGAGTTGACGTCGATCGAGACGACCGGGGCCAGATTGTCGATGAAGGTGTTGCCCGCTATTACAGGTTGCGAGAAGAGGACGTGAATCACGGCCGGTTCTTCGATCTCTCCGCGGCCGTTGCGGTTTTCGGCCGTGTGTGCGGTGTTGTTTTGGAAGAGCGTGTTCGTTATCCGGACGGTCGCCTGGCGGACGTCGACCGGGGCGAAGTAGCCAAACCCGCCCTCGATGGCCACGCTGCCGCCGGCGTAGAGGACGCGGGCCTGATCGATGCTGCCCCGCGAGGTCGGATTGAAGTAGAAGCCGCCCCAGTTGCCCGGCCCCGGAGTCTGGGCCTGGCCGTTGCTTGCGGCGTCGAACGTGCCGCCGGCGCCGTAAGTGTCGTCCTCCAACGAGGTGAAGATGATCTCGTAGCCATCGGCGCCCTCGGCGATAAACTGCGCGCCAATGCCGACCTCGATTCGCGTACCGGCGAGCTTGACGATCGCGCCGGGGTCGATGGAGAGCCGGCCTGCCATCCGTGCCTGAGTGCCGGTCAGGCCGCGGACGTCGACGTTCGTGCCGTCGAGCACCACGCGGTCGCCATCGGCATTGGCCGAGATGTCGCTATCCAGTGTGGGATCGTTGAAGGCATCGTTGACGGCATCGGCAATGATCACTGCCACGTCGGCGGGATCCTGAGGATCCAAAGTCAGCGCGATGCGCGTGCTACCGGTGGCCACGCCGTTGCCGATCAGGTCGAACTCGAAGCGCACGGTATTTTGGCCGTCGCTGATGAAGAAATACTGGCGGTCGACGAAGGGGTTTACTTGGTCGTATTCCAAGGTTTCCTCATTGAATTCCCGAATCTCGGGCACGACGAGTTGGTTTCGGCCGTCGGCAGTCAGCGGGCAGGTTCCCTCGACCGCAACGGCCCCGCCCGCGTCGCCGGTGATGATCAGGTTCTCGGGGATCGCCAAGACCACGTCCACGTCGTCGAACCGGGCCGAAACATCAAGCTGTTGCAGCGCGGATGCGGCGGCGGTGGTCACGCGGAGAAACAGTGCGTTGAGGCTGTTGGCAACGAGTTTGTTGCCGTGCAGATCGGGACCGACCCGGTCGTAGTCGGCGGCGAACGGACTCTCGCCGAAGCCGTCGTGGAAGGTCGTCTCCAAGAGGCTGTTCGGATCGGCCGACATGGCCGCGTCGGCGCTGTAGCGGATGGTGCTGAAGGCAACGGTGGGCCGGGCCTCGACCATGTGGATCGGATTGTAGACGTCCTGGATGCCGTTGACGGCGACCTTTCCGCCGCCGTAGCGGATGTCTGCGTAGTTGACGTAGTTGAGGAAGATGCCTTCCTGTTCGAGGACGATTCGGTTGGGATCGACCTCTTGCTCGTCGTAGTCGTAGTTGTTTTGGAATACCAGTCCGCCCCAGTTGCCGATCGTCGGAACGGTTGTATTTGCGTAGGTGTCCTCGCCCATCCGCTCGTCGAGGTAGGAAGTGAAGTATACGCTGTTGCCCGGCGTGCCGAGGACTTGGAGCGAGCCGAGGCTGCGGTCGACGGCTACGGCCGAACTGCCCACGGATACGTTGGCGCCGCGGAGTTTCAGGATGGTCCCGGCGTCGATCATCAGCGAAACGCCCTGGGGAACCTCCAGCTTATTGCCGTCGCTGAGTGTGTAGCCCAGCGGGTCCGTGCCAATTTCGTATGCCAGATTGTCCTGAATGGTCAATTTCAGCTCGGTCGAGCCAAGGTCGATCACGACCGTCGGACCGTCCACGTTGACGATAGTGCCGTCGACGATGGCCCGGGCGTACAGGCCTTCGGAATAGCGAGTGGGAGCCGTCTCACTCAATCCCTCTGGTATCCAACTGGTGGAATTGATCGCCGCGGCGAACTTCGCGGCGATGGCCGCCGCGCGGTCGGTGGTATTGAAGGCAATCCGAATGTTGTCCTGGGTGAACGTATTGTTGTTGTCGAACTCGAAGGTGAAGGTCCGAGTGGCATCGGAGATGGTGAACGTATCGCCGTCGACCAGCAGGCTTCCGGGGACAGCCTGGATGCCATGCCCTTGGTTGTCGTTGGCGAAGTTGTTGCCAACTACTCGGACGATATCGCCGGGGTCGGCCACGTCCAGCGCGCTAGAGATATTCTGGAACGGATGGGCCAGCGTCCCGTCGGTGACAACAACCGTCGTGTTGCCGGAGGCGGGGAAGTCGTCGCCATTGCCCCCGTGGAGCGCCAGTGCGTCGCCCATGATTGTGCCGTCTACGCTATAGCGCTTGCCGCCGTTCCAGAGGATCTCAAACTTTCCCGAAGAGAAGCCGTGTCCCGAGGGCAGATTACATGCTGCCGTGTTAGCGTTGGTTTCCACCCAATCCGTCACCGCCGTCGCCGTGGTCGCCTTGTCGACGATCAACGTGTGGTTGCTCACGGTCGCCACGCTGGCGCGCTGGACGTTGAACCAGAAGTCGAAATGTCCGCCGGGCACGCCGTCCGCGTCGCCGTCCAGCGCCGTTCCCCGCGCGTCGGTCAACTGCTGATCGACTTGCGGCTGGAAGTCCAAACGCAACTGATACGCGCCCTCGGTCGTTCCGCCGTCGCCGTCCGGGCCGTATTGCGAGTTGCCGGTGGAGCTGACCCCGATGTAATAGGTGCCCGCCTCCAGATGGACGCCGATGAACGAGTCGTCGTCGAAATAATCATCGTTGCTGGCAACGATCTGGAACTGGTCGTCGTAGAGCACCAAATAGGTGTCCAGCAAGCTGGAGTTTTGCATCCGCTGGGCAATCGTCTCCGCGCTCAGGTCGCCCTCCGACTCGATCTCGAACTTGTAAAAGTCGGTGTCAATGCTGTCGTTGCGGTACAGGTACTGGAGAACGGCGACGTCGTTGTTGCCGGGGAAAATGACTTCCTGATCGGTGCCGATCGTGTCGATGGTTTCGCTGCTGCCCATGATCTCGAAGGCAGGCAACTCGTAGGAATGCATTGCGCCCAAGGGGTGCATGATCTCGTGCATCATGACCTGCATGAACGCGCTTCCGTATTCGGAATCGCCCCAGTCGTAGTAGCTGTTGACGACCACCAGGCCGTCTTCGGGGTCGCCGCTGGCCATGCCGGCCGGGGCGCCGGGACCGACTTCAATGTATGCGTCGAACACGCGCAGGTCGCCGGTGACGATGGTCATACCCTGGTCGGCGGTTTCGACGAACTGCACACCGCTGTACTGGGAGATCAGCGAGAAAATCTCGCGAGACCGTTGCTTCTGGACTTCCGTAATCAGGTTCAGCGCCGGGGCTTCTTGGATCGTGCCGTAGACTGTCTGGAAGTTGTAGTAATAGGTGGGGATGTCTCCGTAGGGGCCAGTGTCGCCTTCGTCCCACGACATCGTGTGGCTCTCGGGCCACACGTCGGTCGCACCCTCGGGCAGGTCGCGGTTGCCGGGCGTGTTCCGGCCGCCGGGCCACTGCGCGTCGTAATAAATCGGCGAAACATAACCGGAGATCAACCACGATTGGCCAGCCAAGTCATCGGAAGAGTTGACCAATGTTCCCAGGTCGGCTGCTTCATCAAAAGTCGAGCCTACGTCGGTGAACAAGTCGTCCACCACGCCGGTCAGTTCCTCGGCCACGATCGGCCGGTACTCGTCGCCGATCCGCAGTCGGAAGGCGCCGGTAGCGTTTTTCGCCGGATCGGCCACCAATTGAGTCAGGTCGATCGCCGGGTCGCCGTTGCTATCGGCGCCGAAGGTGAGCGTGATTTTCTTCGCCGCCGCGTCGTAGTCCACCTGCGTCGGGTTGATTATCACGTCGTCGGACGTGTTCGCCGTGTCCTGGGTGGAGATCAGGCTGTAATAAGCCTCCGTCTCTGCAGAAGCCGGGTCCATCGCTTCGCTGAAGTAAATCTCGATCTGATTGCGGGCCTGATCGAGCGTACCGTCCGAAGCGCGGGTGATCGGCTGCGGAACCACGCCGGTGACCTGCGGCCCCAGGTTCAAGTCGAAGGTCCAGGAGAAGTTTTGCCCGTCCCAATACGACCCACCCTCGTCGGGCGTGATCTCGCCGAATCCGACGGTCATTCCCGCGGTGTTGGAGAAAGGCAGCGCCAGTTTGCCGTCCGGACCATAATAATAGTGGACATCGTCACTCCCCTGACCGACGATCGTCACGCGATATATATCGTCCGGCAAGGTCTCGGCAAAGCGGATCAAGACCTCGTTGGGGTTCTCGCCGATGCTGATGTATCCCGGCTCGATCACCACGTCGTCGATGTCGTAGGGATTAGTTACCGGGTCGTAGAACGTCCCGTTCGCGCCGGCGCGGATAATTTGGATGCCGGCCAGGGTGTCGGAGTCGATCGTCGTGTCGTTGAAATGGAGCGTAAGTTCCGTGGGTGCAACGTCAATCAACGGGCTTTCGGTCACCTGGTAGGTGGTCACGTTGGTGCTGACCGAGATCAAGGCCAACTCGCCGAAGATTTCGGTGCGTGGATCCTCGAATTGCCACGCCCCACGACCCAGGGTGCCAACCACCAAGATGTTGTCTTGGGCGTCGTATTCTATGTCGTACACGGGAGCGTTTGGCAAACCCTCGCCGAGGGGTGACCAATTCCCGAGACTGCCAAGTTCGGAGTAGTAGACTCCCTGCACCCCTCCCACGACAATGGCGCCGGAGTCGCCGCTGTCGAAATACTCCACCGTCCTCAATCCGGCCGCGGTGGTGTAGTCGCCGGTGACGTTGGTGACGGTTCCATTTGCAACTGATATCCGCCAAATGGAGGTTGAGGTGATGATAAACGCTTGCCGCCAGTCGGTCGGATCGACGGCAATGTCCAACACCGCGCCGTCGATGATCTGCGCCAGATTGCCGGCGGCGGTGTCCCGCAGAAAAACGCCCGCGTCCGAAGCCACCCACAACACGTCGGGGTTGGCCACTCCGTTCAGGTACCCGCCGGAGACTATGGCGTTTGCGTTGGCCGCCGCTCCAAGGTTGCGGAGCGTCTCGCCGCGGTCCAAGGACTCGAATACCGATGTCGCTCCGCCGATTACGATCCGCGATGGATCGGCCGCGTTGACGGCTATCGGTGTGCGGAATTGGCCGCCATCGACCTGCGCGAAGGTCAGATCGCCGGTCCCCAACACCAACAACTCCGGCAACACCGTGTCGATTACGCTGTTGTCGGCATCGACGGTCCGGCGTTGGAAGTCTTCCAGGTACGCGCCGCTGGAGTAACGGTAGGATTGATTCAAGTCGGCCAGACTGGCCTCGTCCACGACCACGTCGCCGCCGTCGCCGCCGGTCACTTCGCGCCACACGAGACTGCCGTTCTCCGTTTGTCTCAAAACACCGACGTCCTGGGCGCCGGCGATGGCGACGTTCGATACGCTGTCGTAGGCGATGTCGTGGATTTCCGCGATTTGCAAGTTGCCGTTCAGCGAGAACCAATCGCCGGTGTTGTTTCGCGGGCTGGTGCGGACGTAGATGCCGCCGTCGTCCACTTCGATCAGCCGGCCGGCGACGTCGAACACCATGTCGCGCGAATCGGCGTGCGGAGCGGAGCCGGAAGCCGTGCCGCCGGTCGAATCGGGGATTATCGAATGGGTCAAATGAACCCATTGCTCCCCGTCCAACTGCAAGGCATTGCCACGCAGCAGCAAGCCAGTGAATTGTTCGGCGCCGAACGGCGAATCTTCGCCGACTACCGGCTGAGTGTCGCAACCGATGTAGACAATGTGCGCGTTGGTCGGGTCGGCGACGATCGAGAAGTGGACCGCTCCCTGACCGCTGGGCAGTGTCCCCAACGGGTCGCCCGCCGCGACCATCACGCGATCGAACTGCAGCGGTTCTTCCACGTCGTCGATGGCCATCTGGGGCACAGCCATCTCGGTCCAGGTCGTCCCCCCATCGCCGGTGCGGAACACGGCGGCCAGTTGATCGAGCGTGAACGATCCGGTCATCTGGTTGAGGATGCCCACGTAGAGTTGGCCTTCCGGCCCCACGTTCATTTGGACCCGGTGCGTGGTGTTCGCGCCGTCGGTGTTGAGGTGTACGTCGACATCCTCCGACGAGCTGACCTTAATCCACGTCAAACCCTCGTTGGACGACTTATAGATGCCGTTTTCGCCTCCAAAATCGCTGGCGCCGACCACCGTGGTGTAGAATACGTTTGTGTCGGTCGGATCGGCCGCCAGGTCGTACGTGATTCCGCCGGGCAAGCCGGTGGTGCCCCCGTCTCCGTTGGAAATCAGCGTAAACGTCTCGCCGCCGTCGTCGCTACGGAAGATGCCCACGTCGCCGTACAAACCAGATTGGGCATTGTCCACTGCCACCAGGATCGTCCCTCCACGGACGGCGATGCTGATGCAATTTTTCCCGTCCAAGACGCCGTCGCCGTCGATCTGCGTCCAGGTCTCGCCGCCGTTGGTCGTGCGCAGAAGTCCGCTCAGCAGTCCGCCGGCACGATAGTATTCGCTGAATCGTCCCGCCCCGGCGATCAAGGTCTGGCCGGCCGGGTCGGTCGGATCGAACGCCAGCGCACCGATCGAGAGCGATTCGGCGTCGTCGGTCAATTGCGTCCACGTGGGGTTGTCGCTGGTGGCGTTGTTCGTGCGCCAGATGCCGCCGTTGGTCGTTCCGACGTAAAGGGTGTTGGCGTTGGTCGGATGGGCCGCCACCGCGGTGATCGAGCCGACCACCTGATTCAGATACGCGTCCTCGGAATCCCACGGAGCGACGTTCTCGACTTGGCTGTCCGCGTAGTTGATCGGAGCAGGCCCGATCGGCGTCCAAGCCCCGATGCTCAACAGCGTCCGCTCTTCAAACTGCTCGATTCTCAACGAGCGGCGAAGCCGCGATCGGAACGTATCCTGCTGTTGGCGGTTGTGCGACCGGATTGGCTTGGCTACGGAACGACGATGCAGCAGACCCCAGGCTCCCATGATCTCCCTCTCTTTCCGACGTACAAAAAAAATAAGAACGCGTTGCCTTCGCTCAGGAGCGGGCAACGATTCCCCGCGCCCAACAGCCGCGCGAAAGACGAAAAATGTCCCCCTCGCGCACTACTGGGGCATTAGTTCACATAGTTCCAAAGTAACAACTAGGCAATCTGTGTCAAGCAAAAGTTACTTAGCGGGTGCCATGCATACACCCACCGTAGGGTGCCCCCCCCTCCCTGGACCGTGCCATTGCCCCATGAAGTCGCGCAATTTTTCCCGGCGATAGTGCAAAAAGCTGTAATCTGATATTGTTTTCGTTATTGTGCCCCTGCATCCGTCGGGGGCTGCACCCATCGGTCCTCGCCACTGACGTGGAGTCCGATCATGCGATACGTCGTTTCGTGCCTCGTTGCCTTCGCTTGGCTTGCGGTCCTGTCGCCGGGGGTTGGCTGCCATCGGTCCGCCGAAACGCCAAAGCCGCCGAAAGAAGCCGGGCCGCCGACGATCGGCGTCAGTCTGGCGGATATTCAAGGGCCTTTGCAAACCCAACTAAAGGCCGATATCGAGGCCGCGGCGGCCAAACATCCCAACCTCCGTTTGGTGATCCGGGACGCCGGCGGCGACGCCGCAATGCAAAAACGCAACCTCGATGATTTCCTGGCCGAACGCGTCAATCTGGTGATCGTCGCGCCAATCGACGCCCAAACGCTGACCGAGCCGGTGGCGAAACTGTTCGACGCCGGTGTGCCGGTGATCCTCCTGGGCCGGGCTGTTGTCGGAGACAAGTACACCTGTTACATCGCCCCCGACTGGAAACGGATCGGCGAGACGGCGGGCCGATGGCTGGCCGGAAAACTCGACGGAAAGGGAAAAATCGTCGAGATCAAGGGGCCGGTCGATTCGACCCCGGCCGATGAGTTACACGATGCGTTTCGAGCGCAGCTCCGCGACCCTGGATACCGATTCGTCTTCGACGGCTTTCTCGATCCGCCGCGCGTCGACGGCGCAAAGCTGATAGCCGAGGCCATCGCGGACGTGGACCAGTTCGACGCCGTGTTTGCCTTTGACGACGCAGCCGCGCGGGCGGCCTACGAAACCGCCAAGGCCGCCGGACGGGAAAAAGGCACGCTGTTCGTCGGCGTCGGAGGTTTGCCGAACCAGGGCGCAAAGTACGTTAAGGAAGGCGTTCTCAGTGCGTCGATATTGGTTCCCACCGGCGGCGTCGAAGCGATTCGTGCGGCGGCGAAAATCCTCGGCGGCGGGAAAGTACCCAAAAAAATCGTCCCCCCGACTCGCGTGTTGTAGGACAGGTTGCCAACCTGTCCTACGAAGCCGCCCAAAAAGCTTCCGGTCGTTCCATCTGCACATTCCATGCCGGTTGTATCCGTAGCAACGGTTCCGCGCGTGGTTTCTCTAGGGCAAAAGACGAGGTCCGGCGGCTCTGGGTTGTTCGACAAGTGCCGAACTGGTCGATACTTATGTCGAGTAGCCGCTGTTTAGATTAACGAGAGACACATCCGTTTAGCGGCCGCTGGCACGGCGGATGCTAAACGTGTGACGGTATGTGACCACCATGCTCGAAAACCGCAATCTAAAAACCGACTTGTTGGCGTTGGCGCTGTTGGCCGGCGTAATTTTCCTGGCCTCCGCGCTGATCAGCTACGATCCGGCCGATCCGCCCGGCAAGCTCGTCTTCCCGCAAAACAGCCAACCCACAAACGCCTGCGGCTACTGGGGCGCAACGGCCAGCCGGCTGCTGTTCGAGTCCCTCGGGCTGGGCGCGTACTACTTGCTGCTTTCGTTGGCCGCGTGGGACGCCGCGCTGCTGGTGCGCCGCCAATTCAGCCAGCCGTGGCTGCGAGCCGGAGGATGGTTGATCTCGTTGGCGGGAGTTGCCACCTTGGCCGCGATGGCCACGCCGCGGCTCTCGCCCGGGCCGGTCATCGGCGCCGGCGGATATCTCGGCGCCTTGGGCAAGGCGTTGCTGCAAACGCAGTTCGCAAGCCTCGGCGCGTACATCATAGCCTCGAGCATGGTCCTCGGCGGACTGTTGCTTGCCACCGACTATTCGCTCGTGCGGCTGTTGGCCTGGGTCGTGGGCAAACCGACACGCAGTTTGGGGCGTGGGGTGTTGCAAGTCTCGACGGCGTACGCCCAAAAAGTCCGCGGCCGCTCAGACCTCGACGACTACGACGAGGTCGACGAGAAAGACAAGGACGCCCCGGCGATTCGCGTCTCCGGCCGGATCGCCGACGAGGAAGACAAAGAGGTGGATGAGCAGGAAGACCAAGACGAGGAGGACGATTCGGCCGACGGTCGAAAAACCTTCGGCACACGGGTGGGGGTCAGCAGGCCGAAACGAAAAAAGCCTTCCCAAAAAGTCCTCGAAGAGATGGACGAGTCCGACTTGGGATCGGACGTCTCCGACTATCAACTACCCGGTTTGGATTTGTTGCTCGAAGGCGAATCGGTCAACTTCGACCAGCGGGAGAAGGAAGTCCGCCGAAAAGCCAAACTGCTGGAAAAAACCTTCCTCAACTTCGGCTTCAACATCCGCGTGGTCGAGATACAGACCGGGCCGGTCATTGCCCAGTACGAGGTCGAACTGGAATCCGGCTTGCGGTTGAGCCGCATCACCGGTCTGGCCGACGACCTGGCCATCGCCTTGCGCGTGCCGAGCGTGCGGATTGTGGCCCCGTTGCCGGGAAAAAACACCGTCGGCATTGAGGTGCCGAACCAGCAACGGCAGGTCGTCTGCCTCCGCGAGGTCATGGAAGAGGCAGGCGGCAAGACGCAGAAAATGCGCATACCATTGTACTTGGGCAAGGACGTCGCCGGCAATCCGCTGGTCGTCGATCTGACCACACTGCCACACCTGCTGATCGCCGGCCGAACCGGTACCGGAAAGAGCGTCTGCCTGAACTCGATCATCTCCTCGATGTTGATGACTCGCCGACCGGACGAGGTCCGAATGTTGATGATCGATCCGAAGATGGTCGAGCTTAGCCCCTATCGATCGCTGCCGCACCTGATGCACCCGGTCGTTACCGACATGCGCAAGGCCGAGGCGATCCTCGGCTGGGCAGTCGAGAAAATGGAGGAGCGATACCACATCCTCGCCCGCGCGGGCGTCCGCCACATCAACATCTACAACCAGCTTGGCGAGGAAGAGTTGTACAAACGGGTGCAGCCGGAGGACGACGAGGACCGCGGCCACATCCCCACCCACATGCCTTACATCGTCATCGTGGCCGACGAGTTGGCCGATCTGATGATGACCGCCGCAAAGGAAGTCGAGGGGCACATCATCCGCCTGGCGCAAAAGAGCCGGGCGGTCGGAATCCATCTGGTTCTGGCGACGCAAAAACCGACCGTTGACGTGATTACCGGCCTGATCAAGTCGAACCTACCCGCCCGGATCGCCTTCCAGGTCGCCAGCCGCACCGACAGCCGGGTGGTGCTCGACGAAATGGGCGCCGACCGACTGCTGGGTAACGGCGACATGCTCTTCCTCTGGCCCGGCACAAGCACCCTGATCCGCGGTCAAGGCACCTATCTGAGCGACGACGAAATATCCCGGCTGATCTCCGCCGTGGCGACCGAGGAGCCGCAGTTCGTCAAGGAACTCGTGCAGTTGAAAACGAACCTGCCCGACGGCGACAAGAAAAAATTCAGCGACCGCGACGAACTCTACGAGTCGGCGATCGACGTCGTCATCCGCGAGGGGCGCGGCAGCGTGTCGCTGCTGCAGCGGACGCTGGGTATCGGCTACGGACGCGCCGCTCGGCTGATCGACTTCATGGCCGAGGACGGCATCGTCGGGCCGTACAACGGCTCGCAGGCCCGCGAAATTCTCGTCAGTCTCGAACAGTGGGAGCAAATGACCAACCAGGGCGACGACCAACCCGAGACGACAAGCCCGCCCAAACCACTACGAAAAAGTAAAATCGTCGTCGACGAACCCGAGGAAGAGGAGGACGAAGAGGACGAATACGAAGAGGAAGAATTCGACGAAGAAGAGCCGGACGACTGCGAGGACGAAGATGAAGACGAAGAGGACAACTCGGAAGAAGCGGACGATGAATTAGACGAAGATGACGAGGAAGACGACGAAGACGCCTCGTCGCAAAAATCTCCCGCAAAACCTTCTCGAAAAAAGTGGCGGGCTGAAAGCGCGTAGTGGTTTACCTCCGCTAATGTGATAGTTTTGGGTGGCACTGGCGTCTCGCCAGTGCCGGCCAGAACACGGGCAAGATGCCCGTGCCACCCTACCACCCCGCCGACCGCAGTCGGCGGGCGTTTCTCCACTATCCACTATCCACTACCCACTATCCACTACCCACTATCCACTATCCACTATCCACTATCCACTACTCCGCGCCGCAACTGCCCGCAGGCGGCGCCGATCCGATCGCCCTTGCGATGGCGAATGGCGACGTTCAGACCGCCTTGCGTCAGAACATCGACGAATCGGGCGGTTGCGGCCGACGATGGTTTGCGATAGGGCAAGCCCGGCACCGGATTGTAGGGGATCAAGTTCACCAAAGCCGGCCGGCCGCGAAGCAGCGCCACAAGCCGCCGAGCCTGTTCCGGCCGGTCGTTCACCCCGGAAAGCAACACGTACTCGAACGTCACCCGCCGGCCGGTCAGCTCGAAATACTCGTCGGCCGCGGCCAGAATCGCCGCCACGCCGAAGCCTCGATTGGCCGGCACCAGTTCATTTCGCAACTCGTCGTCGGCCGCGTGCAGCGAGACGGCCAAGTGGTACTGGCAATTATCCCGGGCGAGACGACGGATACCGGCCGGCAGACCGACCGTGGAGATGGTGATTCGCCGCGCGCCGATGCCCAGCCCGTCGCGTCCGGCAACTTCGTCGAGTGCCAGCATTAGCGCGTCGAGATTCAACAGCGGCTCCCCCATCCCCATCACCACGATGTGACTGAGCCGTTCCTCCGCCCCCAGTAAACGCTGGACATGCAAAATCTGCTCGACGATCTCGCCGCGGGTGAGGTTGCGGACCATGCCGTCGAGGCCGGTGGCGCAGAAGACGCATCCCATCGCGCAGCCGACCTGGGTGCTGATGCAGGCGGTGCAATGTCCTTTGTCGTCGCGGAGCAGGACGCACTCTATCCGCTCGGCGTCATGGAGTTGCAGGAGTAGTTTTTCCGCTCCGTCGGCGGCTTTGTGGTGTTCGGCGACGGTTGTGGAAAACGTCTGGAACTCGGCGGCGAGTTGTTCGCGGAGTTTGGCGGGCAGGTCGGTCATCTCCTCGAACCCCGCGGCCCGTTTCTGGAACAGCCATTTTCGCACCTGCCCGGCCCGATAGGCCGGCAGCCCATGTCGGACGAACCAGTCGCGTAGCTCGGCGGGAGATTGTTCGAGGATGGGAACCATACGAATATTCAAGACCGGATTGTCAATTTGATGTGTTCGTTTAGCCGGTGAACTTGTTCGCCGCGTTTTCTCCTGGAACCCACGCGACGAGCAAGGTCGCCGGCTAAACCTCTGAAGAAGCATGGCCGGCTATATCGAGAAAAACTCAGCCACCGGCGTGGTAAAGCCGGGCAGCAGATCGCCGCCCTCGAGGGAATCGGTCGATTTCAGGATCGTGGCCTTGCGGCCGGCGTCGTAGACCGTTGCGGATTGGGTCTTCGGATCGACAACCCATACCGCGATGCACCCGGCATCCATCCAATTTTGAACTTTCTCAAACACCTCTCCGGCTCGGTCGTTGGGAGACAAGACCTCGACGGCCAAGTCGGGCGCGCCGGGGAAGAAACCTTTGGGCAATCTACCGCCGATCCGCTCCGTCCTAATAAAGGCCACGTCGGGGGCACGGACGGTATCCGGGTCGCTGGCGATCTTAAATCCGGTCTCCGCTCCCAGAACGACGCCCAAACGGTGTGATTTAACATACTCACGAAGTATTGCAGCGATTGCCGCGGCGATCATTCCGTGCTCCGATCCGGCCGGCGACATCATGACAAGTTCTCCGCGCAGCAGTTCGCATCGTCCCAGATCGGACGCTTGGAAGAGTTGTTCGGCGGTGGTAATCTGCTCGACAGTGGCCATACAACAGTAGTATACCGCACAACTCGATAAGCGAAAAGCACGATGCGTACGTTCCCCCCCCGATCCAATATGAGCGTCGGCCGCTTGAGAGTTCCCGCCTTTAGGGGTATACTTATATGCTTGGGGTGATAAAGTCTGCGTAGCGGGAAAAATCCGTGGTGGGGCCGCGCTTCGCTTGTCCCACCCTACATTTCATTTTTTCGACTCAGAGCAGTTGCCCAATGTCGCACCAGACTCCCGTAGGAATCGACCTGGGCACTACCTTCTCGACCGCGGCTTGGGTGGACGAGTCGGGGCGGACGGAGATTGTCCGCAATGCCGAAGGCGAACTGCTCACGCCCAGCGCGGTGTTGTTCGCCGACGAGGAGTTGGTCGTGGGCAAAGAGGCCCGATCCGCAACCACCATCCATCCCGAGATGGTTGCCGAGTGGGTCAAGCGCGACATGGGGCTCCCCTACTACACCCATCCGATCCACGGTCGCAAGCTTCCGCCGGAAGTGATCCAGGCCTGTATCTTGCGGAAGCTGAAGGGGGACATCATCCGCGAACTCGGGCGGGTCGATCGCGTGGTCATCACCGTGCCCGCCTATTTCGACGAGCCGCGGCGCAAGGGGACCGCCGACGCCGGCGAGATGGCCGGCCTGAAGGTGCTCGACGTCGTCAACGAGCCGACGGCCGCCGCGCTCAGCTTCGGCGAGACGCTCGGCTATCTGACACCCGGCGCCGAGCCAAAAGAGGAGATGACCCTGCTGGTCTACGACCTTGGCGGCGGTACGTTCGACGTTACGCTGTTGCGTCTCTCGTCGGGCAAGATACAGACCATAGCCACCGACGGCGACGTGATGCTCGGCGGCCACGACTGGGATCTGCGGCTGGTCGATTACGTGGCCCAGCGGTTCAAGCGGCTGCACAAGCGCGACCCGCGCGAGGATCCCGTGATCATAAACCGCGCGTTGGCGGCCGCCATCGACGCCAAGCACGCCCTGAGCGCCCGCGGGCGGACCATCATGCACATCGAGGTGGCCGGCCAGACGGTCGAGGTTCCCGTCACTCGCGTGCAGTTCGAGGAGATGACCGCCGATCTGCTCGAACGCACCACCTACACCACGCGGCAACTGTTGGCCACCGCGAAAATGGAGTGGAAGGATGTTTCGCGGGTGTTGTTGGTCGGCGGATCGACGCGAATGCCGATGGTCGGCGAGATGTTGCGGAATCTGAGCCGTCTGGAGCCGGACCACACGGTCAACGCGGACGAGGCGGTCGCCCGCGGCGCCGCGCTATACGCCGCATATCTGTTGGACAAGGAGTCGGGCAACGAAGCACGCACCGGTTTGTCGATCACCAACGTCAACTCGCACAGCCTGGGCGTGGAGGGGATCGACCCGGAGACGTTGCGGAAGAAAAACGTCGTGCTGATCCCGCGCAATACGCCTCTGCCAGCGAAATTCACGGAACGGTTCGTCACTCGTTCGGAAAACCAGCGCTCGATCGCCGTGCAAATCATCGAGGGCGAGAGTTCCATGCCCGACGAGTGTACGGCCATCGGGCGAACCGTAATCCGCGATCTCCCCGAAGGACTGCCCAAGAACTGGCCGATCGAGGTCACCTTCGAGTACGCCGAAAACGGACGGCTGACGGTCAAGGCCGTCGCGCCCGGCACTCATCAGGACGCCACGCTCGACATGGAGCGCTCGGTCGGCATTTCCCGCGAGGGTGTGGCGCGATGGAAGCAGCCGATCGACGAGGCAGCCGGATTCGACGCCTTCGAGTCGATGGTCCAGGAGGTAATGGAACCGTCGGCCGACGAGCCGACTACTCCCGAGGCGATGCAGGCCGATTTCGGCGAAGCGGTTTCCGGACCTTCGCGCCCGGGCGACTGGACGCCTTTCGTCGCCGGTCCCAGGACGCCGGAACCGGAGCCTGAAACGTCGCCGGAGCAGGACAACGAGTCTTTGGTTGCCGATGAGACGCACCGCGTCAAGTCGGCCGCTCGGCCGAGTTTCCCGCGCTGGGTCGGCCTGATTGGACACGTCATTGCGGCGTTGTTGGGATTGACGCTCGGCTATATGATCCTTTGCCGGCTTCGGCCCGAGTCGTTCCCCTTTCCCTGGTGAATAAATCGTTGGAGCGGCAGTTCAACTGCCGTTCCAACATAATCCGACTATTAGAACAACATTCTTATCCGACATGGCGCGACCTTCCATTCCCGCGATCGGCATCGACCTGGGTACCACGTTTTCCGCGTTGGCGCGGATCGACGACCGCGGTCGGCCGATCACCATGGTCAACGCCGAGGGCGATCTGCTCACGCCCAGCGCCGTGCTCTTCGACGGCGAAGACGTGGTCGTGGGTAAGGAGGCGCTGAAGGCCATCGCAACGGAAGCCGACCGCGTCGCCGAGTGCTCGAAACGCGACGTCGGTCACCGAGTTTACCACAAGCTGCTCGACGGCAAGCAGTATCCGCCCGAGGTGATCGAGGCGTTGATACTGAACAAGCTCCGCGTCGACGCCGTCAAGCAAATCGGGCCGTTTACCAAGGTGGTCGTCACCGTGCCGGCCTATTTCGACGAGGTCCGCCGCAAGGCCACCCAGGACTCCGGCTACATGGCCGGCTTCGAGGTGCTGGACATCATCAACGAGCCGACGGCCGCCGCCGTGTCTTTCGGCTTCCAGCAAGGGTACTTGGACAAAGAAGGCGGCAGTCCCGCGCCGCGGAACATCCTGGTCTACGACCTCGGCGGCGGCACCTTCGACGTGACCGTCATGCAAATCCGCGGCACCGAGTTCAACGCCCTGGCCACCGACGGCGACGTCCGCCTGGGTGGATACGACTGGGACCAGCGGCTGGTCGATCTGGCGGCGGAACGCTTCACGGGGTTGGGCCACGCCGATCCGCGCGAAGACCCGCTCTCGGCGGGTAAGCTGTGGCGCGAGTGCGAGGACGCCAAGCGGACCCTTTCCGCCCGGCGGAAGGCGTCCGTGGCCTGCCACCATCGCGGCGCCTCGGAGCGGATCGAAATCGCCCGACAAGAGTTCGAGGACACCACGCAAGACCTACTGGACCGCACCCGATTCACCACGGTCCAGGCGTTGCGGGCCGCGGGACTCGAATGGAACGATCTGGAACGGGTGCTGCTGGTGGGCGGATCGACCCGAATGCCGATGGTCCGCGACATGCTCCGCCGCCTCTCGGGTATGGAGCCGGACGACTCGGTGGCCGCCGACGAGGCGGTCGCGCACGGCGCGGCCCT
Source organism: uncultured Thermoguttaceae bacterium (assembly GCA_965195225.1). Classification (GTDB taxonomy): domain Bacteria; phylum Planctomycetota; class Planctomycetia; order Pirellulales; family Thermoguttaceae; genus JAHIKV01. The sequence goes on from CBDAFL010000204.1 coordinate 34,741, forward strand.
GCACGCCTCGTTGATCCTCGCTCGCCAAGAAGGCTTGCCCGGGATGTTCAAAATCCGCAACGTCAATTCGCACAGCCTCGGCGTGGTGGGCTTCGATCCGCTCACCGGGCGACGCCGCAACGGCATCCTCATTCCACGCAACACCCGCCTGCCGATCACCGGCAAGCGGGCCTTCAAGACCCAAAAGGCGGGCCAGCGGTCGATCCGCGTCGAGATTGTCGAGGGCGAAAGCCCCTCGGCCGACGACTGCACTCCGATCGGCCGCTGTTCGGTCCGCAATTTGCCCCCCGATCTTTCGGCGCAGTATCCGGTAGAAGTTCTATTCCACTACAAGCCGAACGGCCGGCTGAAGGTCCGCGTCACGCTGCCGGAGACCGACCGCCGCGTGGACACCGAGATCGTCCGCGAAACCGGCCTGGACAAGGACCGTCTGGACGGCTGGCGGAAGTACATCTGCGGCCTCGACCAGACTGAATCCAGCTAAGGACCGGCGAAGTAATCGTTCGCGGGGGACAGGTCCGATTTTAATATCGCCGCCCCTACAAGTTGAAGTCGATGGTGTTTTTACCATCCTTCACTTCGGCCGTCAGAGGCGTAGTGTCTTTTTGGGAGTATTTCTCCGGCACGAGCCACTCGAGCTTCGGCTGGCTGGCAGGAGCCGCTTTGGCATCACGATTAAGACCATCGAGCGGCGGTCCGCCCACAGCGCGGGTCGATTTGATCGTCACCCGATGCTTCCCCAACAGAGCGCCGTCCTTTGAATCGAAGGTGGTGAGCTTGTAACTGCCGTCTGGTTCGATGGCGGCCATCGCCGGCCGCCGGCCGTTTTCGGGATAAAACGCGATCCGACCGGTGGTGACCGGCTTGCCTTGGTACGTCACTTGGCCGCTGACCGAAGCGATCTCCGGCCTGCTTGGCCCGCAGCCACAACAAACTACGAAGCATAAGGCGGCAACCGCGAGGGCGAATTCATTTAGCCCGCCATGAATACGTGGCGGGCAAGCCACGGCGGCCGGTTGACCGAGAACAGAAAACCTTCGGATCATCGCGTTTTCCTCTCCCTGCTGGTGCGATAGATGCCGCCTGGGGCGATCTTCTCGGCGTAGGATATAATAGCAAACGCGGCCAACTTGCTCGTCGAAGGCGCGTTTTCAAGGATACCGGCGATGTGTCGAAGCTCTTTGTCGGTGGCGGCGACCAGCTTTTCGTTGCCGGTCATTTGACCGGCGTAAACGTAGAGATGGAACGGCAGGCCGCCCCATTTACTACCCCACTGAGAAAGATACTTGCCGTCGGAAGAAAGCCCCATGTTATCCAGAATCCACCGATGGGCCTTGGCCAATTGCGCCAGGGCTGCCTTGTGTCGCTCCGAGTCGGGCTTCAGGTGCGGCAAGCCAGCCGAGTACGCCTCGAGGCAATACATCATGACCGTCGGTTCGATGTCTCCCTTCTTGTAGTAATCGTGGGCCACGGCCAAGAAATTCTGCCGGTTGAGCCAGTCGATCGTCCCCAGACCAATCTTCAGATATTCCGGATCGCCCGTCTCTTTGTACAGACAGAAGGCCAGTGATCCGAAGGTGCTCGTGGCACACCAATACTCTTTGTCGCTTTTCGGCCAGTGGCCGTTGGCGACACCGCCGGAGGGTCGGACCCAATTGTCGGCCACCAGACGGAAGAACGATTTGACCGAGTCCATGTACTTGGCCTTCTCCGCCGGATCGTCGCAGCGGATGGCCGTCGCCAGCACTCCCATGGCAATGGACGAGCAATCGGCCACGTACCATATACCTTTGTCTTCTCCTGGAGCACGGCCGTAATGCATGTAGTAGGCCCCCTTGGGAATCATGCGGTTTTGGAACTCGATCGTTTGGTCCGACCACCGTTTGCAGGCCAGCAGATATTCTTCCTTGCGCTCCATGTCGTAAGCCACGGCCAAGGCACGCACAACATAGGCGTTGAAGCACCCCCAAGCATGCAGCACACGATCGGTTGCTTGCTTATCCAGGGCTTGGGCGTTCCCGTCGCAAAGTTTGAGGAACTCGGCCTTGAGGTTTGGCTCATCTCCCCGCGTCGGATTGGCCGTCACGGTCCCCCATGTCAGCGCCGTCGCGCATAGAAGAGTTGCCAGAACCAACCTAAAGCCGATTGTTTTCCACATCATCACTCTTTCCTTTTGTAATATGCTTGTAATATACACGGCGGAAAATATCCGCAAAGATCACACGACCGATTTTCCGGCTAGATCAATACCCGCCACCCGGGATGATCTCTCCGTCGGCGATGGTGCTCAATGCTTGGTAGACGTTCATGTTGATCGTGTCGTTTAGGAAACCGACGTGTCCGTCGGCGAAGACGAAGTGTGCCCCGTCGCTGTGATAGCTACCGAAGGGTGGGTCGTTATCTTCGGTCAGCGACATTGGAAGGAGATTGCTATTGATCGGATATTTGGTGCCGCGGACGCAGCGGCCATTGTAGTGGGAGTTGTAATCGGTGATATCCTGCTGGCACCTGCTGCCGATCCACCAGGTAAGCGGTCCGCCTTCGTCGGATATTCCGTATCCCGGCCCCACACCCAGGAAAGCCACGTGTACGCTCTCGCCGATGGCCAGCGTCGAGGAAGAGCCGTCGGGGACGTCGGCGATGCGGCGCCAGAGGTTGATGGCGAACAGGCCATCGGTGAACACGTCGCCGAATCGGCCCGTGCCGGCGCGGGTCTTGCCGCCGGTCACACCGAAGTATACTCGCTGTGGGGCCCATTGCATCGAGCGGTCGTCGCTGGGGCATTGGTAAAATGACAGACGTACTCTAGCCATTGGATTGCCGAAAAAGCTCGTCTGCGGGTTGCCCCACTCCGCCCATACACACCAACCCTGGGCTATGTTGTAGTCGAACGTGTCGGCCATGTTTGCCGCTTCGATGTAAGGCAGCAGCGAGATGTAGAGCGGCGTACCGCGACAATCGTCGCTGCACTGCGTGGGGATGTTGATTGCGTCGGACGCCGGAAAACAGTTTAATGCTGAATGATAGTTTTGCAGCGCCAACCCCAACTGCTTAAGGTTGTTTTGGCATTGTATCCGTCGTGCCGCCTCGCGTGCCGCCTGAACCGCCGGCAGCAACAGCGCGATCAGGATGCCGATGATCGTAATCACCACCAAAAGTTCGACGAGCGTGAAGCCGCGAGGGGATAGTGGATAGTGGATAGTGGATAGTGAGCGAGAGGAAGTCTTGTTTAGCGGGCGGGCTTGCTCGCCGCGCGGCAGTCTCGGATTTAGGACGGTGGATGGTGGATTTGAGTTCACGATATCTTCCTTGCCACTAACCGCGTAGGTTGTGCTTTAGCACAACCTACGCGAGTTGAAAAACTTCGGACAACGGATTTTGGATGGCGGATGCGCCTGCCAAACACATCCGCCACCCTCCATCCAACATTCATGTTGGGGTGGCAGTTTAACTGCCACCCCAACGAATCCATTTCCTCCCCTCTCCCGAAGGGAGAAGGGAGTTTTTCTTGTTTACTGGCCACTGACCACCGGCCACTAAACTCTACTTCCGTTTCCTCCAAGCGTAGCAAAGCAAGCCGACCAGGCCGGTGGCCAGCAGGGCCAGCACGGAAGGCTCGGGCACTGGATCGATAATGGAAATATTATCGATGCCCTGTTGCTGCGGGACATCGTATGACGTCACGAAGGCACAAACGCCATTGGACTGAAATTGGCCTAGTCCGTCTGCCGCGAGATACATATCCACGTCTTGGAATGTGCCGTCCGCGGTGAACTCCGTTTCTCCCTCCGTAAGATTTCGATAGTAGTAGGTAAGTTTGCCGTAGGTAGTGTCGTCGGAGCACATTTGCGAGAAATCCATGACGACCTTGACCTCGTACCAGTCTCCCGATACGAGCGAGTCACCGTAACGTAGGACCTGATTGCCATCGCGATAGTAAGTGCTCAGATAGGATTTTGCGAATTGAGAGTAGATACCGACGTACAATTCGCGCAGTGTATCCGTGCCTTCCCACATCATGGTGGCGGCCCAGTTACTACGCTCGTTGGAGGCGGATCCGCGATCCCCGTAGCCATCGAGGTGGAATTCTATAGCGGTGTCGGCGCTCGTGAAAATCAAGGGAGTTGCAAAGGGACGCTGGGCAGACCAACTCGTCTGTCCGGTAGTGGTGTCCCCCATAAATACCTGAGTATTGTTGGTTCCAGAGCCGGTCCCGACTTGAGGATCAAGGTATCCCGCCAGAGACGTCCTTTCCCAGGAATCTTGGCCGATCAGATTGCCGGCTGTATAAGCCGGGCCCTCGAAATCGCACGAGAAGAGCGTCTCCGCCCGTACTAATCCCGCGCCCATCAACAACACGACAACTGCCAACAGACAAACGAATTGCTTAGTTTTCATCACAGAATCTCCAATAAAGAATGTTCAACAAAAAAACATGCGCCGCAATCGGGCGGCCCAACCGCCCGATTGCCTCTGCCCGTTTTCGTTTTCCCGACTCTCATTGCTTCATAAGCAGGCCCTCCCGATGATCGTTTCGTTGCGCTGGACAGGTCGTCGACTTGTCCTGCCGTGTTACTTGTTCTCCGTATCAGTTGGGGTCATTTCCAACACGGGATCGCCGAAAACCGTCCAGTCGAATGAGGCAAAACAGTTGTTGTCGGTGACGGCAATCGTGAGAAACCCGTCGTCGGCGCCAAGCTCGATATTCACGTCGATCGTGCCGTCTTTCGGACGAAGCCCTTTTCGTTGCAGCTTCAACCGGCCGTCAACGAAGACCCACAAGTCGGCAATGCCGTGCGGATCCTTTTCCGGCAGTACGAGTGCGGCGTCGGCCAAGCCGGCCGTGGCACGAAACCGCGCCGGCCGCACTCCTTCATATAGTTTCCGCATCGCCGCCAGATCGAAGGTGATGCCAACGTTGGGGTGCAAGCAGAGCATCCCGCGACCCTGGGGCATGAATTGCTCGCCGCGGCCCATGGAATATACCCAATGCCAGCGTTCCCTTGCCTGTCTTTTTGGATCGATGTCTGCCGCACGTGCCCAGATGCCGAAGAGCGTTCCGCCCACGGTACGCGGGAAGCCGTCGAAAGTGTGCCCCGCGGAATCGAGTTGCACGGAACCCGATCCACCGTCGGGCACGAAAACGCCATCGATCAACCGTTGGTATGCCACGGGCCGGTATTGGCCGTCGCCTACACGTTGCTGAGACAAGTACATCGGGTCTTCCATGCCGGTGGTCGGGTCGATACCGCACTCGCGCCGCCAGCCCATGCCGTCGCCGCCGGCGACGATGTCCAACAGATCGATCACCCTCGGCGGCCTGACCAACCGCCGGACGAACTTCGATGGATCGCCGACTTCGCCGCCGATAATCAAATGCAAATCGTCGGCATCTTCCCTCTTTTCCACCCGCGCCGATTCGTTGGCCCGCAAAACAACGTCCTTATTCGGACCATCGCCGACTACTTGTACCCTCACCGAACCACGGAAGACGTGCGACTCGGTAGTTCCCTCATCGCTAACTTCCACGCCGAACTCCGTGCCCAGGTCGGTCACGATGGCGGTGGGAGTACGGACGGAGAATAAGGATGAAGGATGAAGGATGAAGGATGAAGGCTCGGGTTTGGAACTTGAACCTTGAACCTTGAACCTTGAACCTTTTTCTTCCCTCGCCCCTCGCCCCTCGCCCCTCGCCCCTATTCGCGCGGTTAGCTTGCCCAGCGCGAGGTAGCCGCCGGCGGTGGATTCGACCTCGTACGTGCAAGGGCCTTCGAGAATCACCTTCGCCCCGGAGTCGTAAGTGATCTGCAACAGTCCGGAGTCGAGGATGTATTTTCTGCCCAAGGGGACGTGGGCAAACCCCGGCGGCGGCAGATAGCGGGGATCGTCCGACCATTTCACATCGACCATGCCGGTGATCCGGCCGACGAACACCATTTTCTGCATGGCTTCCGACGGGGCCGACTTCGACGGCGCCTCGGCGATATGTTGGTGATGGGTGATTTTGTACGCCCAAAACCCCAGTATCGCCACGCCCATGACCACCGTGGCGACCATGTAGGAGAACGCCCAACTGCCGACAAAGGGAGCAGTGGGTAGTGGATAGTTGGTAGTGGATAGAGTGGGGAATGGGGGTTCGGGGCTCGGGGTTTGGGATTCGGGTTGGTGCGGCAGTTCAACTTCCGCGCCAACAGAGAGAGAT
>CBDAFL010000205.1:0-43317 GCA_965195225.1 uncultured Thermoguttaceae bacterium
TTTTTCAAGCAGAAGACGGCATACGAGATTCTGACATGTGACTGGAGTTCAGACGTGTGCTCTTCCGATCTGAGATAAACGGCCGCATCGTTCCACGTGGCCAGCAGGACCGCCTGGTACTGCACCCGAACGGCAAGTGGCGGCGCGAATGTCATCCGGGCACCTACATGTCATACATTTACGGCCTGCGGTTTTTCCAGGATAACGAGACATTCCGCTTCCACGGCGAGAGCACTTCAAACGGGACGACGTACACGGGCGACTACGACGTCGTCACCCACAACAACCTGCTGGGGCTTCAGTTCGGCGCCGAGATGACCTTCCGCAAATGCCGGTGGAATTGGGGTATCCGCGCCAAGCTCGGCCCGTTCATCAACTTCTCCGATCAGGCCAGTACGCTCAACTCGGGCGTTGCAAATGCCCCCACGTTCAGCCGCCGCTTGGCCGGCGCCAAACACGAAGCTTCGTTGATCGGCGAGGTGGGTTTCTTTGCCTCCTACAAGTTCCGGCCGAACCTGGTCGGCCACGTAGGCTACGACTTCATGTGGGTTTCCGGCATGACCCTGGCCGCCGAACAACTTCAATTCGACCCCCACACGCTCAACCAGATCAACACCAACGGCAGCATCTTTTACCACGGCCTCTCGCTCAACATGGAATGGCTGTGGTAAACGCCGCGTTCATCGGGCAACTGCCGGCCTAATCTCGCGGACCGGCGGGGCATCTTTAGCCCGCATCTCTCACCACTCGGGGCGAATTGACAACAGTGTGCCTGGTGGGGCAAACATTCTTGTCTGCCCCACCATGGTGAGAAATGCAGGTTAGACGTCCATTCCACGGGTGGAATGACCTTGCTGGTTGTTCCGTCACAGTGTCCCCAACGCCATCAGCGGAGGATACCCAGTGTGTACCGTGGGGGCTCTGGGGGGTATGGGGGGTATCGTGGGCGATATATCCCCCCCCCGTTTCTACTTTGCGTTAGGGACATCAGTGTCTTCTTCCGAAAGAGAGTAAGTAGGTGGAATCTTTGCCCCGTCTTGCACAAAATTGTTGCAATTTTAGCGGATTTCGCTAGAATGGGGTTAGGAAAGCTACAGAGGATTTTCGTGCGCACACAATAACGCGGAGGCAGCGTTCGTGAGAACTCAACACTGGCGGTTGGTTCCGGCATGCGCGCCGCATGTTTGGCGCGTCTGTTTCTGTACGGGAATAATTCTTCTGCTGGCCTCTAGCGCGCCGGCCGAGATGATCGGCGCCGCCAGTTACAGCACGTGGCAGTGGGGCGGCTTCTCGCGTTCCACCACGTCTTACGTGCCGACCAACGACGCGTTTGACCCGCCGCCTTCTTCTTCTTCGTCCATGATGCTCCTGCAAGCGGCCGAGGTGTCGGACGAGGGTGCTGCGGCCAACAGCCTTTCGGGCTACGTGTACTTTGACGAGAACGACAACGGCATTATGGAGACCACGGATTGGGCAATCATGGACGCCGAACTCTCGCTTACCAAGGAAGGCGGCGATCCGCCGCTTATTACGTACACCAATTCAAACGGAACTTACACTTTCGACGATTTGACCCCGGGCACCTATTCGATCACATTGCTCACTCCTTGCCCTGAGCCGGGAGCAGTCATCCTGGGTCAACTCTACGACGCCGACGGAAACATCGTTCCCGACGCCGGCAAGGTCACGGACGACGGCTTCTACGACATCGTGATGGAGGAAGGTTACCTGGGCATGAACTACCTTTTTCGCGAGTCTGCGTATCCGGCCAACGCCGTCTCTAAACGGCTGCTGATCGAAGGCGGTCCCGAGCACACGGCCCCCGAACCGGCCACGCTGGTGTTGCTGGCAATCGCCGGGCTGATCCTTGTAGGGTACGCACGGCGTAGAGCGTAAGGATCGGATGCCAACGCCGATTCTCCATGAGTTTTCACGGCGACAACCTCGCCCCGTTTTTTTCTAATCTTCGCTTATGCCTAGCACTGGATTGCCGGGATTAGACCACGTTTTGCGGGAACTGATGCCGGGCGACAACGTCGTCTGGCAAGTCGACTCGCTGAGCGACTTCTCGCCCTTCATGCTCCCCTATTGCCGATCGGCGATGGCCGGCGGCGGCCGACTGGTCTACTTCCGCTTCGCTCGGCACGATCCTTTAGTGCCCGAATCGCTCGGGGCGACCATCCATCAACTCGACACCGACGACGGGTTCGAGCGGTTCATCGCGGCGATTCATCAAAAGATTCACGAAGCGGGGCCGGAAGCCTCCTTCGTCTTCGACTGTCTCTCCAGTCTGGCCGAGGACTGGTGCAGCGACCGGATGTTGGGTAACTTCTTCAGACTCATCTGTCCGCTGATTTTCCGGCAACAATCGACGGCCTATTTCCCCGTCTTCCGCCAATGCCATTCGTTCCACGCCACCGCGGCGGTCGAGCAGACCACGCAGATTCTCGCCGACGTATACCGACACAAGGGGCAACTCTACGTCCATCCGTTGAAGGTCGAGGGGCGCTACTCGGCCACGATGCACGTCCTGCACCGCTGGGAAGGCGATTTGTTCCGGCCGGTCGTGGAAAGCTCGACCACCGCCGAAATCCTCGCCGCCGGGCCGTGGGCCGGCCTGGAAACCATCCGCCTGCGACTGGGTAAGTGGACCCGCACGTTCCTCCACGCCGAGGAGTGTTGGGAGGGCGTCCGCCGCGGCACGCGACCGGTCGAGGAAGCCGACCGGCTGGTTCCCGAATTGTTGCAGATGGCCGTCTCGCGCGACCAGCGGCTCTCGCAACTGATCGGCAGCTATCTCACTTTGCCCGACGTGTTGGACATCTGGCGTCGAATGATCGGCACGGGCCTGATCGGGGGTAAGTCGGTCGGCATGATCCTCGCCCGCGCCATCCTCAAAAAATCCAATCCCCGCTGGCACGACTTGCTCGAGGCCCACGACTCGTTCTTCATCGGCTCGGACGTGTTCTGCTCGTTTTTGGTGGAGAACGATTGCTGGTGGTTGCGCGAGAAGCAGCGCGAGCCGGCCCAATTTCTCGATCAAATCGACGAGGCCCGCGCACGGATACTCGCCGGAAAGTTCCCCGAATATCTGGTCAAGGGATTGTCCGAGATGCTCGACTATTTCGGCCAGGCGCCGATCATCGTCCGCTCGAGCAGTCTGCTGGAGGACAGCTACGGCAACGCCTTCGCGGGTAAATACGAGAGTGTTTTCTGTCCCAACCAAGGGCCGCACCACCTGCGGCTGCAAGAGTTCCTTTCGGCCATCAAGACGGTATACGCCAGCACGATGAGCGAGGCGGCCCTGCGCTATCGCGCCCAACGCGGACTGCTCGACCGCGACGAACAGATGTCGCTGCTGGTGCAGCGCGTCTCGGGCATCGGCTACGGCAGCATGTTTTATCCGCAAGTGGCCGGCGTGGCGCTGTCGCGCAACCCATACGTCTGGCACGAAAGCATCGACCCGGACGCCGGCGTGATGCGGCTGGTGTTCGGCCTGGGTACCCGCGCGGTCGACCGGTCGGACGACGACTACACGCGGATCGTGGCGCTGAACGCCCCCGAACGACGCCCGGAAAGCGATCTGGCCGAGGTGCGGCAGTATTCCCAACGGAAGGTGGACGTGATCGACATGGAGGCCAACCAGTTCGTCTCCCGCGATTTCGCCCGCGTGGCGTCGCGGAGCTTTCGGCTGCCGGTCGATATATTCGCTTCCCGCGGCGAACGGTCGCCGCGCAGGCCGGACCAGGACGAGACGGCCGACCGCGAAAACCTGGTGCTCACCTTCGACGACCTGCTCACTCGAACGCCTTTCGTCGCCGACATGCGCGAAATGCTCCAAACCCTGCGGGAGGCATACGACTATCCGGTTGACCTGGAGTTTACCGCGAACTTTCTCGACCGCGACCGCTACAAAATACATCTGGTGCAGTGCCGGCCGTTGCAAGTTCTCTCGGACAGTCCCGCCGTCGCGCTGCCCAAGACGATCGAACCCGAAGACCGCGTGCTGGAGGCCCGCGGCGCGGTGATCGGCCGCAGCCGCGTGAACCGTATCGACCGGCTGGTCTACGTCTCGCCCTCGGTCTACGGGCAGCTCCCGCTCGGCGAACGCTATTCGATCGCGCGGCTGATCGGCCGGCTGTTGCACGTCGACCAGCCGCAACCGCCGCGGCAGGTGATGCTCGTCGCACCGGGCCGCTGGGGAACCACCACGCCCTCGCTCGGCGTGCCGGTCAGCTTCGCCGAAATCGACACCGCGCGAATCCTCTGCGAAATCGTCGCCATGCGCGAGGATCTCGTACCGGACGTCTCGTTGGGTACGCACTTCTTCAACGATCTGGTGGAAATGGACATGCTCTACATGGCGCTGTTCCCGGGGCGCGAGGGGAACGCCTGGGACCGGGCGTTTTTCGAGCAGACGCCAAACCGGCTGGCTGAGATTATGCCCGGCGAAGCGAAATGGTCGCACGTGGTCCACGTGTTGGATATGCCGCTGGCCTCCCACGGCGGCGCCGTCTTGACGCTGAACGCCAACGCGATGACGCAGCAGGTCGTGTGCTATCTGGAACGGGGGTTTGACAGCCGCCCCCCGAAAAGACAAGATAACGAGGTAGTGGGACGGGAATGAGAGGTTGTTTGCATTGCCCCCTCGTTGGTGGCAATTACCGACGATCTCCGCCCACTTGCATCGGCCGGGAACTTATGGGCACCCGACGCGCGTCCTAAATTTCAGAGAGACCGCAGTGAGCGACGACGCCCAACTGATAGACCAGACGCTGGCGGGCCAGTCAGAGGCCTTTGGGGAACTGGTCCTGAAATACCAGGACCGGCTCTTCAACACGGTCTTCCACGTGGTCGGCCACGCCGAGGACGCCCGAGACATCGTCCAAGAGGCGTTGGTCCAGGCGTTCATCAAGTTGGAGACGTTCCGCCGCCAAAGCGCGTTTTACACTTGGCTGTACCGGATCGCCTTTAACGCGGCCGTCAGCCACCAACGGCGACGCCGGCCAATGGCCTCGATAGACCGCGCAAGGGAATACGCCAATTTGGAACCGACGGACGAAGAAGACGACCCGGCCGAAAGCCTCGAACGAAAGGAACGTTGCCGTCGGGTGCGCGGGGCAATCGCACAACTCACGGAAGAATATCGGGCCGTGATCGTATTGCGCGAAATCGACGGCTGTTGCTACGAAACAATCGCCGAAGTGCTCGATCTGCCGATCGGCACCGTCCGCAGCCGCCTGCACCGGGCACGACTGCAACTGAAAGAACGCTTAAGCGAAATGTTGGCCGCCGAAAAGGTAGAGGATAGGGATTAGAGAAACAAGGGCTGGCCGGTTTACCGGCCAGTAACACAGCTATAACCGACGACTCGGGCGCCATGAACGATCCAACACAAAACGAACTGCTCAGCGCTTATCTCGACGGCGAACTCGACGCCACCGAACAGGCGAACGTGGAACGGCTGCTGGCCGCCGACCCGGCCGCGCGGCAACTGCTCGACGATCTCCGCGCGCTCAGCGTCACGCTCCAAGCCTTGCCGCAAGAGCGGATCGGCGAAGACCTGAGCGGGGTGGTTTTGCGCACCGCCGCGCGGCGAGTGCTGCTCGAAGGCGCGCCCGGAGAGACGGAGGACGCGACGCCGGAGAGCGTGCCTCAGGGCAGATCGGTCTTTCACAGATTTTTCAACGCCCGAGGATTGGCCTGGGCGGGAATCGCCGTTGCTTTTGCCGCCGTGATTACGATCTTCGAGCGGCATCAGGATGGTCCGGCGGCGGACAAAGGCGCCAAACAGGTGGCCCTGGCGACGCTGAAGCCCGAGAAACCGGCCGAAGAGCTTGAGGGCTTGCCGCCCGCGAGTCAATCCATCCTCGACTCGGTCGTCGAATCGGCGAAGCCGCCCGCCGCGCCGGCCGAGGAAATTGTCGGCACGGCAGAGGAACCTTTGGCCGAGAGTTTCGCGACGAAATCGGCGAAAAGGGCCGCGCCGCCGCCGGGAGCACCCCCTGCCCCTTCCGCCGCGTTCCGCGCCAACAATGAAATGGGTGGTCGGTCGGCCCCGGCCGACAAAAAGGCCCCGGCCGACGAAGAGGTGCTCGTGGTCAATTGCGACGTCACGCCCGAGGCGGTCGCGCGAAAAACCTTCGAGAAACTGCTGGCCGCCAACGGCATCGCCCGGCCCAGGCTACTCATTTTGAGAGACTTGGGCGGCGGCGGGGCCGGACGCGAATACGAAAACAAGGAAAAACGGCGGACAGACGCCGAGATCGCTCCGCCGCCGGAATCGGGCGAAGTGAACTTGATCTACGTCGAGGCCACCCCGGAGCAGATCGAGGCCACGTTGGCCGCGCTCGCCGCGCGGCCAAAGGATTTCTCGAACGTTTCCGTGAATCCGCCGCGAGGAGCGCCGCCGTCGCGCTTGGCACTCGATCGCCGGCTCGAGGCGCGGCCCAAAGCCGGCAGCGCGGGCACGTTCGGCGGCGCACCACTAAAGGACAACCTTGCGGAATCGCAACAAACCCCGGCGCGCGGTCCCGACACACTGGGAGAAGAAATCGGGCAGGGCAAACCGGACGCGGACGAGCACGACGCGGACCGGTCGCGGCAAGAGGCCAAAAAAGAAGAAAAACGGAAAACGCGGTCGCCGTCCCAGCCCGTTCCTCGTCAACGGGTATTGTTCGTGTTGCGCAACGTCGGCGGCGATCAGCCACCCGTCGAGGCCGCCAGGATTCAAGCGGCGGAGCAGCCCGAAGCGACTGGGGCCAAACAACAGGCTGCCCCACCCGCCAAAGCGCCGGCAAAACAGAAGTAGCCGGACAGGCCGTTGATACTGTTTTTAGTTTCTGTTGCGGAAGGGTGGGTGCCATGGGTAAGCGAAGCTTACCCGTGTAGGGGTTTCGTTTTTTCCGGCTCACGGGTAAGCTTCGCTTACCCATGGTGTCCGTTTCAAAAACTTTTCACAACAGATACTTATTAGGAGACGTTGTTGACAATGAGCGAAGCCGCACCACAAAAATCGCCCGAAGCCCGGCCGCAGCCGCGCATCCAGCCCGTGGACAAAATGGCCTTCGCTCAACTGAGCAACGCCATCCGCCAGTCCGGTTTGGCCATCAACGCCGACGCCGTTGCTTTCGTTCGCGACAACGAGTTCCGCACCGAGCGTTACCAAAAGGCGTTCGACGTGATCGAAGGGCTGTACATGCGGCTCGGCGCCGAGGCTGCCCGGCGTCGGTCGGAGCTGCTGCGGGAGGAGGTGCGGTACAAATCGGGCGCGGTGAAGATGTCGCCCAAGGAGTGGCTGCTCCGCCAGCGGCGTGAGACGGAGAAGACGCAAAAAATCGAGGCTGCCCGGCGGCATTTCACGCGAATCCTCGACGGCCTGACGGTGATGCGGATGCAAACGCCCGAGCCGCCGCGGATCGAGCCGTCCGAGGACTGAATCGCCGCCTTCCGCGCCGTCAACATTTTTTCCACGCCGATCGGCAACCACATCGCCCGGCACTCTCGGGGGGATTGGCCCGTTTCGCCCGCGTTTTACGGGGGTTGTCGTTGCTTTTTTCATATTTTGGGTCGACCGTTGGAGGAACCAACGCCCCCGCGCGGTAAAATGATCGGCGGTCACTCACGTTAAGGTTCGTAGGCTGGGGATTGCGTCCCGACTTCTCCACAGCCGAGAGAAGGCGGGACACCCGGCCTACGAGCTTTTTTTAGTGGTCAGATATGCAACTGACGACTGATAACTGACAACTGACCACTGACAACTAAAAACTTCTCACGGAGTAAATCTTCATGGAAGAGCAAGCGACGCTCGTCGCCGAGGCATCGACCGAGTACGTTGGCCGCTGGAACCAATTGGTAAGCACCACGAACTGGCAAAAGGGCCAGATTATCCGCCAGTGGCGCGAGGCGCTCGAAGCGACCGGCACGCCGCCGGAAGAATACACCGACGAGGCCTGGAGCCGGCGGGTCGGCGGGGTCAGCCCGCAACACGTCGGCCGCCTGCGGCGCGTGAATGAGCGGTTCGGCGACGTTTTCGAGCAGTACTCCGGCTTGTACTGGAGCCATTTCCATGCGGCGCTCGACTGGCCCGACGCCGAGATGTATCTCGAAGGCGCCGTGCAAAACGGCTGGTCGGTCCCCAAGATGCGCGATCAGCGGCGGGATGCCGCCGGCGCCGTCGAAGCCGATCTGGAGCAGGGCAATTCAGCCCTCGTCGTTTCCGAGCCGGAAGTGGACGTTTCCGACGGCGACGATGACCAGCTGCCGAAGACGATCTCCGAGACGGTGGGCGAGGTCCGCGGCGCGGGCCAGCCCTCGGACGACGAGTCGGAGTTTGAGCCGCACGGGTCCGGCCTGCCCGAGGCGTCCTGCGCCGCGTCCGAAGCGCCGCCGGTGCGTCCGTTCGAGTCGTTGCCCCCGTTGCCGCCGGACGTAAACGAGGCATTCGAGTTGATGAAGTTGGCGATACTCGCGCACAAGGTATCCGGCTGGCGTGACATTGCCCGCGACGACGTGTTGTCCGTTCTCGACGCGCTCCGTCAATTGGCCCTTGCCCCGGCGGAATAAGGAAGCGGGGATTCGGGGTTCGGGACTGGGGGGTTCGGGAGTCAGGAGAGAAAAACGTGGTGGGGCTACGCTTCGCTTGACCCACCCTACTTTCTTGCAAGCCGTTTGTGCAACAGCACGGCGCCGGTGACGGCCGTGGTTAGAAACACGGCGTTGATGATGGGCACGAAGGCCAGAACCGCCACGGAAGTGCCAAGCCCGAGCGTGTATGGGCGGCGGCGACGGGCGAAAGCCAGCTTCTCGGATCGTCGCAGCCCGCGCAACGATAGCGGATAGTCGAAAAACTCGAAACCGAGCGTCGAGCAGGTGAAGTAATAGCTGCCGCAAAGGCCCAGCACCGAGCCGACCACTGGTATCAGTTGCACGACGATGCAGCCCGCGTTGGCCAGCAACAGGAACCCCACCACCCGCAACGTATCGACCGCCTGGATCATAAGCGGCGCGTCCTTCAATTCACCGGGGCTTGTGCCGAGCCGTAGTTCGACCTGCCGGGCGAGTCGGTCGTAGAACCAGCCGCAGAGAACCGCTTGCAGCACGATCCAGGCCACGATCAGCAGCACGACGGCCACCATCACTGCCGCAATCGCGACAAACGCCTCGACAATCCGCCACATCCAGCCACCGTCGAAATGGGCATGGATCGCCGAAAAGAAATATGCGCCGCCGCCGACCAGCAGCACCAGCAGCAGGCCGGTAATCAGCAGGTTCACGGCGACCGGCAGAATGCCATAACGCCAGAGCTTGGGATTGTCCGACATGTAGCGGAGTCCGACCCAGGGCGCCGCCAGACCTTCGAGAAAGGCTCGCGGAAACGACGCCCGCGCGGCCGAACCGCAACGCCGCACGATCTCGTCGCCGGTGTCCGGTTCCGGGGCCTGCATGGGGCTACTGCTGACGAGGTTGCTAGTTCAAGTTTTCGGCGGCGGCGTTATCACCGCGAATTTCGTGGCTTGGGTGGTCGAGCTTCCTCCGGCAGCAGCGAGCAGACGAATTTGAAGATTCCGGCCGCCGCTTGCTCGGCCTGCTGGTATTGTTCCTCGTCCGGCTCAATGATCTCTGGTCCTTCGATAGGGTAACAGAAGTCCGTGGCGTAGGGCGTCAGTCTTTCCGCGGCTTGCTTCCATTGCGAAAACCGGCTCTCGTAGGTGACAGCCAAGCGGACCAACGTCCTGATGTTGTGCGTTTTCACCAGGGGGTGGTCGCAAAATGCGAGATAACCCTTGACGGACTTTTCCGCCGCCTGCTGGCAATGGAAGAACGCCGTATCCAGAAACGGATCCGCCGGTCCAGCGAGTCTTCGGGCAGACTCCAGATCGATTTGGGCTTTACGGAGCCATTGTCGGATATAGTTCGATTTTGCTTCATCCATAGAGCACCCTTCCTTCCTCAAATATCTTGTGCTCCAACGAAGCGCGCACGTTGCGATAGCGATCCGCTTCCGCGCGTGTTTTCACGAGGATGTCGGTAGACAACTTCAGATCGCCAAGACAATGATGGGCGCGCTGCATCCGTTGAATCTGCCGCTCGTCGCTCTCGGGAACGATCACGAACAAATCAACGTCGCTGTCCTCATTCGGCTCGCCCCAGGCGTATGAACCGAAAAGGATGATCTTCTCCGGCTGGAACTCGGCCGCCAGCCGGCGGACCATCTCGTCGAGAATGTTCAATTCCAGGGCTTGCATGGTGCTACGGTTGACGGGGTTGCTCGGCCGATTCTTCGGCGGTGTCTGCCGTCGTCGCCGGTGGGTCGGACGGAGGCGTTTCCGCTTTTTCCGCCGGCGCTTCTTGCTCGACGGCCGGAGAGTCAACCTTTTCCGCAACGGGTTGCTCGACAGGTTGCTCGACGGCCGGCGGAGATTTGTCCTCCACGGCCTTCACCGGCGGCGCGTCTTCCTTGGCCGGCGGAGAATCGTCGTTCTCTTTCGTGGCCGGTTTCTGCTGATAGAATTGCACCAGGTCGCCGAACGTGCGCATCGGCGCCTTACCCGACTTCATCTCTTCGGTGATGGGGTCCAGTGGCTTTGGCGCCGGTCTCGGGCGATACGCGGGACGACGCTGCCCGGATCCATGTTGGCCTCGACCGTGCGGGGCGCGACCGTGTGGGGCGCGACCACCGGTCGCGGCTTTATGTTGCGGGGGGCGACCGCCAGAGGCGGTTTGCTGCGGCGGCCGATGCGGGCCGCGGCCCCTGTCACGCGCGGGGGCCTCGTCACCCGACGGCTTGCCGCCGCGGCGCGGGTGCTTGGACTGCTCCGTGCCGGGCTGGACCAGCGTCAGCGACACTCGTTGCCGCTCCTTGTCGATCCCCAGCACCCAAACCTTGACGATGTCGCCGACGGCCACTACGTCGTGCGGATCGCGGATGAACTTGTCGGCCAGCCGGCTGACGTGGACCAAACCGCTGTGGTGCATGCCAATGTCGACAAAGCAGCCGAAATCGACGACGTTCAGCACGGTGCCGGTCAGTTCCATGTCCGGCGTGAGGTCTTCGAGCTTGAGTACGCCGCGTTTGAAGATCGGGGTCGGCAGATCCTCGCGCGGGTCGCGGCCGGGCCGGACCAGTTGCGACAAAATATCCTTCAGCGTCAATTCGCCGATCTCCAGATCCTTGGCCAGCGATTCGAGGTCCACCTCGGCGATCGGCTCGGCCAGCGCGGCGACGGTTTCCTTGCTGCCCAGGTCGGCTTCGGCGCCGAACAGCCGCTGCAAGGCCCGATTGGCTCTCTCGTAGCTTTCCGGATGTATCCAGGTGGCGTCCAGGGGGTTTTCGCCTTGGGGTATTTTCAGGAACCCGGCCGCCTGAACGAAAGTCGCCTCGCCCAGTCCGGGCACTTCGCGCAACTGCTGCCGAGAGCGAAACGGTCCGTGTTCGCGGCGGTATTCGCAGAGCCGGCGGGCGGTCAGTTGGTTCAGACCGGAGACGTATCGCAGCAGCGCCGGGCTGGCCGTGTTGGCGTCCACGCCCACGTAGTTCACGCACGATTCGACCACCTCGTCCAGCGAGGTCCGCAGATGCTTGGCCTTGACGT
This sequence comes from uncultured Thermoguttaceae bacterium, assembly GCA_965195225.1. GTDB lineage: Bacteria > Planctomycetota > Planctomycetia > Pirellulales > Thermoguttaceae > JAHIKV01. Next base: position 11,595 of record CBDAFL010000205.1, read on the forward strand.
CGTGCTGATACAGCCCGACGCCGATGTTGGCCGGGTCGATCTTGACCAGTTCGCTCAACGGATCCTGCAAGCGACGGCCGATGGAGATGGCCCCGCGCAGCACGGCGTCGCAGTCGGGGAACTCTTCGCGGCCGACGCGGCTGGTCGAATAGACGCTGGCGCCCGCCTCGTTGACGATGACGTAGGCCACGCCCTTGTCATTCAACTCGCTCTCGATCAACTCGGCGAAAAAATCCTCGGTCTGGCGGCAGGCCGTTCCGTTGCCGATGACCGCGACGGTGAGCTGATGCCGTTGGATCAGATCGAGCACCATTTTTTTGGCTTCGTCGCGGCGGTCGGCCTTGCCCACCAGATGGATCACGCCGTGGTCCAGCAGATTGCCGAATTGGTCGAGCACGGCCAGCTTGCAGCCGCTGCGGAACCCGGGATCGACGGCCAGCACGCGGAGGTCGTGGATCGGCGGCTGCAATAGAAGGTTGCGGAGATTTTTGGCGAAGACGCTTACCGCGTGCGTCTCGGCACGGTCGGTCAGTTCGCGGCGGATTTCCCGTTCGAGGCTGGGTAGGATCAGACGGCTGAGCGCGTCGCGGGCGCAACCCCGGAGATATTCGGCATGCGGATGACCGGGCGACACGACCGCTTCTTCCACGATGTTCATCATGGTTTGCAGATCGGACTCGATCCGTACCCGCAGCACCTTCGCCCTTTCGCCACGGTTGATGGCCAGCACACGGTGCGGCGGAATTCTGCGGATGCTCTCGCGGTAGTCGAAGTAATCGCTGAAGGCCTTGATCCGTTTTTCTTCCTGCTTCTTCTTGAACTGTTCCCGCTTCTTCTTTGCCGCTTCCTTGGCCTGTTTCCTGGCGAGCTTGCGTTGTGCGGCCGTGGAGGGCCGTGGTGCATCGCCCTGCGAAGCCGCGGGCGGCGCGGCGTCGGCTTGCGGCGCGGCGGCCGAGTCGCTCGGCGGTGTTTGTTCCACCGGTTGCTCGGTCGATGGCTGCTCGACGTCAACGGATGACCGATCGGAAGCAGAGACCGCTTCGACCGGCGGCGATTGTTCCGGCGGCGATTGTTCCGGCGGCGTTTCGGCTTGCGTTTCTAATGTTGGAGTGGTAGCTGAACCGCCATCCCGAGTTTGCTGGAGCGGCAGTTCAACCGCCGCACCAACAGGAGCAACTGCCGCTTCAACAGGAGCTGGCGGTTTCGTTTCGGCTTCGGCGGCCGGTTTTCCCTCGACCGGGATTCCGCTGCTCACGAGTACGCCGGATCGCTGCAAAACTTCGCGGAGTTTTTGCCGCAACTCGGCCAGTTCGCTGATCTCTTCGGCGAGGACGTGTCCGGCGCCCAACAGCGCGTCGGCGGCGGTGGGTAGCTGGCGATCGGTGCTGACGAAGTCGGCGGCCCGTGCATCCAAATCGGCGCAGGTCGGGGCGGACTCGAAGATTTCGCCGGCCAACTGTTCCAGGCCGCGGGAACGAGCCAACGTGGCCAGCGACATCTTTTTCGGCTTGTAGGGCAGATACAGGTCTTCGAGCCGCTTGGGAGTGGTGGCCGCCAGAATTCGCTTGGCCAGCTCTTCGGTCAGTTTGCCTTGCGACTCGATCGAACGGAAGATGGTCTGCTTGCGGTCGGCCAGCAGGCGCATCTTGGTCAGCCGCCCCTGAATTTCCCGGATTTGCTCCTCGTCGAGGCCGCCGGTTTGGTCTTTGCGGTAGCGCGTGATGAAGGGGACGGTATTCCCCTCGTCGAGTAGTTCGACGGTGGCCTGGATTTGGCGCAGGGGGGTGTCCAAGCCGCGCCCGACTTGACGCAGGTCGATCGTTACAGCAGTGTCCGAAATATCCATGAATGACCCATATTACCCGAAGAAGCCATATTTTCCTCGAAAAACCTCAAACCCGCAAGCCACCCGCGGCCGATACAAAGGGAGACAGGGCGGGCGCATCAAGGAAGGAAGCCCCCATGCAAGCCAACCATCTGCGAGTGTATTACGGCCCTCAAGACGAATCTGCCGGTGTTAGCGTCGTCGAAAACCAGCGTGAGACGGTAACCGTCCCGCTGATGGAGGTTATGCCCTTGCTGGCCGACGCAGTCCAATCGCAACGGACGTGGCTGCGTGACTTTGCCGACGACGATGTTACCATCTCGATGGACCTTTACGAAGTCATCCTGGCTTACCAACATTACCGCCGCCCTTCGGCTTGAACCGGCCAACCGGTGGCGGTAATCTCCGGCCAATTTCACTAGCCCGGCTCCCAGCGCCCGGGCTGGTGTCGTTTCTTGCGTTAATCACACAGCCGAGGGCGGCTGTGCCACATTTCAAAACACGCTCTCGGCCGGGAGGACGAAAATCTTGCCGTCTCCCATCCGTCCGGAGCGGGCAATCTCGACAATCGTCCGCACCACTTCTTCCTCCACGCTCGGCTCATCGACCCAGAGGGTGATCTCCACCTTGGGCAAATAGGCCATCGAGTACTCGCTCCCCCGATACTGGTCGAGATAGCTTTTCTGTCGGCCGTAGCCCTTCACTTCGCAAACGCCGCAGGCCTCGACCGGCACGCGCTTCAAGGCGTCCAGCACTTTCTCGGCCAGGTACGGCTTAACGACGGCGATGATCTGCTTCAAGGAACACCCGGGGGGAATGATGAATTATGAATGTAGAATTATGAATACGGGCAAGGATTGCTGCCGCTCATTCATAATTCTACATTCATAATTCATCATTTCCCTTTGAGCAACATACCCAATTCTCGGCCACCGAGCAACCGGTAGATCAAACAATATACGGCTCCACCCAGTGCGATGGGTACGAATACCCGAATCAACTGGCTGGTTAGCTCGATGCCGGTCGGCGTCCATTGGAGCGAATAAAGGACGACGCCGATCATCACGGCGCTTGCGGCGATGGTTCGCGCGGCCACCAGTGCCAGGGAACGCCATCCCAGCTTAGCACGGCGGCGCGAGAAGATCGCCGCCAAAATGAACGCCTGAACCGTGGCGGCAATCGCGGTAGACGTTGCCAATCCGCCCTCGCCCATCGGCCAGATTAGCGAAAAGTTAAGCAGCAGATTCAGTCCGACCATCCAGGCGGCCACCCGCACCGGCGTGGCGGCGTCGTTCATCGCATAGAATCCGCGGACCACCACCTGCGTCGCACAATACGCCCAAATTCCAGTGGCGTATAAAGTGATCGTATGTGCCGCCCGAATCGTATCGGAAGGCAAAAAATTGTTGCGCTCGAACAACAGTCTGGCCACCGGGTGGGCCATCAGCATCAGCCCGATTCCGGCCGGTACGCTCAAAAACAGGACCAATCGCAGGCCGAGCGTCATGTCTTTGCCCAAACGACGGTGATCACCGCGTAGGGCATGTCGGCTAAGCAGTGGAAAGATAGCCACCGCCACGGCCGTTCCCACGATGCCGAGGGGGAACTCGGCGAGCCGCTCGCCGTAGTAGAGCGCCGCCACGGCCCCTTGCTCCAACGGATAGCGGACTGCGTCGCCCAGCCAAGGAATCAGCCCCGATCCGCCGGACGGCGCCGCCAACCCCCAGGCAATCAGGCTGTCGTTAAAGGTATTGATCTGCAGGACGGCCAATCCGGCGAGCATGGGGGCCAGATTGCGGCCGATCCGTCTCAAACCCGCCCGGGCGGCCGACCAGTTGTAGTCGAAATGGAACCCCAAACTGCGCAACATCGGTAGCTGCACTACGACTTGCAGCACTCCGGCCACGACCACGCCGACTGCCAACACGTACGCCTGGGCAACTTGATCCGGCGCGTACCAGGGGGCTACTCCCCAAGCCGCCGCCAGCCACACGATGTTCAACACCATGGGAGTCAGCGCGGGGATGGTGAAGTGCAGCGATGCATGATACATGGTGGTCAACTGGGCGGCGACACAGATAAACAGCATGTAGGGGAGCATCACGGCCGAAAGCCCCATCAGCAACCCCACGCCCGGCACGTCGCCCCAAACGAGCCAGATCAGGCCGAAGATCAATTCCCCCAGCGCCACCAGTCCGGTCAGCAGGACTATCAGCAGAGTGACCACCACGCTGGCGAGCTGTCGGGCCGCTTGCCGGTCGGTTTCCAGATGCGAGGACAACACGGGCAGATAGCTGGCCGTCAGCGCCCCTTCGCCAAAGAGCCGGCGGAACAGGTTGGGTATGCGAAAGGCAATCACGAAGGCGTCCATCACGCCCCTGCCTGCCCCTACGCCGGCCAGCCCGAGCAACGAGGCAGTGGCGCTTTCGCGGAGCAATCCCAACACCCGGGAGGCCAAGGTTCCCAGGCTGGTAATCCGTGCCCCCGAAATTAGTGGGTGTCGCGCGGCGCGTTCCATGGGGGCAATGGTAAGGGGGAATAGGAAAAGATGGAAGAGGCCGTTTAGCCCCGGCACTTGTGCCGGGCGCGTAGAATCCCCAATCGCCCCCCTGGCACGCAACGTCGGGAACACCAATAATGCCATACATTCACATCCCGGCGTGGACGCCGGGACTAAACCAGGCAAAAACGATACCACTCTAAAATGCCCAAACGATCCACACACCAAGACCGCATGATTCGCAACTACTACCAGAACCGCGACGAGATCATGCTCCAGCGGCTCGGCGAACTGGTGACCGACCTGTATCTGGCCGAAGGCCAAGCCAAGTCGCGGCTCTGGAAGCGGGTGGCCGAAGTGCTGGAGAAACTGAACGTCCCCAAAAGCCGAATTCAGCATCTCGTCGCCAGCGACAACCCCGCGCTGGTGGCGAACACGTTGAAGAAGCTATTGGAGGAGTCGTAGTAATAGCGTAAAACTCGGTCGGTCGTCGCATGTTTAGCAGCCGCCGGTACGGCGGCTTGCGACCGAACCAGGACCGCCGTTCCGGCGACCGCTAAACGAATATGACCTCAACCCACATCGTTGCGCCATGCGATCCATCGCCGTAATGAACCAGAAGGGCGGAGTGGGAAAGACCACCACGGCGGTCAATCTCAGCGCCGCACTGGCCGACATGGGGCACCGCGTTTGCCTGGTGGACCTCGACCCGCAGGCACACGCCACCTTGCACCTGGGCGTCGAACCACGCGACGACGAACCGTCGATCTACCACCTGCTCACCCAGGATACCAGCGCAGGCGAAACGTGCCGTCAGGTGGCCGAAAACCTTTGGCTCATCCCATCGAGCCTCGACCTGGCGGCGGCCGAGGTGGAATTGATCGAAGGGCGGAATCGAGATGCGGACCCCGCGTGCGCGAGGCCGGGAATATTGGATCCGTCCTCGTTCTTCATTCTCCGCGACAAGCTGCTCGCCGACCCGCCGCCGGTCGATTACTTGCTCGTCGATTGTCCTCCGTCGCTGGGTATCCTCACGCTCGGCGCGCTGGGCGCGGTCGGCGAGGTGCTGATCCCCTTGCAACCGCATTTCTTCGCCCTGCATGGCCTAAGCAAGTTGCTGGAGACCATCCGTCTGGCGGCCTCACGGCTGAACGTCAACCTGAAGCTCGGCGGAGTGGTCCTCTGCATGTACGACGGCGGCACGCGGCTGGCCGCCGAGGTGGGCCGCGATGTGGAAGAGTTTCTCCAAAACGCCCGTGGGCAATCGACACCCTGGGCCGACGCTGAAATCTTCCAAACGCGTGTCCGACGCAACATCCGCCTGGCCGAGGCCCCCAGTTTCGGCCAGTCGATTCTGCAGTACGCCCCAGACTCGAACGGCGCGAAGGACTACAAAAGTCTGGCGGCGGAGGTCGCGCGGCAAGATCGAGCAACGGCAAGTGTGGCACGTCCCTGAGCAAGGCGAAGGGCGTGGTCGAGAATAGTTCCATTTGCCCCTTTTCCCCAGCCCAGGCGGCGAGCGGATGGCACTTTCGGGGAGTTTGAGGGCGGGTTATGACCTTGAGTGCGGGATATGCATGATTGATTGAGATGGCCGACGACTATAAGCCGAGTAGGGTGCGTGAAACGCACCACAACCGGTAGTGCATGGTGCGTTTCACGCACCCTACGATGCTGCGGAGCGTGGGAATAAGGTTTATCGTTCCGGCAAATTCATGCCCAGGTTTTTCACCAGAAACGCCCACTTGTCGGCGAGTTCCTCGATCTTCTTGCCGACGGGTTTTCCGCCGCCGTGTCCGGCGCGGGTCGAAATGCGAATCAGCACCGGCGCCTGGCACGCTTGGGCGCGTTGCAGCGCGGCGGCGAACTTGAAGCTGTGTCCCGGCACGACCCGATCGTCGGTGTCGGCCGTCGTGACCAAGGTGGCCGGATAGCAGGTGCCCGGCTTGATGTTGTGGTAGGGCGAATAGGCCAGCAGCGTCTTGAACTCCGCGGGGTCTTCGGCCGAGCCGTAGTCGTCCACCCAGCACCGGCCCTCGGTGAACTTATGGAAGCGGAGCATGTCCATCACGCCGACGGCAGGCAGGCAGGCGCCGAACAACTCGGGGCGCTGCGTCATCACGGCGCCGACCAGCAATCCTCCATTGCTGCCCCCTTCGATTGCCAGTTTTTTGGGCCGGGTATATTTGTTGGCGATGAGCCACCCGGCGGCGGCGATGAAGTCGTCGAAGACGTTTTGTTTTTTCAGTTTTGTGCCCGCCTCGTGCCAAGCCTCGCCGTATTCGCCGCCGCCGCGGAGGTTCGGTTGGGCGAAGACTCCGCCCATTTCCATCCACGCCGCCCGGGCGATCGAAAACTTCGGCAACAGTGGAACATTGAACCCGCCGTAGCCGTACAACAAGGTCGGGTTCGAGCCGTCCAGCTTGATTCCCTTTCGGTGAGCGATAAACATGGGCACCCGCGTGCCGTCTTTGCTGCGATAGAAAATCTGCCGGAGCTGGTAATTCTCCGGGTTGAACTTCACCTCGGCCCGGCGGATCAGCCGGCTCGCACCGGTCGCCACATCGTAGCGATAGATGGTCGGCGGGGTGACGATGCTCGAAAAGCTGTAGAACGTCTCGGTGTCGGTCCGCCGGCCGCCGAAACCGACCGCCGTTCCGACGCCCGGCAGTTCCACGTGGCGAATGAATCGTCCGTCCAGCGAGAAGACCTTCACCCGGGTGGCGACATCCTTCAGATAGCTGGCGATTAGCCGGTCGCCGACCAAGCTTACGCCCGCGAGCGTCGCGTCGGTCTGGGGAATGATCTCGCGCCAGTGGCTCCGTTGCGGCCTGCGCAGGTCGATGGCCACCAACCGCCGGCGAGGCGCGTCCAGATCGGTCTTGAAGAAGAGCGTCGGGCCGTCGTTGCCCACGAACGAATATTCGTGCTCGAAATTGTCGATCAACTCGACGGGCGTGGCGTACGGCTCGGCCAAGTCGCGGACCAGCACGCGATGCCGATCGTCGGTCCCCACGCCGACCAAAATCACCAGATATCGTCCGTCGTCGGACACTGTCCCTTGATAGAGCCACTCGGGGTGTTCGGGCCTCCAATAGACCAAAACGTCTTCGGACTGCGGCGTGCCGACGCGGTGGTAGCAGAGTTTGTTGTTGAAGTTCGGGGCCTGGAACTCCGCGCCCCGGGCTGGTTCATTGTACCGGGTGTAGAAAAATCCTCGGCCGTCCTTGGTCCACGAAGCGCCGGTGAACTTGGTCCATTTCAGTTCGTCGGGCAAGAGTTTGCCGGTGGCGATCTCCAGCACGTGCCAAGTGGACCAATCGGAGCCGGCATCGGATCGGGAGTATGCCGCGTACCGGCCGTCGTCGCTCAATCCCAGGCCGGTCAGGGCGATCGTGCCGTCGGGCGACCAGGTGTTCGGGTCCAGCAGCACCCGCGGCTTGCCATCCAGCGAGTCGGTCACATACAGCACCGATTGGTTCTGTAGTCCGTCATTCTTAAGGTAATAGTACCGCCCCCCTTTTTTTATCGGCGCGGAGTATTGTGCATAGTTCCACAGTTCGGTCAGTCGGCGGCGGATCGTTTCCCGCTGGGGGATCGAGTCGAGATAGGCGTCGGTCAGTTTGTTCTCGACGGCCACCCACTCGGCCACCTCCGGCGAGGTGCGGACGTCGGCCTCGAGCCAGCGGTAGGGATCGGCCACCTTGACGCCGTGCAGGACGTCGATCTGATCGACTTGCCGCGTTTGGGGGTATTCGAGCCGGGCGTTCTCGGCCGCCGTCACCATCGTTGCCGAAATCGCAATCGCCGCCACCCAGCCGCGTACAGCGCTAACAAACATCTTGTACTCCTCGATTTCTGTTGAGAGTATAGCAGTCCCCGGATATTCCAAAGCTGGGATTCTACCAGTGCGCCTTTTCGCCCGTCAACAATGGCCCCGGCATACCCCGCACTGGTGGCAGCAAGGGGCGATCGACAACAGTCTGCCCCACCATGGTGAGAAATGCGGCCTAATAATCCGCCGCCATGCGCCGTAGTTATCATAGAGAGTGGGGACGTGGGTTCGTGCGCCTTTTCAGAATTGTTGGGAGTTTCTCCGATCGTGGATGTCACCCCGGACAAAGACGTTTGGTTCGTGCAACGGCTGGCCGATGCCCAGCGGGGGCTGTACGCCTACATCCTCCAGTTGTTGCCCAACCGCGCCGACGCCGACGACGTGCTGCAAGCGACCAATCTGGTCATGTGGAGCAAGCGGTTGCAATTTGTCGAGGGGAGCAATTTCGCGGCCTGGGCGGCGCGAATCGCATATTATGAAGTGCTGACGTTCCGCAAACAGAAGGGCCGCGACCGGCTCCGATTCGACGATTCGCTGGTCGAACAACTCTCTGAAGAGGCGGCCGCCGAGTCCGGCCAGATCGACGCCGTGCTGCAAACTCTACGCCGCTGCATGGAGAAGCTGAGCCAGCCGGATCGAGAGTTGTTGCAGATGCAGTACGCCGACGATCTTCGCCCGCGCCAGATCGCCGAACGCTTGGGCCGCTCGCCCGGCGCAATCTCCGTGGCCATACACCGCGTTCGCATGTCGCTGCTGAAGTGCATCGACGAGCACGATTCGTCCGTGCGGAAGGATGACCGATGAGCCAATCCAGCATGACTCCCGAGCCGGACCGCCTGCTCGCCAGGTTGTTGGAGGGCGAACTCCCCGAGGCCGAACGAGAGCAATTGAACCGGCTGCTGCGCGACGACGCCTCGCTGCGGCGGCTTTACCGCGAATACATGGTCCTCGACGCCCTGTTGCGGTGGGAGATCGCTCCTCCGCTGATGCGGGTGGGCGAAGAGGGACGAGGGATGGCCGGTTCACCGGCCATTAACCTTCCCGATGTTGCGGCAGTTGAACTGCCGCAACAGCTTGATCCCGAATCTCAAACCCCCGAACCCCGAACCCCGAACCCCGAACCCCCTTTCCCTTCACTATCCACTACCAACTATCCACTACCCACTACTCCTTTCGTCGGCAGTTGGGCGTTCTCCTACATGGTTGCCACGGTGGTCATGGGCGTGGCGATACTGGGGTTTTGGGCCTACAAAATCACCCATTACCAACATATCGCCGAGGCGCCGTCGCAGTCGGCTCCGTCGGACGCCAGGCCGGAAATGGTGTTCGTCGGCCGGATCACCGGCATGTCCGGTGTGAAGTGGTCGGACGACAAGGACTATCTGCCACCGCCGGACTTCGCACACGTCCCCTTGGACCGCAAATACAAGCTCGACTCCGGTCTGGTGCAAATCACCTACGACTCCGGCGCCAAGGTGATTCTCGAAGGCCCCTGCACCTACGAGGTCGAATCCACCGCCGGCGGCTATCTTTCGTTGGGCAAGCTAACCGCGCGGGTGGGGGAAGACAAGGAGACAAGGAGACAAGGAGACAAGGGAAAGAAGGCCGATGCCGCATCTCCCCATCTCCTTGTCTCCCGGTCTCCCGGTCTCCCGGTCTCTCCCCTCTTCTCCGTCCGCACTCCCACGGCCGTCGTGACCGACCTGGGCACCGAGTTCGGCGTGGAGGTGGATGAATCCGGTTGCAGCCTAACACATGTGTTTCAGGGCAAGGTCGAAGTGCGATTGGCTGGCGATGGAAATGGGAAGGGCGACGCGATTCAACTGGCGGAAAACGAATCCGTGCGAGTGGATGGGAAGGGCTGGAAACGAGACGTCGAGGCCGGAGCCGCAACCGGCAATGCGGTAAACTTTGTCCGACTCATGCCGGAGAAGGAAAAACCTTCGCCCGACAATGTGTTGGCGTGGTTCCGCATGGGAGACGATGATCCAGACGCGGCCGTCGGCGCGGTGGTCAACGAGGGAACCATCGATCACAAGGGCCGATGTAAACTCGTTCGTCGCGGCGAGCCGACCTATAGCGCCGGCGAGGAGTCCATGGGCGGGCGGTTCTCGGTCAGATTTCATAGCCTGAAAGGCGAAGGATTCTTCGGCTCGGACGCTTTGTGTAATATCCGCAACAACTTCGTTATCGAGGCCTGGGCTAAAGTTCACAAGCTCCCGGATTCTTCGACAAAAATTATCGCCTACAACGGCCGTCCGGGCAGCGACGGCTTCGGCTTGATTGTGAGGGAAGGCCGCTGGCACTACATGTTCGGCGACGTCGGTTGGTTCGATTCGGGCGTACCGGTCGAGTTGGGGAAATGGACTCACGTAGCCCTGGTGTACCAGTGGGGATCGGATCAGCTATGGGTAAACGGCCGGCCGGCCGGAGAACCGGTTGCCTCATGGCGTCCCTATCCGCCCAAAGGCACATTTTTCATCGGCGGCAATCCATCCGGCCTGCACTTGTCAATTGACGCTGAAATCGACGAGGTGCGGCTATCGGTCTTGCTGGAGCGATTTCGCCCCGAAATGCTTTTGTATCCCGCATCGTCTGTTCCTCGCTCGCTGGCCGGATCGGACAATCTGCAAGGGAAGAACACGAGTGATTTACCCAAAAAGGAGACAAGCCGATGAATGATCCGTAAACCATTGGGATGTGTTTTGCGGCCGTCGGTACGACGGCCCGGTGGTCTTGGTGTTTTGCCGGCGTCCGGGCGAAGCACTGGCGAGACGCCAGCGTCAACCCCGTTGCGATTTCACAATCAAACTGTATGGCAAAAGTGCTGCTCGTTTATTTGAGGCCCAGGCACGTCATGGGACAACCGTCCTGACGCCTCGTCTTCCAATTATTGTCCCAAGATGGAGAACTACAATGAAACCGTTCCACATGTTTTTGTCTGTTTTGGCGTTGGTAATCGGGCTTGGTTCCGCGGCCGACGCCGGTCTGCTCAGCCTGTACACGTTCGACAACACCGCCGACAACTCGGTCAGCGGCGCGCCGAACGGCACACTCGTCGGTGGTGCGAGTTACGTCGCCGGCATGGTCGGCAACGCGATTTCGTTAGACGGAACCGACGACCACGTGAACCTTGGCACCAGCGGCATTCCGACCGGCGACCAAATAAAAAGCGGAAGCACCTCGTTTTGGTCCAAGACGGCCGCTTCGAGTGGATTCATTTTTGCTGCTTTCAACGAAGGTGTAAATACTGCCTTTTGCGTTTCCCAATTTAGTGCGAGCCAAATGAGAATCTACTTGCGTGACGATGCTAATCGGCAGGAGATTTTATATGCCACAACAAACAACACTGACGGCAACTGGCATCAAGTCGTACTCGCCTGGGACGTGGCTACATCCACTACATATTCGATGGCTGCATACGTGGATGGCGTTGCTGTCGTCACCAGCAGAGGTCCTGGGATCAATGATGCCACCATGTCTCACGACAGCGTTTTATCCGCTTGGGAGTATCCAATGCGGATCGGTGCCGGCGTACGGGAGACGGCAAGCAATTTCTTTGCCGGTTCCTTGGACGATCTCGGCGTTTGGAGCAACCGGCTTACCGCCACCGAGGCGTCGGCGTGCTACAACTTGGCCATGGACTCGGTGTTGAACTACGGGACCGAAGACGCCGATACGCTGTTTGATGTCTTTGCCTCCGGCTCCGGCGCAAGCGGCCAGACCAGCGACGGCGAGACTTGGGTGTACGCCACCGGACTCACGGGGGTGGCAGGTACGGTATACGACCACAGCGCATTGGTGCTCGATGATTTCGGCGGCGGTGTGCAGCTTGTGCCGGAACCGGCCGCCGGCATCATGCTCGCCGCCGGCCTGATCGGCCTGCTCTGCTACGCATGGAGGAAGCGGAGGTAAAGTTTAGTGGCCAGTAAACAAGCCCCCCCCTCTCTCCCTTCGGGAGAGGGGGGGGTGAGGGCGGTTGGGCAGCGTGGGCCGCCCTCGCCCTAACCCTCCTCCACGGGAAGGGGACAGATGGATGGCGGATGTGTCAGAATAGGCTCGTCCACCATCCAAAATCCGCCGTTCAGAGTTTTCCGACCCAAGGGGGCGCGGGTTCGCCCAGCCCAGGGCGTCGCCCTGGATAAGTTCACATCCAAAGAGAGAAAGGTATTCGATCATGTCGTTCAGCCGGTGTCCCGCCAAGTGCGGTTGTTGTGGATCGTCGATCAGTCGCAGGAAGTTCGTTGCCGCGGCTTCGACCTCGCTGCTTTCCGCGTCCATGTTGGGCGGGTGGCTGCCGGGGCGGCTCGCGCTGGCGGGCAAAATCGAACAAAAAGGTCCGGCCGCAAGTTGCGTACCCACGATCAAGGCCTGCTTCGTGCGCCGACGGGGTGAATACGGCATGTGGTGGCCGGGGCAAATCTACGACGGTGAAGCAGCGCGGAAAAAATACACCGAACAGATTATCGAAACCGCCAAGAAGCTCAACGTGAAGCTCGATCTGGCACCCAAACCGATCCACAGTGGGCACGAAGCGGATGCCTGGGTCGCCGAGGCAACCGCCGCAAAACCCGACGGCCTGCTGGTCGTTTTGCTCGACCGCCAGCAACATGCCTGGCCAACCGCCTATAAGGCCATCGACAGCAAGATTCCGACGGTCGTCTTCTCGCCCGTGGGAAGTTCGTTCACCACGAACACGGAACCGCTGGCGGGAAAGCCGGGCTGCTTCGTCTGCTCGACCGACGATTTCCGCCAAGTGCAATACGGTATGAAGATGCTCCATGCCCGGGCCAAAATGCGGGCTACCCGTTGCCTAGTGATCGCCGGCTCGCGGAGGCATGACACCGAGATTCCGCGACTGGGCATCAAACTCCGCTACATTCCCGCCGCGAGCTTCCTCGATGAGTACAACAAAACGCCCGTCAGCGAGGAAATCCAGGCGATGGCCGGTGAGTTGATCCGAGGGGCGCGCCAACAACGCGGCGCGACGGACCAAGACGTTATAAACGGGATCAAGAGCTACGTCGTTGCCCGTACGCTTATGGAGCGCGAGAACGCCGATGCGATCACGATGGACTGCCTCGGCGCGCTGCGCAAGAGCAAAATCAGCTTGCCCTGCATCGCCTGGTCGAAAATGAACGACGACGGCATACCGGCCGCTTGCGAGGTCGATCTCGGCGCGGTGGCCAGCCAGGTCATGGTGCAATACTTGTTCGGCCGGCCCGGCTTTCAGCAGGATCCCGTCCCCGAGACGGCAAGGCAGGCGATTATCGGGGCGCATTGTAGCTGCCCGACGAAGCTGGGCGGCTTCTCGGCGCCGTCGGAGCCGTACGACATCATGCATCACCACGCCGCGCGAGACGCCACCAGACGGACACTTTGGAAGAAAGGGCAGCGAGTCACTTCCGTCGACGTGATAATGGGTGAAGAGAATAGGAACTCCATCGATGCGATAATAGATGAGAGGAATAAGAGCTTGCCCTCGGAGGTGCTCATCTCCGCCGGAGAGGTGTTGGGTAACGTCTCTGTTCCGCCCGCCGGCGGTTGTGTTGCTTCCGTGATGGTCAAGTTCGACGGCGACACGAACGTGTTGGCGTATCCGGGCTTTCACCAAGTATGGTTTTATGGCGATTACAAGCAAGAGCTGGCGGATTTCTGCCAACTCCTAAACGTTAAGTCAACCATCGTCTGAATTGGAGCAGTATCATGGAGCCAAATCCACCATCTGCCATCCGAAGTCCGAGCTTGCCGCGCGGCGTGCGAGCTTGCCGGCTAAACGTCGCCCCCTGGACCGCATTCCGGGGGCGTTTTCTCTCCCCTCTCCCCTCTCCCCTCTCTCCTCGCGCCTTTACTTTAGTGGAACTGCTGGTCGTCATCACGATCATCGGCATCCTGATCGCGTTGTTGCTGCCGGCGGTGCAGGCGGCCCGCGAGGCAGCCCGGCAAGTGCAGTGCAAAAACAACCTTAAGCAGATCGGCCTCGGCTTTCTCCAGCACGAGGAGACGCACAAAATATTCCCCACCGGTGGTTGGCAGTATTGGATGGTAGGCGACCCGGACCGCGGCTTCGACAAGCGGCAGCCCGGCGGTTGGGACTACAATATCCTCCCCTACATCGAACAGCAGACCTTGCACGACTTGGGGGCGGGCGCGCCCCTGGACAGTCCGGTACAACGGGCAGCCAACAAACAACGCATCACGACGCCTCTGACGGTCATGAATTGCCCAACTCGCCGTCCAGCCGTACTCTTCGCAGTCGATCCTGTGACGTACAACTATAATGGTGACCCAGCCCACGACAGAGTTTATCTTAGCGGCCCGGTAACCGTGGTCGCCCGCGGGGATTATGCCGCCAACAGCGGCGATGCCTCCCAACCGTTCACACCGCCGTGGGTGCCCTACGCGTCTGGTGATTCTCCCAGCTATTTGTGGAATCGCACCGATTACCCGTATCGTGCCGATTACTTTACGGGCGTCAGTTTCCAGCGGAGCGAAATCATAATGGCCGATATCAGCGACGGTACCAGCAATACCTACATGGTTGGCGAGAAGTACCTAGACGCCGACCATTACTTCACGGGCATGGATCCCACCGACAATCAAAGCCTGTTCAGCGGCTGGAACAGCGACAACTACCGCTGTACGCGGGTAGGTGCGCCGCCGATGCAGGATCAGGCGGGATACTATCTGCCTGGCAGTTTTGGCAGCGCCCACGCCGTCGGCTTCCACATGGCCTTCTGCGACGGATCGGTACGGATGATCAACTACACGATCGGCGCGGATGTTCACAAGCTGCTCGGCAACCGCGAGGACGGCATGGCGATCGACGGTAAGAAGTTCTAAAGGAGGAGCAAAAAGGTCGTGAATCTTGTGGGTAAGCGTTCACGGGTTGGCTGGGGACTGGTCCATTTTTCGGCCGAAAAACGCATTTCGCGGGCAAACGGTTGGCCGAAAACATGGACCAGTCCCCTTTCCCGCCGGCGCCGACGATGTACCGCCCGCCCGGACGGCGCTCGTTCCGTATTTTTCTTCGCTTTTCCGCCCGCTGCTTATTCGTCGCGCGCCAACTTGACGATCCGCTCGTCGAAGCTCGACGCCACACGGCCGCCGGGCGGAACCACCAGAAAACGCTCGTCGTCCCAGGGACCATCGACCAACCGCTGGATCAAAGCCATGTCGCCGGCCAGCTTCTCGAAGGTCCAGCCCCGCTCGGCCGCCTCGCGTCGGGCGTGTTGCTCGAAACGGTCGTCCGGCTCGACGCCCATCTCGATAAACGTCAGGCGGCTGTAGTTCCGCGTCATGTCGCCGAGTTGTTCGTGGAGGAATCGGGCGTTGTCCTCGCCGTACTTGGCGGCCAACTCCTCAAAAGTTTGCGTCATACCCGACAGATGCTGGATCGAATCCCGGCCGAACTGCGTAAGCCCCTCGCCCCGTTCGATCCAACCGCTGGTTTTGAAGTAGACGCCGGGATTTTTTTGGAAGTAGTCGAGATACCGCTGCCGGCCGCCGAGAAAGAGCGTGATGCAGTCGTGGGCGCGGGGAAGGACCAGCGGGATACCCCGAGCAGCGAGTCCCACCACACCGTTGCTGCACAGTGCGTAGCCGAGCAGCACCGCCTCGTACTGCGACTCATCGACGTCGGCCAGTGTCTCGGCCAGCCGCGACGACATCCGCTCCTGTCCGACGTCGTGCAGTCCCTTGGGCAGGAACTCGATGTCGATCTGGTTGACCGACCGCGCCACGGCGGCGCACAGTTCGCGGTAAAAGATTTCACAGGCAATCAGTTTCAGTCGCAAGATGGAGTCTCGTTGGGTTGGCGGTCGGTGTTAAGTTTTCAGTCGTCAGTCGTAGGTTATGCTTTAGCATAACGAAACGCATTGTGGGCCAAAACGTTATGCTGAAGCATAACCTACGAGACTTATTAGGCACGGCGGCTTTTTACACACCGACTATCGTTCCCTCGCAAGTAACTGTGCCATTGTAAATCACTTTTCCGTCTTTCGTGAGCGCAACACCGTTACGAATCCAAATGAAAGGGTCATCTTTGGCGTCGCCACAAAGTTCGGACGTCAACACGGGAAAACCTACATCAAGTTTCATTTTCATACGATTTCCACCGACGTGTTCGACATGCATCAAAACACGTGAATCTCGGTATGTCATCACCGTGAGTGTCTTCATCTTAGGGAGATCCCGAAAATGCGTCAGCAGAACTCCTTCTTTTTCGAGTTCAGTACCAAAATAAAGTTGGGAGTCTCGTTTGCCAATTTTCAAGTGGTAAGGAACAACCAAGACGCGCTCGTTTGTGAGGAATTTGACACACCGATCTTTTTTGTCGGCAATTATCTGGCCTGTTAGTGTTTGCGTTGCCTTCTTTCCGGCAACGTTCACGGTGAATTGGACATTACCACTGATACCTTGTGCATGAAGGATCCCGTGGCACTGGCGGCATAGCAACACGCACTTGTCAACCTCGTCAAGCTGTTCACTCGAAAGGACTCGTCGGATCAAGTTTTTGTATTCCGGATGCTTTTCGCTTGCATCGACATGGTTGAACTCAAACATTCTGTCGACGGTTCCATAACGGTCCACCATCTCCTGCACAGTGAGTTGGCAGTGAGCGCAGCGATCACCTTTGTATTTGTAAAGTTGCCGCCTGTTCGTCACGGGAACCTCCTGTGCGGACCGAGGGATGTAGCGTCTGGTCGATCGAGTGCCTAACGACCTGTTGGATGACGAGTATCGAGGAACTTACCCTATAGCGTGATTTCCACTTCTGGCAGCATAGCGGGGCGCGCACCGCGCCGTAAGTGGGGGCTGAGTATCCTGCTTGGCGGAAACCTCACTGAAAACGGGCATAGACAGAAGACGTTATGCCGAAGCGAGATAAATAATGCGCCGCCGTTATCCGAGGGCTGGGAAGGCCGGTTCCGCGGCTTTCCGGGGGACTCCGCAATCGGCGACTGGAGTCGCCTCCTACAAAAGTTGATGCCCGGACGACCTCAATTGTGCGCTCACTTTCTGCAAAACATCCAAAACCGGTTTGTGAGCGCTCAATTGGTTTTTTGGGGCCAATTCAACCCCGCGCATCCAGGTTGATCAACCCGGTATACCAGGTTGATCAACCTGGGGTTAAACTGGGGTTACGTCTAAAGCGCGGTCGCCAAAGCGAAATGAATAGCCCTGGTTTCAAGCGGTTTGGAACCATCTTCGGCCCTCGGCGAATCGACGCAAGAATTAGTTGGCGATTTCAGAAATTTTTTCCAGTTAATTCAGACCGGAAAATCGACCGTAACCCGTTATTTCCCAGTGGCTTGTGGCGACGATGCCCAAGACTTTTTCGCACTCACCCTTCCTGCGAGGTATGTGCGGCGAGGTCATTCTACCAGCCGAAAACGCCTTAAAAAAGGCTGTTTTCTGGCCGCCGGTATTTACGCACTTTTTTCGCTAGGGGCTATGGCGGGTGCAAAAATCGCTTTTCCCACCGAAAATCAGCGGCCGATGTCGTCGAAAGGAATGATATGGGAGGAATATGTAGGGTGGGGTGGCAGTTTAATTGCCACCCCAGCTTGATTACGGCTTCTTCAGCTTGATGACCGGGCCGTCGGGTTCCGGCTCCGACTTATCCGGCGAGGTGCCGCAATCGACGAGCATGTATCCAGCCCAGAAGAACGGATGGACCGCCTTGGGCGTTTCGTTGGTGGCCGAGCGCTTGATGCGCGGCTCCGACGCGAGATTCAGCCGCGAGTCGATTGCCAGCAGGACGGCGCGTTGCCAGGCGTCGGACGGCGAGGTGCGAGGCAGCTCCTGGGCGAACTCGCGGACCAGATCGAAGGAGGCCTGTCCACCGGTCCGCCAGCGGCTCAGCAAGATTGTCCGCGAGCCGTTGGCCATCAGACCGCAGACGGCCAGAAACATGTCGTTGCCCGGCATGGCGCGATTGAGTCGTTTCAGCGAGTCCTCGGCGGTGGTGTGGAAGCCGGGCAGGACGACCACGTCCGGTCCGCCCCAGGGGAGCACGAGCCAATCGGCGAGCGATCCGCCCGGCTTGCCCCGATCGAGCGACGCGGGATACCAGGCGTAAGGGCCTTGGTCTTGGAGCACGAGGTCGTCCAGTACGATCAGCCGTTGAAAGAGGGTGCCGTAGATGGACGACGGCGTCTGGGGCTGCGAATCGAGCATCACCGCGCCGGGTACGACCGCGGCCAACTGCTCGAAAGCGGTTCGGGCCACTTCGGCCTCGTCGCGCGGGTAGAGCTTGCCCACCACGACGGCCGTGTTGCCGGTCGGATTGCGGCCCGGACCCTGCGAGGTGCAAAGCGAAATAGTCGGCGCGTAGCGGACGCGGAACAGCGAGATCAGCGAGCGCGACTCATCGCCGACCTTTACCTGCAACGCCTCGAAGGGGAGGTACCAAAGCGAGCCGTCGGGTACGATGGCCAACTCGTCGAAGGGTTGCGAGAAATCGGCCGCCGAGCCTTTCAGGAGCGTGTCCAAGACCTGCCGGGCCGGCTTCTTCCACTTGTCGGCGGACAGGTCTTTGACGTTCAGTTCGTGGTTCGCCCCGTAGTGCCCCATGCCGCGGAGCATTGCCTGTATCTGCCGCATCAGCGCCGCGGTGGAGCCGATTCGCCAGTGCGTGCAGCGCTCGTTGTTCAACAGAAATCCGTAGAGCCGCCGGCTGGTGGCGAAGAAGGCCAGCACGGCATGACCATCGGGCAAGGACTCCTGAACGTCGGCCACGGTCCGCAGGGGCGGAAAGACCAATTCGGCCGGCTCGCGCCGCAGGGCGATTTCACGCAGGATCGCCTCCTGTTGGATGCCCGCGGCCGCCAGTTCGGTCAATTTGCCGGTCTGGTTCTTCAACTGCGCCGGGTCTTTTGGCGCCAAGGGCTGCTTGGCCAACTCGTCGCGGATATGCAGCGAACGCCTGGAAAGCCGTTCAAACTCGGGGTATCGGGCCATGATGTCCTGCCGCTGGAGCAGGGCCTGCTGGGATAGATATTCGGGCGAGGCCTCGAGTATCCATCGCAACGATTCCAGTCGGCCGCCGAGCTCGAGCGAGCTGAAGAACCGCCGCCGCCGGGTTCGCTCGGCGATCTCGATCGCGCCGCGCACTTCCTTCACGTCGCCCCGTTCCAGAGCGGCCTCGAACCAGTGTTCCATCGGCAACGGCTGGGGAGTGGTCAGCGCGGAGAGAGATTCCATCGGGTCGAGGGTCCAATCTTCCGGCCGGGGGTCGCGGAGCACGTCGCCGAAGAGGTTTAGGGCCGAGCGGGAAGTGACCGCCCCGCCGGTATAGAGCGAGTCGGCCAGATTGATCTGGAAGAGCCAGAGCGAGCCGTGCCGCATGTAGCCCATCGTTGCGGCCAGGGCGGCGTCCCCATCGGGGATCCGCTTCTGCTGATAGGCGACCAGGGCGGCGAGGTAGCTGAGCCGCGCGCCGATCCGCCCGGTGCCCATCTCGCGGCGGCCGATGGTCGCTCGGGCTTCGTCCAGCGCGACCGTCGCCTGCCGGGTGTTGCCCAGCAGAGCGTGGTTCTCGGCGGCCGAGAGCAGCAGCGAGGCGCGTAACTGGCGGAGGCCCTTCACCTTGGCCCACTTGATGGCTGGGTCCAAGGGGGCGAAGAAGCCCTTGCGATTGGCCAGGACGTGGGTCAACGCGGCGTAGCGGAAGGCCTCTTCCAGGACGCCGTAGTCTGGATAGTTCACCGCCGCATAGGTGGCCTCGGCAAAGAGCCGGGAGGCGGCCGGGTATTCGCCGAGCAACAGCTTCTGGCGGCCCAATTCGAGCAAGGCAATGCTTGTCATGGGGTGGTCGAACTCGCCTGCGGCCAGCACGGCCTTCTGCAAATATCCGATCCCTTGCCCCACTCGTCCCCCGCCGATCAGCGCCAGTCCGCGCTCCAGGTCGACCCAGCATTGCGACCAGTGGTTTGGCGGGCCGACCGGACGGTTGAACGCCGCTATCAAGTCGTTGCTCAGCGCATCGTACTTGCCAACCGGCCCGAGCAATTCTGCCCTACGCCGCAGAGCCAAGGTCGTCGAGCGGACTATCTCATGCGGAGTGACGGGGAACAGGTTCG
The DNA here is from genome assembly GCA_965195225.1 of uncultured Thermoguttaceae bacterium. Taxonomy (GTDB): domain Bacteria; phylum Planctomycetota; class Planctomycetia; order Pirellulales; family Thermoguttaceae; genus JAHIKV01. The sequence goes on from CBDAFL010000205.1 coordinate 31,841, forward strand.
CCTGCTGTACCACCCCGCCGCGCTCGATCACGCCTTTCATGTCGACTTGTCCCTGTGCGAGCAGGACCGAGGTGGGATAATGCCCCAGTCTCGACTGCCGGGCCGAGGCGCCCCAGGGGACGGCCTTTCGCTTGCCCGTCGCGGCAACGCGGATCGAGGGCTTAAAGCGTACCTTCACCATCCAGTCGGAAAACCGGCAGTACAATCGCAGGGCGTTCGAGTAATGCTGCAACGCCTTGTCGAGCGCCCCCATCTGGTAATAACACTCGCCGCACATCGTCTCGTAACAGATCGAGTCGATCCACCGCGACTGCGCAGTCTTGATCGAGCGGCGGGACTCGCCTTGGAATCCCCGCAGCGCGTCCCGATACTCGCCGTCATAGTAGGAGCTGAAGTACCTGTAGTACATGGCCGAGGGCGTTTGCCGCTCCGCCGCCGTGGCCGAGAGAACGGCGAGGCCACCGAACGCGATCGCCGCCAAGATTGACACAATATGTTTCCGCCACATCGCCTTCTACTCCTTCTGCCGGAGGGCGCGAGAGCCACCATCACCTTGATCTTACGTTGTTGCCCTCGGGATTTCCAGGGAAAGCATCCCCCGCTGCCACAGTGTGCGTAGCCGCCGCGCCCGCATGGCGCGGCGTGGAGCAGTGTACTCCTCGCTGGGGTGGCAGTTGAACTATCGCCCCACCACCGATTACCCCCCATAGAACTTGCGGGGCTTTCCCTCACGCCTCCGCAGCGAACGTAAAACATATCACCCGGCACACCCGGATGGCAATATGCGGCAAATAGGAGTCTCGGCTGAGATGCGTTAGCTTTGGCGGCCGATCTAATTATATCTAATCTGCGGGTTTTAGCGGCCGATGATTACTTCTACTTGCTCGCGTTTTTACCGATTTCCACTCTCCAGAAGGAGATGAGTCATGCGTGTTTGCGCACCCACGAGGATCGTGTCTATTGCCATCGCGGTGGCGTGTATCGGTTGGTCCGGCACTACTCAGGCCGTGGCACAAGGCGTGTATCCGGTATCCGGCAATCTGGCCTGCGACGTGGCCGCCGTGGATCCGGGGCAATATACGTACCAGCAACCGTGCGAGGGCCCGATTGGTGGCGCTTTTGCCCAATACTGTGCCCCCCGTGGTTGCGGTCCCCGCTGGAGCTTCGCCGCGGAGGCAATCGCCCTGCAACGCTCGACCACACGGAGCCAGAGTCTGTTTCTCTCTACACTCAGCGGGGCGGATATTCTGAATTCAAGAGACCTCAATTTCCCCGTGGCGTTCGGGCCTAAAGTCAGCGCGATCCGTCACGGAGCATTCGGTTCCGATTTCGACGTTGAAGTGGGGTATTTCCAATTCGACGGTTTCGAGACCAACGCCTTTGTGTCGGATAATTCCTTAATGGTGACTGACTTCAGCAAAGTTTTTACTTCGACTGACTCGACGGCCCGCTACGGTTCGGCGCTATATTGCGGAGAAGTGAACGTGCGGTGGCAATGGTCCGACTGGCTTACTCTGTTGAGCGGATTCCGCATGGTGGAACTCGATGAGCAATACAACGCCAGGGGCACGGGGACGGGAAATTTGAATCCCCTTTCCCTCGACGTCAATTCCTTCAACCATCTTTACGGATACCAACTCGGCGCGGATGGAGAGGTGTTTAACCTCGGCGGCGCGCTGCGGATCAATGCGTTGTGCAAGGCGGGTGTTTTCGGGAACTTCGCCAGCCAGAACATCCGTCGCGTCGAAATCAGCGTCTCCGACGAGTCGTTGTCCGCGGTCAGCAACCGCGTGTCGTTCCTGGGTGAAATCGGATTGGTGGCCACCTACGCGATCACACAGCGATTGGCGTTCCGTGCCTCGTATCAGGCAATGTGGCTCGAGGGCGTGGGACTGGCGCCCGAGCAGATCGACACAAGCAACTTCACCGCCGGCACGGCCAAGGTCAACCTTGACGGCGGTGTGTTCTACTACGGCGGCGGGATGGGATTGGAGTATCGGTTTTAATCCTTCAGGGTTCCAACAGTTCTTCCAGCGGCCGGGCTAGTCGGCGGAAAGCGCCAGTCGGCATGGCCCAGGTGTCCCAGCGCGGCGAGATCGGGTGTGCGCCGCCGGCGTAATCCGAAAGCGCCACCGCCACGAAACCGTACAGGCTGCCGCGATGCTCGAAGAGTTGCTCGGCGGGCAGCGGCGCCCGATTGCCAAGCACGTCGTAGGCGAAGACGAACAGCCCGCGGAAGCCGGCGCCGAAGAGCTCTTCCCATTGGGCCAAGCTCCGCAGGTCGTCGCGTGTCGACCAGTTTTTCCAGTACTGTTTTTGCACGTCGCCGGAGGGGAACCGGCGGCCCTTGACGTCGACCAGCCAACTCGTCTTCCCTGGCGCGGAGACGATGAAGTCGAGGCTTTTCAGCGAGGCGCCGTCGCTGAGCAGGCTCCGCCGCGCCTCGTCGACCGCCACGTACGGTACGCCTCGGCCGCGAAGATACTCCTCGAACGCTGCTTCGTAATGGTTGTCGCGGTTTGCCATAGTGAGGGCCACAACGAAGTTGGTGACGGTGTCGGCCGGCAAGAGAGTCTTCTTTGCCGTATCGGGCAGGATAGTGAAGCGTCCCCTGCTTGACAATCCACCGCGTAAGCGTTCACGGGTTGGCTGCCTTCCCGCGGCGCAACGTTAAACGCCCCGCAACCGCGGTCGCGGAGCGTTATGGTAACATTGGCGGTACTTTCTTGTGTAGCCAGCGATAGCTGGGGGGGTTGCGCGGGCTGTATGGCGTCTCTTCCCCCTTTGGAAATACCCTAAGTTCAAGCTAACCTTGAGGACGGGGCCGAAACGGAGTACATAGCATAGTATGAGCATCGAACAATCACTCGACCCGCATCTGATTGAACAGACCAAACAGCAAATCCGCTCGTTGGTGGCGGAGATTGCGCAGTTGTCGAAGACCGACGTTACGCCGGAGGAGTTTTATGGGCAATTCCTTCCGCGAGTGGTGTCGGCCTTGGCAGCAGTGGGCGGGGCCATCTGGACGGTCAACCCAGAGGGCCGATTAGCGCTCCAGTACCAAATCAACATCCAGGACACTAAACTCCGCGAGAACGAGGAGCAACAGGCGCAACACAGCCGGCTGTTGTACAAAGTGCTTTCCGACGGCGTGGAGGTGTTGGTGCCGCCGCGCTCCGGCCCCGGCGACGTCGAGCAGGTTGCCGGAGAGACGCCCGCCGCCAATCCAACCGACTTCCTGTTGGTGTTCGGCGTTCTGAAGACCGATTTGGAAACGGTCGGACTGGTCGAGGTGTTTCAGCGTTCCGAAGTCGGGCCGAGTACGCAGAAAGGTTATTTGCGGTTCCTCGGACAGATGTGCGAGTTGGCCGCCGACTTCCTCAAGAGCCATCAACTTCGTCACTTTTCGGATCGTCAGACGCTTTGGTCCCAGTTGGAGGATTTCACCCGCGCGGTCCACGTTTCGTTGGACCCGCGCGAAACCGCCTACATGATCGCCAACGAGGGACGGCGGCTGATCGAATGCGACCGGCTGAGCGTGGCGATCCGCAAGGGATCGAAATGCAAGATCGAGGCCGTCAGCGGCCAGGATCTTTTCGACAAGCGCTCGAACACCGTGCGGCTGCTAGGCCAACTGGCCACCGCGGTGGTCGCCACCGGCGATACCGTATGGTACACCGGCGACACCCGCGATCTGGCCCCTCAGGTCGAGGACGCGGTGCAAGAGTACGTTGACGAAGCGCATTCGAAGACCGTGGCCGTGCTGCCGCTGCAGCGTCCCGCCCCGCCGGAGGAAGACGATCCGAAGAAACGCACTGAACCGGCCCCTCCGATCGGCGCCTTGATAGTCGAGCGGATCGAGGACAGCCGACTGGCGCCGAATATGGTGCATCGTGCGGAAGTGGTCCGCCAGCACAGTTCCACCGCGCTGGCAAACGCGATGGAACACCAAAACTTGTTTTTAATGCCCGTTTGGCGTGCGTTGGGTAAGACCCGCTGGGTGCTGCAAGCCCGCACGTTGCCGAAAACGCTTAGCATCTCCGGTGGCGTGCTGTTGGTTATATTGGTTCTGGCGCTATGGCCGGCGCGGTTCACGATGGAGTCGAAGGGTACGCTGGAGCCGGTTTGGCGGCAGGACGTGTTCGCCGGCATCGACGGCGTGGTCGAGGAGCTAAAAGTCGCGCACGGCGACACGGTCAATGAGGACCAACTGTTGGCCTTGCTCCGCAACACCGATCTCGAAGTGGCGCTGACCGACGTCCAGGGCCAGCGGATGGCGACCACCGAACGATTGTTTGCCGTGCAGCGTTCGATGGGGGATCGGAGGTTGAGCACCGAGGAACGGAGCCGGCTGGCCGGCGAGCAGGCGGAGTTGAAACAAAAACTGCTTTCCCTCGATGCCCAGTTGGTGCTTTACGAGGCGAAGCAGTTGGAACTGGACGTAACAAGTCCGATGAAGGGACAAGTCATTACCTGGGACTTGTGGGACAGGTTGATTCACCGGCCGGTGCAACGGGGGCAAATCCTCATGAGGGTAGCCAACCCCGACGGACGGTGGCAGTTGGAACTGAAAATGCCCGAAAACCACATGGGGCCCGTGATCGAACGACAGAAGTATCTTTGCGGCTCCGCGAGAAAGGAATTGCGGAAATTGCTTGTCCAGGACGCCCGCGAAAAGTCTCCCGAAGCGCCCGAGGAAGAAATCAATCAAGTGGTGAAGACCGAGTTGGACAAGGCGCTAGACGAAGAATTGTCCCAACAAATTTCCGAGATATATCAGCGGCGATTGTGCGGGGCATTGCGGCCGATCGTCGAAGAAGTGTCCGACGAAGGACTCCGAGCGAGGCTTGGCGAGGTGTTGCATGCGGAGACTTACGGCGAGGCTCGTCTGAAATTGGACGACTTGCTGCGACAAACCGGCGACGGACAGGAGGCGATCGACGCCGATCTGATGGCGCGGCTGAAAGCCCTGCCGAACGAAAAGGCGCCGGACACCGGAATGAAGGTTACGTATATATTAGCCACGGAACCGGGCACAACCCGCGAGGGCGAGATTACCGAGATACATCGCAGCGCGGAGATCCGCGGCGACGAGGGAAACACGGTGTTGATCAAGGTGGCCATCGACAAGGAGGAGCTGCCGCAATTGCGGCCGGGGGCGACCGTGACGGCTAAGGTCTACTGCGGCCAGCGCTCGCTGGGTTACGTCCTGCTGCACGATCTGATTGCGTTCATTCAATCGAGAATTCTGTTTAGATATTTTTGAAGCAACACCGTTTAGCCGGCGAGCTTGCTCGCCGCGTGGGATATGGCTGCGAAAACACGGCGGGTAAGTCCGCCGGCTAAACGATACAATTTCACTAAAAAGGACACGAACATGCGTCTTGTTACACTGGGAACGATCTGTTTGCTCTTTCTTTCCGCGCCGTGCGTACTGCCCGCGGCGGAAACCGTCACACTCCCAAACTGCCTGCTTTCGCTGAACGAAGAGGCGGAGATACCTGCCCAAGAGGCCGGTGTGTTGGTGAAGATTCCCGTGCGCGAGGGGCAGCAAGTGGTCAAGGGCGAATTGCTGGCCCAGATCGAAGACTCCCTGCCGCAGATGCAATACAACGTTGCCGGCTACAAGCTGAAAGTCGCCGAGAAAGAGGCCGGCGACGACATTAGTATTCGCTATGCCAACATCGCCGCCAAGGTGGCCGAAGTCGAGCACCAACAGGCCGTCGACGCAAACCGCAAAGTCACCGGTGCGGTCCCTCTAGCCGAGGTGCGGCGGCTGTTGCTGAAACACCGCGAGATGGTTCTTTCTATCGAAAAGGCGCAGAAAGAGCTGGCTATCGCCGCCTTGCAGGTCAAGGTGAGCGAGGCCGAGGTGCAGGCGGCGGCGGCGAATCTCGAGCGATACCGGATTACGGCCCCCTTGGACGCCGTGGTTGTGGAGCTTTCCCGTCACGAAGGCGAGTGGGTGCAGCCCGGCGATCCCGTGATGCGGCTGGTGCGGGTCGATCGGCTCCGCGTCGAGGGCTTTCTCAATGCCCAGAACCATCGGGTGTCGGAAATCCAGGACCGACAGGTCAAAGTAGTCGTGACACTCGCCCGGAAACATCAAGAGACCTTTTCCGGCAAGATCGTGTACGTCAAACCGCTGGTAGAGGCGGGCGGGGAGTTCCTGGTGCGGGCCGAGGTCGAAAACCGCAAGCAGGGCGACGCTTGGGTGCTAAGCCCCGGCTTGAGCGCGGAGATGACGATCCAACTGAAATGATGAATGTTGAGTGATGAGTGATGAATTGCGGGAAAAAAGCCGGCATTCCATTCTTCATTCAACATTCAACATTCATAATTCATCATCTGCCCCATGGTAACCCTCCAAGACAGCCTGTTGTCCAGCTCCGCACGGAAGCTGTCGATCCGCAAGCGGCCGGACCTGATCTCGCGGCGGCAACACTACCTGGGCCGCAGCTATTGGGTGGTGAAGGATCCGGTGGGGCTTAGCTACTTCCGCTTCCAGGACGAAGAGTACGCCATCTTGCAGATGCTCGACGGCCAAACCAGCCTGGACGAGATCAAAGATCGCTTCGAGGCCGAGTTTCCGCCGCAGAAGATCACGCTGGAGGAGTTGCAGCAATTTCTGGGCACGTTGCACCGCAGCGGGTTGGTCGTGGCCGGAGTGGCCGGCCAGGGACACCAGCTCCGCAAACGCCGTGACGAGCGCAAGCGCAAACAAATGCTCGGCGCCGTCAGCAACGTGCTCTGCATCCGGTTCAAGGGGGTTGATCCCGAGCGGCTGTTGAACCGAATGTACCCTTACTTCCGTTGGTTTTTCTCGCCGTGGATGATGGCGCTCAGTTGTATGCTGATGCTTTTGGCGCTGACCCTGGTGGTGGTCGAATTCGACGTGTTCCGCTCGAAGCTGCCCGACTTCTACCAGTTTTTCAGCATCCACAATGCCTTCCTGTTGGCCCTCGTGCTTGGCGTGACGAAGGTCTTTCACGAGTTCGGCCACGGGCTGACGTGCAAACACTTCGGCGGCGAATGCCACGAAATGGGCGTGATGATCCTCGTGCTGACCCCCTGTTTGTATTGCAACGTCTCCGACTCGTGGCTGTTGCCCAGCAAGTGGCAGCGGGCGGCCATCGGCGCGGCGGGTATCTACATCGAAGTTCTGCTGGCCTCAATCTGCACCTTCCTCTGGTGGTTTTCCGAGTCGGGACAACTGTTCAACAACCTTTGCCTGAACGTGATGTTCATTGCGTCGGTCAGCACGATTATCTTCAATGCCAACCCGCTGCTCCGCTACGACGGCTACTACATCCTTTCCGACATAACCGAGATTCCCAACCTCCGGCAGAAAGCCACCACGATCCTCAGCCGCAAGATGGGGCAGTTGTGTCTGGGCCTGGAACCGCCCGACGATCCTTTTCTACCTCAGCGAAACCAAGTGTTTTTTGCCCTCTTCTCGGTCGCCGCGGCGCTCTATCGCTGGGTCATCGTGTTCTCGATCTGCTGGTTCCTCTACAAGTTGTTCCAGTCGTACAATCTGGAGATTATCGGTCAGTGCATGGTGGCGGCGGCGTTGTGGGGGCTGCTTATCAGTCCACTGATTAAGTTGGGTAAGTTCTTCTACGTACCAGGGAGGATTGATCAAGTGAAGAAACCGCGTTTCTACACCAGTCTGGGCGTGTTGGCGGTGGCGTTGCTGCTGTTTTGCTTTCTGCCGCTGCCACATAGCGTTATCTGTCCGCTGGAAATCCAGGCCCGCGACGCACATCCCGTCTATGTCGACGTATCGGGCGAACTTGTGGCGATCGACGTTAAACCCGGCCAGCGGGTAACCGCCGGTCAACCGCTGGCCCAACTAAAAAACATAGACCTTAGCCTGGAAGTAGTCAGGCTCGAAGGGAGCGTCAAAGAATACGAAGCCCGGCTGAAGAGCCTGATGCAACAGAGCTTCCGCGACCGCCACGCCGCCGCCCAACTCCCCCAAATCCGAGAAGCGTTGAAAACCTTCCGCGACCAACTGGAGCAGAAGATCGCCGATCGCCGGCGGCTGCGGTTGGTTGCGCCAGCGGCGGGAGTGGTCTTGCCACCGACCCTGACTCCACCGCGCGACCGCTCCGACGAGAACCTGTCCACCTGGTCGGGTACACCCCTGGAATCGAAAAACCTGGGCGCCTATCTCGAACAGGGTGTCCTCTTCTGTCAGGTGGGCGATCCGACTAAGTTGGAAGCCGTGTTGGTGGTGGATCAGGCCGACCGGAACCTGGTGCAACGAGGTCAACAGACCAAGATCAAACTGGAGGGTTTTGCCGACACGAAGATTGACGGCGAGATTCAGGAGATCGCCGAATCGAAATTGAAGGTCACTCCGCAACGGCTCTCGACCAAGTCGGGCGGCGAGGTGCCCAGCACGACCGATCCCAGCACCGGCGTGGAGACGCCGATAAGCACGTCGTATCAGGCCCATGTGTCGATCGACGATCCCCAGGGGTATTATCCGCTCGGCCTGCGCGGTCAGGCCCGCGTCTCCACCCGCAAGATTTCGCTGGGCGCACGGCTGTGGCGGTTAATCAGCCACACGTTCAACTTCCAGCTTTGATGTTTTCGTGGAAACCGGCCGATTACCAACAGTTTGGCAGATTGCCGGCGGCGTCCAGCGGCAAGTCGCGCGGGTCGATGAGCACTTCCAGGTCGGTGCGCTCCCGGGCTTCGTCGAGATACGCCGCCGAACACTCCACCTCGGCCAGATGCAGCGTGTCGACGATCCACAGCATCTTCGCTTGCGGAGGCTCGACCAATCCGATAGTGCCCAACGCGACGGCTAGCATCTCGCGATCGGTCTCGTAGTCCAAGGGGGTCATCACGCAGGATATCCGTCCGGAGGTCAGGCCGTTCAGGCGCGTGGCGGCGAAGTCGGTCTGTTCGAGCAGTTGCGTCCGGCAAAACTCGGCGATTCCCAGCCCGATGGCGTTGCCGTACCCCTTCGGCGTCAGTCCGCGGATCGCGATCCGCTTGACCTTGGGAAACTCGTCCTCCAGGGCCTGATGGTCGTTGAACTTCCGGCCCACCACGTTCGGATCCAGACCGACGCCGCTGATGTCCTTGCCGATGCGGTCGATCAGCAGCAGGTCGACGTGCTGGAACGGCAACCGCGGCATCCAGCGTTTGGCCAGTTCGAGCAGTTCCTTCTCGCGGGCCTCGATTCGCTCGACCGCCACGGCCTCGACCAGCGCCGTCTGGTCGTAGGCGTTTTCCACGATGGCCAAGCCGGCCAGTATGCGGCAGCGGCCGAGCACCTCGTCGGCCACGATGCGGACGATCCGGTCGAAGCCGAAGTCCTGGGCGGCGCGGTGATAGACCTTCGCCCCTTCCCGCTTACCCAGCCCAATCATCAACATTTTTATCAGTCCGCTCTCGATCTCTCCGGCAAAGTCGGAGTGCGGCTTGACGCGGTTGCAGACCAGCACGTGGTCGGCCTCGAAGGCCAGCCGGTCGAAGTGGACGGGGAACCCCTCGGCGGCGTGGCAGACGACGACCGTCTCCAGGTTGGAGCGGATCGGACAACCGACGAATTGCTCGGTGATTCCGTAGCTTTCGACCACCCGCTGCTGTCCCTCGGCCGTTCCGCCGCCATGGCTCCCCATGGCGGGTACGATAAACGGTTTTGCCCCCAGCCGCTTGAGATGTTCGACGATCGCCCGGATGATGGCGGCGATGTTTGCAATACCCCGGCTGCCGACGGTAATCGCCACGCTCTCGCCCGGCCGAACCTTCGCCGCCAGTTCCAGCCGCGCAAGCTGCTCGTGGACCTTGCCGGCCACGTCCTCAATGCGTGCGTCGTCGAACGATTGCCGGAGGCGGAAGATTTTGGGGAGATCGGTCATGGTCGAGCCGTTCAATAATTACTCCCCTTTCCCGCAAGCGGGAGAGGGGCCGGGGATGAGGGAACACTGCAATCGGCGTCTGGAGACGCCTCCCACAACCATTTCAATGAACTACTATTCTTCGCTATTTGTCAAGTCGAGTCCTTTTCTTGCTCGATGACACCGATGCCCTGCGCCGTCGAGTCTTGGGTACATGCGGCGTCGGCGGGGCGCTGGACAGCGGATCGGCCGGGCCGTCCAGGGGCGAACCGACCTTCGTGCTTCTCAGACGGGACTTGATCTTCGCCACGTATTCCTCGGATAGCTCGAATCCGATCCATCGGCGGCCGAGTTTCTTGGCCACGGCCAACGTGGTTCCGCTCCCGCCGAACGGATCCAGCACAAGCTCCGACTCATTCGAGCAGCAGCGTATGATCCGCCCCAGCAATTGCTCCGGCATCTGGCAGCCGTGGAATCCTTCTCGTTCCTTGAAAGTGCCCGCCACGCGCGAGAAGAACCACGTGTCGTGGTCCAGGGTAAAGCTGTCCGGCGCGTCTTGCGGGCGGAGTATCCAGGTGTTGTCCGGCAGCCGACCCTTGGGGTTGGCTCGCTTGTCGGCGTATACCAACTCTCTGGCCGAGCGGACCCGGACCGCCGGGTCGGCGGCGTTGAACGTGAAGTGTTTCGGGTCCACGACGAAGTACAGCAGGTGCGTATGGGAACGGCTGAACATCCGCGTGCAGTTCACGCCGAAAGTATAGTACCAGATGACCCAACTCCGGCAGGTGAAGCCGCAGTCGCGCTGGGCGATCAGCTTCAGCTCGGCGGCGTACTCGTCGCCGATGGCCAGCCAGAACGCGCCGTTGGGTTTCAACGCCCGGCGAACCCCGTCCATCCACCGCCGCGTCCACTGCAAATACTCATCGTCGGTCCGCTCGTCGTGATAGACGTCGTACTGGTATCCGATATTGAACGGCGGGTCGGCGAAGACCAGATCGACGCTGCCCGGCTCGACCCGCTCGAACAGCTCGATGCAATCCCCTTGGTAAACTTTGTCAATCGCCAATTTCACGGTTGCGTCTCCAGGGGGCTGCGGAGGGGATACGCTTTGTGATACACGATTTTTCGTGGCGGGCAAGTCCCCCGTGACAGTGGTGCGCGAGGAGTGGCAAGGGCGGAGGGCTGGCCGCTTGAGCGGCCAGTGCCTTGCACAAAATGTCGACTTAGGTAAGAGGACGGATCAGAAAATCGTCCTACGGGGATGTTTTTGGGGTGGGAAAAGCGCTTTTTGCACCCGCCATAGCCCCTAGCGAAAAAGTGCGTAAATACCGATGGCCAGAAAACAGCCTTTTTTAAGGTGTTTCCGGCTGGTAGAATGACCTCGTGCGCATACCTCGCAGGAGGGGTGGTGCGAAAAGTTTTGCGTTCCGTCGCCACAACCCGATGTTGTTATTCAAGTTAAGGTCGATTTTCCGGCCTGAATTAACTGGAAAAAATTTCTGAAATCGCCAACTAATTCTTACGTCGATTCGCCGAGGGCCGCCGATGCGTTCAAACCGCTTAAAACCAGGACTATTCATTTTGCTTTGGCAACTGCGCTTTAGACGTAACCCCAGT
>CBDAFL010000206.1:0-5913 GCA_965195225.1 uncultured Thermoguttaceae bacterium
GGTCCGACGGCTTTGGACGAAAACGAGCCGACGCGGGTAATCACGGTCCGGCTGCCGAAAAGCCTTCACGAGACGCTACGAATAGAGGCCCATGACCATCGCACCAGCATGAACAAGCTCTGCATCTCGAAACTCCTCCAGTTTATCGACGGCGAGAGCGTGCCGGCCGACACCGAACCAAGTTAGCCCGCATTTCTCACCACACGGGGATATCGGCCGACAGTGTGCCACTGCTTCGCGGAGGAGGTGTCCGGGAATTAACGGCGGAAAACGGGGCTGTAGGAGGCGTCTCCAGACGCCGATGGCAGTGGTGCAAAACTCCGCAATCGGCGTCTGGAGACGCCTCCTACAACGATCAATTCCCGGACACTCTCGGACAAGTCAGCAGAGGCACCTAAACTCTCGAAAACCGACTTTTTCAACGGGCTGTTAGGTCACCATGCCCTTCACAATAGGGAAGATGCGTCGCCTTTGACGAGCAGGAATCGAGATCACAAGCCATCTGGAAAATACCCCCCACTGAAAGGGGAGCCTTTTTCATTTATCGAGGTGCCTCTCAACATGTTCGGCCTCCCCCCTTTATGATTTGCTTTTGGCTTGGTCCTCGGATAGAATTTGTTGATAGGTTAAGTTGGTTGGAACGCCAACGGCGAAAGCAATCCCGCCTTTTCGCCCGCCATATTTTTCGTCCCACCTAAGGAACTGGCAGATGCGATCCCTTGTAAATGGTACGGTATTAGCTTTGATGCTCCAGATGTTGACGTGTACGTCGTTGTTTGCCGCGCCGGACAAGCCGGCCGACAAACCCGACCCCTACGCGGTGCCGGAAGGTTCGCCCCAGAACCTTGTTGATTTCCTCAGAAAGTTAAGCAAGGAGAAACCGGCCAGCGCCGAGGAGGCCAAGAAGATGCAGGCGGCGCTCCTTCAAGCTGCCGACGGGATTTTGGCCGCCGATCCGGACGAGAGGCAATTGGCGTTGGCCGTCAACGCAAAGTCGCAGGCCCTGGGCGACAACTTGGACAAGCTGGCCGAGTTCGCCACCGAGTTGAAGAAGGACGGACACGCAAAATTTGCCCGCAACGTGCGCGGCTTCGCTCTCGGCCGCAAGTTGCAGCTAGTTCCTCTCTCGCGGGAAACGATCAAGGAACGGGCCACGGAGATCGTAGACTTCCTCTCCGATGGCACGGTAGACGCGGGTATGGACGCTCAACTGGCCAGAATCGCTGGGCAGATGGCCGAAAAGTCCGGAGACGAACAATTCGCCGCGGACATCCACCAGAAGCTTCAGAAGATTTTTATAAGCAGCACGGATCCGAGGGCCGTCCGCATCGGTAAGGCGATGGAGGGGATGGTCCGCCGGTTGTCGTTGGTGGGCAACCCCATGACCATCGAGGGCACTATCCTCGGCGGCGGATCGTTCGATTGGTCGAAGTATCAAGGCAAGGTCGTGCTGGTCAACTTCTTCGCCACCTGGTGCGCGCCTTGCCGGAAGGAAATAGAAAAAATCAAGAAAAGCTACGACCGCTACCACGACAAAGGTTTCGATGTCGTCGGCATCAGTTGCGACCGGAATCAGGCCATGCTCAAGAAATTCGTCAAGGACAAGAAGTTGCCATGGCCGATCGTCTACGGCGACAGGAAACCCAGCCCCACGGTCGCCTACTACGGAATACAGGGGATTCCGCAACTGATCCTCGTCGGCAAGGACGGCAAGGTAATCACCCTCAATGCCCGCGGTGACAGGCTCGTCAAGGAGTTGGAGAAGCTCCTCGGCCCCGCCGAAGAGACGATCTTTCTCGGATTAGACGCCGGAGCATTGAGGGCCCCTTGAACAACAGCCGTTCGATTCTGGGCGAAATCGAGTCGAGTTTCCGCGAGAGGTCCAACGCCGTCAGCGCCGCTGCGCGGAACAACACGTTCCGTCGGCGGAAATTGCTGGCGAACATGAAGCGGAACACCTTGTGTATCTTCGCCTTCATCTCGGGCGGGTAACGGAAGAAGTCGGCGTCCAGCACCACTCCCATCCGATACATCACCGCCTGATAGAACGGATGACTCCCGCTCCGAGGGGCATCGTAGTTCCGCTCGTTGCCGAGCCACCATTCGGAGAATTCGTACCGGTCCTTGAACCGTTCGTAAATCTCCGTGCCCGGAAAGGGGATCAATACCGAGGCAATCGCCGGCTCAAAGACCACGTAGGGCGAGAGTTCCTCCATCAGCCGGCGCGTCGCTTCCGTGTCCTCCACGCTTTCCCAGGGGAAGCCGAGGATGAAGAAGGCCACCGGCTGGATGTCGTAACGGTGGGTCAGCGGAATCACGCGCTGAACCATATCGACCGTGTGCGGCTTGTGAATCTGTTTAAGCGTTTCCGGGTTACCGCTTTCGACGCCGTAATCTATCTGCACACACCCGGCGCGGGCGGCCAGATCGAGCAGTTCCTCGTCGACCGAGTCGATCCGCGTCATCATGTTCCAGGTAAATCCCAACCGCTGGTCGATCAACCGTTGGCAGATTTGCCGCATCCGTTCTCGATCCATCGACATCGCGTCGTCGACGAAGAAAAAGTGCCGCGTGCCGTATTGCCGGTTGACGGCTACCATCTCGTCGACCACTCCGTCGGCCGATCGGAAGCGGAACTTTTTGCCGAACAACCCGCCGGCGCAATAGGCGCAGCGGCCGGGACAGCCACGCGAGGTGAAAATCGAGGCGTGCAGGTCTTCCGTTGCCCCGAAATCGGCCGGAGCGACCAGATGTCGGGCGGGCGAGGGAAGCGAATCCAGGTCGGCGATCGGCGGCCGGGGGGCGTTTTGATGTATTGTTCCGTCCGGCCCGCGATAAACCAACCCTTCCACCCCTTCCGGCGGCGCGGCGCCCAATACTGCCCGAACCGCATCGACGATGGTCGGCTCCCCTTCTCCGAAGACTACGGCGTCGAAACCGTGGTCCAACGGCTCGGTCGGCAGGAGGGTTGCGTGCGGGCCGCCGGCTATCAGCTTCGCCCCGCAACTCCGCAATTCCGACGCCAGCCGGTAGGCTTCCTTGACCAGGGGCGTCACCAGTGTCACGCCGATCACCTCGGGCCGCCACGCGGCGGCGATCTCGACGATCTCCGCGGTGGCGAGTCTCCGATTGGCGGCGTTGGCGTCGAGCAGACGGACCTGGTGTCCCGCTTGTTCCAACACCGCCGCCAGCATCATCATGCCCATCGGACAGGCGAGATGGTTTTGGGTCCGTGAGGGAGGGTAGATCAATAGTATTCGGGCGGACTCAGCCGACATTTGCGGTTCCTCGTAATTCTATTGCCGCATCTGTGGGTGGCACTGGCGTCTCGCCAGTGTTCTTGCCGCCAACACTGGCGAGACGCCAGTGCCACCCAGCCGCAGGCCGTTGGGTAGCGTTACATGCCGATGTTCGCCGGAACGGACCTATCCCCGTCCATAAGTTCTTTAGGTCGGAATCGGGCCTTAGCAAACCGCGAAGACCCCGATGGTGGCGTTGCCCCCACCTGCTTGGCAACTCGTTGCCGTTGATAACGATCTTATGGGTGGAAGGCCCCGATCGATCGGCTTGAACAGCGACATTTCGTGATTTTCGCCCGCTAGCGGGCCGCGAAAAAACGCTCTACAATACGGTGGGAGGCAAATTCACATGAGTTCCGAAGTTCGTCAAATCACCGTCCCCAAGTTCACGGCCATGAAATCTTCCGGGCGGAAGATCACCATGGCGACCGCCTACGACTACGCCCAGGCCGGACTGGTCGATGCCACCGGCATCGAGGGGATTCTGGTCGGCGACAGCCTGTCGATGGTCGTCCAGGGGCACGGCACCACGCTACCGGTAACGCTCGAAGAGATGGTTTATCACGCCGAGATGGTGGGCCGGGCGGTGCGCCACGCACTGGTGGTCGTCGATATGCCCTTTCCGAGTTTCCACCTCGGTCCCCACAAGGCGATCGAAAACGCCGGCCGCATACTGAAGGAGACCCGCTGCCAGGCCGTTAAGCTAGAGGGTGGCGCCGAGCAGGCCGAAGTCATCGCGGCGCTGGTCTCGGCCGGCATACCGGTGATGGCCCATTGCGGGCTGCGGCCGCAGAGCATCCACCAACTCGGCGGCTACCGGGTGCAGCGCGACGAGCGGCAACTGCTGGCCGACGCCCAGGCCGCCGAACACGCCGGCGCGTTCTCGATCGTCTTGGAGTGCATTCCCGCCGAGACGGCCGCGCGGATCACCGCCGCGGTGAAAATCCCCACCATCGGCATCGGCGCCGGGGCGAGCTGCGACGGACAAATCCTCGTCCTCCACGACCTGTTGGGCCTGAACACCGGCTACATCCCCCGCCACGCCAAAGCCTACGCCAATCTATCGAAGACGATCGTCGACGCGGTGACCCAATACCGCGACGAGGTTCGCGACGGAAAATTCCCCGGCAAGGAACAGGCGTTTTCGTGACGTTCCGCGACAGCCGGAACAAAAAAACAACAATTAGCGAGGAAATGAACCATGAAATCCATGTTGGCCCTCGTTAACGTCGCCATCGTCCTCACTTTTCCGCCGGGGCCGCTGCCAAGGACCAAGTCGCCAAATCGGTGGTGAAAATCTATTCCACCCGGCGCGGTGAAGTAGGTCAGGTATCCCATACCTGACATTTCCATCGCAATAATCCAACCGCTTTGACATTTTCGCACTCGACCAACCGGTGTCAGGTACGGGGTACCTGACCTACTTCTTCGCTCCGCTCAGGGACGTGTCGCGCAGAGTTCGCCCCCCGCAATAAGGGCGTTCGGCCGCCGTTTTTCAAAGTTAATCGGCCGCGACGTATCCGCAAGTACAATAGGTGGTTGTGATACTTGTCTCGCTTTACAAGCTCCCATTTTCTACTCGAACCGGACAGACGCGGCGTCGGCCGTACGAATCCACAATAGAGCGTTAGAGGTTTCTTGTCGTTCTCGCTCGATCGAGGATCGCTCATGGATACCGCCCGGCACGAACAATTCGCAAGGGCCTTCGTCCAATATCAGGATCGTGTCTACGGGCACATCGCAACGATGTTGCCCAACCGGCACGACGCCGAAGACGTGTTCCAGCAGACGAGCCTGATCCTCTGGCAGAAATGGCAACAGTTCGATCCTGAGCGGGATTTCCTTTCCTGGGCCTGCGGGATCGCGCGGAACGAGGTCCGCAATTTCCTCCGCCGCCACGGTCGGGCGCGGGTTGTTTTGAGCGAGCGGCTGATGGACGAGTTGGCCGAAGTGCGCGTCGAGGCGCAGCCTCTATTGGCGCAGCGGCGTGGCCTTCTGGCCGAGTGCATGAAAAAACTTGATTTCATCGCCCGCGAATTGATCGAACGGAGCTATGCCGGCCGTGAATCGATCAACATCATCGCCCGGCAGTTCCACACGACTCCCAACGCGCTATATCTGCGTCTGCGGCGTATCCGGCGTGAATTGATGGAGTGCATTGAGCAGGGCATTGATCGGGAGGAGTCACAGTGAACAGCACGCCGATCATATTGCCCGCCGTCGACAGCGAATTGGCCCGCTTAGTCGAGTCGATCTGCGACGGCACGATCGCGCCAGCCGAGCGCGACCGGTTGGAATCGCTACTGACCGACGACCGAGATGCCAAGCTCTATTATGTCGCCTGCCTGGACATGCATGCTCAAATGCAATGGATTACGAGGGGCGAGGGGCAAGGGGCGGTCGATTCACCGGCCATTGATGGAGAAGCGGGGTTCGGGGTTCGGGATTCGGGATTCGGGATTCAGGGTTCGGAATCTCTCTCTGTTGGCGCGGAAGTTGAACTGCCGCACCAACCCGAATCCCAAACCCCGAGCCCCGAACCCCCATTCCCCACTCTATCCACTACCAACTATCCACTACCCACTGCTCCCTTTGTCGGCAGTTGGGCGTTCTC
>CBDAFL010000207.1:0-63975 GCA_965195225.1 uncultured Thermoguttaceae bacterium
CCTAAGCTATCAGTGCTTTCAGGTCGTCAGGTGTGCGCCGCGCTTTGTCGGGCGGGCTTTACCCAGATCGTAGGCCGTGGCAAGGGGAGTCATATCTTCCTTTATCGTGCGGACCCGTCAGCCCGGGCCACGGTTCCGAATGACAAAGAGATCAGGCGAGGAACACTGCGGGCAATTCTGCGGCATGCCGACCTTTCGGTGGAAGAGTTTTTGGAACTCCTCTGATGAGTTCGTCTGGACGTCGCTGTTGCGTCTTTACGGACCCGACAAGGTGGGACATGATTGTTGGCCGAATGGCCCGAATACTCAGAGGCGATGTGCACCTCCGACCAATACGAACTTATCGACTTCGGCGACGGCCGGCGGCTGGAACGGTTCGGCCGGCTTGTGCTCGATCGGCCCTGCCCGGCGGCCGAAGGTTTCAAGCAGGCCGACCCCGACGCTTGGGCGCAAGCCGACGCGCGATTCGAGGGACGCAACGATGACAAAGGCGAGTGGACCTATCGGCGCGAGTTGCCCGAGCGATGGACGGTTGCCTTCGGTCCGTTGCGATTTGAGCTGAAGCGGACCGACTTCGGCCACCTGGGGCTTTTTCCCGAACAGGCCGAGAATTGGGACTGGATCGCCAACATCGGTCGTTTAGCAGCCGCCGGTACGGCGGCTTGTAATGCTTCGGGGACCGACGTGCCGTCGGCCGCTAAACGGACGACAAAAGTGCTCAATCTGTTCGCCTACACCGGCGGAAGCACGTTGGCCGCGGCCGCCGCCGGAATGGAAGTGACGCACGTCGACGCGGCAAAAAACGTCGTGGCTTGGGCAAGACGCAACGCGGAACTCTCCGGGTTGGCCGACGCACCCGTCCACTGGATTGCCGAGGACGCCGTGAAATTCGTCGAGCGGGAACTGAAACGAGGCAACCGCTACGACGCCGTGATCCTCGACCCGCCCAGCTACGGCCACGGGCCGCGCGGCGAGGTCTGGCGGCAGTCGGAGCACCTGCCCCGACTGCTTCGGATGTGCGGCGAATTGACCTCCAGCCGGCCGGAGTTCATGCTGCTTACGTGCCACACCCCCGGCTACGACGCGGACAAATTGCGGCGGATGATGCTCGAAGCCACCGGCGGTGACGGCAAAATCGTCGGGCGAAAATTGACCATCCGCTCGGCCGACGGACGGAAACTCCCCGCCGGGGTCGTCGTGCGATTGGAGCGACCGATAGTATAGCCCCGGCTATTTTGATAATGAAAAATTACGGAAACAAAATGTCGCCGATTACAAGTATCCAGAACCCGCGAGTAAAAAATGCCGTTCGGCTACGCGATCGACGCCACCGGGAAAAGCAAGGACGCATCCTCATCGACGGCTCGCGCGAGCTGCTCCGCGCGATCGACGCGGGCGTGAAACTGCTGGAAACGTTTGTTTGCCGACCGCTCCGCGAAAACGAGGATTCGCAACGGTTGTTGGCCGCGTTGCCTCAAAGCGGCGGCGAAGTGCTCGAAGTCAGCGAGGCGGTGTTCGAGAAGCTGGCCTTCGGTCGGCGGGCCGAGGGAGTGCTCGGCGTGGCCGAAACGCCTCGGAATACGCTCGATTCGCTCATTGGCGGCGGGTGGCACGGGCATCTTGCTCGTGTTCCGGGAAACACTGGCGAGACGCCAGTGCCACCCGGTCGGGGTGGCAGTTCAACCGCCACCCCAACTGATAATACAACTGCCACCCCAACCCTTCCGCTAGTGGCGGTGCTGGAGGGCGTGGAAAAACCGGGCAACGTGGGGGCCGTGCTCCGCAGCGCCGACGCCGCCGGGGTATCCGCACTCATCGCGGCCGATCCGCGCACCGATCTGTATAACCCCAACGCCATCCGGGCCAGCCTGGGGACGATTTTCACGATGCCGGTCTGCGAAGCTACGAGCGACGACGCGCTCGCCTGGTTGCGGAAGAACGATTTTCGCATATTCGCCGCCCGGGTCGATAGCGCCGTGGACTACACCGAAGTAGATTATCGCGGCCCAACGGCAATTGTACTTGGCAGCGAGGCCGAGGGGCTTTCGTCGCTCTGGACCGGAGAGGACATTCGGGCCGTGCGGCTGCCGACGCTCGGCGCGGCCGACAGTCTTAACGTCTCCGCCACCGCCGCCGTGTTGTTCTACGAAGCGCTGCGGCAGCGAGGGGAGAGGGGAGAGGGGAGAAGGGAGAAGAGAGAAGAGAGAGGAGTGAGGAGTGAGGAGTGAGGAGATTAGATGGCACGATCAGCGCCGTTCGTCTATTCCCTCTTCTCTCTTCTCTCCTCTCCCTTCTCTCTTCTCCCTTCAACCTTCCCCAACCGCTCCCGGCTGGCCCAGAGACCCAGGGCCGGATTGCCGATGAAGAAAATCCGCTCGCCGTCGGGCATCTCGTTCCAGCCCTCGCGGAGGACATGGGGGTCGTAGCGCCGCAGCATCGTTTCCAGATCGGCGTGGTTGTAGCCGACCGATTCGACCTCTTCCCGCGTGAGCTTGCCGGGGCAGTAGGTGATAGTGAATCGCCCCTCGGGCGAGCCGTGAATCAGATGCGCCGCGGCGGAAAGGTTTTTTTGGAGTTCTTCCGATTGCTCGATAAACCGCATAACCTCGGGCGTCGTCCGATAGCCGTACTTGCGGATCAGGCGGTCGATTTCGCGGTCCTCGCCGAACGCGGCCACGCCAGGCGCCAGGATCACCAACTCGCCGCCGTCGGCAATCGCCATCCGCGTGCGATAGATCGCCTTGTTGCCCAGCCAGGTGCTGTGAAACTCGTCCGCGGCGAGGTAGACGACGATTTTCCGGGGCGGCCGGTCGAGCACCGTGAAGTTGACCTGCAAGGAGAGCGCGGCCGCGAGTCGGAAACATTCCACGTCGTCGCCGATGAACAGCCCGCGCACCGCAAGCGTTCCGTCTTCGCGCGGGCCGACGACCGTCAACACGAAGACCACCGGCAGATGGCCGCAGAATTGCTCCTGGGCGTAGTTCAGTATGCGCCGCAAGGGGGTGTCGGCCCGGCCCATCATTCTTTCCATGCCGTAGGCCGCGCCGATGAAATGGCTCTCGTTGATCCCCTCCTGACCGCCGGCGCCGACGAAAAGGTTCTTGTTGTAGCCGGCCATGCCGACGACCTCGTGGGGGACGATCTGACCGATCGAGAGGATCAGGTCGTGGCCGCCTTGCCACACCAGCCGGTTGAGCTGGGCGGGCCACGGTTTGCGATAAACGCCTTCGGTGGCGTCCGCGACGAACTCGGCCGGGACCGTGCCGATCGTGACCACGTCGCGTCGCCAGTCGTGGACGCGGAACAACCGCTTCGGCACGTCGGGAAACATGCGGTCCAATTGCCCGTCGGTCATCGGGGCGTGTGTGCCCAGGGTCGGCATGACGTCGGTCAGCCGGTCGCCGAAATACTCGTAGGCCATACCGCAAAGCGGACCGGCCATGCTGTTTGATCGGGTATGGTCGGGCGGCAGCGCGAGAACCTTCCGCCGCGGCTCAAGACGTTGCAGCGTTTCGACCATCGCCGCGCGTAGGTCTTGGTCGATCAGGTCGGTTTGCGGCGAGCCGTTGGCGTAGTAGAGAGTCATGGCATGGACGGAAAAGACCTCGCCCCCACCGGCCCCGAGCCAGTGGAGCGAATGATAAACCGCTTCAAGCGGCCCTTTTTGCCCCTTCAGCCTACCACTTCCGCCAAGCAGTTGCCACCCTGCACAGTGAAGAAGGCGCCAAAAAACGTTATTGATAGGTGGAGAGGCATTCTGGTAGGATTATGTTCAGAAGTTAGTTGCAGCTCGGCACAGACTGAGAGAAGGGTAAGTTGGGTGTCATGAAAAACATAATAAGAGCTCAAATTTTCCTGGCAGTCGCGCTGATATACTTCGGGATATGGTATTATGCCGGGCAAACGGCATTTTACATCGCCAATGTGCATTTCTCGTCCGGCAACATCACTGCCTATACCCAGATGCAGTTTTTTGTCAGCTATATGATCTACCTCGTGCTCAATCCCTTGGATACCATCGCGGCTTTCATCGGTTGGCACGCCCCTTCCACTCCCCTTGCGATTTTCACCAGCATTATCTGGGCGTGTGTCATCACCTTTCTGTGGTCAAAGCGCAGCAGAAACAAAGGTGACGGGAACCGCTATTGACATTCTTCTTTTTCAGAAGACGAGAATGTCTTTCTTCTTCCCCCGGCGAACCGCGTTGCGTATAATTGGATGGTTACAGAACATGCAACGCAGCGAAATCATCAACTGGCTCCGAGAAACCGACCCCGGCCGGCTCGAAGACCTCTGGCGACTGGCCGATCGAACGCGACGGGAAAACGTCGGCGACGAGGTCCATCTGCGCGGGCTGGTCGAGCTGTCGAACCACTGCGTCCGACTTTGCGGTTACTGCGGACTGCGGGCCGCAAACGCCGGACTCCAGCGCTATCGCATGTCGGACGAAGAGGTTCTTCTGTGTGCCCGGCAGGCCGTCGAATTCGGCTACGGGACCGTCGTGCTCCAGTCGGGCGAAGACCCGCAACTGACCTGCCAACGAATGACCGGATTGATCCGGCGGATTAAGGCCGAGACCCCGCTGGCCGTCACGCTCAGCCTCGGCGAACGGGACGACGACGAGTTGGCCGAGTGGCGCCGGGCCGGGGCGGATCGCTACCTGCTGCGGTTCGAGACCTCCAACCTCGAGCTATACGATAGGATCCATCCGCCGAAGGCCGACGTGCCGTCGGCCGCTAAACGGCGGAAGTCAGATCGGTTGGCAATTCTCGAAACACTACGCAACCTGGGCTATGAGGTTGGCAGCGGCGTGATGATCGGCATCCCCGGCCAAACCTTCGACGACCTGGCCG
The DNA here is from genome assembly GCA_965195225.1 of uncultured Thermoguttaceae bacterium. Taxonomy (GTDB): domain Bacteria; phylum Planctomycetota; class Planctomycetia; order Pirellulales; family Thermoguttaceae; genus JAHIKV01. The sequence goes on from CBDAFL010000207.1 coordinate 4,854, forward strand.
ACGACATCGAACTGTTCGGCCGGATCGAGTTGGACATGATCGGCGTCGGGCCGTATTTGTGTCACCCCGACACGCCGCTGGCCGATCGCCGTGTCTGGCCCGATGCCCCGGCCGGTCGGCAAGTTCCGGCGGATGAGACCATGACCTATAAGGTAATCGCATTGACCCGGCTGGTTTGCCCGCGTACGAACATTCCGGCCACAACCGCCCTGGCCACGTTGAACACCGATTATGGACGGGAACTGGGGTTGGTCCGCGGGGCCAACGTGGCGATGCCAAACCTCACGCCGCCAAAATACCGTATACTCTACGAGATTTATCCCGACAAGGCTTGCATTGCGGAGACCGGCCGGAAGTGTCATCAGTGTTTGAGCGCTCGGATCAAGGCCCTGGGGCGGCGGCCCGGCGCCGGCAGGGGAGACTCGCCGAACTATCACCAACGTTTAGCGGCCGACGGCACGTCGGCCAGAAGTTAGGAACGGAGAATGTCGTTCGAGATAGACCAGAACAAACTCAGCCGTAGCGGGTTCGACTTCATCGACGAGCAGCGATTGAATGCCCTGTTGGATATTAGCATCAAGCCGGGGCAACTCGACGAAGTAATTGCCAAGAGCCTGTCCAAGCAGCCGCTCTCGGTCGACGAGACGGCAGTCCTGCTGGCAGCCGACCGGCCGGAGATGGTCGAGAAAATCTTCGACGCCGCCCGGCGGTTGAAGCGCGACGTTTACGGCAACCGCATTGTGCTTTTCGCCCCGCTCTACGTTGGCAACGAATGTACCAACGATTGCCGATACTGCGCGTTCCGCCGCTCGAATCGGGAAGCGATCCGCCGCACCCTGGACGAGGACGAAATCCGCCAGCAGGTGTTGGCACTGGAACAAAAAGGACACAAGCGGTTGATCCTGGTCTTCGGCGAGCATCCGCACTACGACGCCGAGTTCATCGCCGACTGCGTCCGCCACGTCTACTCCACGACGACCGGCCACGGCGAAATTCGGCGGATCAACGTCAACGCCGCCCCGCTGGACCACGACGGATACCTGACGGTCAAGGAGGCCGGCATCGGAACGTACCAGGTATTCCAGGAAACCTACCACCACGAGACTTTCCGCCGCGCACATCCGGCCAACACGCGCAAGGGGAACTATCTCTGGCGGCTCGACGGCGTCTCCAGGGCGATGGAGGCCGAGTGCGACGACGTGGGTATCGGCGCGCTGTTCGGGCTGTACGACTGGCGGTTCGAGGTCTTGGGGCTTGTTACCCACGCCCTGCACTTGCAAAAGCATTACAACGTCGGGCCACACACGATCAGCTTTCCCCGGCTGCGGCCGGCGCATGGAGTGGAGCTGGACGAAACGTATCTGGTCGGCGACGAGGATTTCAAGCGATTGGTGGCCGTTTTGCGGTTGGCGGTTCCCTACACGGGCATGATACTGACCGCCCGCGAGCCGGCCGAGGTCCGCCGCGCGGTCCTGGGGTTCGGCGTTTCGCAGATCGACGCCGGCAGCCGCATCGAGCTGGGTGGATACACCGAGGCCGGCGACGCACAAGTCATGGAGCGCGAGCAGTTCTCGCTGGGCGACATCCGCTCGTTGGACGAGGTGATGCGCGAGCTTCTGGTTGACGGCTACATTCCGAGTTTTTGCACGGCCTGCTACCGGCTGGGACGGACCGGCGAGAATTTCATGGAGTTTGCCATACCGGGTTTTATTCGCAATTTCTGCACGCCGAACGCGCTGGCCACATTGATGGAGTATCTGGTCGATTACGCCTCGCCCGAGACCCGCGCCGCTGGCGAGGAGGCCATTCGCCGCGAGATCCAGAATCTGCCGGAAGGAGAGCGAAAACATCAACTCACCGATCGCCTGCGACGGATCGCCGAGGGCGACGAGCGGGATTTGTATTTTTGATGCAAAGCGCGACCAACGCAAAGCGGCTTAACGGTATGCCATGAAAACCACGCCCAAGGGTCTACGCCTGCACATCGGCATCTTCGGCCGCCGCAACACCGGCAAGTCGTCGCTGCTGAACGCGATGACCCGGCAGGAGGTTTCGATCGTCTCGCCGGTCGCCGGCACTACTACCGATCCGGTCGAAAAGCCGATGGAACTGTTGCCGCTCGGGCCGGTCCTCTGGATCGACACCGCCGGGCTGGACGACAGCGGCGCGCTGGGCCGACAGCGCATGGAGAAAACGCGGCGGATTCTCGATCGCACCGACGTGGGCATTCTGGTCGTCGACGCCGGCCGCTGGGGCGATTTCGAGGAAGGAATTCTCCACGAGCTGCGCGAGCGGAACGTGCCGGTCGTCGTTGCGCTGAATAAATCTGATATTGCGAAGCCGCAAGCGGCGTTTCTGGAACGACTGCAAGCTGAAAAAATACTGTTCGTCGAGACGGTCGCCAGCGAGGGGCGCGGCGCGTTGGAGATGCGCGAGGCCCTGATCGGGGTCGTGCCCGAGGATTTCCTTCGCCCGCCGCCGCTGCTGTCCGATCTAGTTCCGCCGGGCGAGACGGCCGTGCTGGTCGTGCCCATCGACCTGGAAGCGCCCAAGGGCCGGCTGATCCTTCCGCAGGTGCAAGCGATTCGCGACCTGCTTGACGGCGACGCTTGCTGCATGGTGGTCAAGGAGCGTGAATTGCGGGCCGCGCTGGAACGCTTGAATCGTCCGCCGGCATTGGTGGTCACCGATTCGCAGGCGTTTCGCGAGGTCGCGGCCGACACTCCGCCGGAGGTGAAAATGACCTCCTTCTCGATCCTCATGGCCCGGCGAAAGGGAGACCTCAGCCAGTTCGTCGAAGGGGCGCTGGCCATCGACCGGCTCCGCGTCGGCGACCGTGTGCTGGTGGCCGAGGCCTGTACGCATCATCCGGTAATCGACGACATCGGCCGGGTGAAGATACCACGATGGCTTCAGGAATACGTTGGCGGCGAGCTGCGGTTCGACACCGTGCAGGGGCACGATTTCCCAGACGACCTAAGCAAATACAAGTTAGTGATTCATTGCGGTGCGTGCATGTGGAACCGCCGCGAGATGCTTACCCGCATGGCCCGATGCCGCCGCGACGACGTACCGATCTGCAACTACGGCGTAACGATCGCTTACACGTTTGGGATATTAGAGAGGGCATTGGCCCCGTTTCCCGCCGCGTTGGAAACACTCCGCGAGGCGAAAAAATCTGTGTAGGGTGGGTCAAGCGAAGCGTAGCCCCACCATGTTTTCTCCCGCTATTGGTGGGGCTGCGCTTCGCTTGACCCACCCTACTTTCCGCCGCATGACGCGAACTTTCCGGCGGGCGCGACCACCACAGCGTGGCTTTATAGGGAGAAATCGGGCTTGCAGCCTTCGGTCGAAGCGGCTATCCTTCGGCCTCTTTTCGGCAACCCCCCATTATACGCATTAGACACGAGGTGGTTCGATGGATCGTCCCTCTATTCGGCATGGAATGGTCTTGCTGGCGGTTTTGGCGATTGTCGCCTTGCCGGCCATCGGGTGTCAAAGCGTTGCGCTTACCGCGATGTATCTGCTCAAGGGAACGGACGTCGATCCCGACTTCAAGGAGTTGAAGGAAATGAAGGTGGCCGTGGTCTGCCGGCCGCTGGTCTCGCTCCAATACCGCAACGCGACCGTCGGCCGCAATCTGGCTACGCAAATCACCCGCCTGCTCCAAGAAAAGGTACCCAAGATCGAGACCGTCGACCAGCGGAAGGTTGCCCAATGGCTCGACGAGAACACCTGGGAAGAATACGTCGAGGTCGGCAGGGCGATGAAGGCAGACATGGTCGTGGGCATCGACCTCGAGGGTTTCAGCACCTTTCAGGGCCAGACGCTTTATCAGGGAAAAGCCAATGCCACGATTCGGGTGTTCGACTGTCGAGACGGCGGCAAGGTGGTCTTTGAGAAACCGCTTCCGCAGTGCGTTTACCCGCCGAACGCGCCAATCCCCACCTCGGAGCGGACGGAGCAGGGATTCCGCCGCGAGTTCGTGCTCGTGCTGGCCGATCAGATAGCCCGCCACTTCTACGCCCACGATCCCCACGCCGACATGGCCATGGACGCCAGGGCACTGGACAAATAGCGATCCGATCTTCTCCATCCGAGAAGAATGTTCCGCTTCTTTCCGTGCAACGTATAACGGTCGGTTTCCGCCACAATGTTGACCGCGGACCGTTGCGCGGGTACTATACACACTAGAGGGGGTCTGTTTCGGCCAAGTCACTCTGCCACTGGCTCTTTCCCATGAGGGTTCGGCCCATGCAAATCAGACAATCTTCCCAGACAACGGCGCGGTCTTATCGCTCGGCTCAAACACTTACGATGGCGGTTTTGGCGGCGGTTGCGGTCTTGATCTGGTCAGGGTTCGCCCCATCGGCTTACTGCCAGGGCAATGAACTCCAGGCCAAAGGCGGGGAAGACGGACCGAAAATCCCCAAGCCGGAGGACCTCGGGCTTCAAACCGGCGATGGTCTTCAGTTGGCGATTACGTACTACCCCAGCTTCAAGGGCAAGCAGGCGATTCCTATTGTGTTGTTGCACGGCTGGAAGCAGAGCCGAAACGATTACAAGGACTTGGCCCCGGCGCTGCAGGCACTGGGCCACGCGGTGATCGCGCCCGACTTGCGCGGCCACGGCGAGAGCACTCGCGTAAAAGGCGCCCGTCGGGACGAACGGCTCGACGCCGCGACAATGGCCCCCGTCCAGTTCGGCCGGATGGTCGGGCAGGACATGCTGGCGGTCAAGGACTTCCTTTGGACCAAGAACAACGCGGGTGAATTGAACATCGACAAACTCTGCATCGTCGGCACCGACATGGGGGCTTCCGTTGCCCTGGACTTCGCCTGGTACGATGCCATCGGATACAACTACGGCGCCGTTTACTACGGACCGCTGAAGTTGGGCCGCTTCGTCAAGGCCCTGGTGCTGATCTCGCCCGAGTGGTCGTTCCGCGGTCTACCGCTGCGCCGCGCGGTGGCAAACAAGACCGTGCAATCCGACATCTCCATATTGATCCTCGCCGGCAAGCGGGACGGCAAGGCAATGGGAGGAGCCAAACGGATATACGGCGTCTTCAAGCGGTTCCATCCCGAGCCGACGGGCGACGACAAGCTCGACAAGCAAACCCTCTTTCTCGGCGGACTGGACACCAGTCTGCAAGGCACGAAACTGCTCGATCCACGGTTCAACATCGCGGGGCTGATCGCCGACTTCGTCTATCGCCGGCTGGTCAAAAGCAGCGAATCGCGGGAATGGACCTGGAAGCAGCGCAAGTTCCCTCACGAGTGACAAGCGAGCGCGCGGCAATAATTGAATGGCCGCTTGCGGCTTCGCAGTACTACAAACCGTTATAACGCAGTGTTATTGAGTGCGGGGTAGGGGCGCGGCAGACTGCGGATCGAGTTTCCCCCCCACGCCGGGAACGATCGACTTCGCCGTCGCGGCGTTGAAATTGAAGATCACAAAACCGCTCGCGCCGAGCGATCGGGCAAGGCGGATTTGATCCAAAACCCGATCCGTGGTCAGCGTGCTATGCGACGACGCGGCCCCAATGCCCGGATAAAGCGGAATTCGGCCCCTCGTAATCTTCACCTGATTCCGCACCCAGTGGGCGAAATCCTTGTCGTTTTCGGTGTAGTTCATCGGGCAAACGAAATCCAGGTATCCGGCGTCGATCCACTTAGGCCAATCCTGTGCCCGCGACTTGCGGCAGTCGGGATATGCCCCGAAGACGGCCGCCGATATTTTCAACCCCGGCCGGATTTTCCGCGCCTCGCGGCTAACCTCCCCGACCAGGGAAGTGATCTGCCGGCAACGCCAGTCGTTGTATTCATTTTTCCGCGCGCCGGAGTAACATTCTTCCGGCCAGTTCGATACCTTTTGTCCGCTGTCGGCCTCGAACCGCCGCCGGCAGCCCTCGCAGTAGCAGAGCCTCCGGCCGGGATAGCGGATGTAGTCGAGGTGCAAGCCGTCGATCGGGTACTTGCGGGCCACCTCCAGCATCCCCTCCAACTCCAGCTTCCGGTTCTTGGGATGCGAGGGACAGAGCCAGTCGAACGGCTTGCCTTTTACGTTGACTTGAGTGCGGCCCTCGCGGCGCATGCTTTCGATGAACTTCCACGGCGCCGTATTCAGATTGTAATTGATCTTCCAAACGTGGACATCGAGGCCGTGCTTTCGAGCCGCCGCGCAGCACTGCTCGAGTTGATCGCCGTACTTATGGAATATCGCGCTGCGCGGGAGCACGTCGCTGGCGTAGTGGGCCACGCCGCCCCAGAACATCAGCGGCATGACCATGTTCAATCCGTTGTCGGCCAGCAGCTTGGCCGAGCGGTCCCAATCGCCCCGATATGGTCCCGTGCCTTCACTGCACCAAACCCCTCGGCCTTCGTTCTGAGGGGTTCCAGTCGCCAATACAGCCCAGAGCAACAATGGCAGAACTTGCATGGAGCTGAATCCTTTCTGGGAAGGATAGACGAAAGGAGGCGTGCTTATCTAATCTCCGAAAAGGTCGTGGGACAGGTTGCCAACCTGTCCTACAAAAGGTCGTGGGACAGGTTGCCAACCTGTCCTACAAAAGGTCGTGGGACAGGTTGCCAACCTGTCCTACGAATGCTACAGCGCTCGGCGGACGCGGCGGGTGCGGCGGCCGAAAACCGGTTTCGGCGACGGAGGCTCGAACGGTTCGTCGCCCTCGACGTCGAAGTCGTCGGTCGGTTGCGGCTTGCTCAGCGCCACGAACCCCGGTATCTCGTCCCGCTTCAACAGCAGGTTGATGCGCATCTCGATCCGCGTCAGTTCGTTGCCCTCCTCGGGCGTGACGAAAGTGAAGGCGACGCCCTCGCGTCCCATCCGGCCGGTGCGCCCCACGCGATGCACGTAATCGTCGCAGAACTGCGGGATGTCGTAGTTGATGATGTGCGAGATGCTGGTCACGTCGATACCCCGGCCCACCACGTCGGTGGCCGCCAGCACCTTGATCTTTCCTTCGCGGAAGCTGCTCATCACGCGGTCGCGGGTACGTTGTTGCAGGTCGCCGTGGATCGTGTCCACGCCGTGGAACGATTGACTGAGCCGGCGGCTGACCTTGTCGGTCCCCCGCTTCGTGCGGCAGAAGACGATCGCCTGATGCGGCTTTTCCCGCTCCAGCAGCTTCACCAGCAGGTCGTACTTTCGCTCGGCGTCGACCGTGAAATACCATTGCTCGATCGTCTCCACGGCCAGGTCCTTTGTGGAGAAGTCAAGCATTTCCGGTTCGTTCATGTATCGCTCGGCCAGCCGCTTGACCGGCGGGGGAATCGTGGCGCTGAGCAACAGCGTTTGCCGCGTTCGAGGGCAACGGCGCAAAATCTTTTCGATGTCCGGGCGGAAACCGATGTCCAGCATCCGGTCGGCCTCGTCGAGGACCACGAAGCGGACCTCGCCGAGCACCAGCGAGCCGCGGTTCATCAGGTCCATTATCCGCCCCGGCGTGCCGACGACTATCTCCGTGCCGCGTCGGAGCTGCTCGACCTGCTTGCGGATCGGTTTGCCGCCGTAGACGGCCGTCACGCGGATGTCCCGCCCGGAGGCCAACTTCACGCACTCGTCGCGAACCTGGACGGCCAGCTCCCGAGTGGGTAAAAGGACCAGGGCCTGCACCCATAATGCCTCGGAGCGGGATTGCAGCCGTTCGAGGATGGGGATACAGAAGGCGGCGGTCTTGCCGGTACCCGTCTGGGCCTGGCCCATCAGGTCAACGCCTTCGATGGCGCGGGGAATCAGCCCAGCCTGGATCGGCGTGGGATCGAGATATTCCGCTTCATTCAGCGAAGCGAGCATCGCCTTCGACAGACCCATTTCGGAGAATTTGGGCGCGGTCTGCTTGTCGGCGGCGGCCGACGGTTTCTTCCCGCGACGTTGCGGTGGTTTTTTTGATTGAGGCAAGATAGTGGCTAGTGGCTAGTGGTCAGTGGCTAGGGGTTTATTGGCCGCTTGTGGTTTCGCAGTCCGATGCCCATTGTTCGAGCGTCTCGAATTGCCGGTCAAAACAGTGTTCGGTTGCGCCGTGGGGGCTTTTGAAAAAGCTGGCCAGGAAGGGCATTTGCCCGACGTGTCCGCGGCGATGCGCATACTCCGTCAGCCGCACGAGGTCCAAGACCAACGGCGCGGCCAGCGCCGAGTCGCTCGCCTGCCAGGTGAATTGCAAGGTCATCGGCACGCCCAGGAACCCGGCAAAGTGGACGTGGTCCCAGGCGGTCTTCCAATCGCCCATGTCGGGCAGATACTCGATCGAGACCAGCGTGTTCGGTTTGTATCCGAGTATTTCGCGGATCAGATGGTCCTTGCTGGCCACTTTCGCCCGCTTGTTCTCCGGATCGTCCAGCACTTGTCCGTCCATGTTTCCGAAAATGTTGTGTCCCACCCAGCTATGAACTTGCAGGTTTCGCCGGGCGAACATCGGGGCCAACACGCTCTTCATCAACGTCTCGCCGGTCTTTCCGTCGCAGCCGTAATGGCAGGCGCCTCTTAGCCGGGCGAGTTCGTCGATCGCCGCCGGCGCGTCGCCAAGCGAGGGGGTGAAGTTGATGAACGAGTGGCCCGCCTCCAAAGCCGCAATTGCGTACAACGAACTGGCCGGCAAGGGACACTGCTTGTCATCCAACAGCCGTTCCAGTTCCGCCCAGTTGGTCGGCAATTGCGAAACGTCCGCGGGCGGCTCGGTCGAGGAGACGTTGACCACCACCAGATGATCGATCTTTTCGGCTCGGACGAACTCGGCCATGTCGTGGCCCAGCCGCTGGACGGCCTGGCGCGGCGTCTCGTCATGCGGTATCTCCATGTCGGCCAACGCGGCGATAGTTTTGCCGACGCCGATGATCGTGCCCGGGCGGATGCGGCGGTCGATCTCTTCCAACTCCGGCCGGCACTGCTCGACCACTTTGGCCAGTTCGATGCGGCTTTGGCCCGCGATTCGGGCGACTTCGTCGACCAGCGGTGCTCGGCGAATCTCATGCCCCCCGACAACGAAGCGGTCCCAGCCAACCAGGGGGAGATGTTGGAATTGGGGCAACTGGCTAACCAGGCCCACGGGACCGATCAACCCACGTTCGAGGGCCGCCAGACCGAGTATAGCCGTCGAGGCCACGCCCCCTCTGGCCCCGATCAACCAAATGCCAACAGTAGAATCCTTCATAACCCCGTATTGTCGGGGAACTTCGGGGCGCAGTCAACCGCTAATGATTGCGGCGGCACATAAGCCGGGTTACAACACGGCGCTAATACGTGCCATTTTGGGCGATGTTTATCAGAAACGCCGGTTCTCGAACCAGTCTACGATACTTGCACCTCGGATCGACCACCATGGGTCGGATGCTCAACGAGCCATGCCACCTTGCTGTTGTCCCCAACAGTTTCAGCCACAAACCATACAGAATCGCTTGCCGAAAAAACACCTTCTTCATGGACGCCATAGTAAACGTTGATCGAAACCCATTTCCGGGGCGGCAACACAACACTGTCGTCGTCGAACGCATAAGTGTCCTCCAACAGAACGTTGTCGCCTTGCCGAAACTCCATGCGAAGCCGGTGAAGTTCATCGTCCCATTCCAAGTCGTTTCGGAGCCGAATAGTACAGGAATATCGTATGTCACCTGTCCGCCACTGACTAATCACAGGAAAGTCTGGATCATAATCTGGTTCTTGCCATACTGTCCAGTCATCCACATTAAATCGAATTGAATGATGATTTATTCCACCTGGATCTGCTACGCCACAAACCTGTTGTATATCCCGAATCAATCGATCAAGATGACTACGGAAATCTCGTCCGGCTCGCACTTCGGTCGCTTGCCGTCTCGAAAGCTCATGGAGCGTAGACGGTAAGTCTTGCGTTCTTGGGATCTTCGCCAGGCCAGTAAGCACCGGAATTACCGAAATGTTACGTGACAATGCAGCCTCAATCTCAATGCGAACGAAGTCGTCAGGATTGTCTAACCGCCGCAGGCCGTTTTCGTCCTGTGTATTCAACCAGTGGTCCCCAATGACCGCCAAAAATACATTGCACTTAGCCACAGCTTCGTTGAGAATTTTATGAAAGTCCTGTCCCACAGGGATCGTGTCAACGTCGAAGAAGACAGATTCTTTACCATAATATGATATCAGCTTATCGTAAATGGACTGTGATGAATATGCACTATCAGTACGTCGGTAGGAGATAAAAATCTTGGGTTTTTTTAAGTTTGAGCAACTGGTTTCTAAACCACCAACTGCCTCAGAAATATGTGCTGGTGCAAGGGCAAGCGATTGTTGGGTTAACACTCTTAGAGACTGCCCTGTATTGTTGCCAGTTGAATCCGTGGTGGCTCCGACAACACCGCTACGAGTAGACAGGTCAAGCGTCCATTCAAGGATTCGATTCCGAATGGCCTGTAGGAATCCGACAGATGTTGCCTGTCCGACTTCAAATCCAATGCAATCCCCCGGCTCCAGGTCAAGCGAAGTCAACGCATCCGAATCAACCTTAATCTTGACAGCGAATGAGCTGCTATCCGGGCTCATCAGGGATTCCAACTCCGGGAGTGGCAAGGTGATGAAACGGACATTCATCCCGGATGTGGAGCTTTGCCAATGGATAGGCAACCTGCGACCGTCAGCCGTAATGGCAACATAGTGGCCCTTCAGGCAACGGTAGTCAACCTCCTTGTCCTCCCTGGTGTATCCCTTGAGTTCCTGCCGAGCCCAGGCGAGGAACTGTTCGTCAGCCATCTTATTTGCCAGAACAAGGGCTTTCTGAAGCAAAGCAGTGACGGAAACTCCGTGGTCCGCTACTTTGTTTTGCAGGGTTTCGATTTCGTTTGCCATGATATTCTGATTCATACTGTTTATGGCGATGATTTTCGGAGCCGCCGGGTCGTGACCCGGCCTACGATACTTTTACCGCCCGATTCTTCAGCAGCGACTCGGTCTGCTTTTTGCAGAGGAGCACGGCATCGCGGGCCAGTTCGCCGGCCAACAGCGGCGACGGCTCGTCGGCGCGGATGGAACGGACCACTTCTTTCAGTTCCGACACAAAGGCGTCCACCGGATCGGCCGACCCGAGCTTAGGCCGCGACGCACGGCCGCCGTCGGTCAGCACCGTCAGCGGCGTGACCGCGTCGCCCAACTTCGGCAGCGCCATGTAGTCGAACAGTAGCGTGGCCTTCTCCAGATACAACTCGAAGCCGTGGGTGAAGGGACGGCCCTGCTGGTCGATCACTCCGCTGGCGGCAGTGACCATCAGCGGCGGGTCGTAGAGAAACTGCGTTGTAAACCGTTCGGCCACCGCTCCGCGCATCGTGCCGACAGTGTGGACCGCCCGAGGCATTCCGAAAACCAGCCGAATGAAATGGGCGTCGTGGACGTGCAGATCAAGCATCGGCCCGCCGACTTTTTTGGGGTCGTAGAAGTCGGGCAGCCAGGTGGGGTCGGAGATGATCCGTTTGAAATACCCGCCCAGCGGCGCGCCGTATTTGCCGCTGGAGATCGCCCGATGTGCGAAACGGAACTCGGGGAAGAAGGGCAATACATGTCCGATCATCAGTAGTTTTCCCGCCCGCTCGGCCGCTCGGACCATTCGATCCGCGTCGGTGGGATTCAGTGCGATTGGTTTTTCGCAGAAGACGTGTTTGCCCGCCTCGAGCGCGGCGACGGTCACTTCCGCGTGCCAGGCCGGCGGCATGCAGACGTCGATCAGATCGATCCGCGGATCGTTTATCATCTCGTCGATATCCCGATAGCGGCTGACGCCGGCGAGGTCCATGATTTCGCCGCGCGGGCCGAAGTTGCCCTTGATCGACCGCCAATCGCCGGAGAGTCGTTTCAAGTCTTGTTCGCAAAGGGCCGCGACCTTCACGCCGCGGATTTTTTGGTAGGCTTGATAATGGGTCATGCCCATGAACCCGATGCCCGCTATGCCGACGCGTATCATTTGTCGCTCCGAAGAGAAGGTTTATTGTTGTACTACATGTGTTTCGTGATATGGGTCCGCGACCATTGTCTCCGCAGTGCGGAGACAATGTTTTCGTCGGAAAAGTCTGATGCAAACCTAATTGTGATTGAAATGGATATTTAACCATAGCCGGAACTCATCGCTCAATTGTGAACGCAGTGCGTACACAATCTGAAATACCATTGTCGCTACAGTGTAGCGACAGTTGGTTTCGCGTTTTTCTCCGTTATCAATTCGATTATTTCGACAGTGTCGAAATAATTCTTTTCACCGTAGCCGAGGCAGGGAAAAAGGTGTCAGGAACCGTTATTTGGCCTTGCGAAGCCGCAAGCGGCTTTCTTACTGACTACTGACCACTAGCCACCGGCCACTTCCAAAAACCTTCCATACCCCTCATCCCACGCCGCCGTGTTTTGCGGCTCGTACTCTTCGACCGGGAAACTGCGGCGGATCACCTCGCGGGCCTCGGCAATCGACGATACTTCGCCGTCGGCCAGAGCCTGCATCATCAGGTTGCCGACCGCCGTGGCCTCGATCGGACCGGTTACGACCCGCCGGCCGCAGGCGTCGGCCGCCGCCTGACAGAGCTGGCGGTTCCGCGTGCCGCCGCCGACGATGTGGATCGTCTTGATCCGCCCGCCGGACAGTTCCTCGCACATACCGAAAACCTGGCGGAACTTCATGGCGATGCTCTCCAACGCGCAGCGGAGGACGGCCCCTTTGTCCTCGGGCGCCGCTTGGCCCGTGCGGCGGCAGAACTCGGCGATCGCCTCGGGCATGTCGCCGGGGGCCATAAAGTCCGGCGCATCGGGGTTGACGAACCGTCGCAACGGCGGCGCGGCGGCGCTGAGACGGTTGAGCGCCTCCCAGTCCAAGTTGGCGCCGGCGAGGTTCCACGCCCGGCGACATTCCTGGACGAGCCACAGCCCGGCGATGTTTTTCAGCAGCCGGGTAGTGCCGCCAACGCCCCCTTCGTTGGTGAAGTTCAACCGCAGCACCGCATCGTTGACCACCGGCCGGGGCGACTCGACACCCATCAAGGCCCAGGTGCCGAGGCTGATGTAACACCAATCGGGGCGCTCGCCTGGCTTGCCCGACGCCGGGACGGCCATCACCGCGCTGGCCGTGTCGTGCGTGCCGGGCAGGACGACCTTGGTCCCCTCCAAGCCGGTTTCGGCAACCAGATTCGGCCGCAACGGGCCGAGAGTGGCGCCCGGCTGCTCGATCCGGCCGAGAATATGCGTGGGCAGCGAAAACTTCTCCAACAACTCCGTGGCCCAGCCTCCCGTAACCGGATTGTATAACTGGCTCGTGCTGGCCTCGGTCATCTCGTTGCACTTCACGCCGGTCAGCAGCCAGTGGAACAGGTCGGGGACCATCAGCAGCGTCTCGGCCGCATCCAGCAGCGGAGAGCCGGCGAGTTTCATCGCCAGCAGTTGATACAGCGTGTTCAGTTGCATGAACTGCAAGCCGGTGTGGCGGAAAATTTCCTCGCGGGGGACGATCTCGAACGCCTTTTCCATCATGCCGTTGGTGCGGCTGTCGCGGTAATGGTACGGATTGCCGAGCAACTCGTCGCCGCCGGCCAGCAGCCCGAAGTCCACGCCCCAGGTATCGACTCCCACGCTGGCGACGTGTTTGCACTTTTTGGCCGCCGCGCGCAAGCCCTGCCGTACGTGGGTCCATTGCCCGAGCAGATTCCAATACAACCGCCCGTCCGTCTCGACCGGTCCGTTCTCGAAGCGGTAGACCTCTTCGAGCCGCAACTTATTCCCATCGAATAGTCCCAGCACGTGCCGACCGCTGGAGGCGCCCATGTCAACCGCCAGATAAGCCTTATGGGACATAGCCGATCACCGCCTTTCTTGCTCTGTAGTAGGCACACTCCGTGTGCCTGTTGCAATTTCACGCCCATCCCTCGGCCGCCATAGTGTCCGTTTCTCCGACGTAGGTCAAGTACCGGCCGGCCATTGTGGACATTGTTTACAAACTTTCGTATAATTGAACGATTACGGAAGGAGAATGGGCCGTGAAAATATCCGCCAAGATGGAGTACGCTTGCGTTGCCACGTTGGAGTTGGCCTTGCATCATGCGTCCGGCGAGCCGGTTCGGATACGCGACATCGCCGAGCGGCACGGGGCGCCGCCGCGGTTTCTGGTGCAGATTCTGTTGCAGTTGAAGGGGGCGGGATTGGTCTCCAGCGTTCGGGGCGCGGCCGGCGGGTATCGGCTCGTCGATCCGCCCGATTCCATCTCGCTGGGTCGAGTCATGGAAGTCATCGACGGCTGCCCGAACGAAGCCGGTCCGAAAAGCAGCGTCTCGCCCGATTCGCCGGTCGTCCAGGCCCTTGTTCGGACATGGAAAGACGTCGCCGCCGTCGAACGGAAGATGCTCGACGAGATCACGTTGGCCGATCTGCTCGAGCGCGCAAAGGGAGAGGACGAGCGGATGTATCATATCTGAAATCGGGTCGGAATCGATGTTGTCCGGGAACAATCCCATTTGTTGACTATCGGGTATCCTAAGCAACAAATGGAAAACGCCCCGCAACCGCGGTCACGGGTGAGAATGGCGGCATTTTACGCCCCCCGCGACCGCAGTCACGGGGCGTTATTGCGCCATCGACGTTTTGATGCCCAATAAACAGTGCTTTTTCGCCGTCCAACCCCGATCTCCGGGAATTCAATTGGGATCGGAAAATTGCGTTCGTCGCCCACTCTGCCCTTGTCGCTTATGGGCCAAGAGCTTAAAATAATGGGCTTATGATTCTCTAGTTAGGGAGGAATAGCCGTGGAATCGACGCTTATGACATTGGTCTCTCGTGCGGCGTTTTTCGCCCAGGAGGCGGGCGGAGGAGGGGAAGCCGGGCCGGTGGATGGCCTGTTGGGCATGCTACCGATGCTTATCGCCATTTCCGTCCTCTTCTATTTTCTCCTGATCCGTCCGCAGCGCCGCGAGCAGTCCCGGCGGCAGGCCATGCTCGGCGAGGTGAAGAAAAACGACCGCATACTTACCTCCGGCGGCATCTACGGAGTAGTTGCCAACGTCAACCGCGACGCCGACGAGGTGACCGTCAAGGTCGACGAGGCCACGAACACGAAACTGCGGCTGACGCTAGGTTCGATCGCCCGAGTGTTGGACGACGGACCTTCGGGCCAGCCCGAGGACAAGTAACAGTAGCCCGAGAACAAGTAAACTTTCCAGGAAACCATCCGTCATGCCTTGGTACGTGAATCCTCTGTTTGCTCAGGCCGTCGAGCAAGAACCGGCCGGTATCCCCTGGTATCTGCACCTTCTGGTCGCGCTGGCCGCGGTGTTTGTGTCGTTCTTCCTTGGCAACTACTTGGGCAAGAAGTTGCGCATGCCCGACCACGGCTGGAAGATCGGCCTGATCCTGTTCTGCCTGCTGGCCAGCGTGGCGATATTGCTGATGGGGCCACCGCTGAAGTTGGGTATCGACTTGAGAGGCGGCGCGCTGCTGGTCTACGAGGTCGACCAGACTAAAAAGAGGGCGGATCAGGCCGTGAACATGGACGATCTGATCGACGCCATCAAACGCCGCGTCAACCCCGGCGGACAGAAGGAAGTCACCATCCGCAAATACGGAATCGAGCAGATCGAGGTGATCGTGCCCGAGGTCGACGAGGCCGAGGTGCAGCGGATCGAACGGCTCATCACCACCACCGGAAACCTACAGTTCCGCATCCTGGCCAACAACCGCCAGGACAAGGATCTGATCGAACGGGCATTGGCCGATACGAAGCGGACGAAGTTTCTGGACGCCTCGGGCAAACTGACGGCCTGGTGGGTGCCGGTCAAACTCGAAGAGGAAGAAAGCCTAGAAGGTATTCCCGGCATTGCCTTGCGCAAGAAGAAAAAAGGCGAACGCGAAATCACCGAAGTCTTGGTCGTGACCGACAAATACAATGTCACCGGCGCATATCTGGTCGACGCCCGCTCAAGCTCCGACGAGAGAGGGCGGCCAAGCGTAAGTTTCACCTTTGACGAAGAAGGTGGGCGGCGGTTCGGAGAACTGACCGGCGATCATCTGCCCGACGAGCAGACCGGTTTCACCTACAAGTTGGGCATCATCCTCGACGACGAACTGTACTCCGCGCCGCAACTCAACAGCATTATCTATCGGAGGGGCGAAATCAGCGGCACCTTCACCCCGGAGGAAGTGGACGACTTGGTCAACGTGCTGAAGGCGGGGAGTCTGCCCGCCGCGCTCTCCAAGGAGCCGATCAGCAAGCTCTTCAGCGGTCCCACGCTGGGGCAGGATACGATCACCAAGAGCACCAACGCGATGATCATCGCCGCGATCCTCGTCCCCTTGTTCATGCTTTGGTACTACCGCTTCTGCGGTATCGTGGCCGACTTCGCGCTGCTGTTGAACATATTGATCCTCTTCGCCATCATGCTTTCGGTCAATGCGGTCTTTACCTTGACCAGCTTCGCCGGCCTGGCGCTGACGATCGGCATGGCCGTGGACAACAACGTGCTGGTGTTTGAGCGGCTGCGCGAGGAGCTTGCGCGCGGCGCCGCGCTGCGGATGGCGATCCGCAACGCCTTCCAACGGGCAAGCACCACCATCATCGACGCCAACCTGACCACCCTGATCGCGGCCACCGTGCTCTACGTCATCGGCACGGATCAGGTGAAAGGCTTCGCGGTGCCGTTGTTTATCGGCATGACGGTCAGCATGTTCACATCGATCTTCGTCTCCCGGGTGATTTTCGACGTCGCCGAAAAACGGCGTTGGATCACCGAGGTCAAGATGCTTCGGCTGATCGGCCGGACGAACATCGACTTCCTGCGGATATTTCCCATTACAGCTACGATGTCGCTGCTGATCATCGTAATGGCGGTGGCCGCTTCGATCCACCGCGGCAAGGGCCTGTTCGATATCGACTTCACCGGTGGCGTATCGGTCCAAGCCCTGTTCAACCAACCGGAAAAGACCGACGAAGTGCGGGAGAAGTTGAGCAATCGCCCCGAATCGGAGCGGTTGCACGATCTGGCCGTCAGCGACGTGTATCTCGAGGGAGAGGAGCGGGGCAAGCGATTCATGCTTAATACCTCGGAGATGGACATAGAAAAGGTCAAGCACGAACTGACGCAAGTGTTCGGCGACAAACTCGTGCGCAACTCGCTCGAGTTCACGCCGCTGGAGATCATTTCCTCCGCCGACCAAGTCGCGCCTTCACCCGACAAGGCGCCCGACGCCAAGCCGGCTGAACCGCCGGAGCGGGACCAATCGCGACTCGATCTGCCGCCGCGGACGATGCTGGCATTTGCGGGCGGGGATGCGCTGGCGCTGATGCTGGCCGACGATTCCAAGGAACCATCGGCCGGCAAACCGGCCGCCGAGAGTCCCGCGGCGGAAAAACCCCAGCCGGTCGAAGTGCCGCAGCCGAAGACCATTCCCCGGAAACCGCTCCCTTCAGAGGCGGCCGAGCAGACCGCTACCGTTGAGCGCCAGCCCCTCGCCAGCCCCGATCAGTTCGCCGACGGAGTGCGCACTCAACTGACCTTCAAGTTGCCGGTCAACTACCAAGCCGTCAAACAGTATTTGGGTACGGTGCTAGATAAGGCGGGGCTGTCGCTGGAATCGGTATCCTACGAGATTTCCAACGATGAATATGCGGAAGGCGAAAGCAAAAAATACCCGCAGTGGACCTTGAAAATCATGCTCCAGCCGAAACAGGTTGACTCTCTGCTGGAAAGCATGGAAACCTATCTCGCCGAGAATCCAAACTTTCCGGCCTCCAATCGCATCGGCAAGACGGTGGCGGGCAACACGCAACTGTTGGCCATCTACGCCCTGACCACAAGCTGGCTGTTCATAATCTTCTACCTCTGGATACGGTTCCAGGGCGTGGCCTTCGGTTTGGCGGCGGTGGCGGCCTTGATCCACGACGTGTTCATTGTGCTGGGGGCCGTCGCGGTAAGCATCTACGCGGCCCCATATCTGGGCTTCCTGATGATCGAGCCGCTGAAGATAAACCTGCCTATCGTGGCCGCGTTCCTGACGATCATCGGGTTCTCGGTCAACGACACGATCGTCATCTTCGACCGCGTCCGCGAGGTCCGCGGCAAGGCTCCCCACATCACGCGGGAGATGATCAACCTGAGTACGAACCAAACCCTCTCCCGCACGTTGTTGACCTCCTTCACCTCGCTGTTGGTGATCGTCGTGCTCTACATCTGCGGCGGCGAGGCGATTCACGGTTTCGCCTTTGCGTTGATCGTGGGCGTGCTCACCGGAACGTACAGTTCCGTTTACGTGGCCTCGCCGATCCTGCTCTGGCTGGTCGGCAAACGCGAGCCGAACAAGAGCAAAAAGCAAAGTGCAATCGCCGATCCCAGGAAGACGAATCTCCCGTCGCGCCGTCCCTAACTAAGGGACGTGCCACCCTACCGTCTAAGCACTCCGGCTCAACCGCATCCGCCCTTCGGCGACTTCCACCGTCACGCCGCCGGGAAAGTCGCGCCGCGCCGTGGACGTCGGCGACGCGGCCAGCCGGGCAAGCTCGTCCCATTGCGTCAGCCCCATCGGCTGCAAGGGCCAACTCCGCCGCCGCCACACGGCCGCGAACAACTCGCGGACAAGATATGGCGGCCAATCGGCCAGCGCATCGAGATCGACAGTAACCGCGTCCGGTCCGTCGGGCGACACACACCGCTCGAACCGCTCGTCCACCAGCCGGTCGATCACAGTCTGGGCCTCGCCGGCCAGAGAGCCAAGCCGCCGCACGGCTTCGTCGATCTCGGGATTGAAATGTTCGCGCAGCCGCGGCAGCAGTTCCAGGCGGATTCGATTGCGGGTGAAGCGCCGGTCGGCGTTGCTCGAGTCGTGGCGATGGGTTTGGGCCAGGTCGTCGAGGTAGGCGATCAACTCGGCGCGGCGGACGCCCAACAGAGGCCGCACCAACGAGGCGTGTCCCAGCGTTCGGACCCGCGCCATACCCGCCAGCCCGCGAATGCCCGTGCCGCGGATGATCCGATGCAAAATAGTCTCGGCCTGATCGTCGGCCGTATGGGCAGTGACGACGAACCTCGCGCCGAACCGACCGGCCGCCTCTTGCAGGAACCGATAGCGGCAGCGACGCGCGGCGGCTTCGATGCCTTCGCCTTCTTTGGCCGCCGCGCGGCCGACGTCGATGTGTCCCACCTCGCACTCCACTCCCAGACGGCTACAAAGATCGACGACGAACCGTTGGTCTTTGTCCGCCTCGGGTCGCAACCGGTGGTTGAGATGTGCGGCGCAGATTCGCCCCTCGCCGGCGGCCTTAACGGCCGTCAAGGCCCGCAACAGCGCCACGCTGTCGCATCCGCCCGAGACGGCCGCCACGACCGTCACGTCGGTCCATTCGGAGGGGGGCCAAGCCGCGGCCAGTTTGGATTCCAGCGGGTGGAGCATGGTGGATAGTGGGTAGTGGGTAGTGGATAGTGGGTAGTGGGTAGAGCGGGTAGTGGATTTGATAAAAGGAGGGGTGGGCAGTTTACTGCCCACTCGCGTACCGCACAACCGCATGATAGTCCCTTCGTTGTATAGACAATAGAGTAATCCGATATACCGCATTTATCACCACACGGGGGCAATCGACAACAGTGTGTCGGGTGGGGCAGACATTCTTGTCTGCCCTGTTTGCCGGATTTTTCGGGCAGACAAGAATGTCTGCCCCACCTTGGTGAGCACCGTAGGGTGCGTCCGCGACGCACCACAAACAAGAATATCGGTGCGTCGCGGACGCACCCTACTCAATAGTGGGATCGCCGGGGAACGTGTAGTCGTCCGGCAGGAGTTTTTCCAGATCGATAATTTCCCGGTCGATTTGTTCGGTCTGCATGTCCAAATGGTGCATCATGCGCCGCAACCACTCGTACTCCCCGATCAACCTGTCTCTGTCCGCAACGAGCCTGTCTCGGCCCGTAATCAACCTTTTCTTGTCCTTCGCGGCCATTGCGCCCTCCCGTACCAGACAAAGAGTGACGTTGTCTCCTCGGTGCGGGCGCGACAAAAAGGGAGCGCCGGACCGAGGCCGCTTCAAGAACCTCCACGAAGAGGCACCAGCAAACAGCACCCGGCCGACGCTCCCATAACGGGAGCGCGGTCCAAGCACTGCTTTGCTGGTTCAAGAGTCCGAAGACCCAGGTTCGTGGTTTTCTTGAAAGCAGTAACTTGACGCACGCGCGTCAAACTCAAATTGTCATCAACATCCTACCGCCGGCCAGCCATCGCCACAAGTAGTAGGCCGGGTTGCAACCCGGCGATCATTCATAATCGCCCGCCGTAAATGTCCAACCTTGCCGGGTCATGACCCAGCCTACCGTATTACAAGTTCTGCTGTTTGCGCGACGGACAAGTCCGCCGTCTAAGCGGCGGAACATGCGCCCAACTCACAAGCATATCCCCCCACCCCCCCGGTTTTCCTACGCGATCGACATGACCCACGTTCCAGCAGGAGGTTATGCAACCCCGTCCCGGAGACCCCGGTTGCAGTTCCAGGTTCCTCTGTTAAGATTATCCTAGGTAATAGCAAAGTGTCTTCGGTGGGCCGAAATTGGCGGCCGAAGTCGACGAACGACATACTGACTGAGTGTTTTTCCGGGTGTTATTCGGTTAGCGGTGTATTAGGCGGCAAGAACCATCCGATTGCCAAGGCCAAAAGAATGGTGGAACTGTTTGCGATCATCGTCCGGTGGCTGGCGGGTTTATGCTCGGTGGGCGTTATGCTCGGCCGGGCATGGAATCTTCCGGTTCCGGCCCAGGCGGACTATTCTCTGCCTTGGGTCGGCTGCCGTTGGGCGGTCCCATTCCTTGGCGTCGGCGGAATTACGATGCGGTTTGATCCTGTTCCGTGTGCTTGTGCGTTGTCGGAATCCCAGCCTTTGGGGCGTATCCCGGCGACGTGGCCTAAGACCCCGCCTCACGGCGGCGAGCGATGTTGCGTTTTGACGGGTTAGCCGGCTTATTTTGTCCGTGGCGGAAAAAGATGATTGCCGCGACCAGCGTGGCGATCGATCCCGCCGGCCAAACGTCCGAACCGCTTCGCCCAACCGACGTTCAGCAGTAATCCGCCGTCGTCGACTTTTCGCCGGTTTCTTTCGGTCCCGCCGGTTTTACGGGGGACCGTTGTCGTGAATGGAAATGGAACCGTCATTATAATCGTCGTCGTGGTCGCGGTGCTGGCGTGTGCGTTGACGTTTCTACTGCTCCGGCTGCTGGACCGGCTGCGGCGCCGGGACGCGGAGTCGGAGTCGCGGGAGATAGTCCGCAAGGCCGAGATAGAGGTCGAGAACCGCCGCCGCGAGGCCGAGCTGGAAATCAAGGAGTCCTCCCTGCGGCAACAGGCCGAAAGCGAGAAGGAGCTGCGCCGGCTCCGCGGCGAGTTGCACGAACGCGAACGGCTGTTGGACAAGCGCCAGGACACTCTGGAGGAACAGGCCGAGGTGCTGCGGAAACAGGAGAAGATGGTCGAAAGCACCCAGCGCAAGCTCACCGAGCGGATACAGGACACCAACCGCCGCAAGGAGGAACTCTCGAAGCTGCTGGACATGCAGCGGCAAACCTTGCACGAATTGAGCGGATTGAACAAGGAAGAGGCCACCCGACGGCTGTTGGAGATACTCGACGAGCAACTGCAAAAAGAGACCGGCGCGGCGATATTGGCCCACGAAAAACGCCTGGCCGAGACCTGCGAGCAGAAGACCCGCGAGGTGCTGCTGACTTCCATACAGCGTTACGCCGCCGTCCACACCGCCGAGACCACGACCAGCACGGTGGGTATCCCCAACGACGAGATGAAGGGGCGAATCATCGGCCGCGAGGGACGCAATATCCGCGCCTTCGAGAAAACCACCGGAGTAGACGTGATCATCGACGATACGCCGGGCGTGGTGATCGTCAGCGCCTTCGACATGATCCGCCGCGAGGTCGCGCGGTTGTCGCTCGAAAAATTGATCGCCGACGGACGCATCCATCCCACGCGGATTGAGGAGATCGTCGCCGGCACGCAGCGAGAGTTGGAGCGGCACATCCAGAAGCTGGGCGAACAGGCCTGCGTGGAGGCCGAGGTACACGGACTGCACGAGCGGTTGGTGAACCTGCTCGGGCGGCTGCATTTCCGCACCAGTTACAGCCAGAACGTGATGCGGCACAGCATCGAGGTGGCCTTCATCGCCGGCATGTTGGCCGACGAAATGGATTTTGACGGCAAACTCGCCCGACGCTGCGGACTGCTGCACGACATCGGCAAGGCCGCCGATCACGAGATCGAGGGCGGGCATCCGAAAATCGGCGCCGACCTATTGAAACGCTACGGCGAAAAGCCCGAGGTGATTCGCGCCGCCATGGGACACCACGACGACCTCCGCGTCGAACACCCCTACACGGTGCTGGTGGCTGCGGCCGACGCCTGCAGCGCGTCGCGCCCCGGCGCGCGGCGCGAAACCCTCGAACGATACGTTAAACGAATGGAAGAATTGGAGTCGATCGCCAACAATTTCGCCGGCGTGGAACAGGCATACGCCATCCAGGCCGGCCGCGAGTTGAGGGTTATCGTCAGCGCCAAAGAGACCAGCGACGAATCGGCCGCCAAAATCTGTCACGAAATCGCCGCCGCGTTCGAGCACCAACTGACGTACCCCGGCGAAATAAAGGTGACCGTTTTGCGGGAAACAAGGCACGTGGAAATGGCAAGATGAGGGGGATTCGGGACTCGGCAACAAGCGACATCCCTGAACCCCGAACCCCCAATCCCGAGTCCCGAACCCCCAACCTAACATGCGAATCCTTCTCATCGGCGACGTAGTGGGCAAGCCCGGCCGGCATATTTGCACGCAGGTCGTCCGCCGGCTACGCGCCGAAGAAGACTTGGACCTGGTGGTGGCCAACGCCGAGAACGCCGCCGGCGGATCTGGACTTACGCCCTCCATTTACCATGAACTGTTGACCGCGGGCATCGACGGGATCACCCTGGGCGATCACGCCTATCGACGCCGCGAGGTCTTTTCGATCCTGCAAAGCGAGCGCAGGCTCGTCCGTCCGGCCAACTACCCGGCCGTCGCTCCGGGACGCGATTTCATGATCCTGAAGACCCGCCGGCAGATCAAAGTGGCGGTGTGCGTCCTCTTGGGCCGGGTATTTATGTCGCCGGTCGATTGCCCCTTTCAGGCCGCCGACCGGGTGTTGACCGCGCTGCCGGCCGATGTAAACGTGGTCCTGGTCGATTTTCACGCCGAGGCTACCAGCGACAAGCAACTAATGGGCCGGCACCTGGACGGGCGGGTCGGCGCCGTGCTGGGTACCCACACCCACGTGCCCACGGCCGACGAGTGCATCCTTCCCGGCGGGACGGCCTTCCAATGCGACGTCGGCATGACCGGCCCCCACGAAAGCATTCTCGGTCGGCGGATCGACCGGGTGATGGAGACCGTTCGTACATTTCGGCCCACCCATTACGAAGTGGCCACCGGCGACGTGCGTCTGAACGGGACCATTGTGGACCTGGACCCGCAGACCGGCCGAGCGACCGCAATCCGCCGAATCTGCATCGACCAGTCCGCCGTCAAGCGGCTCGGGGGAAAGAAGAGCAACTAGAGGCGGCGTTCTTAATCGCCGTTCGGCCAGTCATCTTTGGCACGACGAACCGGTGTTGGCCCTTGCTCCGATCGGGCCGCGTCGACGATCGTCTTCGACAGTGAAGTAGGTCAGGTACTCCGTACCTGACACCGGTAGGTCGAGTGCGAAAATGTCAAAGCGGTTGGATTATTGCGATGGAAATGTCAGGTATGGGATACCTGACCTACTGCCCGATCCATCTCGCTTGATGGACGGATTAGGAAATCCGTCCTACGCGGCCCGACACTTCAGCCGTGTCGGACTATTAGTGCTTTGTCGGAGAACCGTTATTTTCTTGCGTTGGGGTGGCAATACAACTGCCACCCCAACCTATCGTTTTCCGACAAGCCTAGCTGGGGAACTAGGATTCGAACCTAGGCTAAGTGATCCAGAGTCACTCGTGCTGCCGTTACACTATTCCCCAGTGTTTTCGCAACCGCCTGTCAATTATGATCTTGCGACCGAAGCCGCCCCTCTTTGACGGCAGTATCCGACAGGTCGGTCGAACTGTGCTATCCGATTCTCTCATCGGAGAACCACAAGCGCTCAATTGTACCAAACCCGCGGAACCTGCCAAGCCGTGTCCCGATTTCCCTCAAAACTCGCTCTAATCACCCCCTGACGCCCAAGCGCTCCAGAAGGAAACTGCGGCGTTTTGCCCACGAATGGCTCCCCCTTACACGGATCGGCCGGATGTGCGATAATTCAGGATTCTTCGCCAGACCCCGATACGGCCTGTTGGCGGGGGTTGGATATATTCCCCAATTTCACGGAGCGATTGCATGTTCAAGAACCTGAACCCGTCGGCACTCGGCATCACCGGGCACCAGAGTGAGATAATCGAGTTGGCCCTGACCTACGGTTTCGGGGGGATGGACTTGAACATAGTGGAGTTCGCCACGCGGGCTAAATCGAAGGGGATGGACTACGCCAGCCGTTTGATTAAGAGCGCCAATATTCGTATCGGTACGTTTGTGCTGCCCATGGAATGGGATACGGACGACGAGAGTTTTCAGGAGGAGTTGAAAAATCTGCCGGAGTACGCCGGCTATGCGGCGGAGCTGGGCTGTACCCGCGCGACCGCGGTGCTTGCTCCGGCCGGCGACACCCGTCCGTATCACGAAAACTTCGAGTTCCACCGCCATCGCTTCCACGATATATGCGCCGCGATGGAGCCGTCCGGCGTCCGCTTGGCCGTCGGTTTTCAGGCTGCCGAATACCTCCGCCGGGACTGTGCCTTCCAGTTCATTCATGACCTCGACGCCTTGTCTCTGCTGGTGAACATGGTTGCGGCGCCAAACATGGGCCTGCTGCTGGACATCTGGGACATTGTCGCCTGCGGCGGCTCGCTGGAGTCCGTGCGGAAAATCTCTGCCCAACAGATCGTTGCCGTGCAAGTGGCCGACATGCCCGCCGACGTTGCCCCTGCCGACTTGGACGAAAAGTCCCGCTTGCTCCCGGGCAGTGAAAACGGACAAATCGACGTGGCCGGATTTCTGGCCCTGCTGCGCGACGTGGACTACGATGGTCCCATAACGCTAAAGCCATCGCGCGGCGCGTTTCAGAGCCGCCGCCGCGACGTGATCGTCAAGCAGGCCGGCGAGGTGCTGAGCAAGGCATTGCGTCCGCCCGTGCCGGTCGTGCCAGCCGTCGTCGATCAACCGGAAGAAGTAGTGGCTAGTGGGTAGTGGGTAGTGGCTAGTGGGAAGGTTCAAGGTTCAAGGTTCAAGGCCCAAGGTTCAAGGTTCAAGGTTCAAGGCCCAAGGTTCAAGGCCCAAGGTTCAAGGTTCAAGGTTCAAGGTTCAAGGTTCAGGTGCTTGGAATTGAACCTTTGACCTTTGACCTTTGACCTTCCCACTACCCACTATCCACTACCTTGTTCCACTGGGAAAACGGGCTGAAACTGACCAAGGCCGATCTGGCGATCGACGTTCGCCGTCGTCAGCCGCGGGCGTTCATCTCTCACGCCCATTGCGACCATATCGCCCGCCACGAGTATGCTTTGTGTACTCCCGAGACGGCCGCTTTGTACCAGCACCGGCTGGGCAAGCGGCGGACGCTGGAGATTCCTTACCGGCAGCCGATCGAGTGGGGCGGGCTGCGATTGACCACCTTTCCCGCCGGACACTGCCTCGGATCGGCCATGCTGCTGGCCGAGGACGGCCGACAGTCGCTGCTCTACACGGGCGATTTCAAGCTGGGCGAGTCGGCCACCGCGGCCCAAGCCGAACTGCCGCACGCCGACATCCTGGTGATCGAGTCCACCTACGGCCATCCCGACTACCGGCTGCCGCCACGCAAAGAGGCGCTCGACCAACTCTTTTCGCTGGTGCGTGAGACTCTCGACTCCGGCGCCGTGCCGGTAGTCCAGGCGTACGCGCTCGGCAAGGGACAGGAGGTCACGCGGCTGTTGACCGACCAAGGCATTCCCGTCCTGCAACACCGCGACGTATACGCCGTCAGCAAAGTGTACGAGGCGTGCGGCATGAAGCTCGGCAACTTCAAGAAGTTCACCGGCCACGCGGTCCCCGGCTGGGTAATCGTCGCTCCGCCGGGCGCCGGATACCTGGAAGGGATCGGCCGGCAAGTCCGTATCGCGGCCACGGGCTGGGCGGTCGATCAGCGGACGAAACAACGGTTTCGGGTGGACCACGCCGTTCCGCTTTCCGACCATGCCGACTACGACGAGTTGTTGGAGGCGGTCGAGCGCGTCTCGCCGCGGGTGGTTTATTGCACACACGGCCCGGAGAGTTTCGTCGACCGGCTTCGAGAGGCCGGCCACGACGCCCATCTCCTGGGCCGGGCGAGCCAGAAAAGCCTGTTTTAACTTAGTCGGGGGGGTTTGATTTTGGCCGCAGCATTAGCTATAGTAGTTTTATGCGTGAATGTCGTCAATATTCGCACTCGATCATCTTCACTTGAGCCGCTTTGCTTTGCGGCAATGTTAGCTGGGTTTCTCTCATGGCTCACATAGTTGATCTCCACACAGAAGTGGTTCATAGACATGTTTTCGAGTTGAGATATCCATTTGGGCATCTCTATTGGGACCGGTGTGGAAAGGTAATCAACGAACTAATTAGCAGCAACCCCGAGTGGGATTTCGAGAATATTCAAGGTGATTGGTGCCATTTAGTTTCACGAGAAAAGAACCTGCGTTTCAACCTCAGTGCTGCGAAGTTTGATCTTTCGCAGATTCAAAGCGCCGATGTTCTGGCATTGGACAACGCGGCTGAGTTTAGTGCTCTTGCCGAATCGTTTTCGCAGGTTGTGACCTCAATCCTACAATTGTCAGACTTTACTAGGGTTGGATTTCGAGCTTGGTATCTATACCCTACCGCTGATCGCGAGGAATCTTATCGTCGAGTGGAAAAACTGAAACTTCTTGCGCCAGAAATCGAAAAACTAAATGTTGGAACGGTATCTGAGGCATCCTGTCGGCTTGTCATCGAGTTGCCGCAACACATGGTGCGGTTTGCCGTTGCTCCCTTTGAGCAACCCGTTGATTTGGCGGCAGGTGTTATACAGGCCGCCCGGGCTAAAGCTAAGGATTGTCCTCGCAATCAAAGACATGTTCAGTTGGACAAAATGAAAGCTGAAAGGATAGTGAAAAGCTATCCGCAGTTTGGCGTGTTGGTCGACATGGATGCGTTCATCGAGGAACCTCCTTATCCCGACGAAGTGTCTGCCAGCACTTTTATTTCGAGTGCTTTCAAGAGTTTTGGCGATATTAAAAAAGAATTACTTGAAAAGCGCTAGTAGAAAGGCGGGGTACAATGGGCGAAAATGAAACATGTGTTACCTCTTTGGTTGAGCAACATGGACGGGATAATGACCGGATCACTGTTGGCGGGTCGGTATCGGGCGAGCATTACTCCCCAACCCTGCAGACGTCGGGCACGATGTCAACCGGCTCTACTGCCTTGCATACATCCGCAAGAGGCACAAGATGTTCGCCATTATTGGAAATTGCACCTCGAATCAAACATAGAATTCATGCACTATTAGATGCTTGTATCACTAATCTCGATCAAGCCAACGACAATTCAGAAGATTTCTTTATTCGCAACAATAGCTTGGAGAGGGTTCGAGATTCGTTGTCGGACTTGTGGTCCATTCGATCCAAACGAGAAGAGCAGTTTGCAGAAGTAATAAATATGCTTCAATCTGTATTCCTTGATAGGCCGGTCGAGGATTTTGCGGAACGGCAGATTGACGCTCTCAAATGTGTATTCGTCAAGCTCCGAGATGAACCCATATTCGACGACGAAGTGGCAAATGAAGTCACGGCAGACTTGCTGAAGGGCGGCGTTGATGTCTTTCGAGAACTTGCCTGACGATCACACTCCAAAGAGCACCGAAGTATTTCTTGATACTTCAATCCACTGCTCACTATTGAAGGGCTCGTTGTTCCGCGACCGTATTACTCGTGTTCTTGGCCTCTTTCCGTGGAAAGGCACTTCCAGTTATACAAAGACCGAATACGGAAACGTGGTTTTGCAGCAAGCCGCATATTTCTTGAACAAACTTCAGAAATTGGAAAGCCTTGAAAAGACCACTGATTTTATAGCGAACATCCTTCCTCACAAACTCCACCCGCCGAAAGTTCTCTGGGCGTTTAACTTGCTCACGAGGCACTACGGCGCCGACGACACGGAATGCACGGAACGTGCATTGTTGTCGTTGCGTAGACTGATGAAACTTGGGCTTGACTTCGTCGAGGAGCAATGTGACAGACCGATAGAAAATGGAACGGAATGCTATTGGGCAAAAACCGGCGTACACAAGCGAAAGGACGGACGATTGTATTGGAAACC
Source organism: uncultured Thermoguttaceae bacterium (assembly GCA_965195225.1). Lineage (GTDB taxonomy): Bacteria > Planctomycetota > Planctomycetia > Pirellulales > Thermoguttaceae > JAHIKV01. The sequence goes on from CBDAFL010000207.1 coordinate 33,257, forward strand.
GCCCAAGTGCAATCGAGACCAAAAGCGATGTCGTCTGGATGAGTTCTTTACCAGCAACAGTAAGCTGTTTGTCAGGATTAAGGAGGCCATTGATGCAATGCCTGAAGACAGAAAAACTGAGCAATTGCGAGGTTTTTCCGAGGTGATCGAGAAAGCTTTGGATGATCCCACCATCCTGCTGGATTACCGAACAGGCTGTCGGCGCTTGGCCGATGCCATCATCGCAGTGGATGGACAGGGATATCATAGTATGTTCAGCCAGAACAAAATGGAGAGTGAACTCTTGACAGAAGTGCTTGGACAAGTTTTTTATTACCTTCCTCCCAATCCAGAGAAAGGTGTACTCGTACAGGATAACCTGGAGGTAACGCCATGAAACGCCGTGAGATGTTGTTGACGACCGGGGCAGCCGTGCTGGGACTGCCGATGCTCTCCTTGGGTCAAATCGTCGAATCCCACGGGCGAAGGAAACCGAAGGTGCTCTACTTCACCCGCAGCGCCGGCTTCGAGCATCCGCCGGTCGTCCGCAAGGGGAAGGAATTGAGCGCGTCGGAGAAGTTGCTCACGGAGTGGGGGCGAGACGCCGGATTCGATGTGGTGTGCAGCAAGGACGGCGCGCTGTTCGACGGCGATCTCGACCAGTACGACGCCTTTGTATTCTATACTTCCGGCGATCTGACCGGGAAGTGCGAAAAACCACAACCGGGCAAGCCGATGTCGCCCGAGGGAAAGAAGAAGCTACTGGCGGCGATTGAGGCCGGCAAGGGTTTCGTCGGCATTCACTCGGCCACCGATACGTTCCGCAGCGAGGGGATCGATCCGTTCATCGCCATGCTCGGCGGAGAGTTTGTTACCCACGGCGCCCAACAAGAGGCGCCTATGAAAGTCGCCTCGCCTGAGTTCCCCGGCATGGAAGGATTGGGCAAGGAGTTTACGATCCACGACGAGTGGTACGCGCAATATAAGTTCCCCAAGGACTTGCACGTCATCCTGGTACAGGAGACCGCGGGGATGAAGGGCGAGATGTACCGGCGGCCGTCGTATCCCGCCACCTGGGCACGGATGCACGGCAAGGGCCGCGTCTTCTACACCTCGATGGGACACGGCCGCATCTGGTTGAACCCGACGTTCCGCCAGATACTCTTGGGCGGGATAGCCTGGGCGTTGCGCGAGGCTGGAAACGACGTTAAGCCAAACATCGAGCAAGTCACCCCCGGCGCGAACCAAGCGGCAAAAAAATAGGCCGGCCACATGCCGCCGCGAAGACGACGAACCACGGAGCGGTTCGCGCGGCGTTCAGGAAACTTCAATGCTGTTGACGAGCCGGTCTCCGCCGGGGATTTGCATGGCGGCGTGTTGGGCCAGTTGCTTGGTGTAATACGTGCCGCAACGGCCTTTCAGCCGAACGCCTTGTGGTCCGACCTCGACGGTTAGATCGGCCACTGCCCGGCCGGTCTCGTTTTGCACGGCCCTTTCAATCGAGGCGGCCAACTCCTCGGCCTCCTCCAACGTCTCTGGGAGCACGTCGGCCAGCCCTTGCCCCGTGCCTGCCCAGACTCCAGGATATTCCATTGTGCTCTCCTTCGTTTGCCGCCGGAAAAGCCAGCTTCCTTACACCGGCGACAACGGATTGAGCGTTGAGAACCTCCTTGTTCCCTTCGGGCATCACGATTTTACTTATCGCTCCTCGGGAGACAGGCGATCGTAATACGTACAATTGCCGTTCTACTCCGCGTTTTCCTCGGGTTTGACGTGGATCGAATTGATCACCTTGGCGTCCGCCGAGACGGAACGAACCACCTCCTGTGCAAGTTGTTTGTGATAAAAGCTGGAAACGCAACCGGAGATCAACAGCCCATCGCGGCGCCGTTCCACCTGCAATTTGCGCAGCTCATAGAAGGGGCTATTGCTTAGCGCCGCTTGGGCTCGCGGCTGCACCTTCTCAACAACGGCTGTAGCCATCGGACAGCTTTCTATTATCAGAATCCTAGTGCGCCGACCGCTACGCTTGGGCGGCGAAAGATGGGACCACGTCCCTTCCACTTCTGGAGCGGGAACCAACGAAAAGCGCCGACTGGGATGACCCGCCCCATTTGCGTTCCACCGCCGCGTAAACGGTTTGCCAGCGTGTCACTAATTGTCCGCTTGGCGGCGAAAAAGTCAACCCCGCTGGTGTGGAAGCGGCGCGAATTCGCGGTTTTTCTACCCCGGGATTTTGCGCCCCCCCTCGTTCCCACGCTCCGCGTGGGGACAAGATGGTTCTACCCCGGGATTTTGCCCGACGCCTTGAGGTATGCTAGCACCTCGTCTGCCAACGCTTCGGGTAGTTTCGAGCCGGCGTCCAAGACCAATTCCGGCTTCAGTGGCGGCTCGTAAGGATCGTCAATTCCCGTAAACCCCCTAAGCTCTCCGGCTCGCGCTTTCTTGTACAGTCCCTTGGGGTCTCGGGCCTCGCACACCTCAAGCGGCGCGTCGACCAAGACCTCGGCGAAATCCCCTTCGGCCAACGCCGCGCGGACGCGATCGCGGTCCACCCGATATGGGCTGATGAAGGCTGTGATGGCGATAATGCCGGCGTCGCAGAAGAGCTTTGCCACGGTGCCGATCCGTCGGATGTTCTCTTCCCGGTCCTGGGCGGAGAACCCCAGGCCGAACCGCTTTGCGAATTCCTCGCCGTGACAATCCTTGAGCATGGCCGGACCGGAGTTCAGTCCGTGGCGGATGTTGTCGCCGTCGAGGACGAAACTGCGCAGACCCATCGAGTGTAACTGGTGGTCCAGCAGGTTGGCCACGGTGCTTTTCCCGCAGGCGCTGAGACCGGTAAACCAGACCACGCAGCCGGAATGACCGCCTAGTTGTTCCCGTTCTTCTCGAGAGACGGCGTGTTCGTGCCAATGGACGTGGACTTGATCGTGTTGGGGCGTGGTCATTTGTGAATAGTGGATAGTGGATAGTGGGTAGTGGGTAGAAACCCTAATACCGTGTAGCGGCCACAAGTTGTGTGATTACACGGCAAGCTACCAGTATTACGAAAACTGCCCGGCGCCGCAAGTGGCGGGGTCATACGCGGCGGAGCCAGATTTCTCGCCAGTAGAGATAGTTTGCCCTGGGGCAATTCTGGACGCAGATGCCCTGACAGATGAGTCCGTCGAGAATGACCGTGTTCGAGAGATTCACCATTTTCCCGCTGTCCTCGACGATGATTTTGCACAGCGGCATGGCCACTCGGTAGCGGCGGCCGCAGTGCAGTGCCATCTCCGGCTCGAACGTTAATCCCCGGTTTCGTCCCCGCGCGTCGAGGGTGGCCTCGATTACCGCCCGGCTCTTAATCTCGACAAGCTCGCCGGGCTGAAGGTTGAGTTCCTCGGAAAGGGTTTTTTGCTGTTCGCCGGCGATTTGATGGTAGTATCGGCCGAAAAGCAGCCGCCACAGACGGTTGGCCAGCGCCATCCAGAGGAAATAGCCGAACCGCTGCACTGAAAGCTCGCCGATCCTCAGGTCGCGCAGGTAGCGTCGCAACTTGCCCGAGGTAAAAACCGTGGTGGCCGTGGCCAGCTCGGTGGACTGGCAATAGAAGAGGTCTCCCTTGGTGGTCGGCAGATGTGGCACATCCGCCCTCGGCTGTGCGGGTTCTGGTTCACGGCCGGGGGCGGCTGTGTCGCGCCGGGAGAGATCGGCCGGCTTCAGCCAAACCTCTTTCCAGAAGAACAAACAGCCGCGCTGACAGCCGTCATGGGCCGAACCGTCGCAGCGGAGACCTTCGAGGAAGACCGCGTCCCTCATGCCGCGCATGCCGACCCCTTCCACGCAGGTTTTTTCCGCCCGGCGATGCACTCGAAAAGTCTTTCCGCACAGCGGCGTCATTTCGGGCATGAACGGCAGGCCGTCGAACTTGCCGTCGGAATCAAGGGTGGCAAGGATTTCCTCGAGGCTCCGCACGGTGACGAACTGCCCCCGCCGGAAGTCGGTATTCCTATTTATCCGCCTGTCAAACCCAAACATCGCACCCCCGCCAAGAGTATCCGGAAAGTCTCACGGTCCGTCCAACTGTAACCGTTCACAGGTTGGGAAAACATCGTCATTCTGAGCGTAGCGAAGAATCTTGCCTGCACCGCGATTTCACACGAGATTCTTCGCTACGCTCAGAATGACGGATGCCCCGTGAACGCTTACGTTCAACTATACGTCGGCCGGAGGAAGAGAAAACGGAGTATTCTTCTCTCGGACAGCAAAATGGGGGGTAGCCGTTTAGGCCGAAGGGAAACTGCCGTTCGACCGCACGTTGGGGTGGCAGTACAATTGCCACCCCAACAATCTCGCTTGGGCAACTTTTCGGTACTATCCTAAGACTGTGTTGCTGACATCGCCATCGCCCTAGGGATTGCCGTCGGGATCAGTGTTGGTAGCATCAAAAAGTACAGTCTGGTGGGCAGTGGGAATCTGAACCGACTTGGCATCGTTTAGTTTTTTGAAACAGAATCGCTCGTTTCGCAAGCTGAGTGAAAAGCCGGTTCCTGGGGGATAAGATGCCGCATCAATTAACGATGGCAAACAGGTAGTGATTGCTAGTGCCCCAACCGCCCTCAGTTGACAGGTGGGGCAGACATTCCTGTCTGCCCTGGGCAGGCAGGAATGCCTGCCCCACTGGTCCTGAAAGCTGTCGATTCAGGTCGGTCGGGGCACTAGAGCCTTGTAGTACATATTTCGCCGATGCAGGGAGGCGCTCAAGAGAACGTGCGTCACGTCCAATTCTCGGCAAATCAACGGCAGCCGCTCATCTTTCCTGCTGTGCGTACCACGGTCAGAACTAATAACAATCCACCCACCTTCTTTGCTCAATTCAGGTATCCATTTAGCATCTGGCATACCTTCCGAGAATTTTTTGAAAAGATGCGCAACCTCAGCATCAGCCCCGTAGAGTTGCAACGAATCACGGATTTGTCGCTCTACTACAAGGTGGCTTAGGCACTCATCAAAGAAAAAACGAATGGGCTGTGTCACGCAGCGGATGGTGAGAGGTAGTCGAAAAATTCCATCGCAAGCTCGACTTGTTCCGTTGTTACCCCGTAGACTTTGGCGGCGCGTGTTGGACTTCCTTCGGATATGTAAGCATCAAATAGGGTGCGAGCTGTATAGCCGCAAGATTCGAAAAAGGGCTCGCCAAACCGAACCTGTGGGTCCATGACGATGAATTCCGGTGCGTCTTTCACAGTCGGAAAAGCCTTATACTTACAGGCCAACTTTGTGGTGTCGTCAAATACCAAACGGTAGGCGTAGGAGCGAACAACCTCGCAAATCATCTGGTTGTGATGCTTCTTGCCGGTTAATTGAAAGTACCTTCTTGCGCCTTCCTCATCTTCGCCAACACATAGCCAAATCACTTGCTTTTTTGGCTCATTGGGTGGCCCAAACAATCCGATGCGAGTGTTGTCTAAGGCAAATGGATACGGCGTCTGATACTCATCTTTCGCCCGGAAATACGCCTCCCTGATGGTCTGTAGTGAGATTTTGGGGTGTTCTTTTCTGATTCTGCGGACAGCCAGTGCTTGGACAAAATCTAAAAAAGTGATGTCCTTCTCTTCTGGCGTCCCGAGTTGAGGGGCGATTACCGGCGATCCTTGTTTGTTACCGAATATCCAGCGATTCATCAGGCCGGTTGTTACTCGCGCATATAGGGCGGCCTCAGAAGGGCTGTAAATACCCACACCCAGGAGATCGGCCATTCTAATCATTTGGAATTTTTCCGAACCAAAAACAACCGACGTTCGTAAATCCAGCCATGTCCCATAATCGCAGAACTCTGTTTTGGCGGCCTTCTCCCTCTATTATGTGGAGAGTGGCCCGCGCCCTGGCGGCGCAGCAGCCTTATATTCTGCCGAAGGGGTCCGTGTCAATATGGATGGGATCGTAACCCCCTCTCCCCGCTAGCCTTTTTTTGGTTATGTCCTCAGGGATCGTAGCAGGCGTTTGCGTATCCATGCGGACAGCTTTATGGATGTGCATTCCGCCGCGTCTACGCAACACTGGCGTCAGCCTAAATTGGATAATTTCAGACAATTGGCCCTCCGGCAGCATCGGTGGCCTTCCCATGCATTTTCCCATACCCTAATTGCACTACAATAATTTTGTCTGTCAAGCCATATTGCCTGTTGACTTCCATCAGTTTGCGGCTATCTCAACGCGAACCTTGTCTGTACAAGCCACATAGAGCGCCACAACCTGTCGATCCGTATGGTCCTCCGTCGCATGACCCGGCTGACCAACGCCCACAGCAGGAAGTGGGAGAACCACGAATATCACTTGGCAATCTGCTTACGGTACTACAATTTTTGCCGGGTTCACATGACGATCAAGACGACGCCAGCCGTCAAAGCGTGGGTTACATACCACCCGCGGGCGGTAGGAGAATTGCTCGATGAGCTGGCAACACACTATACACTATTAGGACAGTGCCAACTTTTTCAACGGGCTGTTACGCCCTCCCTCGGTTGACAGCCCCGGCCAAGTCGTTTAGGATTCTTGGTTTCGTTAGCAGGTAGTCTACTAGAGGTATATAGGTATGGCCGTTCCGAAACGCAGGCAAAGCAACGCCCGCACCGGCAAACGCCGCGCGCACGACGCCATTAAGCCGAAACAGCTCTCATACTGCGAACAGTGCAGCACGGCGCTGCCCACGCATACGGTCTGCCCGAAATGCGGGAATTACATGGGCCGAAAAGTCGTCGAGACCGAGTCTTGAGCAGAATCGCATTCCTCTTTCCCGGACAAGGCGCACAGACAGTGGGGATGGGTAAGCGACTGGCCGAGTCGTTGCCCGCCGCCCATAGGCTGTATGGCCGCGCTGCTGAAGTGCTCGGCTACGATCTGGCAAAGCTCTGTTTCGAGGGGCCGGCCGACGAATTGGATTCCACCGTTTGCAGTCAGCCGGCGATTTTCGTCACCAGCCTGGCCGCGTTGGAGTCGCTGCGGGCCGAATCGCCGGACGTGGTTCTCGCCTGCGAAGCTACCGCCGGCTTGAGCCTCGGCGAATACACGGCCATGGTTTTCGCGGGCGTGATGGAATTCGAGGACGCCCTGATGGTCGTGCAGCGTCGCGGAGCGGCCATGCAGGAAGCGGCCGACGCCACGGCCGGAGGCATGGTAAGCATCCTCGGGCTGGAGAACGTCGAGGTGGAGGCCCTTTGCGAGAAGGCCCGCGACGGCGAAACGCTGAAAATCGCCAATCTCCTATGTCCAAACAACGTGGTGATCTCAGGCAGTCTGGCCGCCTGCGAGCGGGCGGCGGAGATGGCCCGTTCCCAGGGGGCGATGAAAGCCGTCCCCTTGGCCGTGGCCGGCGCGTTTCACACTGAAATCATGCGGCCGGCCGACCAGCGTTGCGCCGAGGTACTCGCCGAAGTACCCATGCGCAAGCCACGCATCCCGGTCGTCTCGAACGTGGACGCAAAACCACACGACGACCCGGAGGAAATCCGGCAGATTCTCGTCCGCCAAATCCTTCAGCCCGTCCTCTGGGAAGAATCGATGCGTTACTTGATTGGGCAGGGCCTGGACCAGTTTTACGAAGTCGGCCCGGGCCGCGTACTTCGCGGGCTGCTGCGGCGGATCGACCGCAACGTCTCGTGCCAATGCGTGGAAGTGTGAGGGAAAGGATGAAGGATGAAGGATGAGGGATGAGGGATGAACTAAAAACTGAAAATTGAGAACTTAATCGTGAACAGACGAATTACAACCGACCTGAGCGGCCAAACGGCCATCGTGACCGGTGCCGCGCAAGGGCTGGGGCGGCATATTGCCCAATCGTTGGCCGCGGCAGGCGCGCAGGTCGCCTGTGTCGATATAAATACCGAAAGCCTGGCCGACACGGTGGCCGCCATCCGCGGCGCGGGCGGAGCAGCCGAGCCGATGGCCTGCGACGTGACCGACGCCGGCGGGGTTGCCGAAGTGGTCAATGAGGTGATCAAGCGGTGGGGTGCCTTGAACATCCTGGTCAACAACGCCGGCATCACCCGCGACAACGTCATTGTGCGGATGAAGGACGAGCAATGGGACGCGGTGATAAACATCAACCTCCGCGGCACGTTCCTCTTTACCCGCGCCGTGGCCCGGCCGATGATGAAGAACCGTCGTGGACGGATCATCAACGTCGCCAGCGTGTCGGGGCTGATGGGCAATCCGGGACAGGCGAATTACTCGGCATCGAAGGCTGGCGTGATCGGCCTGACCAGGACGGTCGCCCGCGAGTTGGCGAGCCGGAACATCACCGTCAACGCCGTCGCCCCGGGGTTCATCGCCACCGACATGACGGCCGCCTTGGGCGAAGAGATATTAACTGAGGTTCGCAAACAGATACCCCTGGGTCGGTTGGGAGACCCCCAAGACGTGGCTGACGCCGTCCTTTTTCTGGCCAGCGACGCCGCTTCGTTCATAACCGGCCACGTTTTGACGATCGACGGAGGATTGACGGTGTAGGGGGCCATTTGAGGTCGGGATGGCTGGGGACTGGTCCATTTTTCGACCGAAAAACGCATTTTGCGGGCAAACGGTTGGCCGAAAACATGGACCTGTCCCCTTCCCGCAGCGAAAATTGGGACAGTCCCCTGTGAACGGTTACCCCGATCCCCCAAAAAATCCCCCGGCGGATGTAGACACGGGCTAGACACGGACGAAAAAAACCGTTATACCTTGCGAGATTAGATGGGAAACGGGGTAACTTGTGACCCAGTAGGAAAAGGTTTGACTTTAAGGGTGGGGATTGCCGCTGGAGTGCATCCCCTAAGAAATACTATTTGTATCGTAGCAGGAGGGCTATCAAGGTGGCCTCAGTTCAAGAACGAGTTATTGATATCGTTGCCGAGCAACTTGGCGTCAGCAAAGACCAGATCACCAACGAAACCTCGTTCGTCAACGATCTGGGCGCCGACAGCCTGGATACGGTCGAGCTGGTGATGGAGCTCGAAGAAGAGTTTGACATCAACATTCCCGACGACGTGGCGGAGAAGATACAAACGGTCGGGCAAGCCATCGACCATATAGGAAAAGCCGTCGAAAACACCGAAGCATCCTCTGCCTAGCAAATTCGCATGAAACGCCGCGTCGTCGTCACGGGCATCGGTGCCGTCACCTCGCTCGGATGCAAGGTAGATGAGCTATGGACTCGCATCTGCAATGGCGAGAGCGGTGTTGGTCCGTTGGAACGTTTGGACGTTTCCAACTACCGCGTCCGCATCGGCGGCGAAGTTCGCAACTGGTCCGTCGAAGGATATATCGAATCGAAGGACGTTAAGCGATTCGACCGTTTCGTGCAGTTTGCCAACGTCGCCGGAGTAAACGCGGTCTCCGACTCGGGCATCGACTTCTCGAAAGATGTTCCCTGGCGATGCGGAGTCATCATCGGCTCCGGCATCGGCGGCCTGGAAACCATCGAAATACAGCACGAGCGGCTGTTGAACAAGGGGCCGAGCAAGGTCTCCGCCTTCACCATCCCCAAGTTGATCGGCAACGCAGCCAGCGCGCAGCTTGCCATTCAATACGGACTGAGGGGACCGAACCAGGTAGTGGTCACCGCCTGCGCCAGCGCCACGAACGCCATCGGCGACGCCTTCAAGCTGGTCCGCGACGACGAGGTGGACGTTATGATTACCGGCGGCAGCGAAGCCGCCTTGACTCACATTGGCGTCAGTGCCTTCGCCTCCATGCGGGCACTTTCCGTGCGGAACGACGATCCGACTCGCGCCAGCCGACCCTTTGACCGCGACCGCGACGGCTTCATCCTCAGCGAGGGGGCCGGGATGTTGGTGATCGAGGAGTTGGAACATGCCAAGGCCCGCGGCGCAAACATTTACGGCGAGATATTCGGCTACGGTGTAAGCTGCGACGCCAACCACATCACCGCGCCGGACCCCAACGGCGTGGCGGCCGCGTACACCATGGCCAGCGCGATCAAAAACGCCGGACTCACGCCCGCGGATATCGACTACATCAACGCCCACGGCACCAGTACGCAGTTGAACGACGCTGCCGAAACCGGCGCCATCAAGTCCGTTTTTGGGGAACACGCCTACAAGGTCAGCGTTTCCAGCACGAAAAGCCAATTAGGCCATTTGCTGGGCGCCAGCGGCGGCGTGGAGTTGATTCTCAGTCTGCTGGCGATCCGCGACGGCGTGGTCCCGCCGACGATCAACTACGAGACACCCGACCCTAAGTGCGATCTCGACTACACGCCCAATCAGGCCCGCCAGCGCGACATTTCCGTGGCGATGTCCAACAGTTTCGGCTTCGGCGGCCACAACGGATCGCTGGTCTTCGGCAAGCTGCGAAACGGTTGAAGCAAGTCATTCGCCCGATTGCTACGGTTGAGGTATTCCAAGCTCCCGACATATTTATGAGGCGATGGTGATCGGTTCGCGAATTACATCTTGACCGGCCAAATCTTCTTCGGCCAAGGTTCGATTCGCTTCTAGCACCAATGAGATCGCTTCTTCAAGATTCCGTCGTGTTTCGTCGAGGGTCGCGCCTTGGGTATTCGCCCCCGGCAACTCTTCCACGAAGCCGATGTAGCCTTCCGGTACTTTGCGGAATACCGCGGTGAATTGAATGTTCTTCGGCATCTTGAAACCTCCTAGTAGAATAATTGGAGTATACCAATTGGTCTGAGACGATACTATCCCGCATCGAACATTGTGATGAAACCGTCTCGCGGCCGCAAAGGCCCTCAGCAAGTCACGTGGATCAGGGCGGCCTTGCGGAGTTTCGAGCGGTTGTAGCGATCGACGGCCTTCGGCGTGGGCAGGATTTCGCATTTGATGTCGCGTTGGGCAAGGAACCGGTGAGCGTCTTCGCTCAGCTCGAGCTTGCCCGAAATACCCGACCCAATGAAAAGCACCTCCGGCCCACGTCGGCAAACCGCCTCCAGTTCCTTCGGGCCGACCGTATGCGAGGAGCCGTACAGTTTCTTGGCCAGCGACTTGTCGCGTTTCTTCACCTTGCCGTCGACGAAAATGCAGACGTCGCGGCCAAACGTTTTTTTTCCGACGGTGATCTCACCGAAACCGACTCGCTCGATCAGCGGGAATTTCGTCTTCACGCGAAACCGTTTATTGAAGGGGCTTCGGCCGACCAGTCTGCGCGCGGCGGCCACGGCGCCGAGCACCACGGCGTCGTCCCCCAGAGTGGAGAGGAGCACTCGGCCTCCATCGCGGGTTCCGGGCAGGGGGTCCAACCCGACGATGTTCTCCACGATCGGCATGATGAAGTTGCTGCACGCTTCGACCACGCCGCCGCCGAGGACGATCGCCTCGGGGTCGATCAGATGACGGACGTTCACGCAGGCGTGGCCCAGCACCTCGGCCGCCCGACGCATGATTTCGGTGACCAGTTCGTCCTCGGCGTCGAGTGCCTTGCGGATTATTCCGCTGCGGATTACCGACAAGTCTCCGCCGGTAAGTTCCAGGAGCGTGGTTTTTCGACCGGCGGCCACGGCCTCTCGCAGGTCGCGTTCGATGGCGGTTCGGCTGGCCAGGGCCTCGAAACAGCCGCGGTTGCCGCAGCCGCATTTCGGGCCGTCGATCTGCATGATCATGTGGCCGATCTCGCCGGCCGAATCGCGGCCGCCGTGCCACAGCTTGCCGCAGCGGACCAGTCCACCGCCGATGCCCGTGCCGACGCAGATGTAAAGCACGCTTCGGGCACGGCGAGCCGAGCCGAGCCACGTCTCGCCGTATGCACCGAAGTTGCCGTCGTTGCCGATCACGATCGGGGCCTTGAACCGGGCCTTCAGCAACGTACCCAGATCGACGCCGGTCAGGTCTATGTTCGGTGCGAAGACCACCAACCCTCTGCCGGGATCGACGACGCCGGGCACTGCGATGCCGACCGCCGTCAGGTCGTCGGGACCGACGCCCCCTTTTTTCAAGGCGTCGTCCATGCACTTTTCCAGCACGGCGACGACCCGCTCGGGACCTTTCTTCCGCGGTGTGGCTTGTTTTTCGCGTCCGACGATCTCACCCGACTCGCGGACCAGCGAGGTCTGGACCTTTGTCCCGCCGACGTCCACGCCCAGGTAGAGCCGCTGGTCTTTGCGGTCGTTTTTCTTCATGGCATGATTCTTTAGGTGTCGCGTTGGAATAACTTGATGATTATTGGGTGGCACGTCCCTGAGCGTAGCGAAGGGCGTGTTTCCTTGGCGAACAATTAAACACGGACAACGCGTGACTGTAAAGCAGGGGTCGTTATTCCACCACCAGCCCATCCAATCCCTCTTCGGCCGGCGGATATTGCGGCGACATCTTCTCCAGGGTCTTTCGCAGGATGCGGCTGACAACCAGATTGCGATACCACTTGCGGTTGGCCGGAACGACATGCCAAGGGGCGTGCTCGGTGTTGCAGCGGGTCAAGGCCGCCTCGTACACCCGCTGGTAGTCGTTCCAATATCCTCGCTCCTTCAGGTCGGCCCGGCTGAACTTCCAACGCTTGTTCGGATCGTCCAGCCGCGCTTGCAGCCGGCGTCGCTGCTCCTCCTTGCTGATGTGCAGGAACACCTTGACGATCGTCGTCCCGCCGTCACGGAGCAGTTTCTCGAACAGGTTGATCCGCTCGTAGCGGCTTTCCCATTCCGACTTAGGCACAAGCTTGTGGATGCGGACGACCAGCACGTCTTCGTAGTGCGAGCGGTTGAAGATACCCACGAAACCCTTGCGCGGCGCGGCGCGACTTACCCGCCAGAGAAAATCGTGGGCCAGCTCCTCGACGCCGGGCTGCTTGAACGAGGTCACCCGGCAACTCTGCGGGTTGAAGCCCCGCATGACGTGGCGGATCGTTCCGTCCTTGCCGGCGGTGTCCATTCCTTGCAACACCAGCAACAGCGAACGGCGGTCTTCGGCGTAAAGCCGATAGCCGAGATCGGCCAGCACGGCAATGTTTTCGTCGAGTTCCTTGCGGGCATTCTTCTTATTCTTAATGCCGCCGCGGTAACCGGCGTCGAAATCGCGCAGGCGGAACTTTCTACCCGGCGCGAGACAAAGCGGTTGCTTTTTCATGCCAGTGGACCTTTCCGGAAATTGGGCCACTGCAAGGATAGGTTATAGCAAAGGCATGGGCAAGCACGCCCATGCGATCCCCCCATTTGACAGTCGTTGGTCATGATGATAAACTTTATTATTATCGGAATTGAAAATCGGGGTTCATGCCGTATGGTGGCGTATGAGCGTTGCGGAAATAGAATCGGCCATTGTCCAACTGCCGGCCAAAGAAGTCGCAGAGTTGATGGCGTGGCTTCAGAACTATCACGAGCAGATTTGGGATAGGCAAATCGAGGAGGATTTGGAGGCGGGCCGTCTCGATAAGCTGCTGGCCGAAGTGGACGAAGAGCATCGGGACGGATTGGCCCGGCCGCTATGAAGCATCTTGTCTTGCCGCGATTCTATAGGGCCATTAAGGACCGGCGAATCAATAACTGTCGCTTTCGATTGGGGGTGGCACGTCCCTGAGCACAGCGAAGGGCGTGGTTTGGTCGTGTACCACGCCCTTCGCTGTGCTCAGGGACGTGCCACCCAAATTCGACAATTATTTCTTCCCGGGTTCTTACGCCGCCCCGACCCCGACCCTCTCCCAAAGGGAGAGGAGGCCTCGCTCGCCTACACGTTTCCCACGGCCGCGGCCGGACTGTCGGCCAACGGCGTCAGCGGGGCGCCAAAGGGACACTCGACAAAACCGGCAAGCTGTTGAGCGCGGGAGGGATTCTGCAACGTACGCAGGGCCTTCACCTCGATCTGGCGGATGCGCTCGCGGGTGACGGAGAATATCTTGCCGACCTCTTCCAGGGTATAAGCGTAGCCGTCGGCCAAGCCGAACCGCAATCGGATGATTTCCCGCTCCCGGTAGTCCAACGTGTCGAGCACCTCGGCGATGCGGGTCTTCAGCAGCGCCCGGTTCATCTCCGCGACCAAGTCCTTCTCGCGGTGGTCCTCGAGGAACTCGCCGAAATAGCTGTCGTCGTGGTCGCTCACCGGCTGATCGAGCGATAGCGGATGGCGGGTCATCCTCAGCGCGCACTCGGTCTCCTCGATGGAAAGACCGGCCACATGGGCCGTTTGCTCCAAGGTCGGCTCGCCGCTGTTCTCCTGGGTCAGTTGCCGCGTGGCGTTGCGCACCCGGCCAAGGCTGTCGATTACGTGGACCGGAACGCGGATCGTGCGGCTGTGGTCGGCGATAGCGCGGGTGATCGCCTGGCGGATCCACCACGTCGCGTAAGTGGAGAACTTGTAGCCACGGGCGTGCTCGAACTTGTCCACCGCCCGCATCAACCCGGTGTTCCCCTCCTGAATCAGGTCCAGGAAGCTCATGCCGCGATTGCGGTAGCGTTTGGCGATGGAGACGACGAGCCGGAGGTTTCCGGCGGAGAGTTCCCGCTTGGCGGTCTCATACTGCTTTGAGTGGGTGTCGATTCGCGCCAGCCGGCGGCGGAGAGTGGCGGGGCTTTCCTGAGTGATGCGCATCAGTTGGCACAATTCCTTGCGGAGTTCGACGGCACGGGCCAAGTCCTGTTCGTCGCGGCAGGGGGCGGCCAATTGACGCTGGATCGTCTCCATCCGCTGGGCTATCTGACGCGATTTCTCCAGCGCCGGTTGCAAGCGTTGGGTGCGAAGCCCCAGTTCCTCGACCAGCCGGACCGCCTTCACCCGCCGGTTCAACAGCCGTCGCCAGGCCGCGCGGCGAAGCTTGACTGGCTGACGCCGCGAAATGGCCAGCGCGAAGTCGCGCTTGTTCCGCAGCATCAAGTCGCCGAGGGTCCGCAGATTCGGCCCCATGATCTTCATCAGCCGCGCCTTTTCCCGCAGATTGACGACCGAGACCTCGATCGTGCGATCCAAACGCAGGTGGTTGTCGCGGATGCTCTCCAACATGCCGACCGCCGCTTGAAGAACGTAGTCGGTGGCCAACATGCTGTAGCGGTATCCGCGGCGGCTCCGCTCGATGCGCTTCGCAATGGCCAACTCCTCGCCGCGACGGAGCATGGGAATCTCGCCCATCTGCATCAAGTATATCCGCACCGGATCGTCGATAGGAGCGTCCTCGCCGGTGTGTTCGATGTCGTATTCCTCGTCGAACGTCTCGTTCAACTCGTCTTCGCTCGGCGCTTCGGTCTCGCCACCGAAATTGTTCTCCGGCGCATGGTCGAACGGCCGCTGATTGCGGCGGTCAGGGCGACGGGAACGACGGCTGGTGCGACTGGTGATTTTTGGCAAGGGAGCGTCCTCTCGTAGGCGGTGGCGGTGTTTGTTTTCGCGGTGGTGAGTCCTTGTTTATCCCCGGCGGCCACGGCGGGATTTTCTCGATTCCGACTGGAACGTGAAGAGAAGCACACCGTGCGCCAAACCGCCGCCGGCCGGACACCGCCGTCACAACCGGCGGAGGTCAAAGGAGTTGCACCGACATCCAGCCGTTCCGGCAAGAATCAGCGGCACAATACCCGTGCGAAAACGCCACGTCCGACGCCTCCGAGCGTTGCCTTTCGGCAACATTCAGAACGGCTCGTTGACTGCCCGCTGCTCGAACAGGGGCATGTGGCGGTAGTAGACTTCGAGGATCATCAGGGCCATTGCCGTGGTGTAGAGGCGGCCGCCCCGGTTGCCGTAAGAATCGGCAAAATGCCAACTGCCGGACTCGTGGCTGGTTTGCGACTGGGTGGCGATGAGATGGTCGCGCATCCGGAGGTTCCAGGCCTGCCACTCGGGGCCTTCCCAGAAATGCAGCACCTGGGTGGCGTAATAATCGTAATAGACGTTGCTTTTCGAGGGGCCCCAGGTGTGTAGGAAGGTGACGCCCTGGTAAAGCGCCGGCCGGTCGCGGTCCCAGCCGAGATACATCCGACAGAGCAGGCCCACGGCCGTGGTGGTCTGTTCCGGTTTGCGTGGAGCCTGATAGCGGTATCTTGCGCCGCCGTCGGTCTGCACGCTGTCGAGAAACTTTTCGATCAGTCCGATGGTCGGCGAGGGGACTTCCAGCTTGGCCAGTTGCCCACTGCGGAGCGCCATCAATTGCCATCCGGTGACGGTGATGTCTCCCGGTTCGCCGGGTGTGTATCGCCAGCCGCCCCCCTCGAGGTCTTGGGCATAGACGATAAACCGCAGCGCCCCCTGTGCGACCTCTTTCAGCGCCTCGTCGCGGGTCATCCCATAAGCTTCGCACAAGGCGATGGCGGCCAAAGCCTGAGCGTACATCGTGCCGCCGCCGCGCAGATCGATGCCGTGTGGCGTAACCACGGCCCGCGCGCCGAGGCTGTACAGCCCTCGTTTGACTACCCGTTGGTGTTCGCCCTGTTTGTGCGTGTATCCCGCGCCGAGGAAGGGTAGCAGGGCGATTCCGGTGGCGGCGGTCGCGCTCGCTTCCGTACCCGAATTTCGGCACAATCCGCCGCAAGGCGGTTTCGTCAAGTCGAAGCTCCAGCTTCCGTCCTGGCGTTGATGCGCCGCCAACCAGCGTAGCCCTCGTTCGACGGCCAGTTCGCTCTGCTTGTTGCCGCCGTGTTTGCCGGCCAGTGCCGGTCGGGCGTTTGGATCGCGTCCCTCCCATCCTCCGCCGGTCGGCGTGGCGACTACTCGCGGCTTGTCGGTCGGCTTTTTGCTCGGCTTCGTCTGGGGTCCGGACGCCACGTGCTGGGTATCTTTCTTTTCCGAGGGAGATTTGCCTGTCAAAACGACTTCCGGCGCCTCGAGCGGAACGTCCAGCGGCGGCGCGTCCGAACGGAGTTCCTTGGACCGAACGCCTTCCTCGATGTCCGGCTCGACGACCAACGGCTGGCTGTGGACGGCGTCCGGCGTCGGCTCGTCTTTGCCCATTTGGGCCAATAGGTTTATCGGAGCGACGCCGGAGTCGACGCCGAAAGTGATCAGCCCCATGATGAACAGGGCCGTGCCGTGGACCAGGAAACTAATCAGCCACGCCGACGAATCGACGCGGCTCTGGTCCGTCCACCAACGTCGCGCAGCGTCGGGCATCGCGTCCGCGACACTCGAGCATTGGGGTAATGGGGGCGGCTTTGGGGGAAATTCCGGCACTGGCATAGCTCCTGGCGCTGTATCTATTATAGCTTGCCGGTCGTTCCAAAAAAGCTCGGCCGGAGGGTGGCACCCTCCGCTTTACGCATCCCACGATTTAAGCCGATCGGCTTGCGTCGGCGGGGTAACCGCGGACGAAGAACGCCGCTGCGAGATGTCGCGCTGCATTTGCTTCCGCCGTGCGGTCAATTGCGGATCGCCTTCGAGGTGCCTCGCCTCCTCGCGCAGCTCTTGCGGCGTCATTCTCAGGTCGCACTCGTGACGCCACCGCTGGTAAGCGTAGTCGAGTATCGCCAGCACGAACAGGGCCGCGCCCAGTTTCAACGCCGTCCAAAGCAGGATTTGGACCATTCGTAACGTCATCGTCGAGGGTGCCAACGCGGTCAGGCCGGCAATGGCCTCTCGCTCGTTGTACAGCACCGCGCAGGCCACCGATACGACGACGAGCAACTTCACGACGCCGAAGACAAAGTTGACCAGGTTCGACGAGGAGAAGAGCCGAGCCAGTCCGCTGAGCGGATTGACCCGTCCGAGGTCGAGGTTCAGCCGTTGCGGGAGGAAGAGGAAACCGGTTTGCAGCACGTTTACCGCCACGCCCGCCAGAAAGATCAGCCCAAGCACCGGCAACAGATGTTGCCCCAATCCCCACAGGATGGAGTTCCACTCGGCGACGGCGAAATCGGCATCGGCGGTCAGCCAAGGCTGGCCACCCAGTTGGTTGCGGCAGTAATCGACCAGAAAGCCCGCCAGCGATCCGCCGATCGCCATCAACACCGCCAGTCCCAGCAACAGCATAGCCGCCGATACGAGGTCGCGGCTTTTGGCCACCTGACCTTCGCGCCGGGCCTGCTGCCTGCGATGCGGCGTTGGTTCCAGTATTTTTTCGCCGGTGTAGTCGGACATGAGGAGGGATTATGAATTATGAATTATGAATTACGTTAGCCACTCTGTTCTTAGCGGTGTTTTCAGTGCATCGAGTATTGTTTCCAGCGCCGGGGCGATCTGGTCGGCGAACGCCCAGGTGGCAATGCCGAGCGTAACCGCCAGCGAGGCGAACGCCAGCAGCGAGTTCAGTCCGAAGCCCAGGGCCAGAACGTTCATCTGCGGCAGCGTCCGGCCGATCAACCCCAGGATCAAGGTGGCCAGCAGCAGCGCGGTCAGCGCCGGGGCGGCGGCGCGAATACCGAGCGAAAAGCTCTGGCCGGCCAACGTCGAAAACCCTTCGGCCAACGAGCCGGGCAAGACGCCGCTGCCGGGCGGGATCGTGCGGAACGTGTCGAGCAGGCCGGCCATGGCCACGCGGTGTCCGCCCAGCAGGAAGAACACGCAGACGGCCAACAGGAATAGCAAGCGGGAGAACTGCGGCGTGTTCTCCTCGAGCACGGGATCGAACGTCTCGGCAATCGAAAGTCCGCTGGCATGTGAGATCACCGCGCCGACCATCGTCATGCCGTGGACCAGGATCAGAATACCCAGCCCCAGGCACGCGCCGACGATGGCCTCGCCGCCGAGCAGTACGAAGTATTGCGCCGGGTTGTCGATCCGCGCGATTGGCCCCTGCCAAAGGACCGGCACGACCAACAGCGTCAAGGCGGCCGTCAGCAGCACCCGCACGCGGGCCGGAACCGCGCCGCCGGCCCCGAATATCGGCGCGGTCATCACCAATCCGCCCACGCGGGCGAAAACCAATGTAAACAGGATCAGCCACTGGTCATTCATTGTTCGGCGAATCAATTGGGTGGCACGCCCCTGAGCGCAGCGAAGGGCGTGGGAGCCGCCAAAACACGCCCTTCGCTGCGCTCAGGGACGTGCCACCCAGCTTCCGATTCAATCAAGCTATTTTTTTCCGGTGTCTTACTCGTCAAAATCTTCCCGGTATGCCGCCGATCACTTCGGTCGTGTAGTGCAACATCCGCGAGATAAGCCAAGGGAGCGAAACGCTCAACACCAGAAACATAACGATAATTTTCGGGACAAAGGCCACGCTTTGCTCCTGGATTTGGGTCAACGCCTGGAACAGACCGACCACCAGCCCGACAATCATTCCGGCCAGCAACACGGGCGAGCCGACGATGAGCATCGTCCACAGCGCTTCCCGGCCGAGGTCTATGGCTTGTTGGGTATCCATTACAGGGGGCTCGGGGCTCGGGGTTCGGGGTTCGGGATTGATAGTATGTCACGCAATATATTTCGTTTGGACCGCTACACTCCTTTTCCAATCCCGAACCCCGATCCCCGAACCCCGAATTCCCTACATAAACGGTTGAAAACTCTGCATCAACATTCCCACGACCAAATGCCATCCGTCTACCAGCACGAACAACAGGAGCTTCAATGGCAGCGAAATCAACGCCGGCGGCACCATCAACATGCCCATCGATACCGTGACGCTGGCCACGACCATGTCGAGAATCAGAAACGGCAGGAATATCTGGAAGCCGATCAGAAACGCGGTCTTCAGCTCGCTGAGCATGAAGGCCGGCAGCAACGCCTGCAAGGGGACGTCGTCGTAGCTGCTGGGCGTGGGGTGGTTTGGGATGTAACTCAAAAACAGCCACACGTCTTCCGTGTTCCCGGTCTGCTCGATCTGCATACTCATGAATCGGCGGACCGGGGCCACCCCCGCCTGCCACGCCTTGTCCAGGCTGATCTCGTGCTGCGTATAAGGCACGACCGCCTCGTCGTGGACCTGTTTCCAGACGGGCGTCATTATCAGTAGCGTCAGGAACAGCGACAACGTGGTTATCACTTGCGTGGGCGGGAGGTTTTGCGCCCCGAGCGCCTGCCGCAACAAACCGAGCACCACCACGATGCGGACGAAGCAGGTGGTCATCAGCAGCGCCGCCGGCGCAAGACTGAGCACGGTCAGCATCAGCATAACTTGCAACGTGGAACTCAACCCATCGGGACTGGTCCACGACTTCGGCCCGCCGGACAACACGTTGGAAAGCTCGAACGGCGAGTGGTTGTCGGCCGCGCCGGGCGAATCCTGGGCAACGGCCGATCCGCCGATGCTCAAACAGATCAATACCGCCGCCAGACAGACGAACGTCCTGAGAATGCGTCGATTATCAGCTTTCATCGTGGCCCTCCTCTCGGCGAAACACCTGCCGGAAGGCCGCCGCCGCGCCGCCGGAACGCGGCCGACGACATAATTCCACCAACCGCTCGACCTCCTCGGGGTCGGTGATTTCGGTCAAGGTCTCCGCGCTCGCCACTCCGACCGCCACCAGCAGCACTTTGTTGCCGCATCGCAACAGATGCACCTGCTGGCGGGTGGTCAATCGCGCGCGGCCGAGCGACTCGAACGCCTCGATAGGCAGGACGCCGAACCCGGCCGGCGTCGTCTTGCGGAATAGCCACACTCCGAACAAGAAAACGCCCAGAACCAATACCAGACTGCCGACGACGGTGACCATTGACGGCAAACCGGACGGCGCCCGTTCGGCGTCGGTGCCCGGCTCCGCCTGGCGCGGCGCCAGCGACGGAGAAGTAGGCGCGGACCGCTGGTGGCTCGGCGGCGCGGTCTGGGCACACAACCCGGCCGGATACGTGCAGAGCAAAGCCAATCCAACGGTCTGTATCAATAAACTGGTCCGCATTATCGTCGGCGTCTGGCGCCGCCTTTTACAACACACCAAATGTCAGAGGGTGGCACGTCCCTGAGCACAGCGAAGGGCGTGGTTCTGGCGTCTACCACGCCCTTCGTTCCTCAGGGCGTGCCACCTAACGCCTCCTACAATCCTTTTGCTTCCACCAAACGGACGGCGATTTTGCCGTCGTACACCAGTAGTTCGCCTCGGGCGACCCGCCGCCGGCCGGCGTACACGCCCACCGATTCGCCGGCCAAATTGTCCAGGGGAATCACCGACCCGCTCCGTAGGTTGCACGCCTCGTCCATTCGCAACCGGGTCCGGCCGAGTTCGATCCGAAGATCAAGCCGCTCATCGCCGGTCGGCAGCGCCGCGTCGTCGTCGAACTCGTCCAGCGGAAATGTTTCCGCCGCGCGAGGCGATGCACTGTCTACCGGCGGCAGGACGGTGCATAGCGCCTGCTCGGCTTCCGTCAACATGTTGGCCAATATGCTGTCGTTCATCGAAAATACAGCTCCTTTCAAGCCCGTATTTCGGCCGCGTGCAGGGCGACCTCGTCGAGTTGTTTGGATTCACGCCGCCACTGTTCCCGGCGGTGGCGGAGCAGATGACGCTCGCGCAGTTTTTCCAGGCTTCGGGCGTCCTGGTCGGCCTTCAACAGCGATTGACGTCGTTGCTGAATTTCGACCGCCAGCGTTTCGCGCCGCCGTTGCAACCGCTCCTCCTCGTTCCGCAACACCGAGGCGTATTGCTCGACCTCGACGATTTGGTCCACGTCCACTTCACCCGGCCCGGCGGATCGGCGGCGCCGGCCTTGCAGCCGCATCCGCTCCGCGTCGAGTCGCGTCAACCGGTCGCGGAGGTCTTCGTCGGTGCGTTGCGACTCGGCCAACCGCAGACGGCACTCGTCGCGCACTGATTGGCGGAGCCGCAGCAGCGTCGCCAGTCGGAATCGGAACTCGGGCATGGTCATCCGCCAATGCACTGACTGTAGTGTCGGTATATTTCCATCAATCCATCTCGGGCATCGGCCGACGTGGCGGGTTGCTCCACCGGCTGACGCAGGTAGCGGGCGATCTCGTCGCGCATGTCGATCGCGGCGTCGACCGCGCGGTTGCCGCCACGCTGATACGCCCCGATCGAAATCAGGTCTTCGTGGTCGCGGTATGCGGCCAGCAACTCGCGGAGCGCGTAGACGGCGCGGCGATGGTCGTCGTCGGTCACTTCGGGCATCAGCCGGCTGACGCTCTCCAGCACATCGACGGCCGGATAGTGGCCGCGGGAGGCCAGTTCACGCGATAGCCAGGTGTGTCCGTCCAGCAGTCCACGCACCGCGTCGCTGATCGGCTCGTTCGGATCGTCGGCCTCGACCAGCACGGCGTAGAAGGCGGTGATGCTTCCCTGCCGCGTCCGGCCGGCGCGTTCCACCAGCTTGGGCAACAGGGCGAATACCGACGGGGGAAACCCGCGCGTCGTGGGCGGCTCGCCCGCCGCCAGGCCGATCTCGCGCTGCGCCAAGGCAAACCGCGTCAACGAATCCATCAGCAGCAGCACGTCCTTGCCTTGGTCGCGGAAGTATTCGGCGACGCTCGTGGCCGTGGCCGCCGCCTGGGCGCGGACGATGGCCGGCTCGTTGCTCGTGGCCACCACGACCACGCTCTTTGCCAGACCGTCCGGCCCCAGATCGCGCTCGATGAACTCGTTCACCTCGCGGCCCCGTTCGCCGATCAGGGCTATGACAATCACGTCGGCGTCGGTGTATCTGGCCATCATTCCCAGCAGGACGCTCTTGCCCACGCCGGAGCCGGAAAATATACCCATCCGTTGACCCTTGCCGCAGGTCAGCACGCCGTCGATCGAGCGGACGCCCGTGCAGAGAGGCTCGTCGATCCGCGGCCGGGTACAAGGGTCGGGCGGCGGATTGTTCAATGCGGTGCGGTCGTTCGACATGGTTTGCGGAAGGCCGTCGATCGTGTGGCCCTCGGCGTCGATCACCCGCCCCAACAACTCCGGCCCCACGCGCAGCCGGTGCGCGGTGCGGACCAACCGGACGCGGTTGCCGCGACGCACGCCGCTCGGCTCGCTCAGCGGGTATAAAACGGTCAGATCGTCGCGGAAACCCACCACTTCGGCCAACAGCGGCGATCCGCCGTGGCGTTGCACCTCGGCCACCGCACCGACCGGCGCGGGAAACCCGGCCGCCGAAACGGTCGTACCGGCCGTTTGCGCCACGCTGCCCGAGAGGGCCGTGGGCATGATCCGGTCGAGATGGGCTATGAAGTCGGGCATAAAAGGGTCGGGAATTCGACGCGAGGGCTGGCCGGTTTACCGGCCAGTAATACCAATAAACGTACTTATCCTAGCAACTCCTCCACGATGCGATTCAATTGAGACTCGATCCGCTGGTCGATCGTGCCGAAACGGGTTTCCACTCGACAGCCGCCTTGGCCGATCGACTCGTCGGCCGTCACTTCCGCCTGGCCGATGGCCGACATGGTTTTTGTCAGTTTCCGCACTTCTTCGCCTAGAGTTTGGCAGTCTTGCGGGTTCAGATGCAAACGGACGTCTGGGCTGCCGGCGGCCAACTCCAAGGCCTCGCGGACGAGCGTCAGCGTGATTTCCGGCCGCTGGCGCAACTCGCGTCGGACGATCCGCGCGGCCATTGCCGCGGCCAGTCGCACGGCGGCCTCTTCCCAATGCGCGAGCCAGGCTTGTTTCGCGTGTTTCAGTTCGGTGGCCGTTTGGCCGAGCGCCTCCAGCGACGGGGCGACCCGCTCTTCGACCATCCGCTCGACGTCCCGCATGGCGGCCCGGCAACCCTCCTCGGCCGCGTGCCGACGGATCAAATCGGCCTCGCCCTCCGCTTGAGCGACAAGATGCGCGGCGTCAATCCGCCCCTGGGCCAGGCACCGGTCGGCCTGGGCGGCGACGTCGTCGAAATGGAACGCCGCCATCCGCGGGCAAGCGTGTGCATCGGCGGCTCGGATGATGGTGGCCATGTATGTTATTAAGCGGCAGCAATATTCAATTCATCGCACGATAGACGTTCGGCCAGACCGGCGATCTCGCGCCGTGCTTCCTCGACGTCGCTCAGCCGGATCGGCCCGGGGCGTGCCAACCGGCGGCGCATTCGCTTTGCCTCCTCCGGCGCCATGCAGCGCAGGAACCGTTCGAGCATCGCCGGCTTAGTACCCAGCAGCGCCGCCCGAACCACTTCCGGCTCGGCGGTGCAAAAGACCTCGGCCAGCACACCGTCGTCGCATTGGGCAATCTCGTCGAAGTTCGGCTCGCGGCGTCCAAACCGCTCGGCCAACGGCCGGTCCTCGACGGAAATGTTCTCTAGTATCCGTCGGCGGACAAGCCCTTCGCAGGAGGCGAGTATGCGTGCTACCGACTGTGGCCCGGCGGCTCGGCGGCGCTCGATGTCGAACAACCTGCTCAGCCTCGCCTCCAAAACCTGCTCGATCTCGCGGAGCGTTTCCGGGTCGGCGTTTTCCAGGTCGACCAGCCGTCGGACGACTTCCACTTGCAGCGTCGGCGCGAGTCGGTCCAGCACGTTGGCGGCCCGCTCGGGCGGCAAATGGGAAAGCACCAAGGCGATGGTCGGCGGACGCTCATCGGCGAGCAGATGCACCAGTTTTTCGTCCTCGGCTTCGTGCAGGAAGCCGAACGGACGCGAGTCGTCGTCGGCCGGGGCGTCCGGCGGCGCGGGCGATTCGGTCTGCTTCGGCGGCAGGTCGGTCAGTTCGATGCCCGACGGAGAAGCACTGGGAACCATCGGCCCGATGCGGCGAAACTCGTCGATCACCCGGCGGCGTTCTTCGTCGTCGATCTGGTCCAATTCCATCACGGCCTGACGGACCAGGTCCGCTTGTCCGTCGCCCAATTGATCGAGCAGCAGATCGGCCGAAAGTTGATCGAGGCTGGTCACCAGAACGGCCGCCTTGCGTATTCCCGCGTCGTGCATGCGTCTCGTGGCAATGTTCATCTGTGTCAACTCGCTTGTCCGATCCAGTTGCGGAGTATGTTGGCGGCTGCCTCGGGGTCTTCGTCGACCAACTCGGAAAGCTCCTCGCCGGGCGACCGGGCGGAGGGGTCTGTTCGTCGTGTCCAATGCGGCACCGGTGTGGCGGACGCTTTCGGCCGCGCGGGTGCATCGACGCCGTCGGCGGGCATCGACGCCGCCGGTTGCTTTGCGCCGGCCGACGTGCCGCGGGTGATCGACCGCAGCACCAGCAGGCCGACCAAGGCCAGGCCGATCAAGCCGAACGTACTCCACGGTTGGACGAGCCATCGCGACGCCGCCTGTGCGAAGTCGGTCGTCGGCGTCTCGCGTTGGTGGATATCCTGTTTGGGAGTTGCACCGTCCGAGTCGGCCAAGTTTTCAGCTCCTTGGTTTGGCGGTGGCAATTGGGCCGCGTTCCGCTCACTTTTCGCCGTCTTCTCCAATTTCCCGTGCCATGTGTGACTGTTCAGATCGGAGACGGTAACGTTCTCAGGCTCCAATCCGGCAATTGCGCCCGCCACCAGATGCCTGATCGACGAGACCCGAGCCTCGTCGAGTTGTGTCGTGCCGACCGGTTTCACGCTGACGACGGCGGTGATCAGCTTGTCCTTGAAGCCGCGTTTCTTGTCAACATCGTAGAGGACATAGGCGTTCTCGATACCGGTCATCGAGCGAATCATCAACGACAGTTCGGCTTGCTTGGCTTTTTTCATCAACTCATCGCGTTCGTGGCTGCCCATGAAGGGGTTACCGTAGCGAACGGCTTCGGTCAGCGCGTCGCCGAAGTTCGGCGGCAAGGCGTTTGCGTCGGCCAGCGCGGCCATGTACAGGGCCTCCCGGCCGCGTGGTACGAAGATCGAAGTGCCGCGGATTTCGTAGTCGGTCAGATTCGCTTTGGCCATCGCCGCTTCCATCGTCGGCAGTTGAGCGGCCGTGACAGGGACGCCGCGCATCAGATCGGCGTCCGGTCTGGCGTTTCGGTGCGTGCCGAGGTATCCCAGGCCGACGACAACGACCGCGGCCAGCAGCCCGGCCGTCCAGCGCGTGGCGGGCGTCATCGAGTGGAACAGGTTGTGGAGTTGGGAGTATGCCCGATCGACGAAATCCATTAAGCGGCGGCCTCCAAGGCGATGGGTTGGGGAATCCGCAGAGTGAAGGCAACGCCCCCTTCGGGACAGTTGGCCACGGTCGCGTCTCCCCCGAGTGTCTCGGCAATTTGTTTGACGATCGCCAAGGACCAGCCGGTCGTGCCGCGATGGTTGGCGCCGGATGGATTGAAGGCGCGATGCAATTCTTCGTCGAATAGCGACTCGCCGGTGTCGGCGATTTCCAATTCAACGGCGTCGTGGCCGGAGGCGGAGGTGGCCACCAGCGAGCCGCCGTTGGGCATGGCGGCGATCGCGCTCAGCACGAGGTTTTGCACCGCCCTGCGCAGCAACTCGCGGTCGGCGAAGATCATCTGATCGGTGGGAACGTCGATGACCGTGTTGATTGCTTGGGCCTCAAGCCGCGAGGCCAGCGTTCGGCAGCCTTCTTCAACGAGTTGGCGTAGATGGAAAGTCCCTTGGCGTCGGTATTTTTGATATGTTGGCATCGGCAACACCGTTCTCCGCCATCTAGGCGGCTGCTGAGTGGAGACCAAGCCCGCCGAAGCGCCGTGGCGAGTCCGCCTTGGCGTCCATTGGGGATGGCATGGTTAATAGGAGAAAAGCGGGCGGTTTGTACCCGAAACGGCCTGGCGGTGTCAATGCACTTTTGCGTTTCGGTTAGGCCCGGAATGGGGGGGATGGCCGTCGCACCCGCTGTTTATAAGGGGTGCCATGGGTAAGCGCAGCTTACCCGTGCGTCCCAGTGTGGAAACACGGGTAAGCTGCGCTTACCCATGGCACCCGATTTTACACTCGCCGGATAAAATCTATACCGCGAACGGCGGTAGGGGGGTGCGGATGCGGCGGTGCTCGGCGAAAACATCCGATCGGACGCTGCCGTCCTGCATGTGAACGGTGCGCTGGGCCAGCCGGCCGAACTCTTCGTCGTGGGTAATCAACACGATGGTCATGCCCAGGTCTTCGTGCAGATGGGCGAAGAGATCGAAAACTCCCTCGGCCGAGTGCGAGTCGAGGTTGCCCGTCGGCTCGTCGGCCAACATGACGATCGGGTCGTTTGCCAGCGATCGGGCGATGGCCACCCGTTGCCGCTCGCCGACGGATAGCTTTTGGGGTAGATGATTGGCGCGATGGGACATGTCCACCAATTCCAGCAGCTCCTTTGCCTTGCTCACCTTGGCCGCGGCGGCGAGCGTCCCCTCGAACATCGGCACCTGTACGTTTTCCAACGCGGTCAGTATCGGCAGCAGGTGGAACGACTGGAACACGAATCCAAACTGTTGCGACCGGATTCGTTCGAGGCTGCGGACCTTCGAGTACGGCTGGCCGTTGAAGTAGACCTCGCCGGAGGTGGGGCTATCCAACGCGCCGAGCAGATTTAAGAGGGTCGATTTCCCGCTCCCGCTGGGGCCCATGATCGCCACGTACTCGCCGCGGCGGACGCTGATATCGACGTTCTCCAGGGCGTGGACCTGGCCGTCCGGGTACAGCTTCGAGAGGTGTTCGGTGCGGAACAGGAAGGAATTGCGGCCGTGACTATTCATGTCGCAGGGCCTCCGTTGGCAAAAGTAGCGCGCCCCGGTAGGCCGGGTACACGGCGCCCAGAACCCCCACGCACAACGCGCTGACGATCCCGAAGGCGACCACGCCGCCGGAGATTTGGGTGTCTATCAGGCCGGCGACCGCGGGGTGCCGCGCCAACATGCGAGTCAGGCCGACCGCCGCGATCGAGCCGATCACACCGCCGCAAAGACTCAGCAGGAACGACTCGATAAGGATCATCCGCACGATGCGTCTCCGCTGCCAGCCGATCGCCCTAAGGATGCCGATCTCGCGGGTACGCTCGGAAACCGACATTATCATGGTATTCAGCATCAGTACGACGCCGATGATGATCGCAATCGCGGAGACGATCCAGGCCATCGCGTTGATGAAGCGGATTTCGGTGGTCTCGCTGACCGACTCGGCGGCGGGCTTGGCGTCGATTCTCGGTCCCAGGGCCGCGATTTCGCCGCAAATCCGCTTGATTTCCGCTTCGTCCTCGGGATGATCGACCAGTACGGCGAATCCGGTAACTTGCCCGGGGCGTCCCATGAACCGCTGCAAGTCGGCCAATCGCATCACCATGCTTCGGGTTTCGTAGCTGATGGAGCTTTGGAAAATGCCGATCACGGTGTAATCGCCGGTTTCATAGAGCGACATCTTGTCGCCGGCTTTTTTATCCAGTGCGATTGCCAATTGCTCGCCCAGGAGGACGCAATTTTTATCGCCCGGCTTGAGGTTTCGTCCGCCGGACATAATTTTCAATTTCCGCATCAGTGGCGAATCGACCTCCCAGCCTTGCACCACCACGGCGTCGGCCCCCAACTCGTCGAGCGACGTGAAATCGACCAGTCCGGCGTTGACGTGTTTAACGCCGGGAACTTTTTCGATCTCTTTGCCCAGCTCGACGCTGAGAACGCTGGTCAAACGCTGCTTGGCGCCGCGTTGCTGCACGATGATGGCCACGCTTTGTTGTTCATAGACGTCCATGAAAGACTGCTCGGTGCTTCTCGACACGCCCACCAGCGCCACGACCGCGCCGACCGCCAGTGCCATGCCGATGATCGTAAGCGTCGATCGCACGCGGCGGCGGACAATGTTTTTCAGAACAAACGTGTAGAATCGCATGAAAGAGTTTCCGTTCCGAGCGGCTCCGTTATTGCTGGGGCGAATCGTGCCATTCTATCCGATTTCATCGAATCGACAAGACGAGAGTCCACGCGCCTGTAGGGCGGGACAAGCGCAGCGAGCCCCACCAAACAATTGTGAAAAACGCACTACAATCTACGTCAGGATAATCGGCACAGTGTCCGTAAACGGTCGGGTCGAGGGGTTTTTCGACGGCGAAGAATATTGCACAAGCGTAAGGCCCATGCGTTTTTTCCGGCGCAATACTCGGCGGCCAAGAAAAGCCTAGAAACAGGCACTTTCGGCTGGTAGAATGAGCGTCAGCAACGCACCACCCATTGGTGGCCGACGTTGCAAAAAGGGCGAAGAAATGGGGCAAATTCGTGTGTGCAAGTGTAGCGGAGATAACGGGTTAAGGTCTTTTCGGGATGGGTGGAATTTAGGGGTAAAAAACATGGAAATCGCCTTATTTAAGTTACGACGATTGGAGGCGCGGCGATTGGATACTGAAACGGTTGAAATTACGAGTTCCTGGATGGTCTTCGAGAGTCAGTAGCGCGGCGCAAGTCGAGTTTACACGATGGCAATTGTCATCGCGCGCATTCGAAGTTGTCATCGGTGCAATTTCATTACGCCGTCCGTGGGGGTCGGTTGCTTGTCGCGGGCGGATGAGGCTGTATGCTGGGGGACAGCGGCAAGGGCCGAAAGAAGATAGAACTCAAGAGAATCTTGGAGTTAAGTCGGGTTGAGGACTACCTTTACCCCGAGTTTTATTTTGTCGCAATCACGTTGCCCCCCGAGACACAACAGACAATGATGATCCGCATTAGGAGCAGGGATCGAAAACAGTTATGCCCCTTTTTCGCTTATCTTCAACATGGATATTGCGCGAGTCCTGAGAGACACAATCAAGCCTGAACTGAACTTCCTCTACACGGAGCGGCCGTTTAGAGTTGACGGTGGATGGGACTACGGCTGGTTCTGTCGCGAGCATGCGTTTCACTGTTTTTTCTTATTCAGGATGTTGGGGCTGAACTGTGACATCAAATTGGGTGATCTTTCTGTACATGAAGCCAACGGCAGCATCGTCGCTTCGACGTTTAACGATGTGGGGGATCATGCTTGGGTGTCAGTCGATGATGTTTGCCCTGTTGATCTCAGCTTGAGCTTTCAACACTTTCAACACCATGTGACGAATCTCCCACCGCTTGATCTGGTTTATGGTCAAGGTGTGCGGGGGGCGTACCTGGTCACTTACGTGCGTGCGAACGCCAGTTCGACGGAGGATACTTCCCAAAATCCTGCTTTGCATCAAATTCGGTACTCCGAAAGAACGACGCTTGACCTATCAGAAGAGAATCTCTTACAAGCCCCATATCGATTTCTCTTTCAACCGCGAAGGAACGCCCTGACCGAGGTGTTGGGAAAGGACATTTTTGATCGCGTGACGGTTCATCTGTACCGTATAGCCATTGGTGAAATCAAACCCTTTTTTCCGTATGTAAAGCCTGTAAGTCGGGCCTTCGAGAAGATTCGAGGAAACAATCCCGACGCTACCGACTACATCAGAAGGATCCTGAAACGCGAAACGAAACGCTAAAACGGGGACGGGAGTTTTTGACCGATACCGGGCGAGGTTGTTGAGTATCCATGAGCATAGCGACGCCGCATTCTTGCATCGAAGAGTTTATTCCGGCGGAGTTGGCTGCGCCGGCGGACCCGCGGACGGCGATTCCGGCCGGGACGAACAACCGGAGCGGGTGTTTTTGGCCGAAACCCGTTTGCCCTTGTCATCAGTGAAGATTAGCGGCGATTAGAGTTCCCGTCTGGAGTGAAGCACGATGAAGCACGATACGGAACACTGATTGCCGCTGATTACCACTGATGTCGAGGACGGAGGCCGGTCCTCCTGCCGTCCGACCGGCAGGACGCCCGTAAACGGGCGTGACAACGCGAATGGAAAATGATTGGAATACGAATGCCCGCGAACCCGTGCTGAAGCACGGGCCTAATACCGCCTGCGGCGGAAACGCCCGTGAACGGGCGTGGGTGCGTTGAAATCCGGCTTCGGACTGAACACGCCCTCTCCCCCGGCCCCTCTCCCAACACGTTCTGAAAACTGAAAACTGACCACTGACAACTAACCACCGCCCTCACCCCCGGCCTGGTCTGATTAAAACGCTAAGTTATTGCGGCTGTTTTTGTTGCGCCTCGGAATTCTTTATACGTAGCGAGACGTTTGGAGGTCAAGGTATCGCCAAGGTTCTTGCGAACCCAATTGTGAACA
>CBDAFL010000208.1:0-2980 GCA_965195225.1 uncultured Thermoguttaceae bacterium
CAAGTGTCGCGAATATCGCGCTGAGACGAGCCGCGAAGGCAACGCGTTTAGTGAGCAGGACGCCGAGCGCGGCGACGAGTTCGCACGGTTGTCGGCGGTCGATATCTGCCGTGAGGCCGTGTACATGGACAGCGGCCGCTACATCCGCGACCCAGGGGAAAGCATTCGTGCCGCGTTGTCCGGCGGAACGCTCGGCTACGTTTTCACCACCAACATCTACGCCAAGCTGATCGAAGGCTGGACGACCATCGGCGATTCGACCGAAGGCTGGTGCGATGAAGAGGACGTTCCGAATTTCCTTACCCAAGAGGAAATCACGATCAACGTGGACGGGACGCCGGAAATGCACGGCCGCGGTGATACGGCGACCGATGCGACGATCGGCGACAAACACGAGACGTATCGTGCATATCGGTTCAGCAAGAAGGCCACCGTCGACGAGCTGGACATCATCAACGATCGCCTTGGCGCCCTCATGAAATTTCCGACCGAGATGGGACGTGCGTTCCGGCGCATGCGCCCCAATCTGGTCTACTCGACGCTACTGAACAATCCGTCGCTGGTTGCAGACAGTATCACGGTCTTTCACGCCGACCATGGCAACACGGGAACTGCGGCCCTTGCCGCGGCGGGTTTGACCAGCGCGCTGACGGCAATGGGCTCTCAGCGACTCCCCTTGAGCGAGAGCAAAACGCAGGAACTGCTTGGAATCCAGGCAAGATATATGATCGTTCCCGCCGCGCTCCAGTTCACCGCAGCGCAGTTGCTTAACAGCGTGGCGCTGGCCAAAACGCACGCCGACAAGTCGGACCCCAACTACATGCCGGTCAATCCGGTGGGGCCGTCGGTCATTCGCCAAGTGATTGGCGACAATCTGACGCTGGTTAGCGACGATCGGATCGGCGCCCTCGGCTGTTGGGACCCGATGACCAAGGCCATGGTTACCGGGTCGGCCACAAATTGGTTCTTATCCGCTGGCCCGTACCGCGGTATCCGCGTGCTTTATCGTCGCGGTACCAATCGGCAGCCCGCGGTTCGGAGTTATGTGCTCGATCGGGGCCAATGGGGCTTCGGCTGGGACATGAACATTGACATCGGTTGCAAATTCCTGGATTTCCGCGGCTGGTACAAGAGCACCGGCGCCGGGTAAACCACCACACCCAAACAAACAAACTCCATTTTTCGAGAGAGGAAAAAGCTATGCCAGAAGCCACTCTTTACCGCAGTTCCGCGCCGGCCACCGTTGTGTGGACGGCAATCGCGACTCAGACCGCCGGCGAACTCTTGCAGGTCCCCGACGGCCGTGCCGGTATCATCGCCGGTTTGGAAAACATCGCTATCGGCGAGTCGGCTGTGGCCATCGTCGAGGGACAATTCACTCTGGCCAAGGGCACCAGCCTGGTGATCCTCAAGGGCGCGCCGCTTTATTGGGATCGCTCGGCAAACACGGTTACCCCGTTGAAGGCCGTTGCCGGCGCCGACTTCTTCGTGGGCGTTGCCGTTGCCGATGCGATTGCCGCGGCCACGACCGTGGTGGTGGATCTGAACGTCGAGCCGGTCTATTTGATCGACCTGCTTCGCGACCCGTCGCTGGACGTCGCCAGTGGTAGCGCATCGCTCGCGCTGAAGGGCGGGGCAATTGAGTTTACCATGGACGCGACCAGCGAGGTGCAGAAAATCGACGCTCTGTCGATTGCTTCGATTCCGGTGACTGTGCCGTTCATTGTCGAGGGGCGGATGGCCATCTGGTCTGTCGGCTCTGCCGCCGCCGTGGACATGAACGTCGGCATTGCGAGCGCCACACATGCAACCGACGCCGGCGCCATCGCCGAGAGCGTGTTCGTTCATTTCAACAACGCGCTGGACATTTTCCTGGAATCTGATGACGGTACCACCGAAGTTGCTGAAACCAATTCGACCATCGATGCCGTTGATGACACCTACTTCGATTTTGCCTTCGATTGCCGCGACCTGACCGACATTCAGATCTACATCAATGGCGTGCTGATGTTGGGGGCGACGGTGTTCGCGTTGGGCGGTGCCACCGGACCGCTAATGCTGCTGGCTCACATGGAAAAGACGACTGGGACCGCCACCGGTGTGTTCCGTGTTGCCAAACTTGCCTTGCGGGCAATGGACATTACTGCGTAGGCAGTTTCCTCCCCGGCCAGCCGCCGCCGGCCTCTCCACCCGGCGGCGGCTATCTCCGGGACAAAGGAGAGTACATTGCCGACGTTCGACACGGACTTTGCAGCCGCCGATGCGATGTTCGCCGAAGCATTCGGCGGAACCGTTACCTATGTGTACGGTAGTTCGGAAATTGAGGTTACCGCGGAAGCCACGATTCATGATTACGAGGTGATTGATTCCCATGGAGTTTTTGAAACGATCCGGTCCCGGGATTACGTGATCGCGGTCGACGCGATAGTCATCGGCGGCGGAACGAAGAAACCGCGAGCTGGGAACAAGATTAAGGAAACTATCAATGGTACCGTGGAGGTTTTTCAAGTGATGCCGCTGGGGCGCACCACTCGATTCGCTGACCGTCCGGCGGCCGAGCATACCGACGCCAGCGGCACAAGCTGGTTGATCCACACGAAACACGTTGAGACCGAATAATGCCCGATCCCCAAGCAATCCTGGTACGAGTGGCCGATGCGGTCGCTGAGGAAATACGTCACCAGACGTTTACCCTCAGTCCGGAGGTTCGGCGCCGGTACGTCACCAATATCGAGTTACGGGACTTAGGCGTTTTGCACGTTGATGTGCAACCGGGCGACGAGGAGACCGAGGCCGCGACCCGTGAGGACATCAAGTACACATGTCGAGTGGACATCGCAGTGCGGAAACGGTTTGACACGGCGGAAGAGGATGACGTGACCGGCGAGATCCAAACCACGGAGATCGATCGTCTGATCCTGCTAGTGGAAGAAATCCACGACTTTTTCCACCAACGGCGATTATCGCTCTACGACGATGC
>CBDAFL010000209.1:0-2013 GCA_965195225.1 uncultured Thermoguttaceae bacterium
TCCCAGCCAGTGTTACCGCCCGATACATGGCGCCCGTATCGAGAAAGCGGAACCCCAGCCGCTCGGCCAACGCTTTGGCGACGGTGCTCTTGCCGGCTCCAGCGGGTCCGTCAATGGTGACGATCATGGTTTGAGTTTAGAGTTGAGGGTTTAGAGTTTAGAGTTGAAGGTTCCGTTTAGCCGGCGGGCTTGCCCGATTTTCCGCAGGTTGTTTTTTCTACTACGACGATGGCGGTTGGGAACTGGGCGGCCGGGGCCAAAAAAAGATTAAAAATCCGATAAATGTTAAAATAGGCAAGCTTGCGCTGTGGGGACTTTTGCG
This sequence comes from uncultured Thermoguttaceae bacterium, assembly GCA_965195225.1. Classification (GTDB taxonomy): domain Bacteria; phylum Planctomycetota; class Planctomycetia; order Pirellulales; family Thermoguttaceae; genus JAHIKV01. The sequence goes on from CBDAFL010000209.1 coordinate 323, forward strand.
GCATAATTGGCCGCATGAGGCTTCGATGGCTGGGAAATACGAAAGCGGTACGGGGATGCAATGCCGGGAATCTCGCGCTGACGGTTCCGCTGTTGGGACGGGCCGGGGTGGCTGGAATTATCGATCGGCACCTGCAGCCCGATGCGCGATGCAAGGAGTCGCCGGGGAAGGTGCTGGCGTTGTTGATTGCCGCGCGGTTGCACAAGCCGACGCCGATTAGTCGGATCGGCGAGTGGGCGGCAGAGACTGGAGCGGACATCATGTTTGACATCGATGCCGACGCGCTTAACGACGATCGTATCGGACGCGCCTTGGACGCCCTGTTCGAACATCGGCACTCCATTCTCGGAAGCATTGCCGTTCGCGTGGCCCAAGAGTTCGGGATACCGCTGAGCGAGTTGCATTTCGATCCGACCCACATCACGTTTTATGGCGAATACCAAAACAGCGAAGCGCGACCGGACGTGGTGGCGGACGACGCGTTGACGGACGACGGCGGCGCTGGCACGACCGACCGACTGGCGGCGGCGCATATCACCAAGGGGCGACGCATCGACGGGGTGCGGAAGATTTCCAAGATCATTCACGCCGGCCTTTGTTTTGCAGCCGACGAACATGGCGGCGTGCCCATTTTCGCCCATGTCCAAAGTGGAAACGAGAACGGCATGACGGGCATTGCCGATCACCACGCCTTGCTCCGAAAGCAGATACCGATCAACGGGACGGTGATGATTTCCGATGCCGGCACGTTTTCGGTTCAACACGTCAAGCGGTCGTTGGCCGATGGCATGGACATCATTTGTGCGATTCCCAAGAAGCAGGCTCGTGCCCTTTACGAAAAGCATGTTTCTTCGCTGGATTGGAGCGAAGCAAGCTATCGCTCGATCGAGCAACAAAGGCGTCGCGACAGTCGTTCGTCGCTGCCGCTGGAACATCACGAACTGGCCGAAATCCATCATGAGTTGTACGACCGCGAGACGAAATCTCGCATTCCCTGTCGACTGATTTTCATACTCAGCACCGCGGGCAAAAAGGCCGCCGAGGAAGCGAGACAAAAGAACGTTCGGCGCGTGCGTAAGAACTTGGAAGCCTTGCGGCAGTCCGTCGCCAAGGGCTGTCGCAACACGGACGAACAATCGATCCAGCGTCGCGCGGTCACCGCCTTGGGCAGCGGCCAAGCGTCGAAATACTTTGCCTGGCGGATCATCCCGCTGAGCGAGGACGAGTTCGCCGCCCTGCCCACGCCGAAGCCGGGCAAACGCCGCCCAACACATCGTTTCGAGTATGCGTACGACGCGACGGTTGCGGATCGTGATGCGATGTCCGACGGCATTTCCGCCATCCTGACGACGTTGTCGCGCGAGTCGTCCTCCGCGGATGAAACGTTCACGAAATACAAGCGTCAGGCGTACAGCGAATTGGCGAACCATCAACTGAAAACACCCATTGCGATCTCGCCGATATTCCTGCACAAACCAGAACGCGTCGAAGCGTTGGTTTTTATTCTGACGATCGCCTTGATGATCTATTATCTGGTGCAACATGAATACCGTCGCAATCTTCCCTCGACCGCGTCGTCCAAACAGCGTCGCACGACGACGGAAACCCTGTTCCGGGCTTTTGAAGTTTACCTACTGATCGTCTCCCCGAGCCGGTTGGGACAAATAATCACACCCTCGCGTTTACGCTCC
>CBDAFL010000210.1:0-60439 GCA_965195225.1 uncultured Thermoguttaceae bacterium
GCGCGTCTGCCAATTCCGCCACTCTCGCTTGTAATTGCTTTACGCCGCCAAGTTAAATACCGGGTAGCCGTTGAAAGGGTCGAAATTGGCCGAAAACTTTTCTGGAAATTGGGCCACTGCTTCTGCTACAATCTCATCGACGTGTTCTTTTGTCCAGAGGCCGTCCCCGAGCCCCGACCCCCGAGCCCCGAGCCCCGACCTCTCCCATGTCTCAAAAACCCAAACGTTCCCGATCCCGCGCTTCGCACAACGACTTCCTCGACGAACCTCGCGGGCATCTTGAACAGGCCGCCCCCGACGCGCCGCATTGGCTCTTGGACGACGGCCAGTGGATCGAAATGCCCGAAAACATGCGGCAATTGGTCTCGCGGATTCTCAACCCGGCTTATCGCCGCTTCGTGCTCGACGCCCCGGACGAGTTGGAGCGATCGGTCGGCATGACGCTGGTCCATCTGATGTGGCTCGAGCTTTCCGCTCAGGTGACGCTCGGCAAGGTCATCGTCGATCCGCAATCGCCCGAGGCGATTATGAACAATCCGGACAGCTTGATCGACCGTCACCTGCGATTGACGACGGCCAAGTGCCAGACGGCCGAATTGCTGCTGAAGCTGCAAATGGTCCAGGGGATGCTCAAACATCCGTCATTTTGCCCCGGTGCGAATCTCCCCCCGCTCGAAGCGCAAGACAGCGATGCCCCATCACCCCACGGCCCGCGGTCTTTTCTGCCTTCGTCTTTTACCCAAACGACGAGGGAGGCATAAAATGGAAAATCGAGAACTTGCTGACCAACTGGCCGGCGACGCCGGAGCGGCCCTCACCCCCTGCCCATCTCTCGAAGGGAGAGGGGAGATTATGGAATCCGACCCGTCTATCAAAGGGAGAGGGGAGATTATGGAATCCGACCCGTCTATCAAAACAGCCCTCACCCCCAGCCCCTCTCCCAAAGGGAGAGGGGAGATTTTTCATCCGGCCTTGCAACTGATCCGCATGAAGCCCGAGTTGTTCGCCGCGCAAGGACACGTCGCCGCCGGTTGGCGACATCGCGACGGCAAGCGGTTCGGACCATACTATCGGCTCGGCTATCGTCTGGGCGGCCGGCAACATTCGATCTATCTCGGCCGCGCGGGCGAGTTGGTCGAACAGGTCCGCCGCGAGTTGGAGGCAGTTCAAATGCCCTTGGTTCAGCGGCGGATGTTCCGCACGCTCGAGCAACAGGTCCGCGCCTCGCTTCGGATCCACAAGCAGCGAGTATCGGTGCTGTTGCGGCCTTACGGTCTTCGTTTGAAGGGCTACGAAGTCTGCGGCTGGCGATATTCGCCTTTGCGGTACGTAATCCCGCGTCGTCGGATGTTGCCCCGTGCGGTCCCGCGTCGCATGCTCTCGCCGATGCAAAGATACTACGAGCCGCAGAAGAGGATACTGCGGTTTCTCGAAGCCCGCGACGGATTGCGACAAGCTGCCGGAGCCGAGTAGACAAGTCAATCGCCGGGAATTATATTTAGGCCGTATCCTAGACACCCGTTGAAAAAATGTGCCACTGCTGGCTTGTCCAGCAGTGCAGTGAGAAATCCCCGGTAAATCACTGCTGGACAAGCCAGCAGTGGCACCCAAACGCCAATAAAATCCTATGTTCCCCACCACCAGACTGCGACGGCTTCGATACCATCCGGCGGTCCGCGAGCTTGCCCGCGAGACGCGGCTTTCGGCGGCCAATTTCATTCTGCCGCTGTTCGTCCGGCCCGGCGAAGGGGTACGGGAACCGATCGCGTCGATGCCCGGCCACGCGCAGATTTCGCCCGACGTGCTGGCCGACGAGGTCCGCGAGGCGGCCGCGCTCGGCATCGGAGGCGTGATCCTGTTCGGCATCCCCGCCGAAAAGGACGCCCAGGGAAGCGACGCGATGAGCGATCGCGGCATAATCGCACGGGCCGTCCACGCGGCGAAACAAGCGGCCCCGGATTTGCTGGTCGTCACCGATGTCTGCTGCTGCGAGTATACCGATCACGGCCACTGCGGCGAGATCGGCCGCTCGACCGGCCGGATGGACGTGGAGAACGATCCCACGTTGGAGCTGTTGGCCCGACAGGCGCTGGTCCACGCCCGGGCCGGCGCCGACATGGTCGCACCGAGCGGAATGATCGACGGCATGGTCGGGGCCATCCGCCGGGCGCTGGACGCGGCCGATTTCTCGCACCTGCCGATCCTCAGCTATGCGGCGAAGTACGCCAGCGCATTTTACGGCCCGTTCCGCGAGGCGGCCGAGAGCGCCCCGCAATTCGGCAACCGGCGCGGCTATCAGATGGACCCCGCCGCCGCCGCGGGTCAGGCGATGCGCGAGATCGAACTGGACCTGGCCGAAGGGGCCGACATCGTGATGGTCAAGCCGGCGCTACCCTATCTGGACATTATCCGCATGGCCGGCGAGCGTTTTCCCGGCGTGCCGTTGGCCGCGTACAACGTCTCGGGCGAGTACAGCATGGTGAAGGCGGCGGCCGAGCGCGGCTGGATCGACGAGAAACTGGTCGCCCTGGAATCGCTGACGGCCATCCGCCGCGCGGGGGCCGGCATCATCCTCACCTACTGGGCGAAAGACGCGGCGCGGTGGCTGGAGAAGGGGTGAAAAAATGGTGGGACCGCGCCGCGCTTGTCCCACCCTACTTCCGGCCACCCCGACAAATGATTGATTACTTCTTCTTTTTCTTTCCGGATTCTTTCTTGGTTTCTTTCTTGGCCGCGTCGGCTGGTGCGGCGGCAGTAGCGGCAGCAGCGCCCTCGGCCCCTTCCTCTTCCTTTTCCTTCTTCTTTTTCTGCTTGACGGCCAGTTTGTAGACCCGCACCTTGGCCAGCCCGAGAGGACTGTCGCCCTCTCGCCAACGGTCGGCGGTCTTTAGCCGCTGAATTCGCTCGGCACGGTTCAACACGCTCCGCGAGCGCGCCAGACCCGCGCGGGACTTCAAACTCTTGTCCATCGTCATGGGTATTACTCTCCTCGTAATCTCCAACGCAGCGGCGTGGTGGTGTTTTGGGCTGTTCTGTAATCGTTCACGGGTCGGGAAAACATCGTCATTCTGAGCGAAGCGAAGAATCTCGTGCGAGATCGCGGTGTAGGCGAGATTCTTCGCTTCGCTCAGAATGACGGGTACCTTAAACCGGGAAACGCATCATTGTAAGGCTGTTTGAGCAATGCCGCAAGTGTCTTATGACCTCAGTTTGAGATCGGGTGCGTCCCTGGAATAGCCGGGGGCTATTATTCTCGACCCAGATACACCCAGTACGGGGGGTGTTATATGGCGGCCGATTCGGAGCCAAGTTATAACGGGTAAATTGCCCGTGGTCGATCTTTTGCCTGAACTGGAGACGAAAATGAAACAAAACGCCAAACGAGGAACTTGGGGTATCCGTCAGTTGATTCGTTTCTGCACGGTGGTCTTCGGCGTCCTTTTCTTCTGGTTGCTCGGGTTCGTTGTCCTGGACATCAAGTCGATTCCCGGTCCCAACTATTACGCCATCGAGCAAAAGCACGTCGCCTCTGACTTGGTGGACGAGAAGGAACAGGTCGAGGCGAAAATCGTCAATCTCGAACGGGACATCGAAAACAAGCAAGAGCAGCAGCGTTTGGCGGGCGATAGCTCGCGGAACCTGCAACGCACGATCGGCCAACTTCTCGAAATACAAAAACTCAGTATCGAGAAGGAGGTCTCCCTGTCGGAGTCCGAGAAGGAAAACTTGTCGACCAGCCTGAACCATTTCCTTGCAAGCCAGACGGATTATCAGCAATTGAACCGGGACATCGCCGACCTGACTTCCAGTAAGCTGTTATTGGGTGATAAGCTGCGACAGATCGAGCAGCAACTATCCGAACAGCGGGAGCCCGCCCAAAAGGAATACAACGCACTGCGCGAATCGCACCAGCTCCGTCTGGCGTTTTACCAGTTGGCGATCCTGCTGTCGTTGCTTCTGGTCGCGGGGTATCTGTTGGTCGCTCGGCGGGGCAGCGTTTATTATCCGCTGTTTCTGGCCGTCGGCGGGGCGACACTGCTGAAAGTGACGCTGGTCGTCCACGAGTACTTCCCCTCGCGCTATTCCAAGTACGTGCTGATCGTCGCGCTGTTGGCCGTTGTGGCGTGGCTGCTGGTCTATTTGATTCGGACGGTCGCCTTTCCCAAGCGGGAGTGGCTGGTGCGCCAGTATCGGGAGGCTTACGAGCGGTTCCTGTGTCCGATCTGCGAGTATCCGATCCGCACCGGCCCGCGAAAGTTTTTGTACTGGACCCGCCGAACTGTCCATAAGGTTCTTCCTCGCGGAGACGGCGCCGGCGCTGAGGAGGCGTACACCTGTCCCTCTTGCGGGACGACCGTTTTCGAGGCGTGCCCCGCCTGCGGCAAGGTCCGCCACTCACTGCTGTCCAACTGCGAACACTGTGGGGCGAAGAAAGAGACGGAGTAATCTTGATCCACTCGACTGAACCAAAGAAAGGGATAGCCATGTTATTCTGTACGCGAACGATCGTTATGGCCCTGGTGGCTGGTATTGCCGGGGTGGCTTTCGGCGGGGACGCCTACTATGACGTCCCGATCCGCGAACTGAAACTTACCGACGGGGAATTGCCCGTCAGGAAGGAAATCACCCGATGGCGTTCCTCCTCCGAAAGAGAACGGCTCCGGGCAATGTGGCCGTACGCGGTTTTGGACGGTCCGGGCGAGGTCTACGTGGTCGGGCGAGGCGAGCCGCCCTATTCACCTCCCGGTCTCGGCACTCAGGTCTGCATTCGTGCCCCCGAGGGTAAGGCGGTGACCGGGCGGCTGTATGTGCCCAACGTCGATCTGTCGGGGATGATCGTGCTTAAGTTCACGATTCCCGCCGCGGCAGCGAAGGCGGAAGCGAAGAAACCGTTTTACGAGGCAAAGAACGCCCACTATGAAATCCTGCGGAACCGCGACCTCCCCGGCGGGGCATGGTTTCGCCGTCAGGCGCGACTTGCTCGTGCCACACTAAAATTGCCGAAAAAGACCGAGGCTCCTCAATCTTCCGCTTGGCGTTCGAGGAGAACCGATGATCTTGCGCGGACCTACGATCTTTTTACCGGCGGCCGGGCAATGAGCGAGAACCTTCAACTCGACCGCGCTCTGCCCGTATTAGGTCCCGACGAGACCCCGGTGAAACTCGATTCGCTTTCCGGTATCACGATCGCGGAGATCGACTGGAAGCCGTTGATCGGGGATGCCCAGCCGAAGCTTGATCCGCTGGCTGCAAAGATTCCGGCCGATCAGCACGTGGTGTTCTTTCCGAGCTTCAAGGCTGCCTTGGCGGTGGCCGACGAGACCGGCCGGCACGACACGCCGGTGCTGCGGTTGGCCCGGCCGCGGTCGGAGGACGCGCGGGTCGTCGCGCATTATTCTTGGCAGCTTGGACTGCAGGTGAGGGAGATTTCCCGGCTGTTTGGGCCCAAGGTGCTCAAGAGCGTTGCCCTGACCGGCTCCGATCCATACTACCCGACCGGAACGGACGTGGCTTTGCTGTTCGAGTCGCCTCAACCAGCGGAGCTGGAAAAACTGCTGTACGGACTAATCTACTTGGCATTCTGGCACGAGAAAGACGCCAAACCCGTCGACAGCGAAATCGACGGGCTGAAATATCGCGGGTTTGTCACGCCGGACCGGCGCGTGTCGAGCTACGTCGCGCGGCTCGATGGGGCGGTGGTGGTGACCAACTCGACATATCAGTTGAAACGGTTGGCGGCCGTCGGCAAGGGTGAATCGGAGTCCATCGCCGCGCTGCCCGAGTACACGTTCTTTCGCATCCGCTACCCGCTGGGAGCGGCGGACGAGACCGCGTTGGTGTTCCTCAGCGACCCGACGATCCGGCGTTGGTGCGGGCCGCGATGGCGGATCGCCAACTCGCGCCGCACCCGCGCCCGGGCGATCATGGCCGACCTGCAAGCCGCGCAGCTCGACCCCCTGGTGAAGGAAACCGTTCGCCCGGGACCGATACACACCGAGTTTCCCGTCCTCGGCGGCGAGTTGACGCTCGCCACCTCGGGCGTGACCTCCTCGACCTACGGCACGCTCGAGTTCATGACTCCCATCGTCGAGATTCCGCTGGACGAGGTAAGCAAGGCCGAGGCCGACGCTTATGGCAGATGGCGCGACGGCTATCAGAGAAATTGGAGTTGGGCATTCGATCCCATCGCACTGAAGATCGGGCTGGGCGAGCGACGGCTCACGGCCGACATGAGCGTGATGCCGCTGATCATCCGCACCGAGTACGCGGACTTTATGTCCATCGCGCTGGGCGGAAAGTTCGAGCCGACCGACGGCGACCGGCACGACGCGCTGGTGCAATTCATGCTGGCTATCAACCACAAGTCGCCCATGTTCCAGCAGGGGAACAACTTTGCCTCGATGATGGGCCAGGCGGTTTCGCTCGGCTGGCTCGGCGACTGGGTAAACGTATACGCCGACGACGATCCCTTTTGGCGGGAGTTGGCCGAAGTCAAACCCGACGAAATGGGGAAGTTTCTCGAAAAGAACGTTGGCCGCGTTCCCGTGGCGGTGCGGTTCGACGTGTCAAATCCCCTGAAGTTGGCCGTTTTTCTTACCGGCGCTCGAGCTTTCATCGAGCAGACCTCGCCGGGCCTGACGCATTGGGAAGCGTTGAAGTATCGGGAGCAGCCCTACGTCCGCGTCACGCCGGTGAAGGGGAAGCGGGCGGTGCCCCGCGAGATGGAAAACATCAATATCTATTACGCGACAATCGACGACGCGCTGACGATTACGCTGAACGAGAACGTGCTTCGCGGCTCGATCGACCGGTCGCTGGCCAGACGGAAAGCCGAAGCCGAGGGGAACGGCGATCAACCGACGGCTCGGCCGTGGCTCGGCTCGAACGTCGCCCTGCGGGTAGACAGCAAGATTCTGGAAATCGCCAACGCCGCTAACCGAAACCAATACGAAGAGACGATGCGGATGCAGTGCTGGAAGAACCTGCCGATCCTCAACGAGTGGAAGCGGCTCTACGGGGACCGCGATCCGGTCGAGGTCCACCGGCGGGTCTGGGGCGTGGAGCTGGTTTGTCCGGGCGGCGGAAAATACGTCTGGAACGACAAGTACCAGACGATGGAATCGACTCTTTACGGTCATCCGGGCGAGCCGAAGAAAGGCCCTTCCGCCCCGCCGGTACTCAGCAGCTTCGTCGGCGGAGATTTCGGCCTGACGTTGGAAAACAAGGGCCTCCGCGCCCAGGTTATGTTGGAACGTCCGGCCCCCGCGAAACCGTAAGGCCGTAGCCGTAGGGTGCGTCCACGACGCACCGATATTTCCTTTGGATGTGGTGCGTCGCGGACGCACCCTACCGTCTCGCCAGTGCTTGCCGGATCACGGGCAAGATGCCCGTGCCACCCCGCAAGCGGACGGCAATTTCAATAGGCTTCCGGCACCTTCTGAATCATCCGCAGGAAATCCCCAATCGACGGACAGCGCTTGTTTACCTCCGGATTGATGCAGGCATGGATCGCCTTGGCCAAGCGCGGATTGATCTCTGGGCAGTATTGATGGATGTCGATCGGTGGCTGGTCGTGGGTCATGGCGGCCATGCCCGTCGTGCCACGCGGCCACGGCAACTCGAACGTGCAGAACTCGTAGACCGTTACGCCGAATGCGAATATGTCGAGCCGCTGGTCGGTGGACCGGCGGCGGACCAACTCCGGGGCCATGTAGTTGGGCGTACCGGTCCGATTACCCGGCTGCATGAACCAGTGGGTGGCGGGTACCGAGAGGCCGAAGTCGATCAGCTTCAGGTTCTCACGCTTGTTGCAAAGGAGAAAATTCCGCGGGCAAACGTCGCGGTGGATGAATTCGGCCTCGTGGACCGCGGCGAGCGCCTCGGCGGCCTGGCGGATGAAACGCACGCGGCGGCCTTCCAGGCAGGGATCGCGGGCAGCCAACACCATGTTCAGGTTGGGGCCGTCGAGATACTCCATCACCAAGTATTGCGCCCCTTCGGTCGTCAGGCCGTACTCCAGGGTCTCGACGATGCAGGGATGTTTCATTTGGGCGGCGATCTCGCCCTCGCAAGGCTTTACCAGCCCCTTGAATCGAGACTCGAAGGCAGCGGTCTTCTTCGGATCGAGTATTTTCAATCCCACCACGGCCCCCGTGTTCAGGTCGCGGGCCATGTAGAAGTTCGACATCGTACCCGAGATGGCCTCGTGCAGCAGCGCGAACCGTTTGGACACGTTTAACTGTCCGCCGGCGAGGATCGTCTTGAGGTGGTCGAACAGGGGCATGGGGTAGTGGATAGTGGGTAGTGGGTAGTGGGTAGTGGGTAGTGGATAGTGGAGGTCAGATCGTTCACTATCCACTACCCACTATCCACTACCCACTATTTTCCGCAGTAATCGATGGTTCTCGCTAATTCGCTTTGCAAATCTCGTCGGCGGACGATGCGGTCGATGAAACCGTGCTCCAGTAAGAATTCGCTGGTCTGAAACCCTTTTGGCAACTCGATGCGGATAGTGGCCATAATGGTCCGCGGCCCGGCGAAGCCCACCAGCGCGCGAGGTTCGGCGAAGACCACGTCGCCCAGCGAGGCAAAACTCGCGGCCACGCCGCCCATCGTCGGGTTGGTCAGCACGGAGATGAACAGTCCGCCGGCGTCGTCTAAGCGGGCCAACGCCGCCGAGACCTTGGCCATCTGCATCAAGGAGATGATGCCTTCGTGCATCCGCGCCCCGCCGCCGGAGCCGGAGACGATAATCAGCGGCAATTGCTGCTGAATGGCGCGTTCGACGGCGCGGGTCAGCTTCTCGCCGACCACCGAGCCCATGCTTCCCATGATGAAGGCGGAATCGGTCACTCCGAAGGCCACTCGCCGGCCGCGGATCGTGCCGGTTCCCACGACCGCCGCCTCGCGCAACCCGGTGCGGTCCTGCTCCTCTTGGAGCCGTTGGGGGTAGGGGATTTTATCGACGAACTCCAGCGGATCGGCCGGTTCCAGATCGGCGTCCCACTCCTCGAACGTCCCTTCGTCGAGCACCTGCTCGATCCGCTGTCTGGCCGGCACGTACCAGTGGTAGTCGCACTCGGGGCAAACCCCCAACCGCTTCTCCGCTTCCTTGCGGAAGATCGTGGCCTGGCAACCGGGGCAACGTCTCCAAAGCCCCTCCGGCACGCCCCGCTTGGGACGCTTGAGAAGATTTTTCCAACTGTTCTGATCGGCAGGTTTCGTGGGCATGTAGCTTTCTCCCTCTCGCTACACGCCGGCAGCGAGAAACTCCTCGGCGTCTACCTCGAGTGTCTCGAACCGACCTTGCCCGTTGGGCGCCTTCCACAAATCTCCCAGCTCACAATGTGAGATGAAGCGGCGGGCAAGACTGAAGAGCGGCTCGGGCAGAACCAGCCCGACCGTCCCTTCCTTGCGACGTTTCATGATTTTCACCACGGCCGCGCGGACCCGCTCGTCGGCCTCGCCAAGCATTTCGCCCTCGGGCGGACAGACGTTTTCCGGCTGTTCTTGCCATCGGCGATAGACCTTCGGCTGTTTGCGCCGGACGTCCTTGATCAGCATCCCCTGCCACAGCCCCTGGTCGAGGTTATGCAGCCGATCGAGTTTCTTCCGCTTGATATCCAGAATCTCGGCGATGATTTCCGCCGTTTCCAGGGACGGTTGCGAAGCGGGCGCATAGACCGCCTCCAGCCCCTTGTCGCGGAGTTGCTCGGCAACCTGCGCCGCTTCCGCAGCGCCTTGCTCGTTCAACGGAATGTCCAGACTTCCTTGTATCCGTTGCTGTACGTCGTAGTCGGTCGAGCCGGGACGAATCAACACGATGTTAAGCATCGCTAAACCCGAATTACCTTTCTTAATTTTACCAAAGCGGTCACCTCTTTAATGAAGCGGCCATAATCATTTTCGGAAAACAGTGCCGAGCCGATCACCAACATGTCGGCGCCGGCCTCGACGCAAATACCCGCCGTGTCGCGGTTGACTCCTCCGTCGATAGACAGGAGCACGTCCGGTCCGGCCAACTCCCGCAGGCGGCGAAGCTTGTCCGGCGCCGCCGGATCGAACTCCTGGCCGCCGAAGCCGGGCATCACGCTCATCACCAACACGAGATCGCAAAGATCGAGGCAGCCTTCGAGCGAATCGACGGGGGTGGGCGGATTCAGCGAAATACCCGCCCCCGCCCCCAACGAGCGGATCTCCTCCAACAGCGGCCGGGGATCGTCGGCCGCCTCGACGTGGATCGTCAACAGATCGGCCCCCGCCTCGCGGAAGCGACGGATGTAGCGGCCAGGCTCGGAAATCATCAGATGCACGTCCAGCGGCAGATCGGTCGAGCGGCGGACCGCCTCGACCACCGGGATACCGATGCTCAGATTCGGCACGAAGTGGCCGTCCATGATGTCCAGATGCAGAACCCGCGCGCCGCCGGCCTCGACACGGCGTATCTCCTCGCGCAATTCCGCGAAATCGCATGCCAATAGCGATGGCGCGATCAACGGAGCGACGGCAAGCAAATTGGCGGCAACCCGCGAATCGGACATACACAAAGAGTCTTGAACCCCAGGGAAACCTAACCCGAGACAATCAGAACTGCTGACATGCTGTGCGAACCGAATCCGGCGGGCATCTCCCGTCTGTTCCAATTCAGCGCTTTCACCATTCTAGCAGCCACCGGCCAGTTCGTCTGCGCTTATTCCGGGAGAAGTTGCAAGTGCTTTTATGGAAGGAACTTGCGTCGCCGTGTTTTGATCGTCGGCCCGGACGCCACACCAATGCCCGGCCCCGCTTTTGTTTAGCAGCCGCCGGTACGGCACGGCTTGCGGCAGAACACGGATCGCCTCCGAGAGTCAATTAGGAGTACGCCGTGACGATCCGGCTGTTCTCGTTCGCCTTGGCGGTGTTTCCGGGGGGGATACGTTGACAGTGCGTCTCGTCGTAGCGGATAATCGTCGAGGTTCAAGAAGAGGCGACGGTTGGTACTCCCATTTTCCCGGCTACCCGTAACCGATTATCACTGAGGAGTTTGCCATGACTCGACGATTTGCTCCAGTTGCTTTGTTGATGGGGTGTGTATTGTTGGCCGCGTCGTTCGCTACTGCTGCGGAGGATTATCTCAAGCTGGTTCCCGACTCGGCAATGGGAATCTTGGTTGTCAATGATCCGGCCGTTTTGGATGCCAAGCTCCAGTCGTTCGGCCGTCAGATGCAGCTTCCCGTGCCGAGTATGCTGGCGATGATCGATCATTTTGGCGTTCGGAAAGGTTTCGACGAGAAAGGGACGGTCGCCTTGATCGTGCTGCCGTCCGACAATGAATTCATGCCGCTGGCACCGATCCTCTTAATCCCGGTTGCCGACTACGACAAGCTCCTCGAGCCGTTTAAGAGGGAGAAGTTGCCCGATGAGCCGGTGGATGAGGTCCACGGTTTCAACGCGGTTTTTTATGCCCGCAATATCGGCGGTTACGCCGCAGTCACCGACGCAATGTATCGGGATATCCTTTTCGAGAAAAACCTGAAACTCTCCAAGGAAGTTCCGGCCAATCTGACCCAATGGCGGCAGTGGCTGGCGGAACACGACGCCGGGGGAGTTATCCTGCCGTCGGGTGTCAAGTTCATCTCGTCCAACGTGCAAAAAGGATTGCAAACGGTGCAGTCCGCGCTCGGCGGCAACGAGCAGATGGAATCGATGGTCGGCGTGTTCGATCTCTATGGAAAGATCTTTCAGGCCGCCGAGCAGGAAGTCACGGGCTGGGGGTTCGGATTGAAATTGGACGAGAAAAACACCTTCACGCTATCCGACCGTCTGCTGCTGGTTCCCGGCGGAAAGTGGGCCGGATTCGTCGAAAAAGTACGCCCCATTCGGATGAACCTGCTGGCCGGGCTGCCCGACGGACCTTTTGTGGCCGCCGGCGGCGGTGCGTTCTCCGACGCAATGATGGATGCGATGATGAAGTGCTCCATGAACATGATAAAAAACATGCGCGGCTTGTATGGCCTCAGTGAGGAGCAAGCCGACAAGATGTCGGAGCTTTCGCAGGATATGATGAAGGGCTCCCGCGCTATGTCGATGTTCATGCAAGTTGGACAGGTCGACGAAGCGCTCTACTCGAAGTGTATCTTCGTGATGCGGGTAGACGACTCCCAACAGTTCATGTCGCGTTATGAGGAACAGATTAAGCGATACAGTGAGTTTATGAAGGGTCTCGACAATCCGATGTTTCAGCCGATCGAAGTCGAGAAAACCGAAGTCGGCGGCGCCGCCGCGCTGCAACTTACGATGAAGGCCCCGCAGCTTCCGGGGAACATGCAATCGCCACAACAAGAACAAATGATTAAATTCCTGTTTGGCCCCGAGGGAAAACTCAACGCCTGGATCGTGCCCGCCGACAAGCACACCGTGGTGGTGGGTTACGTGAACAAGGAGCTTTTGCAGCGGACGATCGAGGCCGTCAAGCAGGGCAAGCCGGGCCTGACCGGTCGGTCCGAAGTGAAGAAGACCGCCGCCTTGCTCCCCTCCGACGCCGTGGCGGTTGGCTACCTAAGCCCGTCGGGGCTGATCGGCCTTCTCAAGCAGGTTGTCCCCTCCTTCGCTCCTCCGGGCGCGAACCTGACGTTCCCCGAGTTCCCCCAAACGCCACCGATCGGGTTCGCCGTAACGACGGCACCCAATGAAGTGCAATCCCGCATGGTCGTTCCGGGCGAAGTGATTCAAGCCAGCATTGCAGGATGGCTGAAATTAATGAGATACCAATTCTCACCGCAGGACGAGTTCGCACCTTAACACTGGCTGTCCGAGAAGAATTCTATTTTGCCCGCCGTGAATACCCGGCGGGCAGCGGTGGTTGGACGCACCGGGCCGTGCCCCGGGTGCATTTACCCGGGGCTAATTAGCCCCCGGCGGCCTACTGGTTTCCGAACGTCGCAGTCGGTATGCTGGAGCCATGTCCCGATCGGAATTAGCACACCTGGAACTGTTGGCCGAAGTGGACGCCCTGGTCGGCCGGCTCAACCGCTGGGCCGACGACGCGCCCGACTGGCGGCCGGCCGAGAGATGCCGGGCCTTGGTCCGCCGGCTCGTGGATCGGGCCAGCTCGTTGCGGGTGCGGCTCGAGGCCCCGTTGGTCGTGGCAACCCTCGGCGGCACGGGCGCGGGTAAGAGCGCGCTGCTGAACGCACTGTTGGGGGCCGAGGTGCTTCGGACCGGCCGATCTCGACCCACCACTACCCGACCAACCCTGGTCTGCCGCCCGGACATTACGCCCGGGATGCTCGGCATTGATCCGGCCGTCGTGGAATTGATCCACCGCGATCTGCCGGCGTTGCGCGATCTCGTGCTGATCGATTGCCCCGATCCGGACACGACGGAAGAAGAGACGCCAATCTCTCCCCCCGGAACGCAGTCCGGGGGCGTTTCCACCGGGAGCAACCTGGGGCGATTGCGCGAGATATTGCCACACTGCGACGTGCTGCTGGTCGTCGCCACGCAGCAGAAGTACCGCAGCGCCCGGGTGGCCGACGAATTGACCACCGCCGCGCGGGGCGCTCGCGTGGTATTCGTCCAGACCCATGCCGATCTGGACGACGACATCCGCGACGATTGGCGGCAGGTACTGGAGGAAAAGGATGACCACGTCTTCCTCGTCGATTCGCTTAGCGCGCTCGACGACGCCCAAACCAGCAAGCAACCGCGGGGCGAATTCGCCGATCTGCTCGATCTGCTCACGCGCCGGATGGCAGGCGCGGCGGCAAACCGCATCCGCCGGGCAAACTTCCTCGACCTGATGGCCGATACGCTCGACTCCTGCCGCCAACGGATCGAGGAAGCGCTGCCGAGCGTGCAAAAAACGCAAGCGGCAATCGAAGAACGTCGCGGGCTGATGGCCCGGCGGATCGCCGTCGGGATGCAGACCGAACTGTTGACCAATCGGCGGCAATGGGAGAACCGCCTGTTGGGTCAGGCCGCTTCGCGCTGGGGGCTGAGTCCGTTTTCGCTGGTGCTGCGAATCTATCAGGGGCTGGGCGGTTTGCTCTCCGGCGGATTGCTCTACCGCACCCGCACTCCCGCCCAAATGGCGCTCTGGGGCGCGATGGAAGGGACGCGCACTTGGCGCAGGTGGCAGCGCAACCGGCACGCCAAGCGGGGCGCGGATCGTGCCGCCACCGACGCCTGGGACCACGCCGAGCTGCGCAAGGCCGCGATCGTGGTAGACGGCTACGTCGCCGAGGCCGGATTGGACCGCCGCGCAAGTCGATCGGACGCGATCGCCGCCGAGGCCGAGACGGCTGCCGCGGGTTTCGTGGCCCGGGCGTCGGCCGATCTCGAATCGTTGGTTGCCCGGCTCGCCCGCCGCCACACCGGTTGGTTTACCCGCTGGCGGTACGAACTCATGTTGGCGGCGATGCTCGGTTTGATCTTGTTCCGGCAGGGGAAGAATTTCTTCTACGATTCCTGGCTGGCGACGCCGGTGGCGCCCGTCTTCGGGCTGGATTTTTATCTCTCGGCCGGGTTCTGGCTCGTGCTATGGTGTCTGCTTCTTCTCTGGGCGTTTTGCAGCCGGCTGCGGCGCGGGCTACGCGGCGCGGTCGCCGAGCTGGCCGTCGATTGGCAAGACCCAGCCTCGGCCGCCGGACTCTTTGCCGGCGTCGAGCAGGAGTGCCGCCGCGTCGAACGGTTCCACCGGGAGCTTGAGGCAATCCGTAGCGACGTGGATCGGCTCCGCCGTCAAGTGGAGAAGGGCGAAGGGTGAAGAGAGAGGAGCGAGGGGTGGCCGGCTCACCGGCCGCTTCAGGACGGCCGATTGGCTATCTTTTTGAGTTCGGCCTTTCGTTGGTTTGTGAACTTCCACCACGGTTTCGGTGGTTCACCATTTGCGAACGACACCGCGGCAATGAAGACGTCCAACAAACATGGATCGTAACGTTTCCCCGTTTGCTCACACAGATTGCGGTACATCTCGTAAGGGTCTTGGCCGGCCAGTTCGAATGGTGACGCGAAGCCGAGAAGCCGCAGTTTGGCGGCAATCACGGGTCCGACGTTCGGAATGGATTCCAGTTTCGCGGCGCCGGCGAACCCGGATCGGGATGCTCGTGGTGCTGGGCACATAGCGTTGCTCCAATGAACCTACTTCGCCCGGATCCATGAACTTACTGGGTCGGGCCGAAAAAGCCCCCAGTTATTTCCCCTCGCCCCCCGTCCCCCGCCCCTCGCCCTTCAATCTGGCTCGAATCGCCGCCAGCCGCTCGGCCAACTCTCGCTCGAAGCCGCGATCGACCGGCCGATAGTATTCTCGCTCGACGCCAAGATAATCCTGTTCGGCGATGGCGTCGGGAGAGTTGTGGGCGTACTGATAGCCTTCGCCGTGGCCGAGGCGTTTCGCGCCGGCGTAGCTTTTGTCGCGGAGATGTCTCGGCACGGGCAACAGACGCCCCTCGCGGACGTCGGCCCGCGACTCGCCGATGCCGATCGTGGCCGCGTTCGATTTCGGCGCGCAGGCCAGATACGTCACCGCTTGGGCGAGCGTCAACTGACATTCGGGCAGACCGACCAACTCGCAGGCGTGTGCGGCCGCCACGGCCAGCGGCAGCGCCGCCGGATCGGCGTTGCCCACGTCCTCGCTGGCCAGAATCACCAACCGTCGGGCCAGGAACCGCACGTCCTCGCCACCTTCGAGCATTCGGGCAAGCCAGTAGAGCGCCGCGTCGGGGTCGCTGCCGCGAATGCTTTTTATCAGCGCGCTGATCGAGTCGTAATGGGCGTCGCCCTGCCGGTCGTATTGCACCGCCTTGCGTTGGACCGACTCGGCGGCCAGTTGGCGAGTGAAGTCGATCGGCGTCTCGCTGCTCGACAGCACGCCGACCTCCAGCGCCGACAGTGCCCGACGGGCGTCGCCATCGCTGGTTTCGGCCAGGAAGTCGAGCGCGTCGTCGTGCAGCCGGACGTCGAATCGGCCCAGGCCGCGCTCTTTGTCGGCGACCGTCCGATGAATAAGTGTCTTGATGTCGTCGGACGAAAGCGACTCGAACTGGAAGACGCGGCTGCGGCTGACCAGCGCGCTGACGACCGTAAAGAAGGGGTTTTCCGTCGTCGCGCCGACCAGGATCACCACGCCCTCCTCGACGTCGGGCAACAACACCTCCTGCTGCGGTTTGTTGAAGCGGTGAATCTCGTCGACGAACAAGAGGGTCCGCTGTCCGGCGGACGCCAGCCGGTCGTCGGCCGCGGCGATGATCTCGCGCAGTTCCTTCACGCCGCTGGCGACCGCGCTGATTTGCTGGAAATGGCTTCGGGTGGCGCCTGCCAGCAGTCGGGCCAAGGTGGTTTTTCCGGTGCCCGGCGGGCCGTAGAAGATCACCGAACCGAGCCGGTCTGCCGCCAGCAGCCGGCGGAGCAGCTTCCCCTCGCCAAGGAAGTGCCGCTGTCCGACGAACTCGTCAAGCGTTCTGGGCCGCATCCGCGCCGCCAAGGGCTGCGCTTCCAGGCGATTCGCGTTTTCGCTAGCGTCGAACAGAGACACAATCTTCGCGTCCTTCCTGTCCCGGGAGGATCCGGCCGGTTCTTCCCGCGCACACGTTCCGCACACTGCGGGCGCGAGAGGTTGGGTTAGTAGTTTTCCGAAACCATTTCAAAGTAGGCCTGTGGGTGCTGGCAGACAGGACATTTCTTGACCGCCCCCGGCCCTTCATGAACGAAGCCGCAGTTCCGACATCGCCATTTGACATTCTGTTTCTTCTGAAACACCAGACCACTTTCAACATTATTCAGTAGCGACTCGTATCGTTTCTGATGCTCTCTTTCGATCTTGCCGATGCCCTCGAGGACGCGGGCAATCTCGTCGAATCCCTCATCGAGGGCATCCTTGGCCATTGCGGGATACATGTTGGTCCATTCCTCACCTTCGCCGTCGGCCGCCGCTTTCAGATTCGCGATCGTATCGCCGATTCCGCCGAGCGCTTTCAAGTGCAGCTTTGCGTGTTCCTTCTCCTGCTCGGCCGTTTCGAGAAAGATGGCGGCGATCTGTTCGTAGCCTTCCTTCTTGGCCACGGAAGCGAAGTAGGTGTACTTGTTTCTCGCTTGGGACTCGCCCGCAAACGCTTCCCAAAGGTTCTTTTCCGTCTTCGTGCCTTTCAATTCGGTCATGTCGGCTCCTTTTGTTTGATCTGTTTCATCCCAGGGCAAGGCTCATGGTTTATCGCATTGCCTTCAGTTTCTTGTTTGCAAGACTTCGGTGTGTATTCGTCTGGTTTTATCAGAGATCGGATTGAACAACAAGCATTGCTGTTGTGACGGGCAATTCCAAGAGATTGCCGCCACATTTCTCGAAGTTCTGGCCGCCGTGCCGGTTCAGTTTAGCGGCCGTCGGTACGGCGGCCTAGTCCGGCGTCAACGGCTCGCCGGACGGGAGCATTTCCTGCAACGGACACTCGACGCATTTCGGATTCGTTTTGCGGCAAAAATCCTTGCCCACCCGGACCAGCAGCGCGTGATATTCGTTGTACAATTGCACGTCTTGCGGCAACTCGCCCTGGGCGTAGTCCTGAATCTGGTGATAGTCGGCGTCGAAGCCGATCCATCCGTGCCGGGCCAACACGCGGTGGGTGTAGGCGTCGACGACGAAGCTGGGCAATCCGCCCGCGTAGAGCAAGATCGAATCGGCCGTTTCCGGCCCGATGCCGTGGACGCCGAGCAGCCGGCCGCGAAGCTCCGACAATTCGGTGCGGAACATGGCCTCCAACGAGCCGTCGTATTCTTCGATGATGAATTCGAGCAGGCTCCGCAGCCGCCGGGCCTTGACGCGAAAGTAGCCTGCCGGTTGGATCAACTCCTCGAGTTCTTCGACCGGCACGTCGTACAGCGCGCGGGGTTCGAGCAGGTCGGTCTCGCGAAGGTTGTGGATTGCCCGCTCGACGTTCCGCCAACTGGTGTTTTGCGTTAGCACGGCGCCTACAATGACCTCGAAGGGAGTTTCGCCCGGCCACCAGTGCTGGGGTCCAAAGGCGTCAAACAGTTGGCGGTAGGCTTCGATGAGCATCGGATTGATGTGGTATGTAGGATGGCGTAAGTTGTTTTGCTGAAAGCAACTTTCACCAATCGCAAGGAGGCCGCCCTATGTCAACAGAGTGTAACCCGCGAGAGTTCGATTTCCAAGCCCTGGGAAGCCGGGTGGTCGCCACCCGATTCAACGGTGGAGCCATCACTTCGGACGCCGGCGGCCTGCTTGTCACCCAGTATAAGAAAGGGGTATACTCATCAACTGCACGGCGTTAAACCGCATTTCTCACCACACGGGGAAAATTGGGCACGGAGTGTTCAACACTAGCCCGAAGCGCAAGCGAGGGCAAACCGTTGCCCATCCCTCGCTTGCGCTTCGGGCTAGTGTTCGATTGGTGAGAAATGCGGGTTAAACGCAGCGGCAACCGTTTCGGAGGGAAAAATGGTTTCTGACGCCTTTTTCCACTCCGGCACACAACTTGCGGATACAGGTGGAGTCCGCCGCGCGGCTGAAACGCACAAAAGGCGTTTTGCCGCGTGTTATTGCCGCCAGCGGACGCGAGTTGACGGCCGAAGCCAAGGAAACGGCTCGACACGGACAAGGCCCGACACTGCAAAAGCGTTCCGAAGCGGCCCGAATTTACTGTGCAAGACTTGCAGGGCGCCAAACCGGAGATGGCGGTACTCTATCATGCAAACCTTACTCGCAACATTGACTGCCGTGGCCGAAATGTTGGCCCAAAAAGAACTTCAACTAGATAGTTATTCTGCTACGACTCCTTGCGTATGGCGTCCCCGAAATCAATCGAATTATTTACCAACCGCAGACGCATGAAAACGTGGATCCTGGCTCTGATCGCTCTCGCCGTCGGTGGCGCCGTGTTTGGATGGTGGTGGCAGAACCGTAAGCTCCCGGACGGTGTCGGGGGAAATCCCACGACCGTCGAGGTGGTTCGGCGAGATTTTTCCTCGTCAGTTCTCGCCACGGGCGCGGTCCAGCCCCAAGTCGGCGCGGAGGTTCGCGTCGGCGCCAGGATTTCGGGCAAGGTCCAGCGTTTGCGCGCGAACATAGGCGATGCCGTGACCAAGGGACAGGTTATCGCCGAACTGGAAAAAGCAGACCTGGAAGCCACGGTGACTCAGCGTCAAGCGGAGTTGGATTTGGACGAGGCAAAACTCGCCGCCGTCCGGTCGCTGCTACCCAAGGAAATCGAGAAGGCAAAACTGGAAGCGGGTCAGTGGCAAGCCACCAGGAACTACGCCGAAAAGGTCTTGGCAAGGCAAAAGGAGTTGGCCAAGAAAAACGCGGTTTCCCAGGAAGAATACGACGCCGCGCAAGAGCGATTTCTGGTGGCCGAGGCGCAACTGGCGTTGGCCCACAAATCTCATGAGTTGGCAACAACACGTTACCAAGAAGATATGCGGCAAGCCAAGGCTGAGATTGCCCGTGCCAAGTCGGCCCTGGAAAACGCGAATGTCCTGCTTTCCTACGCCACGATCACCGCGCCAATCGACGGGGTGATTGCTTCGGTCGCCACGGAGGAGGGAGAAACTGTTGCGGCCGGCATGCAAGCCCCGACATTCGTCACGATTATCGACCTGGACCGTCTGCAAGTCGACGCCTATGTCGACGAGGTGGATATTGGCAAGATCCAAGTCGGCCAGCACGCCGTCTTCACCGTGGACGCTTTTCCCGCCGACGAATTTGAAGGCAAGGTAACGGCAATCTATCCCAAGGCGATCATCCAGGACAACGTAGTCAACTATGACGTGGTCGTTAACGTCACGACACCCTACGGGGACAGGCTGCGGCCAGAGATGACCGCTAATGTAACCATATTTCTGGAAACCAAGAAAGACGTGCTGGCCGTCCCCGCCAAAGCCGTGCGGAGGGTGCGCGGGAAGAATGTTGTTTACGTGCTCACGGGCGGTCAACCGGAAGAGCGAGAAATCAAGATCGGCTGGAAAGACAACGGGTGGATTGAAGTCGCGGCGGGTCTTCAAGAGGGAGAGACCGTGTTTCTGACCACCCCCGACGCAACCCTACAAAACGGTCGGGAGATGCCATGATCGAACTGGATACTATCGATAAAACTTACGGCGGCGGCGACACGGCAACCCCGGTGCTCAAGGGCATCTCCTTCCGCATCCAGGCCGGTGAGTATGTGGCCCTCATGGGCGCCTCGGGTACCGGAAAGTCTACGCTGATGAACATCGTGGGATGTCTCGATAAGCCCACGGGCGGGAAATATCAACTGGACGGCGCCGACGCGGTCACACTGGACGACAATGCCCTATCGCATTTGCGAAACCAGAAGATCGGGTTTGTCTTCCAGCAGTTCCATCTGCTCGAACGGACAACGGCACTGAAGAACGTGATGCTGCCGCTGATTTACTCGGAGCCGTACCCCGAGAACGCCGAGCAGCGTGCCGAAGAAGTTCTCGCCGCGGTGGGATTGAACGACAGGATGTACTACCGTCCCAGTGAGCTTTCGGGCGGGCAACAGCAGCGGGTCGCTATCGCCCGAGCACTGATCACCAATCCGCAAATCATCCTGGCCGACGAACCTACCGGAAACCTCGACAGCAAGAGCGGCCTGGAAATACTCGCTATTTTCAAGCGGCTGCATCGTGATGGGCATACGATTATCATCGTGACTCACGATGAAGAGGTGGCGGAACATGCCGATCGGGTTATTGTGCTGAAGGACGGCAAGATCGAGCAAGACCGTCGCGTGGCACAACTGCGGGACGCCGAAAAAGAAGTCGATGAGCGTATCGGACAGGAGGCCGCCGAATGAGGCTCTTACGCATAATAGCTGAAGGGGTACGATCCCTAAGGATCAATAAGCTCCGCACTTTCTTTATGATGGCAGGCACAATCGTTGGCATTGCGGCCCTGACCGTGATTATGGCCATCGGCAAAGGGACGGAAAAGAAAGTGATGAAGCGGCTGCAAAACTTCGGGCCTCGGGCCATCATGCTGATCGCCGGTGGCGGCAAGGACCTCCCCCCGCCGGAACTGACGGTTACGACGCTGACGCTGGACGATGCCGACGCGATCCGCAACCAAATCGACGGCCTGGAGATTGTTACGCCAATGGCTTGGGATTTCAATGTGAACGTCACGCGCGGGGCAAATCTGCATCAGGCCACCGTCTGGGGCGTCGAGCCGACTTGGCACGAGGCGTGGAATTGGCATGTGACCGCCGGAGAAGGCATATCGGATCAGGACGTGGCCACCATGGCAAAGGTCTGCGTTATCGGAGGAACGGTTCGGCGCGAACTGTTTGGAAAGAGCGATCCCATTGGAGAGCGCCTCTACATCAACAAGGTCGCCCTCACGGTAAAGGGAGTTCTCAAAACACGCGGCGCCAGCCCGATGGGGATGGACTTCGACAGCCGTGTGGTCATCCCCATCACGACGGCGATGCGGAGGGTGATGAACGTGGACCACGTCGGCGCAATCCGGCTGATCTCGAAGGATGTTTCCCTAATCCCCCGTCAGGCCGAAGCCGTCCGATCTCTGATTCATCAGCGGCACCATATCACGCCGCCGGAGGAGAATGATTTCCGGCTTATCACCCCCATGGTGATAGCACGACTCGTCAAAGGGAGCGCGAGTACCCTGTCGTTCCTGCTGATCGCATTGGCCGCGCTGAGTCTCTTTGTGGGCGGTGTGGTGATGATGAACATTCTGCTAATCTCGGTGGCCGAACGCACCAAGGAGATCGGTTTGCGCCGAGCGGTGGGCGCGACTCGGGGCGACGTCTTTGCCCAGTTTCTCACGGAGTCTTTGGCGGTGACTATCTTCGGTACGATTCTCGGCAGTTTGCTGGGGCTGGGCATCAGCGTACTGCTGCCAAAGATCATTCAGATGCCGATAATCGTCACCTGGGAACCGTTTGCCCTGGCCGTGGCTTTCGCCCTGGTGGTCGGCACGTTTTTCGGAGTCCAACCCGCCCGACGAGCAGCCAAGCTGCACCCGGTAGAAGCGCTGCGATGAAACTATCGAGAAACTTAGCGCTCTCATGTGAAATCCTGGCGGCACAGAAGCTTCGTACTTTGCTGAGTGTGACCGGCATCGTTGTCGGTGTCGGCGCTGTCGTATTGATTGTTTCCGCCGGGCGGGGCGCGGAGAAAAAGATTCTGGACCGCATTCGCGATATGGGTACCAACTTGATCGTCGTCAATGCCGGCCAAACAAGGATTGTCGCCGGGCGCCAGCGGCAGATCGCTACAGTCACCACGCTGGAAACAGACGACGCCGAAGCCATTGCTCGGCAATGCCCGTCGGTGGCACTCGCCGCCCCGGCGACGAGCAAGAAACTGGCTACTCGCTACGAATCGGAAAATGCCAATACCAACGTCGTCGGCATGACCCCGGAGGGTTTCCGCGTCCGTAACATTGCGATCGCGTCCGGCCGCCCCTTCAACCCGGAAGAAAACCGTGCGCGACGCCGCGTTGCCATCTTGGGCCCCACCGTTGTTGAGAATCTCTTCGACGGGGCAGACCCAACGGGGCTGCGAATACGGATTGGCCGCGTGCCGTTCGAGGTTGTCGGCGTGACGGCGCCAAAGGGTATGGACGCCAACGGTGTCGATCAGGATGACTTGATCCTTGTTCCGCTCGGCTCCGCCATGCGACGCCTGTTCAACGTCACGCACATCCAGACGATCTACGTCCAGGTACGCAACGCTGAGCTGCTCAATGCGGGCGAAAAGGAGATCAGGGAACTTCTGCGGCAACGACACCGGTTGCGAGACAAGCCGGACGATTTTACGATCCAGAACCAGGCGACTCTCGTGGACACGGAACGGGAGACAACCCGCTCGATGACGTTTCTTATCGGCAGTGTCGCGGGAATCTCCTTGATGGTAGGCGGCATCGGCATCCTCGCCGTCATGCTGATCTCGGTTCGGGAACGGACCGGGGAGATCGGACTGCGACGCGCCGTCGGGGCACGTCGGAGCGACATCCGCACGCAGTTCCTGTTGGAGTCCGGCCTGTTGGCCGCTGTCGGTGGGTTGGTGGGCGTCCTTGGCGGCGTGGGCGCGGCTTTGGCTGTGTCGATGTTGGGATACTGGGAGACGGTCATATCCTGGCCGGCGGCACTTATTGGTTTTGCCTTTTCGGTATTCGTGGGAATCGTATTTGGAATCTACCCGGCGATTCGCGCCGCCGCTCTTGAACCAATAGAAGCACTCAGAGCGGAATAGGGGAGTCCCGCCGCGTCGAACGGTTCCACGGGGAGCTTGAGGCGATCCGTAGCGAGGTGGATCGGCTCCGCCGTCAATTAGAGAAAAGCGAAGGGTGAGGAGCGAGGGGTGAAGAGAGACAAAAACGTCCCGCGACTGCGGTTGCGGGGTGGAATTTGCGTGGCGTCCGATTTCAAGTTTAGCCGCCGCGTCCACGCGGCGCGGCGAGGTTTCCATCAATGTGTAGCGGGCGGGCTTGCCCGCCGTTCAGGATAGGATACACGTCAATCAATTCCTGAGCGTCTCCGCATGCGAAACGAAATCCAGAACAAGAACAACCCCGTGCAAAGCGGCAAAAATATTATCGCGTTTGCAGCAAGCTTAAATCCCGGCGTTGACATCGCGGGGGGGCAAAAATAGCGTTCGGGCGGCTTTCCGAGATCGAGAACGCCCACACCAACGTATTTGGGATACTTGCCGGTCAGGCGTGAGAAGCGGAGGAGACCTTGGAGAACCTCGCTGCCGTCTTTTGACGAGAGATCATCGACGGTAAACGTGGAAGGATCGAAGTCGCTGTCGCGGAGCCAACGAAACGCGTTGCATTGGACGTAGGAGGGCACACCGCATTTTTCTTCGTCCTGATATGGCGCAAGCTTCAACAGAGCGACAATGTTCGATTTCGTCAGCGGATTTCCAAGCTCCAATCCGCGTTCTCGGAATCCATCGCGTATCCAGTCTTCCTGTGATTTCGACTTGTTCCGTTCCCACCATGCAAGCCAGGCCTCGGCTGTGCCGCCCGCGTTTTGATTGGTCAACCGTCGGAGCGCGGAGGTCTTATGGCCCGCAGAGCAATCAGAGATTGGCTCATTCGGTCGAATATGATTCATGATCCACTCGACCCAGGATTTGTCGCCACACTCGCCGACCGAGACAAACGCGTCGTGATACCAACCGGAACGGTGGATGCACTTCTGGCACTCCTCCCAGTGTGCCGATTCGGAATGGCTCCGGTTCCAGGCGGGATCGCAAAGCCGCCGAAATGGGCCAACGAAGTAAAACCAGAAACAGCAAGCCGCCAATCCGAAAATGACGAGGGCTGCGGCGACGACTCGCAATATTACGATCTTCCAGCGGGTAATCCGGGCGATCATGATATGAGTATCGTAGGCGTTTTTGTTCGCACTATCAATACCCAAGAAACGAACGAGGGGCGGCAGTGCAACTGCCACCCCAACATTTTTGAGGAGCGAAAAATCTCCCCCCGCGACCGCAGTCGCGGGGCGTTTTTTCACTACCCACTACCCACTATCCACTATCCACTACCCACTATCCACTACTTCAGCTTCGTTTCCTTGATCCGGCCGGCCAACTCCAGCAAGCGGTCGGCCTTTTTGCCGTCGCCGAGCTTACGGTGCATGGCGGCGAGATTGCCGTAGGGAACGGCCAGCGTCGAGCGGTCGAGCGAACCCTGTTTGACGGCCTGCTCCATCCAACGGATGCCTTGTTCGGTCTGCTCGACGGCCTTCTCGCGTTGGCCGGTTTGCCAGTAGGAGACGCCCATGCTGACCAGGGATTCGCCGTGTCGGCCAAGATTGTCGGACAGTTCTTTGGCGGACCGGCCCTTCAGCAGCGGCAGGGCCTTGTCGAACCACACGATGGCCGCCTTGTGGTCTCGGTCGCCGAGGGCATGGATCGCGCCGAGGCGGAAGTACAACCGGCCCAGCAGCAAAGTGGTGGTGGACGATGGATTGACCCGATTGGAATCGGCTAGATATTTAGCTGCGGCCTGGCCGTATTTCAGCGCCTTTTCGTTTTCGGAGCGCATCTGGCAGACCTGCACGGCGTCGTACAGGGCCGTACCCAACTCCCATTGGAGTTGTGCCTTGCGACCGGGATCGCGTGCCGCGGCGATGAGTTTTTCGCCGACTTCGATCGTCGCTTTTGCGACGGGGGTAGGGTCGATCTTGCCGCGCACGCCGACGTAGGCGGACAAGGTCCGGGTGCAGACGTGGAACAGCAGCAAGGGGTCGCCCCGCTCGTTTTCGACCACGTCGGCGGCGACCGCCCGGGCGCGCTCGAGCCAGCGGGCCACCGCTTTGCCCTTCTCTTTATATTCGCCCCAGGCGATGTCGTGGGCAGCGCCGAGATGGGCGTCGATCAGCACTTCCTTGGCCGCTATCCGAATCGCGGGGTGCGGACTGCCGCACAATTGATCGGCAATTCGGATCGCCTTCGTGTGGTAGATCAGCGCTTTCTTAAAGTCGGGTTTCGAGCCGGATGCCAGCAGATCGCCGAGCAGGCAGGTAGCCCTCGCTTTGATATGCGGCCGATCCGCGCTGGTTTCGATTGCCCGTTGGGTATGTTGCACCGCTTCGAGCAACAGGCCGGCCTGGGCCAGAACTTGAGCATGGGTCGCGCGATACTGCGGATTGTCGGGCTCGAGGCGGACCGCTTTGCCCGTCTCGGCCAACGCCTCTTTGTGCCGCTCGGTGGCCGCCAGCACGCGGCCCAGCAGCCAACGGGCGCGGGCGTTGTTCGGCTCCAACTTCAAGGCCTGTTTCAAGTCGCGGTGGCTCAGGTCATAGCGGCTTTCCATCGTCGTCTCGGCGCGGATCACGAACGACTCGGCCGATACCGTTTCGAGAATTATCTGCAAGACCCTCATCGACGGTTTGCCAGGCTCGTCGCTCTGCTCGAAGGCAAAGAGCACGCCCCGTTCGGGATAGGCCAAGCCGAGTATTTCGCCCAATTCGTTTGACACCAGCACCGGACGAATCGCGGCCAGATCGAGTTGTTTGGCCACGGCGTCGGCGGGAAAAGAATGTTCCAGGCGGATTACGATCGACGACACCTTTTCGCCGGCATAGCTTACCTCGACCCGTTTGAACGGCTCGACCGAATGCAGATGCACGAGTAAGCCGTTGGCCCGCGATGTGTCACGGGGCTGGCCCCAGGACTTTGCCACGTTGTCCTTCGTCGAGACCCCGGGCGTGACCCCCTTGAAGCTCGCGGTCTCGACCGAAACGGGAGGGGCCTCCATCGGATCGGGGATCGGGTTGAGCGGTTCGACTTCCGTTTTAGTTTTCGGCTGCTCCGTGGCCGGCTTGGGCGTGGGAGTGGGCAGCAGCTCCGACGGGGCGGGAGCGGCGGGCGCCTGTTTCGCGCTCGGCTTGCGCTTGGCGGGAGTGGGTACTCCGACCTTTTGTTTCGGAGATTTTGCGGGAGTGATTACTCCGACCTTTTGTTTCGGAGATTTTGCGTCGGCAGCCTCTTCGTCCTTTGCGTCGGCGGACGTCGAGTCCAAGATACGAATCTCCCCCGACGATTGGAGCGCCTTGTCCGATTGACGTGCGTCATCGGCAGCCGAAGGCCCGGCGACCGGCACAGCCCAGGCCGCCGTTGCAACGGCAAGAATCCACAAATATTTAGCCCACATTATTCGTTCCTCCTTGAACCTCGCATGGCAAGAATGGACAATCCCGACACCTAATCAGTGGGGGAGTTTATCCATTTCGCCTGGACCGCGTCCAGACGGAAATTCGCATTTTCCATGCACTTTTCCGGAAAACCGGTTGAATGCCCCGGCTGCATAGGCGAAGAGAAGCCGTCGCGGTGAAGATCGGAGGAATGGGAGGAATGGGGCAGGGTTGATTTCTTATGCCATTCATTGCTGATGGCCAACAAAATCGGCATTGCGAAATTGGAACGCAAAAATATCGGCGTCCTTGAGGACGAAACGCAGCCGGACCGGCCGGCCGGCGAATTGGCTCAGATCGCGCCCCGTTTTCCAGGCGACGACCCGATCGAGATTGTCGCCGAACACTTCGTAACAATCGGCCAGCGAGTAGCCGGGTATGGGCTTGCCGTCCGGCGCCTGGATCTCCACTCGGATACTACCGGCGGCCGAAGTGGAGAAGTTCAGCGACAATGCGTTGCCGGCGAAGATGAGCGGCTTGGTTACCACTTCGCCTCCTTTCAGCGGTGCGTTAAGCGCGACGAATCCGTCGATCCGTATCGTGTATCGGCGCAAGTGGACAGCGGTTTTCCAGTAATTTTCGCCGACGAAAAACGACAATTCCGGCGGTGCCAGCGGATCGGCGGCGGCAGTCTCTATCAATCCCCAGCATTCATATCCGTCGCCGTAGACCCAGTTGTGCTTGCGTTCGATTCCGGGGCGAATGAACGCCTCGCCCCATCGCTTGAACGTGCGTCCGTCGCGGCTGGTCATGAACAACCCTTCGGTTACGGCCGTCCCGTAACGCCGCTGAAACTTCATGCGTTGCCGGCGGTGGTCCACGTCGGGCAACGCCAGGAACGACGGCGACCAGCGGCGCTCGACGTAGCGTGTGGGGAAACCGACGAAAATGTGCGGCGCGCGATAATACGGCTGTATCTGGTTCGTATAAAGCTGTTCGTCCGGCGAATCCACGTAAGTAATCATTTCAGGCTCGGTCCAAGTGAAAAAGTCCTTGGAAGTCGAGACCCGGATGTCGCGAATGCCGTTGTGGAAGTCGCGGAGATAGCACCAATAGTGTTTGCGGAGTGGATCCCAAAACGATAGATTCTGAGAATCGAACGCTCCCTTGGTGATAACCGGCCACTTCTTCAACGGTGACCAGCGCAGGCCGTCGTGAGATTTATATGTCCGCAGCCCGCCAAGACCCAAGGCCAGCGCTTTATAATCCTCGCCTTTTCGGCAGTCCGGATTCGTATCCTTGAAGACGGAAAAGTTGTCGGCCTTCGGGTCGGTCCAGACAATGTTGTTGTGTTTCGAGTTTTGGAACTCGATCAGCCCCAGGTCGGGCTTTTTCCAGTGGATGCCGTCTGTGCTCTCGGCATAGCAGGCATAGACCGGACGGTCGGCCCGCTTCGTGCCGTCCTCGTTGGTCAGTCCCCAGCCTTTGTAGTACATGCGAAAAATCCGGCCGTCGCGAAAGACGGTGTAGTATCCGCATCCGCTCCCTTCCCAGGGGTCGTCGTGGACCAGGACAATCTCACGCGGCGTGGGTTTTTGCAGGCGCAGCTCGACCCTCTCGCGCCGGTCGATCAAATAATCATCGACGAACAACTCGCGCCGCGAGCCGATGTCGATCGGTTCGACGGCCAACGCCGCCGTGGTTGCCAACAACAGAAGCAAGAAACAACTTCGTCGGTAGGCTGCCATCGCATATCTCCTGAAATGCCGTTTACCGCCGGCTGGACAACTCAATATGAAAGACATTATCGCCGGAGGTTACCTCGAACTCCAGCCCGGAAGAGGCACTGTTGCCGTAGCGCTCGGGGATCAGGGATGGGCCGAACCGGGGGATGCCTGGTAGAGCATCGGGCTCCTCGCCTTCGAGCATCTTCCTCGCGGTGACGGAGACGCGATGACGGCCCAACACCGCGCCGTCCGCCGTCTTGTACGTGCCCAATGTGAATTGACCGTCCTTGACGACCCCCTTGGCGACTCGGCCGCTGAGTGGCTGGAACACGACTTGGCCGTATGGAAGCGGCTTGCCGTCCAGCGTGACGGTCCCGTGAACGGGCACCGTGGCCACGTGGGCTGCTGCTCCACGGCAGCCGGGGCTCAATGACGCCAAGCCGCAGGCCGCCAGGGTCAGGAGCCATCCCGCGTTTCTGATCGCACCGGACAAACCGCTGCCGGCGTACCGCTGCTCCGCGGGAGCGGCACCCCTCGCAACGCGCTGCCCGGCGCTGCTTGCGTGAAAGCAGTGGCACACGGGGCGGATGGGAGTTGGTCGCATATTCATTTTTCTGAATGTCGATTTCGACGACTAAGGGACTTTAACCACCTCGCCGCCGTCGCGGGAGGCTAGGGCCTGGAGAATCCTGAGCTGGGTGTTTTCCGACAGGAAATGCACCGAGCCGTCACCCAATAGAAAATGGCAGCCGCCGGGATGATTGCTGCCGAAGCTCACGTCGTTGACACCGGCGCCGCCGCTGTTTACTACCGTGGGCCAATCGTAAGCATGGATGGCGTAACGCAGATTATGGCAGCAGTACGACATCCCCCAGCCACTGCTGCCGTTAGTCGTGGAGCGGAGCCAGGTATTCCAAAGTTGTCCGTTGTCCCAGGACATTTCGCCGATCAAAAACGTATTGGAGGAGCCATCGTAGATGTCCGCCATGCGCAGTATCCTGTTTCCATTCGTCCGTTCCGTGCAGGAGGAATTCCATAGGAGCATTGGCATCGCGCCGCTGGTGGCGTATCCTCCGCAGTCTTCCCTCGCGGGCGAAGAAGTGGCGAACTCGACCGGATAGTCGCCGCCGTTCCATTGGTCTGGGCCGCTGGGGCCCAGCACCGGGTTGTAATGCTGAATGTAGAGCCTCGCTGGCGGTGTCAACTCCGGATGGGTGTCGGGGCCTTTATACGGCTGGCTGGGACAGAGGAGAACCGACATGCGTACGGTCTCCGAGGGCATTATGTCGCCGTGGTGGATTTCCTCCCCATGCGTCATCTCGTCGAGAGCAGCCTGTTCCACGTAGGGCAGTACCATCCCATACACAGCCATACCGTTCGGATAGGCCATATAGGACAGCCCGTTGGAATATCCGGCCGGTGGCAGATAGCTGAGCAGGTTCTCATAATTGAGGATGGCCAGACCGATCTGCTTGAGGTTGTTGCTGCACTGCACGCGTCGCGCGGCCTCGCGGGCAGCCTGCACCGCCGGAAGCAACAACGCGATCAGGATGCCGATGATCGTGATGACCACCAGAAGCTCGACCAGCGTAAAAGCGCGAGGGGAGAGGGGAGAGGGGAGAGGGGGGAGAGAAGAGAAACGCCCCCGGACTGCGATCCGGGGGGGGGCGTTTAGCCGGCGCGTCCACGCGGCGTCGGTGGATGGTGGATTTTGGTTCATGATTTTCTCCTTTTTCCGTAACTCCTTTTGTGCTACGCACTTACGTCGAGTTTTTCCGCCCGGCGGAACCGCAAAGTCAATTTACATTGCCACGATGTAAACTTACATTGTCGCAATGTAAACTGACTTAGCCGCTATTCCAATTGACTTTATCGTAAAGTCAATTGACTTCTCCATTATTCCAATTGACTTTGCCGCAAAGGAAACCGCCTTAGCCACAAAGTCAATTTCCTTCGTCATAAAGTCAACTGACTCGGCCCACCCGCCGGGTCA
This sequence comes from uncultured Thermoguttaceae bacterium, assembly GCA_965195225.1. Lineage (GTDB taxonomy): Bacteria > Planctomycetota > Planctomycetia > Pirellulales > Thermoguttaceae > JAHIKV01. The sequence continues at coordinate 30,324 of CBDAFL010000210.1, forward strand.
CGACCCGGCCTACAGTGATTCTTTGCAGCGATTGGTGGGACCGCGCTGCGCTTGTCCCACCCTACTTTCTATTGTCCAACGACTACGGGTCGAAATCCTCGGTGACGGCTTTTGGATGGCGGATGCGCCCCTTCGGACACATCCACCATCCGCCATTCCATGTTGGGGTGGCAGTTAAACTGCCACCCCAACGAATCCATTTGTCCCCTCTCCCAAAAGGGAGAGGGGAGTTTTTCTTGTTTACTGGCCACTGACCACCGGCCACTGGCCACTAAACTCTATTTCCGCTTCCTCCAAGCGTAGCACAGCAAACCGATCAGCCCGGTGGCCAGCAAGGCCAGCGTGGACGGCTCGGGCACTGCACCGACCAACTCGCAATCGTCGACCCAGTAATATGACCCCGTGCTGCCCTGGTTATAGAACACCAGAGTGTCGACGCTGTAACTGCCGTTGGGATTCAACGCCACATCCGATATTTTTTCGACGTATCCCGATCCGGTATCGACCAAAACGTCGTAGGTGTAGTTGTCCAGATCGACATCGAATTTAATGCCGAACCAATTGTCTGCAGTCACGGCGGCAACGTAAGCTCCCCATCCCCAGGTTGATGTACCGCTGTTCCACTGCCAGGGCTTGACCATGCCCCCGTAGTCGGCATGAGTGGCGTAAAGAGCCAAGCCGGGCGAAGTGTGAGCCGGAGTCAACACGTCGGCGAGAGGCTCGGTATACACGAGAGCTACGCTGTTGGAGCCCAGATTCATCCAGGCAGACGCGGCATACTGACCGTCGGCGAATGGAGCAACGCCGTTGGTTGTGGTTCCGTACAAGGCGTTGCCAGAACTTGGTCGCGGCACTTTGACCGATTGGGTTCCGGAATTAAACCTATCGGTCGCGATAGTGGGGCTATTGCTGACGGAGCCGGGGCTTTTCGCCCAATGCCCTTCGGTAGTGGCGGCGTCGCCGACTCCCGTGGCTGTGAACACGTAGTCGGAGGCAAACAGGTTTGTATCGTCGAAGTCTTGCGCGAAATAGACCATTTCCGCGTTCGCCACCGACGAAACGACCAATGCCGCAAAGGCAACCAACAAAATAACTGATGCGCGTTTCATTACTAAATCTCCTACATGAAAAAGAAATTACATAAACTGAACATTCCTCAATTTTCAGGCGGACCGTCCGCCCAAGCATTTCTACCCCGTAGGACGGATTTTCCAATCCGCCCGTGGACCATACTAGACGGATCAGAAAATCCGTCCTACAACCTCGTCACTGATTGATTTAGTCCTCCTTTCGGTTATCCGTTGAAATCGTTTGCAGCACGGGATCGCCGAAGACCACACAGTCCAAGCCGATTCCGTTGCCGCCGTCTGTCGCCGCCAGCGTAAGGAACCGGTCGCTCGGCTCGAGTTTCACGTCCAGACTGACAACTCCGTCGCGGACGCGGAGTTTTTCCCGCTTGAATTTCAATTGCCCATCGACGATCACCCATAAATCCGCCTGGCCGAAATCGTCGGGATTCGAGTGCGACCCGTCGGCCAGACCGACGACCGCCCGGAACCGCGAGGGAATCAATTCGGGATGCATTGTGCGCAAGGCGTCGAGATCGAAAGTAATGCCCGCGTTGGCGTAGAAAACCAGTAATCCTCTTTGCTCGGGCATGAACTGCAAGTCGTTGACCATCGAATACGCCCAAGATTTGGTGATCTTTTTGCGCACTTTCCCGATGTGCGCGGCGCGGGACCAGATCGAGCCGAAGACCTTGCCGTCGGTGGTGGGAAACGCGTCGAACTCCTGTCCGGCGGAATTGATCCACACCGACCCGTCGCGGCCGTCGGGCATGAAAACGCCGTCGATCGGCTTGTGCCAGCCGATCGGATGGAACTGTCGATCGCTTTCGCGGTAGTCAGTAAAGAACATCGTGTCTTCCATGCCGGAGACCGGGTCGATGCCGCGTTCGCGGTGATTTTCCAAGCCGTTGCCGCCGGCGACGATGTCCAACAGATCGAGCAGTCTCGGCGGATTGACTAGCCGGCGGACGAACTTGGGCGGATCGCCGACTTCGCCGCCGACAATCAAATGCAAATCGTCGGCATCTTTCCCCTTTTCCACCCGTGCCGACTCGTTGGCCCGCAACACAACGTCCTTATTCGGACCATCGCCGGTGGTTTGCACCTTTACCAAACCTCGGAAGACGTGCGACGTGGTGGTTCCCTCCGTGCTGACTTCCACGCCGAACTCGGTACCCAGGTCGGTGACCACGGCCGTGGGGGTACGGACGGAGAATAGGGGAGAGGGGAGAGGGGAGAGTGATCTGACCTCTGACTTCTGACCTCTGACCTCTTCTTCTCTACCCTCGCGGTCAGTTTTCCCAGCGAGAGGTAGCCGCCGGCGGTGGATTCCACTTCGTAGGTACAAGGCCCTTGAAGGATCACCTTCGCGCCGGAGTCGTAGGTGATTTCCAACAGCCCGGAATCGAGGATGTATTTTCGGCCCAAGGGAACGTGGGCATATCCCAGCGGCGGCAGATAGCGGGGATCGTCCGACCATTTCACATCGACCATGCCGGTGATCCGGCCGACGAACACCATCTCCTGCCTGACATCCGACGGGGCCGACTGCGACGGCGCCTCGGCGATATGTTGGTGAGGGGCGATTTTGTACGCCCAAAACCCCAGTATCGCCACGCCCATGATCACCGTGGCGACCATGTAGGAGAACGCCCAACTGCCGACAAAGTCAGAAGTGGGTAGTGGATAGTGGGTAGTGGATAGTGTGGGGAACGGGGGATTTGGGGTTTGAGGTTCGGGATCAAGTTGTTGCGGCAGTTCAACTGCCGCAACAACGGGAAGATCAATGGCCGGTAAACCGGCCATCCCTCGTTCCTCGTCCCACGCCCCTTGCCCCTCTCCGCCGAATCGCTCCGCCAAGGCGTGCATTTCCATGAATAAAATGTACTGCCGGCAACACTGCACGTCGGAGCAAACCAAATCTTCCAGTCGAGCGGCGTCGGCCAGCGAAAGTTCTTCCAGACAGAGCGACTCCAGCAGATCGGCCATCTCCGGGCTAAGTGGGGGAAGGGAGGTCATTTTCTGTCCTCCCTGCCGATCGCGAGTTGAATGCAATCGTACAACGCCCGACGCGACCGCTTCAGCACACTCTTGATGGTGTTGACCGGTCGGCCGAGTTGGGCGGCCACCGTCGCCACCGTGGCGTCGCTGCCGTAGCAGCGCTCGACAACCTTGCGGTCGGCATCCGCCAATTTTCCCATGCACTCGGCCAACATCGTTTGCAACTCGCCGGTCTGGTCGGCCATCTTCTCGGCCTGGACAGCGACCAAGTCCACCAACGTTTGAGAGAAAAGCCGGCGGCGGCGGGTTTGCTTATCGCGGAAGTGCCGCACCTTGAAGCGAGCGACCTGATAGGCCCAAGCCAGGAAATCGCTGCCACTTCGGAAATCATTGAACTTGGTCCACAACGTGGCGGCCGTTTCCTGGAGTACGTCCTCGGCATCTGCCCGATGGGGAACTTGCGAGCGGATATAGGCATAGACTTTCGGCTCGGCTTTCAGAAACAGGCCGAGGAACTCATCGGATATATCCGGCCTTGGGGCCATGTCCGGCTCCGCAAGAAAATGATTAGACACACGAAAAGGGTCGAGACTCACACCTTCTCCCGCTCCCTACATTCTAATCACGCGAGTCGGTCGATGGGGTCAAAGATTTTATCCAGATGGCATAGTCGGTAAAATCGGGGGGGTACTCGCGGGATTTGACGGATGCCACGCCTCGCCTCCGCAAATGCCGGCCATGATTCTGATATGGCGATAGAGATTCTGATATAATGGCTCCGATCCATTCAAGAGGGAGTCCGTCGATGAGTGACAATTGGCTATTACAGCGATTGGCCCAGTTCCACGATCGAAGCGCGCTCGTGTGGCGGGAACAACAATTCGGCTACGACGAGCTCCTCCGCCGGGTGGAGGAGTGGAGGGATACCCTTTCGCGGCGGGGGGTCGAGCCGGGCCAGTGCGTCGCGCTGCGAGGTGGCTTTTCGCCAGGCGCGGCTACCCTGCTCATGGCCCTGGCCGCCAACCGGAACATCGCCGTCCCGCTGACGACCAGAGTTGCCGCAGAGCGGGATCGGGCACTGAAGATCGCCGCCGCCGAGTGGCTCGTCGAGTTCGATCGCGACGACCAGTGGGAGCTGTCGCGCCTCGAACCGGAACACGATCCGCCCTTGTTGCAGGAGCTTCGCCGGACCAGCGAAGCGGGACTGATTGTGTTCTCGTCGGGATCGACCGGAGAGATCAAGGCGTCGTTGCTCAGTTTCACCCGGCTGCTGGACGGCTACCGCGACCGCCGGGCGACCCCGCTCCGCACGCTCGCCTTCCTGATGCTCGACCACGTCGGCGGCATCAACACGCTGTTCCATATCCTCGTCGGCGGCGGCACAATCGTCACCCTCGCCGAGCGTACGCCCGAGGCTATATGTAGCGGCATCGAGCGCCATCGCGTGCAACTGTTGCCGACCACGCCGACTTTTCTGCGGATGCTGCTGATTTCCGATGCGTACAAGAAGTGCGACCTCGGTTCGCTGGAGTTGATCACCTACGGCACCGAGCCGATGCCCGAGGCCACGCTGAAAGCGCTCCACGCCGCGCTACCCGGCGTGCGGTTGAAACAGACCTACGGTCTGACCGAGGTGGGTATACTGCCGACCAAGTCGCAAGGGAACGATTCGCTCTGGCTGGCCGTCGGCGGCAAGGGATTTGAAACCAAAATCGTCGATGGCGTGCTTTGGATCCGCTCCAGCACGTCCATGATCGGCTATCTGAACGCCCCGTCGCCGTTCGACGCCGACGGCTGGATGAACACGGGCGATCTGGTCGAACAGCAGGGCGACTACATTCGCTTTCTCGGACGCAAGTCGGAGATCATCAACATCGGCGGCGAAAAGGTCTTTCCCGCCGAGGTGGAAAACGTCATCCAGCAGTTGGACAACGTCAAGGAGGTGACGGTCCGCGGCCGCTCGAACCCGATCACCGGCAGCGTAGTGGTCGCCACGGTCGAATTGCACCGGCCCGAGGACCACGACGTGCTGGAGAAGCGCGTTCGTGCCGCGTGTAGCGGCCGGTTGGCCCCGTTCAAGGTTCCGGCAATGGTCAAGGTTTCGTCGGAACCTCTTTGTGGGGATCGATTCAAGAAAAAACGAAAAGTCGCAATACAGTAGGGTGCGTAAAACGCACCATAACTCGATGTGTCTGGTGCGTTTCACGCACCCTACGGAGAATGAAAACGAAAGAAGAGAGCATGACTTCCGAACGCCAAGTGGCGATTGTTAGCGGTGGTAGCCGGGGACTGGGACGGGCGATTGTCGCCGATCTGCTCCGGCGCGACATGATCGTCGCCACGTTCAGCCGCTCGAAGACGCCGTTTATCGAGGAGCGGATCGCGGCCGATCCCCAGGCCGAATCGTTCCATTGGGCCTCGATCGACGGGTCCGATCCCCAGGCGCTGGCCGGGTTCGCCCGCGGCGTACTGCGGCGCTACGGGCGGATTGACGCTTTGGTCAACAACATGGCGGTCACCGGCGACGGCCTGCTGGCGATGATGCGCGACGCCGACATCCACGCCCAAGTGAGCATAAACCTCGAGTCCGCGATCTTCCTCACCCGCGCCTGTCTGAAGGGGATGCTGCCGCAAGGCTCCGGTTCGATAGTCAACATTTCGTCGGTCAACGCCCTTCGCGGCCACACGGGCGTGTCAATCTACAGCGCCACGAAGGCCGCCCTGATCGGACTGACCAAGAGCCTGGCCGTCGAGGTCGGGCCGGCCGGAATCCGTATCAACTGCGTGGCCCCGGGATATTTCGACAGCGACATGACCAGCGGATTTACCGACGACCAGCGGGCGAGGATTGCCCGCCGCACGCCGCTGCAACGGCTGGGAACGGTCGAGGACATCGCCAACCTGGTTTGGTTCCTCCTCTCGCCGGAGGCCGCGTTCATCACCGCGCAGGTCATTGCCGTGGACGGAGGGTTTGTCGGTTAGTAAATTACATTCTGATAGCGATACACTAACATCGAATCAACGATACAATGGAAAATCTAAACGAAACGATTCTCGCGGTGGTTCTCGACGTGGTGCAGGAAAAGTCGCCGGAAATCGAGGCCGTCCGACCCGACCAGATGCTGGTCGAAGACCTCGGGCTGCGGTCGCTGGACCTGGCTCGGATCATCGCCAAGCTGGAAATGAAGCTGGACGTCGATCCCTTCGCCGAGTTGGTGGCGGTGACCAGCATCCGTACGCCCGGCGATCTCTCGGCCGCGTACGCAAAGTGTTTTTCGACCGACGAAGAACCTGCTCCCGAGGCGGAGACGGATGATTCGGCGCCGCGCTCCCGCGCCGGACTGGCTTCGCAACGTGAACTCAGGCAAAAAGCACGCGGGGAACAATCCCAGTGACCGATCGCTCCCACGATTCAATCAGGCCCAACTCGATCGCCATCATCGGCATGGCCGGACGTTTTCCAGGCGCCCGGTCCGTCGAGCAATTCTGGTCGAATGTTGCCGCGGGTGTCGAGTCGATTACCTCGTTCACCGACGATGAGCAGTTGCAATCCGGCGCCGACCGCGAGTGGCTCGACCGGCCGGACATCGTCAAGGCCGCGCCGGTGCTGGACGATTTCGACAAGTTCGACCCCAAGTTCTTCAAAATCTCCCGCCGCGAAGCGGAGATCATGGACCCCCAGCAACGGATCATGCTCGAGTTGGCCTGGGAAACGATGGAACGGGCGGGCTACGCCGGAGATTCATATCGGGGACTGGTCGGTGTCTTCGCCGGCGCCGGCGGACTGATGAGCAGCTATCTGCTCTCGCCGACGCACGTCAACACCCGGCTGATCGGCTCGACCGGCAGCATGCACTGCGTCGGCAACGACAAGGACTATCTGAGTACGCGGATTTCGTACAAGCTGAACCTTCGCGGGCCAAGCCTCACGGTGCAGACGGCCTGCTCGACCTCGTTGGTGGCCGTTCATCTGGCGTGCCAGAGCCTGTTGGCCGGCGATTGCGACATGGCGTTGGCCGGCGGCGTTACGGTCCGCGTGCCGCACAGAATTGGCTACATCCACTCGGGCCAGGCCCTGCTCTCGCCCGACGGACACTGTAGACCGTTCGACGCCGACGCCAATGGGACCGTTTTCGGCAGCGGCGCGGGGTTGGTTCTGCTGAAGACGCTGACCCAGGCAATCGACGACGGCGATCATATTCACGCGGTAATCCACGGCTCGGCCGTCAACAACGACGGCGCGGCCAAGCTGAGCTATTGGGCCACCAACGCCGACGGTCAGGCCGCCGCCTGCGCCGACGCGATGGCGGTGGCCGAGGTTGAGCCGCGTTCGATCGGTCTGATCGAGGCCCATGGGACCGCCACCTCGATGGGCGATCCGGTCGAGATTTTCGGCCTGAACAAGGCATTCCGTCGCGGAACCCGCGACAAACAGTTCTGTGCCATCGGGTCGGTCAAGAGCAACTTCGGCCACCTGGAAGCGGCCGCCGGAATCGCCAGTCTGATTAAGGCCGCGCTGGCGCTGGAACATAAGAAGCTGCCCCCGAGCATCAACTATCGTCGTTCCAACCCGGGGATCAATTTCCCCGAGTCTCCCTTCTTCGTCAACACTGAGTGCCGGGAGTGGGAGTCGGACGGACGGCCGCGCCGGGCAGCCGTCAATTCGCTGGGTATCGGCGGCACCAACGCCCACGTGATTCTCGAAGAGGCTTGTAGGACAGGTTGGCAACCTGTCCCACGTCGTTCGACAGGTTGCCAACCTGTCCTACCGCAACACGCCACCCTGCCGGAACATGCTCTCACCATTTCCGCCAAAACGCCGACGGCCCTGCACGAATTGGTCGGGAAATACGTCGAATATTTTGACGCGAACCGCGACGCCGATCTCGGCGACGTGTGCTTCACGGCCAACGCGGGCCGAGGTTGCTTCCAGCACCGGTTGGCCATCGTTGCCCGATCGATCGACGAAACCCGCCAGCGATTGGACGCATGGCGGCGAGATAAATCGACGCCGGCCTGCGCCCACGGAATCGTCGAATCGGCCAATCCGCAAATCGCTTTCCTGTTTACCGGCGAAGACTCGCAATACGCCGGCATGGGGCGGGAATTGTACGATACTCAGCCGGTTTTCCGGGAAACCATCGAGCATTGCGGCGCCATCCTCGAAAAACACTTGGATCGGCCGCTGTTGTCGATACTTTATGAATCGGCCGACGACGCCCCGCTGGAACGAGCAGTTTACTCCCAGCCGGCCTTGTTCACCCTGGAATATGCCTTGGCCCAGTTGTGGAAATCGTGTGGCGTCGAGCCGGCGGCGCTCGTCGGACACGGCCTCGGCGAATATGTGGCCGCATGTTTGGCGGGCGTCTTCTCGCTGGAGGACGCCTTGGAGTTGGTCGTCGCTCGGGGAAAGCTGATCGAAACGTTGCCGAGCGACGGGCGAATGATGGCGGTGTTGGCCGATCCGGTTCGGGTGGCCGAACTGTTGCAGCCCTACGCGAACGATATTTGGGTGGCTGCGCTGAACGGCCCGCGGCAAACGGTCGTCTCCGGCCGCGCGGTTGTGGTCGAGTCGCTGGCCACGCGGCTGGCCGGCGAGGGCATCCGCACTCGTCTGCTACCCGGCAAGCGAGCCTTGTACTGCCCGCTGATCGAACCGATCGCCGATGAATATCGCCGCGTCTGCGAGAAAGTTGCGTTCCAAAAGTTCCACAAGCCGCGCATCCGGCTGATCTCGGGGCTTTCGGGCCGACCAGCCGACGACGAAATCGCCTCGGCCGACTACTGGCGCCGACATCTCAGCGGGCCGATCCACTTCGCCGAGGGCGTTGCGGCCCTCGACAAACAAGATTATCGCGTCTTTGTTGAGATCGGTCCGCGGCCAGTGCTCTCTGGACTAGGCCGCCGCTCGATGCGACAATGGGCAGGGCTATGGCTGCCGAGCCTCAAGCCGGGGCAATCCGATCGACGGGTCTTGCTCACGAGTGCAACTCGGCTTTTCGCCCGAGGGGTGAACGTCGATTGGGTGGGCGTCGACCGCGGCTTGTCGCGGCGGAGAGTCGTACTGCCAACTTATCCTTTTCAACGCAAACGATATTGGGTGGAGCCTATGGCAGTCATTAAACAAGAGCTTAAAGGCGAAGTCCGCCTGCTGGCGATCGATGCGGTCCGTCTGGTCGACGCCGAAACCATCGACCAGTGCTACCGCGAGATCGCGGCCGTGCTGGACAAGTCCGAGGAGAGCCACGTCTTGTTGGACTTCGGACGGGTCGGATTCATGTCCTCGATGGCACTGGGGATGTTGATCCGCGTCAACAAGCGGTGCAAGGAGTACAAGGTCTCGCTGAAGCTGTGCGGCATTGCTCCGGATATCCATCAGGTGTTCAAGATCACCGGCATGGACAAGATATTCGACATCCACGCCGACGCGGCTTCGGCCATCGCCGCCATGAAGGGGACCGGCGAAATGTTCTTCCGCAAGAAGAAACCGGCCAGCTACGAAGTTTCCTAATCGGCGGGTGGCACTGGCTTAGCCAGTGGCACACTCGTGGGGTACGCCTCATCTCCTTGCCGTATAACGCTTTACGGCTTTCCGCAGTCTCTGCCTGCACCCCGGTCGGAAATATTCCGCACAAAAATCCGGCCTTCGCAAATACACTAGAGGAAGGCGGTGTCGGGTATGCCGGCGCCGTGTCGGAGCGTCCGGCCCCTAAATCTCCTCGAAGTTGGTTTACCGATGGGTAATCAAGACGTTGACACCAAAGAGTTCGTCGCGCTGTTGACCCGCTATTCGCGGCGAATCTACTCCTTCATCCGCGCTTTGGTGCCCAATCAGACCGACGCCGAAGACCTCTTTCAGGATGTCAGCACCACGCTGTGGGAGAAGTACGGCACGTTTCGCAAGGGAAGCGACTTTCGGGCGTGGGCGTTCCAAATCGCCCATTACAAAGTGCTTAATTTCCGCCAACGGCAGTCGCGCCTGCCGCGATTATTCACCGATGATATTGTCGAGAAGCTCGCCGGCGATCGGCTGCTGCTGGACGACGCGCTGGAGGCCCGCTCCCACGCCCTGGCCGACTGTTATCAAAGACTTCGCCTGGAAGACCGCGAACTGCTCGACCTCCGCTACACCGAAGCCGCGACGGTCTCGTCCGTGGCGGCCCAGACCGGCCGTTCGGTCGACTTCGTTTACAAGGCGCTGCGGCGGGTTCACGGCGAACTGCACCGCTGCATCGACGAGACGATCCACGGAGACGATCCGAAATGACGTGCCAGCCGCCACAATTCGAGGAACTGGCCGACCTGGTTTGGGCGTTGGCCAACGATCGGCTCGACGCCGACGGTGCCTCGAATTTGCGGCTCCTGCTCGAATCGGACGCGGCCAACCGGCGGGTCTATAGCGAACTGATGGATCAGTTCGCACTGCTGGAGTGGGAAAGAGGGGAAGGTGAGGGGCGAGGGATCAGGGACGAGGGTCGTGGGACGTGGGACGAGGGGCGAGGGATGGCCGGTTCACCGGCCATTGATCTTCCCGTTGGCGCGGCAGTTGAACTGCCGCACCAACTTGATCTCGAACCTCAAATCCCCGAACCCCCCTTCCCCGCTCTATCCACTACCAACTATCCACTACCCACCAGCCACTTTTCCGTAGGCAGTTGGGCGTTCTCCTACATGGTCGCCACCGTGATCATGGGCGTGGCGATACTGGGGTTTTGGGCGTACAAAATCACCCATCACCAGCATATCGCCGAGGCGCCGTCGCAGTCGGTTCCGTCGGAAGCCATGCCGGAGATGGTGTTCGTCGGCCGGATCACCGGCATGGTCGATGTGAAATGGTCGGACGATCCCCACTATCTGCCCCCGCCGGGCTATGCCCACGTTCCCTTGGGCCGCAAATACATCCTCGACGCCGGCCTGTTGGAAATCACCTACGACTCCGGCGCGAAGGTCATTCTTCAAGGGCCTTGTACCTACGAAGTGGAATCCTCCGCCGGCGGCTACCTCGCGCTGGGCAAACTGACCGCGCGGGTGGAGAAGGAGAGGTCAGAGGTCAGAAGTCAGAGGTCAGATCCCTCTCCACTATCCACTAATTCTAATCCCCAATCCCTAATCCCTAATCCCTTGTTTGCTATTCGTACTCCCACCGCCATCGTCACCGACCTGGGTACCGAGTTCGGCGTGGAAGTGTGTGATGGGGGAGATACCATCTCGCGCGTCTTCCGCGGATCGGTCAGACTGCAAATGGTCGGCAACGACGCCGACAAGAGCGCCGTGGTGTTGCGTGAGAACGAGTCGGCGCGGGTCGAAAAAGGCGCGGGCGGCGATGTGCGGTTGGTGTTGGATGGCGCGGCCGTCGATCCGCCGAAGTTCGTCCGGCGGCTGGTCAAGCCGCCCAAGCTGCTTGATCTGTTGGACATCGTGGCCGGTGGTCGCGGCACGGGCTGGCACCGCGAGCGCGGCATCGATCCGGCCAGCGGCATGGAAGCCCCGTTTTTCCTTGCGGAACATTACTTTAACGTCACCCAATATCAGCGAGTGACCTGGCATAGGATGATCGACGGCGTGTTCGTACCCGACGGCCGTCGCGGACCGATTCAACTCGATTCGGCCGGTCACAAGTTTGACGGTTTTCCGCCCACCGACGGAAATACCTACGGCTCCATCTGGGCGCGGGCGGCGGACGTCGGCCGGGACGAACGGACGAAAAATCAAAGACAATGGATATACGCGATGGGGGACGGCGGGAAATTCACGCCGCAACGTCGCGGACTGTTGGGTATGCACTCCAACGTGGGCATCACGTTCGACCTGGAGGCGATCCGACGCGCACACCCCGGCCTCGCGCCGACCAGCTTTCGGGCCGTCGGCGGCTTGGCCGATAAACCATTTTCGCTTTTAAGGTCGGAAGGGCGGGTGGACGTTTGGGTCTTCGTCGATGGACGGCTGAAACTGAAGCGGGAGAAATTGCGCGTCGAGGACGGCACGTTCAACCTAGACGTGAAATTGAGCCCCGGCGATCGGTTTCTTACTCTAGCGGTGACCGACTTCGACATGCAAAGGAGCGGCGACCGCGTGGTCTTCGGCGACCCGGTCTTGCAGGTGATGATGCGGCCGGAAGAGCCGGCGGAGAAAAAGAAACCCCCAACGAAAGGAGAACAAGACCATGACCTGGACGTGACAAAGTAGCAACCGTTGTCCTCTCGTTTCCGGCGGGGCACTCCGCGTTGGGAACGGTCGGGTGGCACTGCCGGCTTATCCGGCAGTGTTTGGAGTGATGGGAACACTACTGGACAAGCCGGCAGTGGCACCCAGCCGCGCCGTGCGGGCGCGGCCGATTGTCGTCGCAAAAGGAATTGCTGCTTGGAGATGTGTTACATTCTTAACTTGATGTGTTACATTCTTAACTTACTGAGGAGAAAAACGATGAAGACGAAAATGGTTTTTGGACTATGTGTGGGATGTCTCGTGCTCCTGGCGGTTGCTGCCTCGGCGCACGCAGATTTCATCATCCAACACAGTGGCTCGACCGACCCCCAAACTGAAGGTTGGACTCAAGTGATAGGAACTGCGGGTCCGGGTGCGGTTGAGTACACCACGCCTTCCGATACGGAGTCTTATTGGGGTATCAATGACAATAGCGCATCATGGAGGTCTTGGCTGTGCTATGACTATGCGTTAACCAGTGCGCAGGTGACTGACCCGAGCGGTTGGACGATGACGGGTCGAGAGAGACTTATTGACCGTGGTAACGAAGTGGCGAAGATTAGCGCCAATATTCTACGTGTTATCGATGGGCAGAACTACTGGAGGTTGGAGCTAATCGCCGGTGAGGATTATCCAGATCCGGCAGACTGGGGTTTGTACTATAGGGGCACGGCTGGGAATGTGCAGATCGTGTCCTTTGATCCGAGAGATGCGTATCGTACTTACCAGATGGTTTACGATCCGACTCTACAAACCGTCGGGGTCTATATGGACGGCGCGCTGCAGACGACGCTGGCGCGAACCGATGTTCTCGCCCTCGCCGCGGATCCTAAGCTCGCATGGGGTACCAGTTCCTCAGATCTCACCAGCGATGTTCGGGTTTCCGGGGTATCGTTTGAGTTGGGTCAGAACCCGATCCCGGAACCGTCCACTTTGGCCCTGTTGACCACCGGCCTGATCGGGCTGTTGGCCTACGCATGGCGGAGGCGAAAGTGAACGCTAACCTAACCGTTGGGGTGGCAGTTTAACTGCCATCCCAACGTGTTTTCGATTAGCGGGGCCGCTTGCGGCCCGTGTGTCGATGTTTCGAGTTTTTTCCGTGATTTTTTTTGTTTCCATTTGTTTTGGAGAAAATGAGTTTCTCTTGCGGAAAAGTTCGCGTAGGCTGGGGCAAGCGAAGCGCAGCCCCACTAACAGCGGGATAAACCGTGGTGGGGCTGCGCTGCTCTACACAATAGAAACTAATGAGGCACAAGAAACTAACGAGACACATGATGATGGATTTTCGACGCAAGATTGATTTTGTCCGTGCAGTGTGCCTTGTCGCGGGAATGATCGTTAGCGGCGGTGGAACGGCGTCCGACGCAACCGCCTCGGACGGGGAGGTAACCCTCGCCAATGGTTGCACGATCAAGATAATCAGTCGTATCGATGTTGCGGTCGATGCAACACGGGAATTCCACGGCCCGTCCGTAGCGCGTTGCTCCAATGGCGATTTGTTGTTGTCTCACCAGGACTCGCTTTCGCACGGGGGCGGCGATTGCTTCGTTCATCAGTGGCGGAGCACGGATAAGGGATTTACGTGGGCGGATGAGGGGGCGTGTGCCGACCATCGCAGCCAAGGGATTGACGCGCGGTTCGGTGAATACGGCGCGACGCCCGACGGCCGACTGGTCATGATGGTTCAACTGGTCGATCCGAGCAGCGGAAGCGGCGACGCAAGAATCCAGAACAACGGCTTTTACACCAGTGCGAACAACGGCAAGACATGGGAGTACAAGGGCCTAGTCGATCCTTCGCACCAACATGCCGTGCTGTGTGCGAGGAGTGTTTTCAGCCGTGACGGCGTGATGTACTTTGGTGCGTTTTCAGGGCGTGAAGGCCGCCCGTTGTACGTGAGCACGGATAACGGCGCATCGTGGGAGCGGCGGAGCATAATCTTTCCCGCCGCCGGGCAGCCGCCCAATACCAACCCGCCGTACTATCCGCACGCGATCTTCCTACCCGACGGCAAAATGATCGCCATGTCTTACCATACGCCGCCGAAACACTTGTGCTATACCCGCTACAGCAACGACCAGGGCCGCACATGGGGCACGATTAAAGAACAAACGGATCTTCCACTGTGGGCACCGCGGCTGAGAACCATGGGGGATGGTGTGCTGATGGTTACCGGACGGGATCTCGAAAACCTCCGTCAGAGGCCCATAGTCACGACCACAGTTGCGTATTTCTCTCTCGACAACGGCGAGACGTGGGGAGACAAGCTGCTTCTGGATCGTCCGCCGGCAGAGGGATCGAGCACGGCCTATACGGATTCGATTCAGATCGACGACAACCGGTTTTGGGTATTCACGAGCTCGGCGGGCAATATCCGCGGCGTACTGCTAGTGTTGTGTCGCGCTCAAAGATTCGAGTAAAGGGACTTCAGTTTGACTAAGGCCATCGAGAATTATTGAAAATATCCACCCGAACATTTAAGCACGACAAAGCAGTAGGTGGTTGAGTCAAGTAAATACCCCAGAAACCTAATAGCAAGCGTTATGCTAAAGCACAACTTACGACTTTTTCCATTCCGTTAAGAGGCCCGCGATGTTTCAAAACAATCAGAAATCCCGAGCGTTCACGCTCGTGGAACTGTTGGTGGTGATTACAATTATCGGTATCTTGATTGCGCTGCTGCTGCCGGCGGTGCAGGCGGCCCGCGAGGCGGCAAGACGGACGCAATGCGCCAACAACTTCAAGCAGGTGGGGCTGGCGCTGCACAACTACCACGACGCCAAAGAGTGTTTCCCCCCGGGCGAGATCGAGTGGGCGAATGATTCCGGCGAGTGCGGCCCGCACCCGTCAAACCCGAGTTGGTATTTTGGCTTCGGCTGGGGGACGCACATCTTGCCCCACCTGGAGCAGCAAGCGGTTTACGACCGGTTTGACTTCTCCAATTTCGCTTGGTATTACGCGCACCAGCCGGGAGGGGGCCACAATGGCAGCGTGGGTAGGACTCGGATCGCCGTCTACCTCTGCCCCAGCGATCCCCAGGGCGGGGAATGCATCAGGATTTCCAGCGCGGACCTGCCGAGCGATTGCGATCAGGAGAAGGCCGGCATCCGCCAGACGAATATGGCCGGCGTAATCGACACTCAACACCGGTTTTGTTATTTGACTTCCGGCAACAACCAAGTGACCAAGCATCTCGGTCTCCGCCGCGACACAATGCAAATGGCCGACGGCATCATGGCCAATATGCAGCCGTGTCACATTCGCGACATCAGCGATGGAACCAGCAACACCCTGATGATTGGCGAGGTGACCGGCGGCGGACCGGGAACCTACACCGGGTCTTGCTGGGCCCATTTGGCGCTTACCGACACGGCTGGCGGCATCAATGGGCCGGGAACGGTCCCCGGCGGCGGATCCGGAGCCAACTATTTCTCGTCGGGTTTTTCCAGCTTTCACCCGGGCGGATGCCATTTTCTGATGGCCGACGGCAGCGTCCAATTCCTGTCGCAGAACATCAACCAGCACGTGCTGGTTGCCCTGACCACCCGCGCCGGCGGAGAGGTGATGTCTGGAAGCGATTACTGATACGGAGATTGAATGATGCTTGGATTGATGTGCGCTAAATGTAGGGTGGGACAAGCGCAGCGCGGTCCCACCAGGAAAAGGTTCAGGCTCTTGGTGGGGCTGCGCTGCGCTTGTCCCACCCTACTGTTGTTGTTCGGCTGTGCGTTCATTTGCGGTTGCGGTAATCAAGGGCCGGAGCGGGCGACCGTGTCTGGAACGGTCACCTTCAACGGTCGGCCGGTCCAACTGGGCTTTATCCGTTTCGTCCCCAGCCGGGAAACTCCGGCGCCCGTCTCCGGCGCCGAGATCCACGACGGCCGATACGCCGTCACGGCGTGGGGTGGAGTTCCCGTGGGAACCCACAAGATCGAGGTGCTCGCCCACCGCGCTGGGCAGCAAGGGGAGGCCGCGCCGTCACCCTCGGGCTTTCTCCAAACGGGCGGGCAACAGTACATCCCCGAAAAGTACAATACCAAGTCCGAATTGGGGATCACCGTTCCTGTCGGAAGCGGCAAGATCACGAAGAACCTCGATTTGACCGACTGAATCCCCGCCCTGACTCGCTTCGCCAGACAGCCCCCCAACCTCAAGGAACAGACCTCATGTATAACGGCGATAATAATTTGCACATGACCACCACGATCCGCCCACGGCTGTTTGGTAAAATCGTCATTGCAACATTGTTGGCTCTCGTGGCCTCTTGGCCTGCCGCCGCAAAAGCCGATACCGAGCTTCCCCGGCTGAAGAGCAAAACCCTGTTTGTGGCTTCGCCGGAGCCTGGCGCGTCGGTCACGGCCAACACCTACTACACGCGACATAAAGGGTTGGAAAAGATATGCGTGATGTCTCTCTCGCGGAAAAGCGATACCTCAGATGACTTTCAGCGGAGGTTTTCGACGGATAACGGCAAGACCTGGTCGGCGTGGGAGCCGATCGAGCAGGTCAAGGTCCAGACGGCCCAAGGCGTGCATCGCCGGTATCCTCAACCGGGTTGGATCGATCCGGTAAACGGCCGCCTGTTGACGATGGTGCTCGACGGAGTCCTGCCAAACGACGATCCACTGCAGGGCATGACCCAATGGTCGTTGCGCTACCGCGTCTCGACCGACGGCGGCCGGACGTTCCCCGTCGACGAGCCGGTAATCCAGAAGGGCGAGTACACCGCCGAGCATCCGGCGGATGGCGTGTGGATCGGAAAGAACTCGCTGATGCTCGGGGGGAGGCCAATTCGCACCCGGCAAGGGCGAGTGCTGGTTCCCGTCCAAATCACCCCGATCGGTCCCGATGGGCGCTACTGGAATCCCGGCGGTGGGTACACCTACCACGACGCGGCCGTGCTGATCGGCGAATGGACCGAGGGCATGAAGATCGAGTGGGACCTCTCGGAGCGGGTGGTCGGCGACCCGGAGAAGTCGACTCGCGGCTGCGTCGAGCCGACGATTGCGGAAATGCCAGACGGCCGCATACTGATGGTCATTCGCGGCAGCAACTACGTCGAGAACCATCGTCAACATGACGTGAAGTTGGAACTGCCCGGCTACAAGTGGTACTCCATCTCGACCGACGGCGGCCGGCACTGGAGCAGCCCGCCGAAGCCCTGGACATACGCCGACGGCTCTCGGTTCTTCTCGCCGTCAAGTTACTCCCAACTCCTGCGGCACGGCAACGGCAACATCTACTGGATCGGCAACATCTCGCCCAAGAATCCGCGCGGCAACGGCCCGCGGTATCCATTGGTGATCGGCCAGGTCGATCCCAAGAGCTTGCTGTTGCTCAAGGAGACCGTGGCGGTGATCGACGCGAAGGGACCGGAGGACAACGAGTCGCTCCAGCTTTCCAATTTCGCGGCTTACGAAGACCGTGTTAGCGGCGACATCGTGCTGCACATGACCCGTTTTCTGCCCACGCCCCGGCCGTGGCGAGGCGACGCCTATACCTATCGCATCGAGCCGTAGCCCGCTCGGACCACCCTACGTTTCCGCTCCACCAACTCGGCGATGACCTCGTCCAATCCCCAACGGGCCAGGGAATTGGCCGCCGCTCTGGCCCAACACTGGCGTTTCGCCAGCGCCACCCCGCCGGCTAAACGACAGTTGATGCACTCAACCGAAAAGTCTAGGTCTGATCGACAGCGGCGTTCTTTTCGGCCTCGTCCGCGGTCAGGCCCTCCTTGATAAACTGTTCGACGGCCTCTTCGCTCTGGCCGCCGACCAGTTTCCGCCGCATCCACCCCTTGGATGTCTTGCGAAACATGACCAGTTGCGGCACCGGTCCGCCGCCGATAAGTTCCTCCGCGAGTTTCCCGTCGCGGTCGGGGTTGACCAGCGCGAAAGCAATCTTCTTGAAGAAACCGCGCTCGCGGAGCCGCGGCAATACGGTCCTCTTCATGGTTTGGCAAGGCTGACACCAATCGGTGCCGACCATGACGACCAACGGCTTGCCGGTCTCGACCGTGCTGCGATGGGCTTCCGCGTATGTCTCGGCGCCGGCCGTGTCCGTGCCGGCAAGGATCAAGGCTGAGTGTAGAACGGCAGCGCACAACACGGATGTCATGGAGAATCTCCTCTGTCCTGGCGGGTAGGTGGGTCTAGGCGGGAAAGTCCTGGATGGATGTCCCCTTTCCCACGTCGGGGATTCACTCAGTATAACTGGGGAACATAAGTTGACAAGTAGGACAGAGCGGTGTTTGATGATTGCCAGCCCCGGCAAGCTCCCTTGCCTGCTCTGTTTATTCCGCCCGTTTTAATCAGTTTCTGTCGGTTGGATTCTCACTAAATGGGCATAAACAGGTGAGAGAAGTCGATATAATCGAAGGCAAAGGAGGGTTACATGCGGCTACGTGTTGGTCTGATTGGACTCGGCGATTTCTGGCAGACGCGACATGCCCCGGCCTTGAGGGCGCTGTCCGACCGGTTCGAGGTCCGGGCGATTTGCGACCAGGTTCGGCATCGGGCCGAACAGGCGGCGGCCGGCTTTCACGCCGAGGCCGTCGATGGATACCATGTATTGGTCCAGCGGGAAGACATCGACGCCGTGCTGGTCCTTTCTCCCCAGTGGTTCAGGGAACTGCCCATTCTGGCGGCGTGCGATTCGGGCAAGGCCGTCTATTGCGCCGCCGGACTGGAACTTGCCCCAGACGAGGCTCAATCGATAAAACGTCGGGTGGAAGAGGCGGGAATTGCCTTCGTGGCCGAGTTTCCTCGGCGACACGCGCCGGCCACACTCCGGCTGAAGGAACTGATCGCCACGCAACTCGGACGGCCGCGGCTGTTGTTCTGCCACCTACGGTCAGTCATCGAAGAACCGACCGCCGACAGAACGGAGTCCCGCCCGGACCAGACGATGTTTCGGCATATTATCGGACAAGTTGATTTGTGCCGTTACATCATGGACTGCCGGCCGACCTACGTGACGGGCGTAATGCACTTCTCCGGCGAGGACGGCCGAACGGAAGACTATCGGATGCTGAACCTGGACTTTTCGCCGCTCGGCAAGCCCGGCGTTGGGCCAACCGCTCAGATAAGTTGCGGCCGCTATGTTCCCGCCGGCTGGGAGGAGGCGATTTCCTATCGACCGATACCGGCCCTTCAAGCCTCTTGCGAAAACGGGATTGCGTTCGTCGATCTGCCGACCACGTTGGTGTGGTTCGACGAGGCGGGACGGCATCAGGAATCGCTCGATAGCGAGCGGCCGTTGGGCGAGATGCTGCTGACAAACTTCTACCGTTCCGTAACCAGCCTGGTTCGCCGGAGTTCCGATCTGGAGGACGCTTATCTTGCCTTGAGCGTGGTTCAAGCCGCCCGGCAAAGCCACGAAGAAGGGCGCCGCGTGGAACTGTAGAGTAAACGTAGAGTAAACGGGACAGGTCTAATTATCGCGTTCGTTGTAGGACTTTGCACGGTGTAGAAAGAGTGGCAAAGGAAATATGAACGCGATAATTAGACCTGTCCCGTTTACTCGTCTGTCCCCGAAAACATCCAGAACGCCTCGGAGATATACTGGATCAAATCGCCGGCCACAAGCGACACCTGCCCAATTTCTTCCGCGGCCAAGTCGCCCGCCAAACCGTGCAAATGGACGCCGAGCCGCGCGGCGTCGAACGGTTCGAGACCTTGACACGCTAATGCGGTAATCAGACCGGTGAGCACGTCGCCCGAACCGCCGGTGGCCATGCCGGGATTGCCGGTCGTGTTGATCGCCCGGCGAAGGCCGTCGGTCACGAGTGTGCGGTGCCCTTTGAGAACCACGACGACTTCGCATCGGGCGGCCAGTTCGACGGCCGCGTCGTTTCGCTGCTGGCCATCGAGCTTCTTGCCGATCAATCCGGCGAACTCTCCGGGGTGCGGCGTTAGTATGCGTGGCCCGCCGGGATGGGCAAGTGCCGCCGGCTCGGCCGCCAAGGCGTTCAATGCGTCGGCGTCGAAAACCATCGGCTTGGCTGTCTCGCGATAGAGCCGCGCGACGAGCCGATCCAAGCCGGGCGAACGTCCCAAGCCCGGCCCGCAGGCGACCGCCGTGGCCGGCTCGATCAATTCGACGAGCCGCTCGAACGCCTCGGGAGCGATACGGCCGGCGTCGTCGGCCGGCAGCGGAACGGTCATGTATGACGGCTCGAACCCGGCGACTGTGTCCAGGCACGGCTCGGGCACGGCCAGCCGCACCAGTCCGGCGCCGCCGCGCAGGGCGGCCATTCCGGCCAGAGCCGCAGCGCCGGCCATACCCCGCGAGCCACCAACCACCAGCGCCAATCCGAAATCACCCTTATGCGCCTCCGGCCGCCGGGCCGGAAGACGTGGAAGTTCAGCTCTCATTGGACTCCTCGATGTCGAATGTCGTGTCCGCGATAAATTTAGCCAGCCGGTCGGAGGCGACCAAGGCGTTTTCTCGCAACTGGTACATATCTTTCAGACTCGCCGGCCGTCGCCACGCGGCGCCCATCGCAGCCCCCAGTCGGGCAGCGCCGCCCTTCTGCTCCAAAAGTCGCTCCACGTCGCGGGGTAGCGTTTCTGCCGCCGTGTCGTTTATCACCCGAACGGACGAAAATGGGACTTGCAACCGATGGCAGACCTCGGCCACGGCGAAGGTTTCCATATCGACCGCCGAGGCAGAGTGCTGCCGGAAAAGCGATTTTTTATCGCTCGGCAGACGGACCATCCGATCGACCGTCAGCAGCGTTCCGCGATGCACGTCCGGCCCAGACACCGCGGCGGAGAGTGCCGGCGGCAACGCGATCGGCATATCCCCGCCGTCGATGCCAAGGAGTCGATCGGCGACGAGAATGTCGTTTCGCTTTAGTTCCGGCGATAGCCCACCCGCCAGACCGGCCGAAACGACGCGGCGGGGCCGATGGCCTTCGATCAGGATTTCGGTCGCCCGGGCGGCGTTTCGGCGTCCGGCCTCGGATAGGATCAGGACCGTGCGTCGGCCCTTCAGGCCCCCTTCGCGGATGACGAATCCACCGCCGCCGGAAGTCACCATGCCGTCGAGTACGTCCTCGAGCCCGCCCGACTCGATCCCCAGGGCGAAAACGACACCCAGTTGGCAGGGCTTGCGCTGTTCGGCGGGAGTATTTTTTGGCGTCGTTTCCGCGAATTTTTCCCGCGCCGCCCGAACGACGCTATCGCGCACTTTGGCAGTCGCCGCGCTTCGGAGCCAGGATTGCAGCAGTGAACGGTACATCAGCTAAACCGAGGGGCACTCGTTAAGGGCATAAAACAATGGGGAAAGGCACTTTTCCCCTCCGTTACATTCTCTATTGGACTACGCCTATCATACCAGGAAACAACCTTAACCTGAAAGTGCCCTGCCACACAAAAACAACCAATTTTGCGTGTCCGTTGAATATTTTATCCAGCGAAACCTGAAAAGGAGAACGACCGTGAAAATCTTGTTGGTGCTGCCAGCGGCGGAACACTTGCGAGTGACTGGCGATAGTGTGCCCAAGCGGAATATGCTCCGCTTCAGTGTGCTATCGTTGACGACCGTCGCCGCGTTGACGCCGCCGAAACACGAAGTGGCGCTGTGCGACGAAAACGTCCAACGGTTGGATTTCGACGCGCCGTGCGACGTAGTGGGGGTGTCGTTCATGACGGCGCTTGCGCCACGTGCATACGAGATCGCGGCGGAGTTCCGCCGTCGCGGAAAGATCGTCGTCGCCGGCGGTTTTCATCCCACATTCCGGCCCGAGGAGGCGGCCGAGCATTTCGACGCGGTCGTCGTCGGTGAGGCCGAGGGGCTTTGGCCGCGGGTGTTGGAGGACATCGAGGCCGACCGTCCGGCCAAGTTCTACCGCTCCGCGACACTACCGGACCTTTCGGACACGCCCGTGCCGCGCCGAGACCTGACGGCCGGCGCCAGCCGCCATTACGTCACCACCCACGCCGTTCAGACCGGGCGCGGCTGCCGTCACGGTTGCAAGTTCTGCTCGATAACGGCCTTCGCCCGGGGCACGCATCGCAGCCGTCCGCTGGAAAACGTACTCGATGAATTGAAAACCATTCCGCGCAATTTCATGTTCGTTGACGACAACATCATCGGTGATCCCGAGTACGCCAAGCGGCTTTTCCGCGCAATGACACCGATGAAAAAGCGTTGGATCAGCCAGTGCTCGCTGAAGATCGCCGACGACGTCGAGCTGCTCGATCTGGCTCGAGCCGCCGGATGCTGCGGCCTGTTCATCGGCGTGGAAACGCTCAGCCAGGAGAACCTCGACGCGGTCGATAAGGGTTTCAACAACGGCAGCGGATATTATCGGCGTATAGCTGCAATTCGCTCGAAGGGGATCGGCGTACAGGCGGGAATCATCGTCGGTCTCGACGGCGACGACGTGACGGTCTTCCAGCGGACGCTGCGATTCCTCCAGCGGGCGCGCATCGACGCCCTGCAACTGGCGATTCTAACCCCGCAGCCGGGTACGCCGCTCTACGACGAGTTCGAGCGGGCCGGCAGGATCATCGACCGCGACTGGAGCAAACACGACTATCGCCACACGGTTATCGCCCCGGCGCGGATGACCGCCGGGCAGTTGCAGGACGGGGCCGACTGGCTCTATCGGCAATACTATCGCCTGGATCGGATAATTTTGCGGACGGTTCGCGCCGTTTTCAGCGTCGGGCTGGTTCCGGCCTATCTGAACTGGCGGCTGAACTTGACCTATCGTTACGACAACATCCGCGACGGAATCGTGGGCCGAAATCCCGCCGTGGCCGACAAGGGGCGGCTGGTGAACAGATTGCTGTATCCGCTTCGCCAGCTGTTCGACCGGCCTGTGTGGCGTCGGGCCGCATGATGGTGAGTTTGCGAGATTTCGTCTTGCGCAACTGTGAAGAGTGCGGATTAGCCCCGTTTTTCGGTCCAAGCTTCGTCCAATGGCACGTTGCTTTTATGCAAAAGTCCATCTGAATCTTTTCCTTATTCTTCGTCTCCTCATACTTGTGGTTATGTTGTGCGTTTTCGGAAAGGTCTAATTCCCGGATTGAAAGCAGTGCCACTCTCATCTTTTCGGGGTCGAGAAGACGGGATGTCCACTGACCGGACTCCCCAAGCACGGAAATTGCCAAGCCATCCTTGGTCGATTCAAGTATCCAGGGAGGTTCGCTGCTGACATTGAGGTTCAATGTCAACATAAACTCAATCCTTTCACCTGATCTCGCGCCAAGTTTCTTAACAGCTTTCTGAAAACCCCTTCCATCAATTTTCACGTATCCTGACACCAAATCGCGGGGTCTCAAGACTTTAAAGAATTTCCTGGATTGAAGCTTCATCGTATCGATGAGTGCCCTCTGTTCTTCTACTTTCACCGGGGCCTTTCCGGGAGCCCGAAGCCAAATCGTCCTCGATAACACATCGTATTTCCAATCCCGCTCATCGTAATAGAACCGACTTTGCAAATTGACCCCGGCTATTGCGGGACGGCACTGACACTGGAAATTAACGACAAGATTTCCTTTGTGATCGTAATCATTCTTCTCGACATCGAGGACAAGAATCGGGAGTTCGCCCACGCCGGTGCTTGCGGACGCATCACAGACGCCAATGCTCAACGCACATGCCATGTGAAACAACAGGCAAGACAACATTTCCGTTTTCTCCTTCACTGGACATGTTTTACTACGTCATCTGCCAGACGGCCATACGCAGCACGTCGCGGAAACCCTTGTTCGAGCGGAGAACGGCGGCCGGCTCGAAACCACAGTGCATCATGCAATGGGCGCAACGCGGATCGCCGCCGGGGCTAAAGCGGTCCCAATCGGTCGAGGAGATCAGTTCTCGATAGGTGGGATAATGGGCGTCGCCCAACAGGTAGCAGGGGCCGCGCCAGCCGCGGACGTTGTAGGTCGGATTCGCCCAGGCGGCGCAGCTCAGGTCGCGCCGGCCGCAAAGAAAGTCCATGTAGATCGGCGAGGCGGTCAAGCGATGCCGTCGCAAGAGCGGCGCCGCGGTGCTGAATTTCTCCTCGATCTCCGCCCGGGTCATGAATATCCGCTCCGCGCCGTCGGGATCGCCCTGGCAAACCGACTCGTATCCGAAGGCCGGCGAGATCATCAGCCCGTCCACGTTCAGCTCGCGAAGATAGTCGAACAGCACGGCGATCTCGTGCATGTCGGTGTCTTTGTAGACGGTGGTGTTTGTGCAGACCTGAAAGCCGGCGGCCTTGGCGGCGACGATTCCGCGGACGGCCGCGGCGAAAACCCCCTCCCGTTCGACCATCCGGTCGTGCGTGGCCTCCATGCCGTCCAGATGCACGTTGATCAACAGCCGGCCGTCGGGACGCAATCCGCTCAGCTTCTTTTCCAGCAGCACTCCGTTTGTGCAGAGATAGACGTGTTTGCGCCGCGAGATGTAGCTTTCAATGAGCACTTCGATTTCGGGATACATCAGCGGTTCGCCGCCGCAGACGCTGACGATCGGCGCGTCGCACTCGTCGGCCGCGGCCAGACATCGCTCGATCGACAGCCGTCGGTGCAACACGTCGGCGTATTCGCGTCTTCGACCGCAGCCGGTGCAGGAAAGATTGCAGGCGTGCAGCGGCTCGAGCATCAGCACCAGCGGGAAGTATTTTTCGCCCGCCAGCCGCTTCCGCAGCAGGTAGCCGGTCATCGAACTGGTTAGGGAGAGAGGGAATCGCATGGGAGGGAGGGATTGGGGATTAGGGATTGGGGTTTGGGGTTTTATTCACGACGCGAGTTTTGGACAACCGATCGTGCCAACCTATAGGAAATGGGCCACCGAGCAAGTAGGAAAATGATTCGGCTGGAATGAAACGGCTGAGTGTCCGGCCGATAATCTGCTTCCCGGACGACCTTTCGCCGTCTGCCGCAATCACCATAGTACGAGTAAGAAACTTACCGAAAGTCTGGCCCCAAAAATGCTCCTGCACGTAATAATAAAGCAACAGCGCGACAATCCAGAGCACTCGCATCAAAATATCAGCGATACGTTTACTCCAATCTGGTGCGTCGGTATCGATTCCCAAAAATGCGAATATCAAGCCAATCAGGCAGCATAACAATAAGGAAAAAACAATACTACCAACGAAGTCCACTACAAAATTGACGAACCTCCTTTCGGATGATGCAACATAAAAAGACTGTTGTTGCTCGACTGCCTCAGGAGAATTCGCCTCGACCGGCGACTGACCGGAGGATTCGGCCTGCATGACTCGCTCCTGGAAGTTTGAAAGCACAATACTGAGGGTGGCACATCCCCGAGCGAAGCGAAGGGCGTGGTAGACGACCGAACCACGCCCTTCGCTTCGCTCAGGGACGTGCCACCCAAATTCACCAACTTATTCTATTACAGGCACTAACCACTAACCACCGCGAGTTGCTCGTCGGCGGCCTTCGTGCCGCTGACCTTCACCGCCCATTGCGAAAGTGCCAACAGCGGAAAGTAGATCGGATAGTAGTGGTATCGCAGGTAGAAGACTCGCGGGAAACCGGTGCCGGTAAACTCCGGCTCGTCCCAAATGCCGTCTTCGTTCTGGGTATTCAACAGGTAGCGGACTCCTCGGGCGACGGCTGGATGATGTTCCAATCCCGCGGCCAGCAGTCCCATCAACGCCCAGGCCGTTTGCGAGGCGGTGATCGGTCCTTGACCGCGAAGGTGCGGGAACTCGTAGCTGTCTGGCGATTCACCCCAGCCGCCGCCGGCCTGTTGATAGACCAGCAGCCAGTTCGCGCCCGCCACGATGGCCGGATCGTCGGTCGGCACTCCCACGGCCGCCAGACCGGTGATCGCCTGCCATGTGCCGTAGATGTAATTCACACCCCAGCGTCCAAACCAGCTTCCGTCGGCGTTCTGCGTGGAGCGGATGTATGCGACGCCCCGATCCACGGCCGGATCGCCAACCCTTTGTCCCAACTGCCCCAGGGCCTCCAACACCCGGCCGGTCAGGTCGGGCGTACTGGGGTCGATCATGGCGTTGTGGTCGGCAAAGGGGACGTGGCAGAGGAACTCGCGGTTGTTGTTTCGGTCGAAGGCTCCCCAGCCGCCGTCGCTGTTCTGCATGGCCAGCAGCCAGCTCTGTCCCCGATCGATCGCCGCGACCGTATCCTCAAACTCGGCAACGCGCCGGCGGTTCTCTTTGTTTTCGTCCGGCGGCAGAGTCGCCAGCTTCAACTCCGGCGGCAAGGCTTCATGTTCTTCAGTCGGTTCGGCGAACCGCGAGTGCAGCGCCATCAAGACCATCGCCGTGTCGTCGCAATCGGGGTAGAAGTCGTTGTTGTACTCGAAGCACCATCCGCCCGGCTCGACGTTGACCGATTCGGCCCAATCGCCGCGTCGCTGGATTTGCCGGGCCAGCAACCACTGTACCGCCTCGCGCATGGCGGGATTTTCCGGTCGGGCGCCGCTTGCGGCCAGCGAACGGACCGTGATCGCCGTGTCCCAGACCGGCGAACGGCACGGTTGCAATCGCGTGGTTCCCGTTTGCTCGTCGTCGATGGTGAGTTTTTGCAATTCATCGCGGCAGTATTGCAGCTCGGGGCTATCGTCGGGATAGCCGAGGCATTTCAACGCCACGATGCTCCAGACGATGGGCGGATAGATCGCGCCCGGCCCGTCGCTGCGGTCGAAGCGTGCGAGTATCCATCGCTCGGCGGCCATGATCGCTTTGCGCCGCATCGGCAGCAGTCGGTGGCGCTGACACCACTTGAACATCCGGTCGGCCGAGCGGAAAAAGCCGTCCCAGCTAAACGCGCCCGAGTTGCCCTGCAAACCGGGACACTTCAGCGGCGGCCAATTTTCCGGCTCGCGCAGAAACAACTCGCGGATACCCAACCGCGGCTCGATCCGACGCACCGGCCGCATTGCCGAGATGATCGTCAACGGCACGATGATCGTCCGCGACCAGGCGCTGAAGGCGTGGATGTTCAGCGGAAACCATTTAGGCAACAGCACCAACTCCGGCGGGACCGCCGGGCATTGATCGTAGGAGATTTGTCCGAGCAAGGCGAGGAAAAAGCGGGTGAAACTGTTGACTGCGTCGGCCCCGCCGTGGGCCATGATCGCCGCCCGCGCCCGACGCATGTACTCGGCGTTCGGGTCGTGGCCGGTCAGTTTCAACGCGAAGTATGCCTTCACGCTCCCGCTGATCTCGACCTGACCGCCGGGATACATTGCCCAGCCACCCTCGGGCAACTGTTTTTCGACCAGATAATCGGCCAGCCGTTCGGCGGTCTCGGTGTCCTCGTGGCCGAGGAAGGTCAGCAGCAGGATCGTTTCGCTCTCCAGCAGGGAGTCGCCTTCCAGTTCGGCACACCAGGAGCCGTCGGCCGCCTGTTGATCGAGCAGCCATTGCCGCGTTTGGTGGATTGCCAGACGCACCGGCGCCGCCAACGACTTGACGACGCTGAAAGGTTCGGCGGGCACGACCCCCGGGAAATCGTCATGCCCGTCCATTGGCACGACGTGCTGCTTCTGAAGCGAACCCATGGCATTCCTTTCCAAGCGATTAACGCCGTCCTCCCTGACTCGCCCCCCCCTCAAAAAAGGGCAGGCGAATGTGCCCCAGCTTATGCCATTGCCGCGACTGCGACAATACCAATCCGCACCAAGGCCCGGACTGGTCCGACCTTGGCGATTTCGACCGAGCGTCAATCTGATTGAGACGGCCATGCAGCGCGAGACGATCGCAGTAGAATATTCGGAGTTGGGTTCTTACGGATCCGACCATCCGCCGTGATAGGCGGAAGGATTCACGAAGGGATGTGTTAACAGCCCGTTGAAAAAGTCGGATTTTGGGAGTTTGGGTGGATTGTATTAGTCGCCGATTGCCCATATATATTCAGGTATGAGCAATCTCCATGAGGAATGCGGCGTCGCCGCGATATATCATCTACCCGACCGAGGCGTAAGCCCTTTGTGTCCCGAACAAGGCCCCGAGGAAACCTCCCGGCTGATGCCACGGATGCTGCTGGATATCCAGAACCGGGGACAACTGGCCGCCGGTATGACCACCTACAACCCCCACCGCAACCAACTGATCGACACCTACAAGGACGTGGGGAGCGTCAGTGAGGTCTTTCGGCTCGGCCATCGCGGCAAGTCTGAAAGCCTGATGAAGGAGTACGCGGGCCGAGCGGCCATCGGACACGTCCGCTATGCCACCTGCGGCCACGAGGACCGCAGCTACGCCCAGCCATTCGAGCGGCATCACATCAAAAAGCACAAATGGTTCAGCTTTGCCTTCAACGGGCAGTTGGCCAACTATCCCGACCTCCGCGGCGAACTGCTCGACGACGACAACAACTACCTCTCGCGCGAGGCCGATACGGAAGTGCTGATGCACCAGATTTGCGGTGCCTTGGCTGCCGAGCGGCGTCCGGCCCCGATCGAGATCTGCCGCCGTTTCGCCCAAAAGTTCGACGGCGCCTACAGCCTGGTGTTTCTCGACGCGCTGGGCAATATGATGGTCGCCCGAGACCCGTTGGGTATCAAGCCGCTGAGCTACGCGGTCGAAGGATCCCTGGTGGCCGCGGCCAGCGAGAGCGTGGCCCTGTTGAACGTCGGTTTCGCGGCCGAAAGCATCAAGTCGGTCCCGCCGGGCCACGCGCTGACGGTCCGCGACGGACAGATAGAGATACAATCTTTCGCCGAACCAACGCATCACGCCCATTGTTTCTTCGAGTGGGTCTACTTCGCCAACGTGGCAAGTACGCTTGACGGGCGGAGCGTATATCTTGCCCGCAAAGCGCTGGGCGAGGAGCTTGCCCGGCTGGAAACCGTGCCGATCGACGAGGGCACCGTGGTTGTGCCCGTGCCCGACACGAGCAAGGCCGCGGCCGACTCGATGGCCTTCGCGCTGAGGATTCCGTGCGTCGAGGGCTTGATCCGCAACCGTTACAGCGGTCGGACCTTTATCGAGGGTGGCGGCGACCGACGCCGCAAGGCGGAAACCAAGTACACCCCGCTCCGCGAAGTGCTCGAAGGCAAGCGGGTGTTGTTGGTCGAGGACTCGGTCGTCCGCGCCACTACGTTGGAAGTCCTTTTGCAGCGCATCCGGCAATATGGCCGGCCGCGCGAGATACACGTCCGCGTGGCCTGCCCGCCGATCGTTTCGCCCTGTTTCTACGGCATCGACATGTCCACGGTCGGCGAGCTTTTCGCGCCGAAGTTTTTGCGGGAGGGGGAGCCGATGCGGCCGGAGATCGAGGCCCAAATGGCCACCCGGCTCGGCGCCGACTCGCTCCGCTACTTGCCGGTGGAGGCGATATCGCGGGCCATCGGCATCAAGGCCGATAATCTCTGTCGGGCGTGCATCACCGGCGATTATCCCACCCCCTGCGGCCAACGCTTGGCCCAAGTTGCCCTGGAAAACTTCCGCGGCAACGTCGCCGGACGGACGTACGAGAAGACAGGGGGAGAGGGGTGAGGGAAAAACGTTGTCGGTTTCCGTCCCCAGGCGTAAACGGCTGGTCCTGGAAAAAACAGGAAATCTGTGTCTATCAGCGCTCGGAATAGCCTTTTCTCTTGCTTTGAAGGGCCTTTTCTCTAGCCCAGGCGTTTACGCCTGGGGAGGCGGGCGATTTCCATTTTCATGTCACGCCCGTTTACGGGCGTCCTGCTTGGCGGCGATGCAGGAGGCCCGTAAAACGGGCCTGACAATTCAATGATTCCATCATCGTTTCCCCAGGCGTAAACAGGATTATGCATCCGCTATCATTGCTATCATATTGGTGTTGAAAAATAGGGACTTACGTCAACGGTTGTGATGATCATCATTTCAGATTTTTATGAAAATTGTTGAACTGGCATGACAAGCTCCGTTGTGGCAAGTGT
>CBDAFL010000211.1:0-7206 GCA_965195225.1 uncultured Thermoguttaceae bacterium
GGGGTGCGATGATTTCCCTCCCGACGACCGGGGTTTTGCAAGCGGCCGGCATGTATTTTACCAGCGCCAACAACACAAACCGGTTTGATACGTTCGAAATACGGGTAATCCCCGAGCCGGGTACGTTGGCGCTGTTGGCCACTGGCCTGATCGGACTGCTCTGCTATGCATGGAGGAAGCGGAAATAGATCGTTGGGGTGGCAGTTCAACTACCACCCCAACAGTATGATTTCTGATTTGACTGGCGATATCCGGCGTCGTCACGAAGGCATTTCGTGACGACGCTCGGATCGCCGGCCATTTTCGGAAGCACAAGAACTCACGCAAAGGCGCAAAGTTTGAGGGACGGAAGTTGATTCGTGAGGGGCGTTTACGCCCCTTTCCGCCGCAGGCGGTATTAGGCCCGGCGTTTACGCCGGGTCGGTAGGGATGCGGACTACCGTGGTTGTCAGGCCCGTTGACGGGCCTCCTCGACGTTTCCGGGCAACAGGGAGGACGCCCGTAAACGGGCGTGACAACGCAATAAACAGAAACACAACAGTGTAAGGGCGATTGTTTCAGCCAACCCGGCGTAAACGCCGGGCCTAGTACCGCTTACGCGGGAAAGGACCGTAAACGGTCCTGGAGTCAACAATGGAAACTAAAAGTTTGCCCGAGATTCCAGGAGTTTATTTCAGACGTCTTTCCTGTTCAGCCAGGAGGTAAATCATGGACCGGAGCAATCAGAAATCAGAAATCAGAAATCAGAAATCCACGGGGTTCACGCTAGTGGAGCTTTTGGTCGTGATCACGATCATCGGCATTCTGATCGCGCTGTTGTTGCCGGCGGTGCAGGCGGCCCGCGAGGCGGCCCGGCGGGTCCAATGCGCCAACAACTTCCATCAGGCCGGCGTGGCGATGCACAACTACCACACGGTGAAAGGGGCGTTCCCGCCCGACCAAATTTACTGGGAAGATACCCAGGATCCAAGTTGCGGCCCCAAACCATCGCCCTTCTACGAAGGCTTTAGCTGGGCGACGTTCATCTTGCCGTATATAGAGCAAGAAGGGTTGTACAACCTAATCAACTTCGAGGCCCCCAAGGGCGGCGGCAACCGGCCCTTTATAGACCCGAGCAATTGGAAGGCGATGGGCACTCGCGTCGGCGCCTATCACTGCCCCAGCGATCCCCAGGATGAGTTGTGTCTTATAACCGCCACCTACACCAACGGCCCCCACCAATACCAAGA
Organism: uncultured Thermoguttaceae bacterium; assembly: GCA_965195225.1. Lineage (GTDB taxonomy): Bacteria > Planctomycetota > Planctomycetia > Pirellulales > Thermoguttaceae > JAHIKV01. The sequence goes on from CBDAFL010000211.1 coordinate 1,230, forward strand.
TTGCTATATGTCGAATGTGGCGGGAGTTTCCGATTCCGTCGATTGGTCGTGCGACACGTTGTGGCCCAAGATGTTTCGCTGGAACGACGGGATGATGGGCGCGCGCTTCTGCTGCAAGATCCGCGACGTGACGGACGGCACCAGCAACACGCTGATGCTCGCCGAAGTGACCGGCAGCGGCCCCGGCACGTACCGATGTTTTAGATGGTGGGCGGGACCCTGTGTGGATACCAGGGACGGAATCAACGGGCCGTTCACCATGCCCGGCGGGGAAACCACGTCCGTTTGGGCCGAACGCGACGCGGGGCCTTCCAGTTGGCACCCGGGCGGGTGCCACTTCACCATGGCCGACGGCAGTGTGCAGTTCATCTCCGAAAACATCACCCCGGCGATACTGTCCGCCTTGACCACCCGCGCCGGAGAGGAGGTGTTCCAATATGGACTCTAACAGTCCGTTGAAAAAGTCGGTTTCCGAGAGTTCGGGCGCCACTGCTGGCTTGTCCAGCAGTGTTTTCCCGGGTGTTTCTCCCCGCACTGCTGGGCAAGCCAGCAGTGGCACCCTTTTTCAACGGGCTGCTAAACTCGGTTTGGCTTGCGGCGTTTGCGTTGTGGCCGTGGCGATCATCGGCGGCTGCGGCCCTGGCGGGATTGAGCGCGCCGTCCTGTCGGGCACCGTCACCTACCAAGGGCAGCCGGTCAAGAAGGGCGTGATCCGCTTCATCCCGATCAAGGGCACCAAGGGGCCGTCGTGGGGCGCCCACATCATCGACGGCCGCTACAAAGCCGCCGGAAAAGGGGGCGTACCCGTCGGCACACACAAGGTCGAGATCCTGGCCTACCGCCCCAAGGCGGCCGCGCCGCCGCCGGGCCGGGAACCGGACACGATACCCCCGGAGCAGTACATTCCCGATAAGTACAACGCCAAGAGCGTGCTGGAAATCACCATCCCGCCCGGCAGCGGCAAGGTCGTCGAGAACTTCGATTTGACCGACTAGCCCGGATTATTCATGGAGATACACCAGCCCGAAGCGCAAGCAAGGGCATGTAACGGTTTCCCTCGCTTGCGCTTCGGGCTAGTGTTGCACACTCTGCACCGACCACTGTGGTCTATAAATAATTCGGGCTAAGTGTGATCCATCGCGTTTTTCCCCGCGTCGTTTTAATTTTTTCCATGAGGAGATTTCGCCATGAAACAGAAACTGATTGCCGCTTTTGCGCTTATGATTCTTGCGTCGTCCTTTCCCGCCGCCGCGCAAGAAGGGTCCGGCTTGAAGATCGACGTCGGAGAACCGTTCACGCTCTGGAAGAACGAGAAGCACCGCGACTGGGGCCCCTGGAACTTCCCGGAACTGCGCAAGTGCGCCGATGGCTCGTTGCTGCTGCGCTTCCACGCCGGCAGGGACTCCGTCGCGCCCGTCCAAGAGACCGCGACCTTGTATCGCTCGCACGATCTGGGCAAGACCTGGCGGCCGGACCCGATGGGAGAGCTAAAGCCCCTTTCTCCGCGGACGCGGGCCGCCTTCAAGCAGTTCAACCCCAATGGCTGGGAGCCGCTGGAAGGGATGTGGTTTAGCGGGTTTTGCAACCTCTCGGACGGCACGTCCGTCGCCTACTACTGTCAGCCAATGCGCGGCGGCGCGCCCCCGCGGTTTATCAACGGCATGTGGCACAGCCCGGACGGCGGAACGACGTGGAAGGGACCGGTCGACGTCGAGCTGACCGTTCCCGGCCACAAGCTGGACCATCTGGGAAGGGGCCCGGGGCTCTGGCGGCGCTCCGTGCAACTGGACAACGGCGACCTGGTCACAGTAGCCCACACGGAGTTCGAGGGAGATAAGTCGTGTCGCGTTATTGCACTGGGAAGCTCCGACAAGGGGCGCAAGTGGCGATACCTAGCCACCGTGGCCTACGATCCGGATATGAACACGCCCCCGACGACCGACGGCTTCACCGAGCCGATCATCTGCAAACTCGCCGACGGGGAGTTGATCTGCTTCATTCGGACCCAGGGACATTATCCCATGTACCAGTCGTACTCGCGCGACGGCGGGAAGACGTGGACAAAGCCCGTCAAGTCGGGAGTGGACGGCGTGGCGCCGGACATGCAGCTTTTGTCCAACGGCGTACTGGCGTGCAGTTACGGCCGGCCTAGTGCGAACATCATGTTCAGCGCGGATGGCGCCGGCCGCAAGTGGACGGACCACACGACGATTTATGCCCCCGTCCCCCCGACCCTTCGCGGACGCAGCACCTACTACACGTCCTTTGAAGAGGTCTCGCCGGGCAGACTGTTTCTCGTCTTCGACGTCATCAATTACAAGGATTCCCCCGACGCCAAGCCGGCCAACTGCATCCGCGGCGTCTACATCGACGTTCAGCGACGAAAGTAAGCGTTCGCGCCCTGGGGGCCATTTTTTGGTAGGAGGAAAAAGGGGACCGCAGGTGGCCCGATAGACGAGCTATCGGGCTACCCGCGATCAGTTGTCTTCGATCGCGGTCCCCATGGCGTCGACCGGCCGTTCGATGGTGATTTTTTCGGCCAACGCAGCCGCCAGATCGGGTAGGTCGTAGTGCGCGAGGGCGCCGTGGACCGCGTTGATCTGTTGGTCCCGGCTGAGGCGCTGGTGAATGATGTCCGCCCAGGCGCGAAGCGAACGCTTGATCCGCACCGAGCGGAACAGTTGCGGCTCGAGGGCCGCCGCGTGAAGCGCCGGGACGCCGACGTTGCCGATGGCGATCAGATCGACCGTGCCCGGCCGGCCGGCGGCGAACCGCTCGGCCGCGTATCGGGCACAGACCAGAATGTCCTCCGCCCTCATGCCGACGTACGAACGGCCCAGCAGGTAGGCGATATATGCGTCCTGCAACTCCTCCGAGTAGTATCCGCCGGGTGTTGGCTGGGTCTGGCCGGTTCCGCGAAGGTCCACCGCCAAGACGGTCTGGCCGGCACGGACAAGTTTCCCTATCGGCCCGTCGGGGTTCGCGTCGGCCGACTTGCCCGACTGATGCACGTAGAGCACGACGCGGTCCGAGCAGGACTTCTCGGGCCGGAACAGCAGCGCCGGCAGCGTCACACCCTGCTCGGGCCGGATCAACAGCTTTTCGATGCTATATCTCGTCCGCGTCGCTTCGTCCATCACTTCGACCTCTACTTCGCCCGCCGCTTCGACCTCCGGCCGAGGCAACTCCGAGAGCTTGCGAATGCCGGCCAACTGCCGCACCCGATCGAGCAGCGCCGTCTTGTCTTCCTTTGCCCAGGCGGCGGCGCGATGGCCGGCCAACTCGTTCTCGTAGTCCTCGTTCAGGTCGTAGACCGAGCGTGCCCCGGGCAGCGACATCACCTTGCCGTCGGGCAGACAGCGGTATTCCTCTTTGCTGAGCAACTCGATTTTCGGCTCGACTACGCGTTGGTCCTTACCCAGCAGCCATCGGGCCATCCATCGGGCCGTGCCTTCGCGGGGAAGCGTGTCGTAGTTGTGTTTCGCGTCGCTTTCAAAGATGTCTACGTTGGCGGCAAACCCCATGCGGGAATAAAGCCGCTTGGCGTAGCGAAAGGTGTCCCAAGTGCCGCCGATATCGAAGAAGTCCTTGGTGGCGGCGCAGATGAGTACCGGCGACGGTGCCCGCATCATGATCCAGTCGGCATGGTCCGCGCCGAAGGCCAATTGGCCGAAGATGTTCTGCTCGGCGTCCTGGGGGCCGATCGTCGCCAGCAGTCGTGGAAAGCTCGTCAGATAGCAACTCGGGGCCGCGCAATGAATGCGGTCGTCCAGAGCCATCAAGTAGCTTGTCTGCGTACCGCCACCGCTGTTGCCGGCGCAACCGATGCGCTGCGGATCGACCTCCGGGCGGGACTGGAGATAGTCGATTGCCCGCATCCCGTCCCAAATCTCGAATCGCGCCGTGTTGCGACCCAGCAGGACACAACCTACGCCGACCATCAAGTGCCCTTTGACGCCCCAGAGTTCCGGCCAGCCACCCTGGCCGAAATATTGTCCCCGTTCGCCCTGGTCGATCGGGTCGAAGACCATCGCGGCCATGCCGTTAAGCGCCAGCAGAGCGCCCATGGACTGATATTCGGGATGCCCCTTGGCCGCTAAAGCGTGTCCGCAGGGGATCAGTACGCCGGGATACGGAGGCTGGAAACTCGCCGCGTCGGGCAGAAACAGCAGCGCCGTGACGTAATGTTTCGGCCGGCTTTGGAATAGCACCTTCTCCACGCGGTAGCCGGGGCGTGAAACCGTTCCCATGACTTGCGGCTCCAGCGGAGTCCGCTCGGGCAGTCCGCCGATCGCCTCCAGACATTTTTCCCGCATTCGTTTTTGGTAAGCCGCGATTTCCGCCGGGGTCTTCCGCTTTTCGTAATCCTCTTCCCATCGCTCCGCCGCTTGGTTTGCCTGCCGCAACAGGTAGCGGCGCATCATCTCGCCCGGCGCCGAGTCGGCGATTTTTTTCGGCGGCAGGTCCAACACGTCTGCCGCCGCGGTCGGAGCGACGCCGAGGAGGAAGCAGACGGTAAATAGCGAAACGGATAGCGTCAGGCGTTGCATGGATAATAATGCGAGTTTAGCGGCCGGCGGTACGTCGGCCACGGGTGTTCGTACAAGACCGACGTACCGTCGGCCGCCAAACGTTCGGCCGTCGCAATCCTTCGCGCCAGCGCCCTACTTTTTCTCTGCCTTCTCTTCCGAGAGCAACTCTCGCCAGGGCTTTTTCGCCTTGTAGCTGTCCAGTTCCTTTTTGATCGCGTCGCCGTGCTCATTGTCGTCGAGTTCGACGGCCTTGGTCGACCATTTCACGGCGGAGTCGAAATCTCCGGTCTCGGCGTAAGCGGCGGCAAGCGTGCTGAGGATGTGGGCGAGCTTATAGTCGGTCGCCTCGCATGCCTCGGTCGCCATGCGGATCGCCCGCTTTCCGTCGCGGAGCTTGTCGTCGGGCGAGGTGGCCAGAACCCAAGCGAGGTTGTTGAGGGTGCCGGAATCCTTTGGCTCGAGTTCCCTCGCTTTTTCATAGTCGGCGATGGCTTCGGCGTGTTTGCCGAGATTCAGATATGCGTCGCCGCGGCCGCGGAGCGCCTGCCACAGGTCCGGCTGGGCGGCCAGGACGGTCGAATAGGCCCCGATCGCCTTGTCGGATTCTTTCTGGACGCTGTAGATCATGCCCAATTGCAGGAGCGTGAGCAGGTCGTTCGGATCGTTTTCCCGCAGCTTCTCCAGTTCGGCGACGGCCTCGTCCAACCGCTCGTCCTCGGCCAGCAGCAAGGCGCGGGTGCGGATGGCCGCGATCAGTCCGGGCTTAATTTCCAACGCTTTGTCCACGTCGGCCAGGGCCTGTTCTTTATTGCCCATTTCCTGATGTATGCCTGCCCGCAATAATAGCACCACCACGTTGTCGGGCTGCAAGGCCAGCGCCTTGTCGAGGTCTTGCAGCGCGGCGTCGGGCTTTTCCTGGGCCACGTGGACCCGCGCACGCTGCACCAGCGGCGCCACCGAACCGGGGTTGATCTCTTGGGCCCGTTCGAGCGCGGCCAGGGCCTCGTCATACTTCTTCAGCCGGGCCAAGACAATCGCCTTGGCCTCGTAAGTCGGGCCGTCGTCGGGGGCCAAGGCGATGGCCTTGTCCAGATCGGCCAGGGCCGGTTCGAGTTTGTTCATGTCGGCCAAGGCCAGGCCGCGGGCACGAACCACGGCGGCGTTGCCGGGCGCCAGCCGGACGGCCTCGTCGAGATCGGCCAACTTCTTCTTCGGTTCCTCTTGCAGGCGTGCCCGCATCACCAGTGCTTTGGCCCGTTCCATCGGGTTTTTGATCTCCAAGGCCAGTGCTTTGTCGAGTGCCTCGCGGGCCTTTTTTGCCCCATCTCCGCCCGGCAGCAGACTCAACCGCGCGATCATCAGAAACGCTTGAGCCTGCTTCGGGTCCAGCTTTACGGCCTTTTCCAGATCGTCCAGCGCAAAGCGGCGTCGACGATGAAAGTCCT
>CBDAFL010000212.1:0-7126 GCA_965195225.1 uncultured Thermoguttaceae bacterium
CCATATTCGTCCATGATAGACCCATCTGTTGCGCTCCTTCACATTGGAAAAAGTTTCCAAAACTTACAAAGGAAGCGCAACAGATTTCAAAAAACCTAACAAGCCCAGTTTGCCAAAATTATTGGGTTTTCATCAGACCACCCACGGCCCCTCTCTCAGAGGGAGAGGGGAGATATTTTTACAACACGTTCCAAGACGGCGCCCCTCCTTTTTATTCATCATTCATCATTCCCACAGATTTACGCCAAGATTTCCTTGTTGGTTCCGCCCCGCGTTTCGCGGACGTAGCGTGGCACGGCGTAGCCTGGGAGCCGGGCGCGAAGCTCGGCCACGAGTGCCGCCCCGACCGCCACGGGTGCCTCGAAATGGGCCGCCCCGGCCACCGGGTCGAGTTGATGCAAATAATATGGTATTGCCCGCAGATCGACCAACCGCTCGCAAAGCTCGGCCAGCACGTCGGCCCGATCGTTCACTCCCCGCAACAACACCGACTGGCTCAGCAGCGGAACGCCGGAGTCGATCAGTCGCCCGAACGCCTGGGCCACTTCCTCGTCGATCTCGGCCGGATGGTTCACGTGAACCACCATTATGGTTGACAGCCGAGTGCCACGGATCGAGTCGATCAACTCGTCGGTCACTCGCCGCGGGATCATCACCGGCAGCCGGGCATGTATCCTCAGCCGGCGCAAGTGGTGGATTTCGGCCAGCCGCTCGATCAATTCGGCCAGTTCTCGATCCGACAGCATCAGCGGGTCGCCGCCGCTGAGTATAATCTCATGTATCGAGCGATCGGCGGCAACCGTTCGCAGGACGGAATCGATATTGTTGGCTTGCGCATTTTCCGGAAAATATCCGGTGTCTCGAAACGCTCCCCCGTTGCAATGGGGGGTGGTGGACGGGAAACGTGTATTCTCCGCTCCGCCGACCGGTTCTGAGTTGAACGAAAAATGTCGCCGGAAGCAGAACCGGCAATGGACGGCGCAAGCCCCAGTTGTTACCATCAGGACTCGGCCTTGGTACTTCCGTAGCAGACCGGGGCCACAACTGGCATGGGCCTCGCCGAGCGGATCGGCCGAGTAGCCGGGCACCGTCGCAAGTTCGGCCGCCCGGGGCAAGACCTGTAACAACAGCGGGTCGGCCGGATCGCCGCGACGAATGCGAGACAAATACGGACGCGGAACCAACAGCGGCCACTGGCCGGTCGCCGTCGCGGTCTCGACCCCCAACGCGGGGTCCAAGTCCAACAGCCGACACAACTCGGCCGTGTCGCGGACCGACTCGTCCAAGGCCGATTGCCAATCGGTCCGACATGGTAGTGTGTTGCGAGATCCGTCGTTTAGAATACAACTCGCCATAAAGGCGAATCCTACCATAACCAATCATCTCCAGAAAGTGAAACGGGAAGAACAGTCGTGGCCAACTACAACACCAGCGATTTTCGCAAGGGATTGAAGGTCCAATTGGACGGCGATCCGTACATTATGTTCGAGTGCAATTTCGTCAAGCCGGGCAAGGGCCAAGCCCTCTACAAGTGCAAGCTGCGGAACCTGCTCCGCGGCACCGTGCTCGACCGCACCTACAAGAGCGGCGATTCGCTCGAAGCCGCCGAGATCGAGGAAATCCAAGCCCAGTTTCTCTACCGCCAGCAGAACCAGTTCGTGTTCATGGAAAACGAGACCTACGAACAATACGAACTGACGGTCGAGCAGATCGACGACGCCTGGAAGTACTTGAAGGAGGGCATGCCCTGCGATATCGTGTTGCACGACAACCAACCGATCAGCATAACTCCGCCCAACCACGTCGTGCTGCGGGTTGAATACTGCGAGCCGGGCGCGAAAGGCAACACGGCGACCAACGTCTCCAAGCCCTGCAAGGTCGACACCGGGGCCGAGTTCCCCTGCCCCGCCTTCGTCAACATCGGCGATCTCGTAAGGATCGACACCCGCACCGGCGCGTACGTCGAGCGGGTGAAGGAGTAGGCCGCTTGCGGTTTCGCATCGGGATTCCGAGCCGATGATCAATTCCAGCACAGACGACTTTCGCCCCACGGCTAATTGGTCCAATCTTCGTTTGCGGGCAGACATGCTCCGTCGATTGCGTGAGTTCTTCGACTCGCGCGGCTTTCTGGAAGTTGAAACGCCGATCCTCTCGGCCGACACGGTGATCGACCGGCATCTCGATCCGTTTTGCACGAATGTGGGGGAGAGGTGTCTCTGGCTGCAAACCTCGCCCGAGTTTCACATGAAGCGGCTGCTGGCCGACGGCGCCGGGGCGATCTATCAGGTTGCCCGCGTCTTTCGCCAGGGCGAACTCGGCCCGTTGCATAACCCCGAGTTTACGCTGGTCGAGTGGTATCGGCCGGGCGACGGAATGAACGAAGGAATGCAATTGACCGGCGAGCTATGCGAGGCGATGCTCGAACGCGGTCCGGCCGAGCGGATCAGCTACCGCGAGGCGTTCGAGCGATACGTGGGTCTTGATCCGCACACAGCCGACTCGGCGACGTTGGCGACGGCGGTCGAAAAGTTCGGCATCCAACCGCCGGCCACTCTCGCACAAGAAGACCGCGACGGATGGCTCGATCTGCTGATGGTCGAGCGTGTGCAGCCGCGCCTGGGGTTCGATCGGCCGGTGTTGCTTTTCGATTATCCGGCCAGCCAAGCGGCGTTGGCCCGCGTGAGGCCGGACGATCCGCCCGTGGCCGAAAGATTTGAGTTGTTCGTCGCCGGAGTGGAATTGGCAAACGGCTATCACGAACTGCTCGATCCCGACGAACTACGGATGCGAAACTCGCGGACCAATGCCCAACGAATTGCCGACGGGAAGCCGCCCTTGCCGGAAGAGAGCCGGCTGCTTGCGGCGATGCGGTCCGGTCTGCCGTCGTCGGTCGGCGTGGCGCTGGGATTCGACCGGCTGGTGATGTTGGCCGCCGGGGCGAAAACAATCGCCGAGGTTATGGCGTTCTCGTTCGATCGGACGTAGAATAATCGCCGTTGATGTTTAGCCCCGGCGTCCACGCCGGGAAAGTAGCATCCGGAGCTATCCCATGCAAACCATCCGCGTCAACCTTGCCGAGCGGAGCTACGACGTCGAGATCGGCGCGGGAAATCTCGTTGACGCGGGACGATTCCTGATTGATCGAGCGAAAACGACGCACGTTGTTCTGATTACCGACGAAAACGTCCACAATCTCCACGCCATGCGGGCGGCCGAACACCTCGGCGAGCAGGACATCGAGGTCGATGTGATCGTTGTCCCGCCGGGCGAGCAGAGCAAGTCGCCCGAGGTGGCCCTCAGTCTATGGCAGGGATTGCTCGATCTGGGCGCCGACCGCCGGAGCGTCGTCGCGGCCGTCGGCGGCGGAGTCGTCGGCGATCTGGCCGGATTCGTCGCCGCCACGTTCGCCCGCGGGCTGCGATTCATGCAAGTGCCCACCTCGTTGCTGGCCCAGGTGGACAGTTCCGTCGGCGGCAAGACGGGTATCAATCTGCCGGAGGCCAAAAACATCGTCGGCGCGTTCCACCAGCCGATCGGCGTGCTCGTGGACATCGCCACGCTCTCAACGCTACCCGACCGGGAATACCGTGCGGGCCTGGCCGAGGTGGTCAAGTACGGCGCGGCGCTCGACGCCGAGTTTTTCGGTTTCCTGGAGAAAAACGCCGCCGCGATTGTCGAACGCAATGAAGAAGTGCTGGTCTCCGTGGTCGCCCGCTGCTGCCGGTTGAAGGCCGAGGTGGTCGAGCGCGACGAGCGGGAAGAGAGCGGGCTGCGCGCCGTGTTGAACTTCGGTCACACGTTCGGCCACGCCTTTGAGATGACCTCCCCTCTCCCTTTGGGAGAGGGGCCGGGGGTGAGGGCGGAAGAGGGTTCAGGGTTCAGGGGCCAGGGATCAGAAAATAGTGGCCAGTGGCCAGTGGTCAGTGGCCGGAACGACAATGAAAGCGATAAATCCCAAATCCCAAATCCTAAATCAACAAATCATGTCCTCGTCCCCTTGTTCCACGGCGAGGCGGTATCCATCGGCATGATCTGCGCCGCGCGATTGGCCGAACGGTTGGGCCGCGTCGACGCCTCGTTCGCCGATCGGCTCCGCGCGCTCCTGCAAATGTTTGGCCTGCCGGTGGAACCGCCAGAGTTTGATCCCCAGCAAGTTCTCGACACCATGATGCACGACAAGAAGGCCGAGCACGGACAACTCCGCTTCGTGTTGCCTAATCGCTTGGGAGATGTGGAATTGGTCGAAGATGTCGCTCCGGCCCACATTCAAGCCGTTATGGAAGGAAGTATTCGTATTTAGCCCCGGGTGAATACACCTCGTTGTTATACACAAGTCTTGGCTACTTCGACCCGTAGGGTCGTTTGGCAATAGCCCAGCGATAAACAGGATTATGCAAGTGCTAGCAGGGTCTTGATTAAAACGAGTTCGCGCTCCACCTTGTCAGTTGTTAGTTTTGAGAACCTTTGACAAGGAGAAAGACCATGGAATGCGAACTCTGGAGAATACTATACCTGCTGGCGCGGGAGTTAGACAACCCATGGGGTAGTTGGCGTTATTCCACGGCGGATGTGCTGGGAGTGTATTTCTGGGCGGTGGTACATGACCGGCCGACACGCTGGGCTGCTGATGCGAAGCAGTGGCCAGACAAGTTGCGGCCGGCGTTGCTGCCGCCCCAAAGCACGCTCAGTCGGCGATTGCGGCGACCGAGGACGGTGGAACTGATGACGGCGGTTGAGGAACATCTATTGGCGCTGATAGTGGTTGGAGGGTGCCTCGTGCAGATTATCGACGGCAAGGCGCTGGCGGTAAGCGGCGTAAGCAAAGACCCAGATACGGGTTACGGCCGCGGAGCTGGCACAAATCAGAAGGGTTACAAACTACATACCGTATGGGGCGGCGGGCCGATGCCGATCGCTTGGGGGCTGGCACCTATGAACGTCAGCGAGAAAACCATGGCGCGTCATTTGATTCCTACCTTGCCGAGCGGCGGTTACCTGCTGGCCGATTCGCAGTATGACGCCAATCCCTTATACGACTTGGCTGCTGCCGCGGGATTCCAGTTGGTGGCCAAAAAGACGAAAGATCGAGGACGTGGTGGATTGGGTCATCGTTGCCAAAGTGCCGGTCGGCTCCGCTCGATCGAGTTGCTCACGACCGCGTTTGGCGGTACGTTATGCAACCAACGGAACGCGATCGAACGTTATTTTGGTACCTGGGTATCCTCCGGCGGCGGACTGGGTCCGTTACCCGCCTGGGTCCGTCGCTTCAGCCGAGTGCGTCATTGGATTCAAGCTAAAATCTTGGTGGCCGGTGCTCGATGGCTATTTTTACAGGAACAACATAAGCTAGCATTTGCATAATCCTGTAAACGCCTGGGCTAGAGAAAAGCATGGCATTGTGGTGCTCAAACATAAACCGCCGCGCGGTGAGAAACGTGGGCGAACAGCGGCCGGAGAGTTGAAAGCAACCGCTACACCCGGCAGCGGGGTGCAGGGCCACGATATAGTATTGTTTCAATAAATGGAAAGGGGGGGTTTCCGCGTGATTTTTGTGGTCCGTGTGGTTATGATGGATAGGTTGGGTCGGCGGTACGAGTTTTGGTTGACGGGTTTGCCCGCCAGGGGGCCGTCGGCCGCGGCAGCCGCCGGTCATTGTGAATTGCTTTGTCGATGATCGACGGAACCACCGGTACTCCAATCGCGAGGACGAGTGCATATGCTTCAACGTATTCTTTTTCTTTTTGCGTGGACTGCCGCTATTTTTTCGTGTGGCCCGCTGTTGGCCGCGCGGGGTGAGTTGATCTCTGAAACCACCGCCGCCCGGCACGGTCTGACTCGCCCCTGGTTCGCCCAGGTGGAGTTGGATCGAGGTCGAGGGCGTATCTCCGACGTGATCCTCCGGGACGGAGTTCTTTATGCCCAAACCGACTCGGCGATGGTCCATGCCATTGACGCGGAGACGGGCAAGACGCTCTGGTCGCAGCGGATAGGACGGCCCAAGCATCCCAGCATGACCCCCGACGCAATGGGCGGCCTGTTGGCCGTGGTTAACGGGTCGCGGTTGTACCTGATCGACCGTTTCAACGGCAAGTTGCTCCATGAGATAGAGGTCAAGGACGCGCCGGGCGCCGGTCCCGCGCTTAGTTCCCAGCGGGTCTATGTTCCGATGGTCTCGGGCATGGTGGTCGCTTACCCGTTGTCGATGATCGACGAGTCGAAGCGCAAATCGGCCAAGCAGGAGAATGACGCCGAGGCCGAGGAAAAAATCGGCCCGGAATTGGACCACAAAGTGAGCGATCCGCCGATGTTATGCCGCTCCTACGGCCGGGCGCTGGTGCAACCGTTGGTAACGCGCGACGATCCCGGGGGAGAATACATCGTTTGGCCGACCGACCGCGGTTACTTGAACTTTGCCCGAATCGACCGCGAGATTGTAAACGCCTTCCTGCTCAAGTTCCGGATGGAGACGGGCGCGAGGATCGCCGGCCGACCGGGATATTTGCCTCCCGACCCCAAGGTTATCGGCGACTCGGGCGTGGTCTACGCCGTCTCGGGCGACGGATTCGTTTACGCCATTAAAGAAGAGGACGGCGGGACGTTGTGGCGGTTTTCGACCGGAGAGCCGATCGTCCGCTCGCCGGCGGTGATCGGCGATCGCGTGTACGTCGCCACGCAACTGGGCGGGATGTATTGTCTGGAATCGAAGACCGGTAAGAACCTTTGGTGGACGCCCGGCGTGGTGCAGTTTGTCTCGGCAAGCAAGGCCCGCGTCTATGTCGTCGACCGCTTGGGCCGTATTCTGGCACTCGACGCCGCCAGCGGCGCGCGGCTCGACACCATTCCCACCGGGAACATCCCGGTCAAAATGAGCAACACCGATACAGATCGCATATACCTGATCGGTCGGCAGGGCCTGATCCAGTGTCTCCGCGAAGCGGAACAGACCAAACCGATCGAGCACGACAAGGATCGCAAGGCCGCGGCGAAGGCCGGGGCCAAGCCGTTGCCCAAGCCGAAACCGGCCGAGACAAACGAGGCCGGGGACGCCGAATCGGACGATTCCAACAATCCATTTCTCTAAAAGATGCGCCACTAATGTGTAGCGGGCGGGCTTGCCCGCCGTTCA
>CBDAFL010000213.1:0-5540 GCA_965195225.1 uncultured Thermoguttaceae bacterium
TTGGACCTTCAGTATTATCCCGATCGCTTCCGCCTTGTGGCGAGCGCCGGTCGGACCACAACCAACATAAACGAGACGGACGTCCACCGTGCAATCGAGGCGGAACGAGCCATGGCCTTCGAAGAGCTTCCGCAAAACGGCGAAAGCGAATCGGCCGAAGGCTCCGCGCTATGCGTTCCCTTCTACGTCCGTGGTCGAGGGGTAGCCGCCTTGTACGCATGCCACCGACAGGTCCACGGTCTGTTCGGTCCGACCGAGGAACGGCTGGCCGATCTGATCGCCGCCATCGCCGGCGCCGCCCTGGAGAACGCCGAGGGATTTGGCGAACTGCAAAAACTCAACGCGACCTTGGAAGAGCGCGTCGCCGAACGCACCGCCGCCGCCGAGGCCCGTGCCCGAGAACTGGCGGTATCGAACCGGGAACTGGAACTGCTGACGACCGACCTGCGCCAGACCGAAGAGCAATTGCGAGTGGCCAAGGAGGCGGCGGAAGCGGCCAACGTGGCCAAGAGCAAGTTCCTCGCCATGATGAGCCATGAAATCCGCACGCCCATGAACGGCATCGTGGGGATGGCGGAACTGGCAATGGCGACCTCTCTTACACCCGAACAGCAACGCTATCTCAACGTCGTCAAGCTCTCGGCCGATTGCCTGCTGAACCTGATCAACGACATCCTCGACTTCTCCAAGATCGAGGCGGAAAAGATGGAGTTGGAAAGCATCCCCTTCGACGTTCGTGAAATCGTGGGCGATTCGTCCCAGTTGCTCACCATCCGCGCCGCCGAAAAAGGCGTCGATCTCTTCTTCCGCGTTGCGCCCGATGTACCCGAGACTTTGGCCGGAGACCCAGGCCGAGTACGACAAATCCTGGTCAATCTGCTCGGAAATGCCATCAAGTTCACCGAGCACGGCGAGATTTACGCAAACGTCTGGCTGGAAGAGCGGACCGAGCAAACCGTGCGTCTACACTGCGCGGTTCAGGACACGGGAATCGGCATCCCGGCCGACAAACTGGAATGCCTGTTCGAGTCGTTCAGCCAGGTCGACCGCTCGACCACGCGGCGCTTCGGCGGCACCGGGTTGGGACTGGCGATCTCCGCAAAGCTGGTCGACTTGATGCATGGGAAAATCTGGGCGGAAAGCGAACCGGGCAAAGGAAGCACGTTCCATTTCACGGCCGAGTTCGACGCGGCCGGCGACGAGGAGTCCGTTGCGCCTGCATTGCCTCCCGAGCTTGACGCGTTGCCCGTCTTGCTCTTCGCCGATCATCCGCGGCGACAGTCGATATATGAAGAGGCGTTGATCCGACACGGAATGTTGCCGACCGCGATTGCCGACGTGGACGCGGCCCTGGCGGAACTGGACCGCGCCGCGGCGGCGGGTACGCCCTACCGCCTGGCGGTCATCGACGCCGACGCGCACGGTGGGAATGGTTGGCGGCTAATCGACCGAATCCACGACGAACATTCACAAGCCAAGTGCGCGGTCATTGCCCTGGTTTCCGCCGGTCAAGCCGGAATATCGAATCATTACCGCCACTTGTCGGGCATACAGTTCCTGACGAAACCGGCCAAGTATTCGGAATTGATCGACGCCGCGGCGTTGCTTCTCGGCGGTGGCCGCCAAAAAGCGTCCACCGACGGCGCGGCGGCAAAGAACATCCGTCGGCTCCATATCTTGCTGGCGGAAGATGGATTAGTCAATCAAGAGGTCGCGGTCGGACTGCTCGAAATGCAAGGGCACGGTGTCGAGATCGCCAACAACGGCCGAGAAGCGCTCGACGCGCTGGAGAGGCAAAACTTCGACGTCGTACTCATGGACCTGGAGATGCCGGAAATGGACGGTTTGGAAGCCACCGTGGCGATCCGCGAGAGGGAACTAACCAGCGGCGGACACGTCCCAATCATCGCCATGACCGCTCACGCCATAAAGGGGTTCCGTGAGCGCTGCCTACAATCGGGTATGGACGACTTCATCACGAAGCCGATCAAGCCCGAGGAATTGTATAAAGTCGTACAGGACGCCGCGGCAACGCAACCGGCGCAAGTATGATGTCTTGGGAAGGCGGCCGGCGGTTTCCTGGTTCCCACGCTCCGCGTCGGTGGCGAGGAGCGGTTCGGTTTTTTGGATTTTTTTGTGAAAAATACCAGTTGCCGTCCGGACACAAGTTTGTCATATTGATCTTGGCGGCGAAAAGAAATTACATGCGAGAGTGGCGGAATTGGCAGACGCGCTGGATTTAGGATCCAGTGGGGAAACCCATCCGGGTTCGAGTCCCGGCTCTCGCACTGAAAGCGGACAACCAAGGGCGTCTCGGAATTGGACCGCGAAACCACATTATTTAGCCCCGGGTGAATACACCCGGGGCACAATGTGATGCGTTCAACCGCCTCTCCCCGCCATGTATTCACGGCGGGCTAAATGGAATCATTTACACAGCCGGAATAGAACGCTTCCACGCCCACCGATGTTTCCATCAGCAGTGCCCCGTCGTGAGCGATTCCTCGGCAGCGGCCTGTCGCGCGGCGGTCGCCGAGCTGGAGCGTTAGGGTCCGGCCGCGTTGCAGACACAGTGCGTCGGCGCGAGCGGCGATGTTGGCCGGCTCTTGCCGCAGTTCGGAAAACGCTTGCTCCAGGCGTTTCAACAGATCGACCAGAATGTCGGTCTGATCGTACGTCTTGCCCGATAGATCGCGGATCGTGCCGGCGGTGGATTGCAACTCGGCCGGCGCGTCGGCCAGGGTGTTGTTCGCGTTCAGGCCGATGCCGATTACGTGCCGTCGGTCGGTCAGCACCTCAATGAGAATGCCGGCCAGCTTCCGGCTGTCCGCCACGCGAGAAAAAGGTGACAGGCACCGTTTGTGCGAAGCACCCTCCGGGCCGTTCCGGCAAACGGTGCCTGTCACCTTTTTCTCGCACGCCATTACGTCGTTCGGCCAATTGAGGCCGACCGTGTGGTTTGGCAGCAGCGGGGCGACCGCGTCGGCTACGGCCACCGCCGCGGCCAAGGCCACCAACGGCGAGCGATTCCGCTCGGTCGCCACGGTTTCCGCGTCGAGCAACAGGCTCATCGCCAGCGCTCCCCGGCCGGTCCACCAGCGGTTTGCCCCACGTCCTCGGCCGGCCGTCTGCTCGTCGACAACGATCAACAGCGGCAGTTCCTTGACGCCCTGCGCCGCGCACTGGGCCGCGCGATCATTGGTCGAGCCGAGCGTGGGATGGTGTTCCGCCCGGGCGACGAACGTCTCGCGAAGTATTCGGACAACGTCGATCATCGTGCGATTCTACCCGTATCCCAGTTTTTGTAAATCGTCCTCGTTCAGCCCGTGATGATGGGCCAACTCGTGGAGGATCGTTATGCGGATTTCTTCCCTCAGCCGTTCGGTGGCGATGCGGCCCGTGCGGTCGGCGGCAACCGATAGGATTCCCTCGCGGTAGATGGTGACCACGTCGGGCATCACGCCCGAGTGCCAGACGCTCTTATCTTTGATCGGTATGCCGGTGTACAGTCCGCAAAGGCTGTCGATGCACCGAACTCCGGTCTGTTCCATCACCTCCGCCGAGGGATAATCCTCGACGTGCAACGGCACCCGCTCGATCAACTCGTGGACCAGCGGCGGCATTTGCTCCAAGACCCACTCGAACTGTTCGTCGAAACGGCGACGCTTATGAGGATTCACCGGTGCGGCTCCCGTCGGCGGTTTTGATGTTCCTGTCGTCGCCTACAATGATAGCCGTAGTCTCCGCCGGAAGAAATGAGGGCATCCGGGAATTGGCCCGCAAAAACAGCTATTTAGCCCCGGTGAATACACCCGGGGCACAGTCTGGTGCGAAAAACCACCCTTTCCCGCCGTGTATTCACGGTGGGATAAATGGAATTATTCCCGGACACCTCCAGATAGATGCTTAGTCCTCGACCGGGCGCCAACCGCCGTCGTTCCGCTCCGAGGGGCTGGCAGCGGTGTACGCGGCCGCCTGCACGCGGGTCGCCCGACGGATCGCCGGTCGGACGGCCGTCCGGTCGTTCGGATCGGGAAGCATCGGCGCCGGCATTGAGTTTAACTGGGCATCAGGCTGCGGGATAGGCTGCAAGCCAGGGTCGGCCGCCGGCTTTTCAACCTTCTGCTGGAACGTTTTTGGCGCCGACTGCGGGACGGTTTGCGGAACCGCTTGCGGCGCGGCGGGGCAAGACAAACAGTCCGCGGTGGGTACGCCGCAGCCAACCGGGCCGCAGCTTACGCTCGGACTGTAATAACTTTGGTAAGAGATCGCGGGAACGTAGATTGGCCGGTACGTCGCGTACGGCACCAGGCGAGTCTGGTAGGTGCCGAGGAACGGACGGTACGTGGTGACCGTGGAACCGGTCCAAGGATTGTACGCCGCCGGTTGGTACAGCGCCCGGTATACGACCGTGGGCATGTACTGGCACGTCTGCGGCGCGCAGGGCGAACAACTCGGCGCATAGGGCGTGTAGCACGGCGCGACGTAGGTCGGCGCGACGTAGGCCGGCGCGTAGGTTGTCTGCGAAGGAGGCGCGTTGCCGAACAAACAGTCCCAGATTTGGCCGGCCCGGCTCTCGGCCGGCAATGCCAGCAAGACAATCGCGGCTACGCACAAAATGGTCAGACTTATCGGTCGGCGATACATGATTTTCTCCAATGGGAGTGGAAGCGGTGTTTCCGCCATGAGCAAGTTCATTCATCAAACCCCGATTCCGCCGCGCTGTCAAGACACCGATTACGAGGTCGATTGATGAAGGATTCTATCGATTTTATCGAGCTTGCGTATTGGGTAAAATATCCGGGTTTGTCCGCCTGTTCCAGTGGGTGGCTGGTGGGTGGCACGCCCTGAGCGCAGCGAAGGGCGTGATTCCCCGCACAGCCACGCCCTTCGCTACGCTCAGGGCGTGCCACCCGGGATCGCATTTATTATTAAGTCTAGGTCAGAATTTGCCCTAGCGCGGCCGCCGTTTCTCGTATAAATCGTATAGGTCAAAGAGCGTTTCGCGGAGGTTTCCGCGATGTCGGGCGAAACAGCCGGCCAGTTCCGCGGCGTCGAACGGAGGCTCTTGCCCGGCCATCAGCCGATCGACGATCTCCGCGGTCAACTCACCCGTGGCGACGACCCGGTGGAGCATGGGAAGCCCGACGGAGGCATGGACAGCCACGAGCAGCCCCCAGCCGCGGCGGCGGCAAAGCCGTTTCAGACGGAAACGATTCCAGCGGCTCAACTGCTCATAGCCGTCGACGATCAGCAAATCGAAAGGATTCAGTCGGCATTGCCCGTCCAGATCGAGCGGCAGGCGGCGTTGGGCGTCATGCAGCTCGACAAGCAAGGTTTTTTGGCCGTCGCGATGGATGGCCGGGACCAAGGCGACCAGCAGCGCCGACTTGCCGGCGCCGTGTTCGCCGACGATTTCGCCCCACCAGCCGTTTTCTCGCAGCCGCCGGACGAACGTCTCGGCGTTTTCGCTGGGCGTGAAGACGAAAGGCAACGCGCCTGGCCGAACGCACCGTGTGCAGAAGGGGTTGGCGGAAGGG
>CBDAFL010000214.1:0-13797 GCA_965195225.1 uncultured Thermoguttaceae bacterium
GTGTTGAAAAATAGGGACTTACGTCAACGGTTGTGATGATCATCATTCCAGGTTTTTATGAAAATTGCTAAACTGGCATGACAAACTCCGTTGTGGTAAGTGATTTTCTGCTATCGTTGCTAGCAGTTGCATAATCCTGTAAATCGCTGGGCTATTGCCAAACGACCCTACGGGTCGAAGTAGCCAAGACTTGTGTAGAACAACGAGGTGTATTCACCCGGGGCTAAATACGGATATTTCAATCCGTGAAACGCCCTACTTCCAGTGCTTCTGCACGAAGGCATCGACCTCGGGCAGGCCGCCTTGGAGAATAAGGTAGCCGTTGTGCGGCTCGCGAGGCGTGGTCTCGTGGTTGATCGGCGTGGTCATCATCGTGTGGATTTTCCGCCGGTCGTCGGTCTGCCCCAACACCCACGCCAGCTTCATGTAGGCCGTCTCGGGGAGCATGTTGTCCAAGGGGATGATGCCCAAGTCCAACAAATCCCGGCCGGTGTCGTAGACGTACATCTGGGCAAATCCCCAGAGTGTCTGCACGGTCATGACGACGGTGACGCCCTTCTGGACGGCCCTCTTAATTGCCGGGTAGAGTGGCTTGTTGACGTGGCCCAGGCCGGTGCCCGCGATGACGATCCCCCGGTAGCCCATGTCGGTCAGACCCTCAATGATGTCCGGCTTGAAGCCGGGATAGTAGTACTGGATGGTGACCTTTTCCTCGAAGACCGGCTCGATAACCGGCACACGGGTCTTGTCGCGCCGTAGGAAGTCGTCGGTGAGGTACTTGAAGTGGCTGCCGTCGTCGTTCGGATAGCGGATGACCGTGCCCATCGGCGTGTCGCCGATGGTGCGAAACGTGCTCCGATAGCTGGAGTGCATCTTTCGGCAGCGCGTGCCGCGGTGGAGCAGATCGTAGTTGTCCGAAGTGGGGCCGAACATGCAGAGCATCACTTCGGCGATGTCGCATTCGGCGGCGGTCCGCACGGCATTCATCAGATTCAACGCCGCATCGGACGAGGGCCGGTCAGAGCTGCGCTGGCTGCCGACCACCACGATCGGCACCGGAGAGTTTTGGACCATGAAGCTGAGGATCGCCCCGGTGTGCGACATGGTGTCGGTGCCGTGGCCGACGACGATGCCGTCAGTACCCCGGGCAATCTCCTCGCCAATGGAGACGGCCAGGGTCTTGTACTGCTCTGGCCCCATGTTTTCGCTGAAAACGCCGAAGAGCTTCTTCGTCGTTAGGTTTGCGATATCGGCCAGCTCGGGCACGGCGCCGTACAGCTCGCCGGGCGTGAAGGCGGGAATCACCGCGCCCGTGCGGTAGTCGAGCCGCGAGGCGATGGTCCCGCCCGTGCCGAGCAACGTGACGTTCTTCTTCTTGGGGTCGAAGGGGAATTCCTTTTCGGGAATCTTGTAGACGGCCTTCTTGTAGCCGGTTTCCCTGATCGAGACGATCCGCTCGGCGGCGATGCCCACGTTGTAGCCGTTGATGAGTTTGACGACCAGATGTAGGTCGTCGAAGGTCTCGCTGCGCGGCAGGATCACGCCGGTGAAGACAGAGCCTCGGTCGTTGGCGACGTCTACCTCGCTCCAGACGCCGATTTGGTTCTTTTCCAGGATTTCCTTCACTGGGCCTCGATAGCCCTGGAATCGGTCGGCTCGCTCGTTGAAGGGGATGCTGTTGCTCATTGGATCACCTCCCCGAGCTTCGTCTTGATGAACTCGGCGACTTCTGCGGCGGGTGCCTTGCCTTTGAGCATTCGGACGGCCCGGCCCGTCAGGAAGCGCACCCGTTTCTGGTCCGTGTCCTCATTCTTGCAACGATATTCCTCGAAGGTCAACCGGTCCGCCTCCTTTGTCCAAGCCTCGTGCTTCAGCGGCGCGATGCCCAGGGCCGTAGACGCGCACTGGGCGTCGAGATTGTCCTGGGCCATGCGCGAGGCCACGGCCGGTATAGCCTCTCTGGGTATGCGGCCATCCGTATAGAGATCGAATACCTGAATCCACTCCGCGACCCCCAGACGCTGTACGGGTACGCCGGAGCGTTGCAGCGCCTTGTACTGCTGACCAATCACGATGCCGGCCAGCAGCCCGTCCACGCCGGTCTTCTCGACCACCGCGTCGACGATCTCGGCGCCGCCCCGGCGGATCAGGTAACAGGCCGTTTCCTCGGGCACGCGCCAGGACGTGTACCGCTTGATTCGTTCCCAGGGTGGCGGCCTCAGACGCGACCGGATCGCTTCCATTCGCTCCTGGGTGATGCGGGTCGGCGGCAAATCGGTGTCGGGATACATGCGGTCGGGGCCGGGCAGGATGCGCTCGAATGTGGTGAAGCCACCCACAAGCGCCTGCCTCGTCTCCTTGGGTATGCCCATCGTGGCATCGGCGAAGCGGATGCGGATTTCCTCGGCGGCGGTGCGGCAGTCCCCTTCGGGACCAAAGACGATGAAAAAATCGTCGTTGTCTCCGGGGTTCACTCGCTTCCGCAGGCGCTCCAGTATGCCATGCTTGTCGGGAAACTCCGGCATCGCCGCACTGCTGAGCACGATGGGCGCCTCGTCCAGGCAGGCGATCACTCGGACTCGGCCGCGCAGCTCGTCGAGGAAGGTGGTGTCGGGCTGCGTTGGATGCTGCGCAATCTCCGCAGCGCCCTCGATCTTCACGGCGTAGACCTTGCCGCCCGACTGAAGCGCTCGCTGCATGAACCCCAAATCGGCCGTCGCGCAAACATCGCTTACGTCGTGGGCGGTCATCCGTACGGAGTCGGGTGTGCGGAGTCCCCGCCGATGCAGTTCCTCGCGTATCTTCAGCAGGTTGCACTGCCGCAAGCCTTCGTTGTGGACCAGCTTCACAGCCAGCCCCGCGCGGGGTACGCCCTTGATCTCGCAGCGGTCTCCGCCGCGGACGCTTACGTTCACGTCCTGGCGGCTCGCGCCGATGCCGGTGCGGACGTGGCCCGTGCTTCGGGCTACAAGGCCGCAGAGCAGGATCGCTTCCCGAACTTCCTGGGGCGTAAAGAGTTCCGGGCCGGTGACGGTCTCCGTAAGCGGCATACCCAGGCGGTCCGTGCGCCAGATGATCTGGTGTCCCTTGTCCTTCACCTCGCGGCAGGAGTCCTCCTCCACGCTGACGTGCGTGATCGTCAGACGCCGGCCCTTGAAGGGTATCCATCCGTTCACGCCGACGATCGCCGTGCGCTGAAAGCCCGTCGGGATGGAGCCGTCCAGGTATTGTTTTCGGGCGATGTGGACCTCGTCTATCACGTCCAAGTTCATGGCGAGACACAGTTCGATGGTCACGTCGATGGCCTCCTGGTTCACCAGAAACGGAGGCGTGTCGTCCATCTCGTAAGTGCAGACGTTCTGCTGGTTCAGCAGATAGACGATCTCCTTCTTCGTCTTGAACTCCATCAGTGCCGTGCCGTCGTATTCTCCCAATTCAGAAAGGGTCGGCCGCATGTGACGGAGCACTTCGCCGTCGTGGGTCTCCGTGTATAGCCCCGCGGGGCAGCGGCAAAACAGCTTCTCTCGGGTCATAAGCTGCTGATGCACCTCCAGCCCCGAGATCAACCCAACTGCTTGGTAGTCCAAACTATCGAGCATCCAGCCCTTCCTTTGCGAAGTTCGCCCGCGCCGACCGGGTTGGCTGCGGACGATTAAGAATGACGCACGTAGGACGGATTTCCTAATCCGTCCAGTTTTCGGGGACGGATTGGGAAATCCGTCCTACAGAATTGCACACGTTATTCATTTCCAGATACCAAGGTCGTGCGGATTGCCCCCTGCAGCGATGAAGGGTGGACAAACTTAGACACGAACAAAACCTCAAAGTTATGCGGCTTTGGGCGGAATGTCAAGAAGATAATACTTATGGGGGTGGAGGGTCGGTGCGGGTACACGGTAGGCCGGGTCGTGACCCGGCAAGGTTGGCCGAGGGCGGCGGATGATTACGAATGATCGCCGGCAGGGTGGCACGGGCATCTTGCCCGTGCCACCCCCAAAACCAGGCAAGTTACGGTTCGGCTTGACGCATGGTCGTAAAACGGGACAATCATAAGCCATTCTAATGGAGATACAGATGTCCCGTTTCGCCGTAATATTGCCCGCCGCCGGCCGCGGTAGCCGGTTCCACGACAAGAGCTACAAGAAGCCGTTCGCCCCGTTGGCCAACAAGTCCATCTGGCTCCATTCGGCCGAGCGGTTCCTCGGCCGCGACGACGTGGTGCAGACGATCTTGGTGATCGCGCCGGAGGACCGCGAGCAGTTCTTTTTCAAGTTCGGCGCGAATATCGCCTTCATGGGGGTTGATGTGGTCGACGGCGGCGCCGAACGGTCCGACTCGATCCAGGCCGCCCTGGGACATCTGAAACCGCAAGCCGAGTTCGTCTGCGTCCACGACGCCGCCCGGCCGTGTTTGGCCGACGCCTGGATCGACGCGGTTTTCGCTGCCGCCGAAAAGACCGGCGCGGCGATTCTGGCCGTACCCGTGCCCGGCACGCTTAAGCGGGTCGGCCCCAACCGGAAGATCGAGGAAACCGTCCCGCGCGAAGGGCTGTGGGAGGCCCAAACGCCGCAGGTATTCCGCCGCAAACTGTTGCTCGAGGCTTATGCCAAGCGCGACGGCTTTCAGGCCACCGACGACTCGCAACTTGTCGAGCGGACCGGCCATCCGGTGACCGTCGTACACGGCTCGTCGATCAACATCAAGATCACCACCAAGGAGGACCAACGCTTGGCCGAACATTCGCTTAGGGCGTTGCCGAAGCCGAAACTCGCCGGCCCGTCGCATCCGTTCGCCGATGACGACAAGTGGAGGTAATTATATCATGCACTCGCAAATTCGTTTAATGCCATTGTTCCTGTGCTTGCCGATTTTCATTTCCTGCTCAACACAACCTGAACCGATAAAGTCAGAACAACCGCCGTCCCTGAAAATTGAACAACTGGGCGAGTACAAGTTTCCAAATGAAACAGTCATAGTATTCAGATTAATTCCCAAGGGAAGGCCTAGCGGCAACATATCGCTTAAAAGCGTTCAAAACGGACAAGTCGAACAATTTACGTCGTGCAATTTCCATGACATGACGGAAGACAGTAGTATCGCTTTGAGAGTGACAGATGAGAATCTTGATCTTAGTTTCCACGTCCGTTGTCCAAGTGACATTAAAGCGCGTATGGCAGAGCTTCCACCGGAGCGTGATGTTGGCTCAATTTCATCTTTTGGGGTCTTCGAACAGGGGGGCGTAGAATCGGTATTTTGGGGAAAAAGCTTTTCGATTGGAAAAAAGCTGCCCCACTGGACTAACTCTGCGGGTTCGTTTGATCTGACAATAAATGATTCCATAGAATATCCGACAATGAAATACTACGTGCTCACTGTTGCTATTAACAAGAAACCCAAACAAGCGTCAGCCCCTCGCTAATGTCATTTTCGCTTTCACTCATCGTGTCCACATTTTCGAAAAACTGTACCATAGGGTGTGTCCGCGATGCACCTGATTTTCAATCTGATTGCCTATGGTGCGTCGCGGACGCACCCTACTACTACCACCAATGCAAGACATAATTCATGAATTGTCCTGGCGCGGACTCATCAACCAAACCACCGACGATGCGAACCTGCCGCGGTTGTTGATGGAAAAGCAGCGGACCGTCTATGCCGGATTCGACCCCACGGCCGACAGCCTGCACGTCGGCCACCTGATGGCCCTGATGATCCTGCGGCGGTTCCAGCAGGCCGGCCACCGGCCGATCGCGGTGGTGGGCGGGGCCACCGGAATGATCGGCGACCCCAGCGGAAAGAGCGAGGAACGCAACCTCCTATCGCTCGACGCCTTGCAAGCCAACATCAACGGCATGGAACCCCAATTACGGCGGTTCCTCGATTTCGATTGCGGCCCAAACTCCGCCGTCCTCGTGAACAACTACGAGTGGGTGGGTCGCTTCGGCTATCTCGAATTCCTCCGCGACATAGGCAAGCACGTGCCCGTCAACGTGATGTTGGCGAAGGATTCAGTCCGCGGCCGCCTGGAACGCGACGACATGGGGATGAGCTACACCGAGTTCAGCTACATGCTGTTGCAGGCCTACGATTTTGTCCATTTGTACGAGCGTTTTGGGTGCGAGTTGCAAGTTGGCGGGAGCGACCAGTGGGGCAACATCACCGCCGGGATCGACCTGGCCCGACGGCTCTCCGGCGTGCAGCTTTACGGTTGCACCTGTCCGTTGTTGACCCGCAGCGACGGCGCCAAGATGGGAAAAACCGAGTCCGGCGCCATCTGGCTCTCGGCCGAACGGACCAGTCCCTACCAGTTCCATCAATACTGGATCAACCTGGACGACGCCGACGTGGGCCGCTGTTTGCGTTTCTTCACCGACCTCGGGCAGGAAGAAATCGACTCGCTGCTGGCCGAGCACCAGTCCGATCCGGGGCGGCGCGCGGCCCAGCGACGGCTGGCCGTCGAGCTGACCCGCCTGGTGCATGGCGAGGCCGGGCTGCGCTCGGCCGAGCGAGCCACCGAGGTCTTCTTCGGCGCCGAAATCCGCGAGTTGGACGATGCCCAACTTGCCGGTATCTTCGCCGACGTCCCGAGCAAGGAGCTACCCCGCGCAACGCTCGACGGCGGACTGTCGATTATCGACGCTCTGATCTACTCCGGCTTGTGCAAGAACAAGAGCGAGGCCCGGCGGATCATCACCCAGGGCGGGGCGTACGTAAACAATCGCCGCGTCGAAGGGATTGAAACCACACTCGACCAAAACCATCTGGCCGGCGAAACGACCATGATCCTCCGCGCGGGCAAAAAGAAATACGCCCTGCTGCGGTTTGTGTAGGAACCCGGATGCCATGACGTACAGAATCCGTGTGTCTCTGCTGTTGCTCGGCTGCCTTGTGGTGCTGGCGTTGCTGGCCCTGTTGATGCTTTACATCGCCACGCGGCACGTGCCGGGATTTTACCGCGAGGCAATGGAAATCCCCCAGGGAAAGCTGGAAAAGGGGAGCGACCGAATGCTCCGCCAGGCCGCGGCGCTCGAAAGCGCCGTCAACAAAGAAGAACATTGGGAAGTGCTCGTCACCGCCGAGGAAATCAACGGCTGGCTGGCGGTCGATTTGGAAAAGAACCATCCGAACGCCCTGCCGCCGACGCTCCGCGACCCCCGTGTGGCGATCGACAAAAACGGAATCACCGTTGCCTGCCGCTTCGAGCAGGATGGCACGAGAACCATATTGAGCCTGACGATAGCCCCTTCCGTCCCCGAGCCGAACGTGGTTGCCCTGCGGATCGTCCTCGCCAGGGCGGGGCTGCTGCCTATGCCGCTGGAGAAAGTGTTCGATCGCATCTCCAAGACGGCCCGCAAAATGCAGCTCCATCTGGAATGCCGCGGCGGCGACGACCCGGTGGCCTTGCTTTCGTTGCCCGACAGCAAGGACGACGGCCGGATCGTGCGGATCGAAACCATACGGCTCGGCGACGGTGAAATCTATATCGCCGGCACAACAAAACGGAAGGAACCGTAGTATCTCATTGCAATTGTATTTGTGGATGGCGCCGGCGTCTCGCCAGTGTTCTTGCCGCCGGCACTGGCGAGACGCCAGTGCCACCCACCGACGCGGAGCGTCGGAACCAGGAAATGAAAAGATCGGATGGGATTCATGACCGAAACGCAACGCACGATTCTGGTGGTCGACGACGACGCGGCTCAGCGGTGTCTGTTGGGCGATTTCGTCGGTTCGCTCGATTTCCACACGACCGAAGCCGGCTCGGCCGAAGAGGCGCTGGAGATGATCCGGCACTCAGCGCCGGACATGGTGCTGCTGGACGTCCGGCTGCCGGGTATGGACGGCATTACCGCCCTGGGAGAGATTCGCAAGATCGCCGGAGATTTGCCGGTGCTGCTGATTACCGCCCACGGCGAGTTGCGTCAGGCGGTCGAGGCCATCAAAAGCGGCGCCGACGACTACCTGCTCAAGCCGTTGGACCTCGACGAGTTGGAGGCGGTGATAGTCGACGCGGTGGGAACGGCGGGCGAGCGGTCGCCGAAGGACAGGGCCGTGCCCGATCTGCCGTCGGAGTTCGTCTGCCAAAGCGCGGCGATGCGGCACGTGCTGGAGACGGCCGCCGTGGTCGCCCCATCAACCGCCCCGGTGCTGATCCTCGGCCCCAGCGGCGTGGGCAAGGAGGTCGTGGCCGGGTTGATCCACCGATGGAGTCCGCGGTCGAAAGGTCCGCTGGTGGTGGCCAACTGCGCCGGCCTGCCCGAGTCGCTGATCGAGAGCGAATTGTTCGGCCACACGCGCGGGGCGTTTACCGGGGCCGACGCGGCCCGGCAAGGATACTTTCGCGCGGCCGACGGCGGAACGCTCTTTCTCGACGAGATCGGAGAACTGCCCATGCACTTGCAACCCAAGCTGCTCCGGGCGCTCGAGTCGGGACGGATAACGGCCGTCGGCAGCGAGAAGGCCGTCGAGGTCGATACCCGGCTGGTGGCGGCCACCAACCGCGACTTGGGCGAGGCGGTCCGCGCCGGTAAATTCCGCGACGATTTGTACTACCGAATAAACGTCGTCGAACTGATCGTCCCGCCGCTTTACGAGCGGTCGGAGGACGTGCTTCCGTTGGCCCGCCGGTTCGCCGTGGAGTTTGCCGGCGGTCCGGTCCGGCTCTCGCCCCGGGTGACGCAGTGTTTGCTGGCCTATCGCTGGCCGGGCAACGTCCGCGAATTGCGCAACGCGATACAAAGGGCATGTCTTCTCTGCCGCGGCGACGTGATCCTGCCCGAACACCTCCCGCCGAAGGTGGCCGCTTTGGCCGCGGACCGCGAATCGGACGAAGCGCCGGCGGGCCGGCTCTCGCAGGTAGAGCGGGCAACCATCCTCGCCACGCTCGAAGAGTGCGGCGGCAACCGCACGCAAACCGCCAAGAAGCTCGGCATCAGCCGCCGGGCACTTATCTACAAGCTGCGGGCGATGGAGAGCGAATAGATAGTGCATGCGTGGCATACGCACTTGTTCCCACGCGGAGCATGGGAACAAGTGTGCATTGCGCACATCCAGGACCAGCAGCCCGTTGAAAAAGTCGGATTCTGGGAGTTTGGGTGCCACTGCTGGCTTGCCCAGCAGTGTTTTTCCGGTAGTTTCCCCCATGCACTGCTGGACAAGCCAGCAGTGGCGCCCTTTTTCAACGGACTGCTAGGCAGCCCCGCGGTTTTCTGCTACCCTGCTGGCTTGTTTCCGTTCAGCAGAATATAAGGATTGAGCCATGAAAGTACTGATTGCCGACAAACTGTCCAGTGAAGCCGTAACCGCGCTCGAAAAGTTGAATTTAGAAGTCGAGGTGCGTAGCGAACTAAAGGCGGATACCCTTCCCGGCGCAATGGCCGACGTGGGTATCCTTGTCGTCCGCTCCACCAAGGTGACGGCCGCCGCCATCCAGGCGGCGCCGCAACTCTCGCTGATCATCCGCGCCGGGGCGGGCTACGACACCATCGACCTGGCCGCCGCCAGTTCGCGGGGTATCTACGTCGCCAACTGCCCCGGCAAAAACACCGCCGCGGTGGCCGAACTGGCCATCGGCCTGATGGTGTCCGCCGACCGGAGGATCGTCAACGCCTCCACGTCGATGCGCGAAGGAAAATGGATGAAAAAGGAGTATGGCAATTCGCGCGGACTGGCCGGCCGCACGTTGGGAGTTCTCGGCTTCGGGGCGATCGGTCGGGCGGTGGCCCAACGCGCACGCGGTCTGGAAATGAAGATCATCACCTGGTCGCCGCTGGACCTCACGCCCGAGCAGGCCAAGGCCCAAGGGATCGGCTACTGCAATACGCCCGAGGAGCTTGC
The DNA here is from genome assembly GCA_965195225.1 of uncultured Thermoguttaceae bacterium. Lineage (GTDB taxonomy): Bacteria > Planctomycetota > Planctomycetia > Pirellulales > Thermoguttaceae > JAHIKV01. The sequence continues at coordinate 9,835 of CBDAFL010000214.1, forward strand.
CGCGGAGGCCGACGCGGTGACAATCCACATGGCCTCGAACGCCGAAACGAAGCACATCGTGGGCAAAAAATTCCTCGATGCCATGAAACCCGGCGCGATCCTGGTCAACACCTCGCGCGGGCCGCTGGTCGATACCGAGGCGCTGCGGACGGCCATCGTCGAGAAGAAACTCCGTGTCGGACTCGACGTGTACGAGGGCGAGCCGGCCGCGGGCGACAAAGAGTTTCCCGACACGGAATTGGCTTCAATGGTGACTTGCTCGCCGCACATCGGCGCCTCGACCGATCAGGCCGCCGACGCCGTTGCCTCCGAGGTGGTGCGGATCGTCGATCTGTTTCTCAAGACGGGCCATCCGGCCGGTACCGTTAATCTCAGCGCCCGCTCCTCGGCGGCCTGCCGGTTGGTGATGCGGCATTTGAACCGCGTCGGCGTGCTGGCCTTCGTCCTCGACGGACTCCGCGAGGAAGGCATCAACGTCGAGGAGATCGAGAACACGATTTTCGACCGGGCCGAGGCCGGCTGCTGCTCGATGTTGCTCGACCAACAGCCTTCCGATAAGCTCATTGAATTCTTCCGTGGAAATCAAAGCATCCTACACGTGATGCTTAATTCGTGTACGTAACAAACCGTTGTGCAAGCTGTAGGAGGCGTCTCCAGACGCCGATTGCGGTGTTATGTTCAGCGAATTCGGCGACTGGAGTCGCCTCCTAAATTGCGAGTAGTGCTCCGGTCCAAACGGGCGAGGTTCGTCGTGTACGGATCAAATTGCCCAACGATAGCTGGAAAGCGTCACACCCTACCGGGGGGCATGGCCGCCTGGAAGTGCGCTCTTTCTTTGCCTGCAAGGGCTGATTGCCTTGATCGGATCGGCTATAATGACGATTCGAATTTGGCAGGATCCTAATAGTCGGCGTAGACGGCGCCACGGTCGTTTTTGCGGCATCGCGGCAAGCTACATTCGTGGTGTGGGACAGGTTGGCAACCTGCCCTACAATTTGTGAGACGACGATTGCCCGACACCCCGAATTGGTCCCTGGGAGGGAATACGCAATGCCCTGTATGGCTTTTCGCGCCTTCGTGCTGGCCTTCAGCTATGTGGCGGTCTGCGCGACGTGCATGGCCCAGCAGTCCGGCATTACGGCCGACCTGCATCCGTGGGGACGGTTCGAGCCTGGGGCCTGGAAACTGGTCCGGGTCGTAACCGAAACGCTCGACGAAGAGGGCCAGGTGGTCAGCACCAGCACTACCGACACCAAAACCACGTTGATGAAAATCGACGACGACGGCGTAACGTTGGAGGTGCAGGTATGCATGGAAGTGGCGGGAAAAAGTTTTCAGGCCGATCCGCAGACCATCAAGCAGGGGTTCAACGGCGAATCGGCCGCGACGGACTTGACTCTAAAGGAGACGGCCGATGGTCAGGTTGTGATCGGGGACCGAAAGATTGCCTGCAAGGTCCAGCAGATTGAGGTCGTCGCCCCAAACGAAAAGACGGCCATCAGCCTTTACTATTCGACGACCGTCGCGCCGTACATCCTCAAGCGGGTTAGCGTCACCCGCGACGCGGAAGGCAAGAGTGTGCTGAACACGGTGAGCTTCGAGGTGATCGCGGCTGGGATGCCGGTCAGGCTGCGCGGCGAGACCCACGCCGCCATCTACGTCAAGACCGTCCAGAAAAACGTCAACGGAACGGTGACGACGTTGGCGGTGGTTTTGCCGGACGTACCCGGCGGCGTGTTCAGCCACAGTTCCAAGGAGGTTGACAAGTCGGGGCGGGTTGTTCGACGCAGCACGCTGGAATTGGCCGACTACGGCGTCGAGCCGGAGGAAGACCGGGTCGGAGTTTTCAATCGCAAACGCGCCGCCCGTCGCGCCGCCAAGTCGATTTCGCGCCACGGGCAGTAAGTCGCGGTAGTCGTGGGGAAATTAGAAGGGGGAAGAGAGAGGGGGGAAGAGAGAGGGGAGAAGAGAGAGGAGAGACTCGCTGAAAGAACCGCTGTTTTTTCATCACTCCTCTCCCCTCTCCCTTCTCTCTTCTCCCTTCTCTCTCTCCCTTTTTTCACCCGCATCTTTGTAGGTTGAGTCATGCCCCGGCGTTGCGGCCGTCGTTGGTCCGATTCAGCATCACGGTGAAGGTGGTTCCCTGCCCCAGTGCGCTGCGGACCTCGATCCGGCCACCCATCTCGGAGATCAACATCCGGCACAACCCAAGTCCCAATCCGGTGCCTCCGCTTTCGGCGCGTGTAGTGTAGAACGGCTCGAAAATTCGCTCGATATCGACGCGTGGGATACCCACCCCGGTGTCGCCGACGTCGATTGCCACGGACCCCATTTGGTCCTCGTCCATGTTGCCCAGCGAGTAGGTTCGCATAGTCAGCGTTCCGCCGTCGGGCATTGCGGCGAGCGCGTTCGTGCAGAGGTTGAAGAGCACTTCCTGCAAGGTGTACGGGTCGCCTTGGACCACCGCGACGTTGCCCAACTCCTTCTTTATGCGGACGTTTCGTCCACCGCTGGGGCCGAGCACCTCCAACGTCCCTTCGACCGCCCGGTTCACGTCGGTGCTTTGCAAGGTGATGCCTTTCGGCCGGGCGAAGGCCTGCACCCGTTTGGCCGTCCGCTCTATCCGCTCCAACGCCTCGGTCATCATTTCGACGTATTCGGTAAGATGCGGCTCGTCCTTGACGCGCCGGCCGATCCGCGTCAGGCAGTTCTGCACGCCGTCCAGTGGGTTGGCGATCTGATGGGCGATGCCCGCCACCAATTGGCCGATACCCAGCATCTTTTCCTTCTGGCGGAGTTCGGCGTGTGCCCGGTCCACGTAGCGGCGGATCGAAGTAGTGAAATAGACGGCCATCCACAACGCGCTCGAGAAGGCCACGAAAACGCCCAGCAGTTCGAGTCCGTCGGGCAACGACGGCCGCGGCATGTTGGAAGGGAACCGCAAAGGGTGCAGCGGTATCCAACGCAGATACAGCAGCAACAGCACGCCGCCGACCATCGCCGTGGACAAGCCGGCGAAAAAGTACGGCGCCCGGCCGCGAAGATACATGCTCGCGATTATCATGTGAAACACGAAGTAGAACAGAAACGGGTTGCGCGGCATGTCGGAGAAGTATAGCAGCAGCGTCAGGGCGACCAGATCGAACAAGATTTGCAGAAAGATGATCCGGTCGACGTTCCGTGTCCCCGTCGAGGTGTCTCGTTGGACCAGATAGAAGATCAGGTTGTAGAGGACCATCGCCGAGGCGACTGCGTAGAGCGGCGTTGGATCGGCCAGTATCCGCAGCACCGAAGAGGCGGTCCAGGTGGCGGCGAACACCGCTCCACACGCCACCCAACGCAGCGAAACCAACCATCGAGCGCCTTCGGGGGGGAGTCTCATGTTATGGGACGGGGGACGAGGGGCATGGGAACAAGGTGTTTAGCCCCGGCGTCCACGCCGGGGAGTATACTAAACACGCCGGTCAAGTAACGCGAACTGCGTTTGGATGCGGCCACAATCTGTGACCGCATCAAAGGATGCGACTCGGATGCGGTCGCAATTTGCGACCACATCGCCGCGGCCACCTGACAGTTTATTACTCCGAAGGTGTTTTGATATTGAAATATCCGTATTTAGTCCCGGGTGAATACACCTCGTTGTTCTACACAAGTCGTCCGTCCCGGAGGGACGTTTGATAGTAGCCCAGCAGTTCACTGCTGGGGTTATGGGTAACCAAGGAGGTTTCAAGTCCCGTAGGGACGGCCGAATCGTTGTTTCGAGGCATTTTCAATCGTCCCTACGGGACGGACAAACCTCATTTTTTCTTCCTCACCCAGCGATAAACAGGATTATGCAACTGCTAGCAACGATAGCAGAAAATCACTTACCACAACGGAGTTTGTCATGCCAGTTTAGCAATTTTCATAAAAACCTGGAATGATGATCATCACAACCGTTGACGTAAGTCCCTATTTTTCAAC
>CBDAFL010000215.1:0-1938 GCA_965195225.1 uncultured Thermoguttaceae bacterium
CTCGTCAGTGCGATTTCTCCGTAGGATGATTTGGTGGAGGCATCGCGCGGCAGCCTTCGGTGAGCTGCCGTTGCTTCGATCCCGCCGGCAGGAGTTCACGCCGAACACTGAATTGGCCTTGCCCGTTTTCGCGGGAGGCGATCCTTCAATAAATAGAATGGATGGTTTTGAGTAACCGTTCACGGCATCCAAGGATTGGCGCTGCGTGAAAACTGATTTGTCGCTACTATTCCCGCATGGACGCGAAAGACCGCATTATCCAGGAGTTGCGAGAACTGGTCGAAGAACTTCGACGGGAGATCGAAGGACTCAAGCTCGCATTGGCCAAGGCCAACAAGGACTCCTCGAACTCGTCCAAGTCGCCGTCGAGCGATATCGTCAAGCCGCCGAAGCGGGATGCGCAGGGCAAATCTGCTCGCAAGAAGCGAAAACGTGGCGGACAGCCAGGCCGGAAACGCAAACTCCGCCAGCCGTTGCCGCCCGAACAAGTCGACGAGGCGTTTGTTTACGAAATCCCCGACGATGAAGTCCGCAATCGAAAGCCCTCGCCCACCGACGACTTCGAAATCGTCCAGCACGTCGAGCTGCTCGACATACCGATCCACGTCACCGAACATCGGCTTCGCAAGTATCTGACGCCCGATGGAAAAACGGTCGTCACGCAGGTGCCCGAACTCGAAGGACGGCCGATCTTCGGACCTCGCATGTTGGCCATGATCGGCTGGTTGAAATCGCGTGCCCATTGCAGTTACACGACCATCGCGACTTGGATGGGCGACATCCTGCAAGTCCCCGTGTGCCGTGGCTACCTGGCGAAACTCTGCAACGGCGTGATATCCGATTCGTTGTCCGACGCATACGAAGAACTCGAAGCGGCGATCCCCGAACAGGAGACGCTCGGCAGCGACGAATCGAGCCTCAAGAACAACGGCAAGAAGCACTGGATCTGGTGCATCACGGCATCGACGTTCACCGTGTTTCACATTGCGGCCTCTCGTGGTCGAAAGGTACTCGAGGAACTGATCGGCACGAATTTCGCCGGGATCGTTCATTTCGATTACTTTTCGTCGAACTGCTCATTCGCCTGGAACTTTGACGTCAAGGCTCAGTACTGTTGGGCCCACTTGATCCGCGACATCCGGTTCCTCGAAAAGCATCCGAACAAAAAGGCAAGGCGATGGGCAGGCAAACTGCTCGACCGAACGCGGCGTCTGTTCAAGGCCTGGCATCGGCGTGACGAGATGTCGGACGAAGGTCGGCATCGCAGTTTCGTAGTGCACCGCGACAAGTTCTTGGCCATCGCCGTCCATCCGCCCGATGTCCCGGAGGCGCGAACGCTTGCCGATCGGTTTGCGGTTGGCCAGTGCGAAGACGGCAGTCGATACGACATGTCGCAGGACTATTTTCGTTTCCTCTTCGAGCGCGGCGTGGAGCCGACGAACAACCACACGGAACAACAGGTCCGTCATTGCGTGATCGATCGGCGTATTACTCAAGGTACACGCAGTGAGCGTGGGCAGCGTTACCACGAACGCATGTGGAGTGCGATTGCGACGTGTACGAAGCAGGGTCGCAGCTTCTTCGATTTCCTGCACAGTTCGATTCTCGCGCACCTTGCGGGCAAGCTCGGCCCGTCGCTATTGCCGACCGCAACCGCATCGGATGCAACCGCCATTCCCGGTAAAGCCGCCTAGCGCCTCGTGCCACCATCCTTCCAACTCGCCCATCCCCTTCTTGATAACTGCTCCCAGATCGCGTCCACTCAGGATGATTCACGGCCTACGGCCGTGAACGGTTACGGCGAAACGAAGCTTCGCGAGTTGCAGGAACTGAAGATCGGCCGGGCGGTCGGCATCTTGGACATCTGGCACGTGACCGAATACTTGTGGAAGCTGGCTTACTGCTTTCATCCGGAAGGCAGCGACGAGGCGGAGGCGT
>CBDAFL010000216.1:0-30640 GCA_965195225.1 uncultured Thermoguttaceae bacterium
TGATTTCTACATGACGGCCGAAGAGGCCAAAAAGTACGGTCTTGTGGACGACATCCTCACTAAACAGAAGAACGAGGAAGACGAAGACGAGTAGCGGTAGAGAAAGGATGAAGGTTGAAAGTTGAAGAATGAAGGGAGCCGCTTGCGGCTTCGCAACCCTCAACCTTCAACCTTCAACCTTCAACCTTCAACCTTCAACCCTCAACCTTCAACCCTCAACTCTCAACTCTCAACTCTCAACTCTCATGCCTTTGATTCCTTACGTGATCGAGAAGAGCGGCCGCGAAGAGCGGGCGATGGATATCTACAGCCGGTTGCTGAAGGACCGCATCGTCTTTCTCGGCTCGCAGGTAAACGACGAGGTGGCCAACGCGATAGTCGCGCAAATGCTCTTTCTCCAGTCGGATGACTCCAAGTCGGACATCCATTTTTACATCAACTCGCCCGGCGGGAGCATCGCCGCCGGGATGGCCATCTACGACACCATGCAGTTCGTCGATTGTCCCGTGGCGACGTACTGCATCGGTCAGGCCGCCTCGATGGGGGCTGTGCTGCTGGCCGCCGGCGCCGCCGGCAAGCGCAAGGCTTTGCCCAACTCGCGGATCATGATTCATCAGCCACTGGCCGGCGCCGAAGGCACGGCCGCGGAGATACTCATCCACGCCAAGGAGTTCATCAAGGTCAAGGAACGGCTCAACCGGATACTCATCAAGCACACCGGCCACCCGCTGGAAAAGATCGAACAAGACACCGACCGCGACCGCTTCATGTCGGCCGAGGAGGCCCTGGAATACGGACTGATAGACCACGTGATCGAACACGCTGGGCAGATTAAGAATTAGTGGCCAGTGGTTAGTGGCCAGAGGTTAGTGAATGAGGGGTGGGCGGTTCACCGCCCACTGGAACCGATGGGAATATCATTATCGAAATAACCGGGGGTTGTTGGCCCCGGGCTAGTCTATTGCGTCGTTGCTTTTCTGAGAGTCAATAACTGTCGCGCCGCGGGGGGAGGCGCCCTGTCGCTACGCGCGAGGTCTTTATGAAAACGTGGCATTTCGCCGTCGTGGCTCTGCTCCTGCCGGCAATCGCCGGATGTCGGAGCGATCCGAACATCGCCATTCTGGAACGTGAACTGCGCCACAAGGAAGACGAAATCTACCGTCTGAAGTGGGCGATCGAAGACTTGCAGGATACAAGCTCTTGCAGCGATGACTGGCGACCGAGATCGTCGGAGTCGGAGACCGCGCCGTCGCGCCGTTCCGGTTCCGCGCCGCCGAGCGGAGCGACTCCGCCGGCGATCGAGTTGCCCTCGCGCCCGACGGAGGGAGTGCCCGACTCGCTGGTGCCTCCCGGGGTACCCGAACACTCGCGCGGACCATCCGGTCCGGCGTTGGACAAGGGCGTCGACGGCGTTTCGGCCGTTGTTCCGCTCATGGGCATGCCGATCAGGCCGTCTGGCGACAGCCGCCAGACGACTACAATCGCCTTGAATCGCACGATGACCGGCGGGATCAACGGCGACGGCGCCGACGGCGACCAGGGGTTGATGGCGGTCGTCGAGCCGCGCGACGCCACGGGCCGCCCGCTCGATGCCCCGGCGGAGATCAGCGCGGTGGTGCTCGATCCGGCCATAACCGATGCCGAGGGGAAGGCGGTCTGCGTTGCCCGGTGGGAATACACGACGGCCGAAACCGCCGAGTTGTTCCGTCGCGCCGGCTCTTCCCTGGCGATCCATCTGATGATGGCCTGGCCCGACGAACGTCCGAAGCACAACAAACTGCATCTTTTCACGCGCTACGTAACGGCGGACGGTCGGGAGTTGCAGGACGATATACCGATCGAGATTGCGTTGCCGGGCGACCGTTCGAGCCGCTGGACGCCCGCCGAACTGGATCGAACCGAGCAGCAGATTCCGGCGCTCGAGGCCCGGCGCGTCGAGCCGCAGCCGGTCAGCAGCCCTCGGCCCGCGCCGCGGGTGGCCACCCGCGAACGCAAGCCGAAGATGAAACGTCCGGTCTGGTCGCCCGAGCGGCCGAGGTAAGTTGCTCCTTGTTCCCACGCGAAGCATGGGAACGAGAGGAATCATGGGGCAAAACTGCCATAGGGCGACGGCCGGATTATTGTTACAATCGCCGTTCAAACGGATTTTCCCCAGGAGTGCAGCGATGTACCCACGCATTGTCGCAATCGTGTTGCTCGGTTTCGCTCTAACGACTACGGCGGCGTTTGCTCAAACGTATTCACAGCGCGGTCCGGATCAGCCGGTTCGTCCGCGGTTGCCGACCCTCGAGCGTCGAGCGCCGCAACGCCCCGCGCCGCCTCGGCCCCCTTTCACGCTGACGCCCCAGCAAGAGGCCCAAGTGGACCGGGTGTTGAACTTGTGGGAGCAGCGCAACCTGAAGATCAAGACCTTCGACTGCCGCTTCAAGCGCTGGATTTACGACGCCGTGTTCCAGACGCCGCAGTCGAACCAACCGCTCCAGCCCAAGCACATCGAGTCGGGCGTAATCAAGTTCGCCACGCCCGACCGGGGACTGTTCCGCCTGGAAACGATCGAGAAAAACGGCCGCGAAGTCGCCATCGAAGACAATCGGGCGGAGCATTGGATCTGCGACGGCAAGTCGGTCTTTGAATACGATCCGCTCAAAAGACAGGTGATCGAGCACAAGCTGCCGCCCGAGCTCCAGGGCAAGGCGATAGCCAACAGTCCGCTGCCGTTCATGTTCGGCTCCGAGGCCAAGGATCTCAAACGGCGGTACTTCATCCGCATCATCACGCCGCGCGACGCCAAAGACCAGATTTGGCTCGAGGCCTATCCTCGCTTCCAGCAGGACACCGCCAACTTCCACCACGCACAATTCATCATCGCCGCGCAGGGAATGGCGCCGTTCGCTCTGCGGATCGTCGAACCCAACGGGAAAAGCTACGGGGTATACCAGTTCTACGACGTCGTGGTGAACGATCCGTTGAAGTTCTTCCAGGGCAATCCGTTCCGTCCGCACACGCCGCTGGGTTGGCAATTGGTCCCCGACGAGTCGCCGTCCGCCCAGGCCCACCGACGGCCATCGACCGACGGGCGACGGTGAAGTACCGTAGGTTATGCTTTAGCATAACATTGGGACGGACGATCGACTTTTGTAGGGTGCGTGAAACGCACCACAACCGGTAGTGCTTGGTGCGTTTCACGCACCCTACGGATTGTAGTTCCCACGCGGAGCATGGGAACAAGGATATACGCTCCCCCGAATTGACGACGCGGCCGGGGACCATATAATCTGGTGGAGGAGGTTCCCTCGCTATGCCAATTTCCCACGCACATTACGGAACGGCGATTGCCGGCCGGTGGATCGTCGCCGGCGCGGCGGCGCTGCTGATCGTGGCTGTTTGTTGCGGATTCGCCCGTCGGGCAGCCGCCGGGGACGAGCCAAAACCAAAGACCCCGGAGCGGATCGGGCGGTTTATCCACATCCCGCTGCCGATCACCGGGCAAACGTTCGAGCGGACCAGGCGCATGGTCCGTCGGGCGATCGAAAAGGCCAAACAGGAAAACGCCCGGCTGGTGTTGGTCTTCGAGTTCGACGTTCCCAGGGGTCAGAAGAGTTTCGGCCGGGGTAGCGATTTTGGCGCCGCCCACGATCTGGCCAGCTTCATCTCTAGCGAAGAACTCAGTGCGGTGCGGACCGCGGCCTATCTGCCTCGGCCGATCGAGGGCCACGCCGTGTTGCCGGTCATCGCCTGCGAGGAGATTATCATGGCCCCAAGCGCCTCGATCGGCGCGGCGGGCATCGACGAAAAGATCATCACGCCCACGCAACGAAGCGCTTATACCGAAATCGCCGGCCGACGGCGGACCGTGCCCACGCCGCTGGCGCTGGGGATGTTGGACCGGGCAATCGAAGTCCTGCGGGTCGAGACCGAGGTGGGCCAGGAGTTCGTCACGCCCGAAGGGATGGAGGAACTGAAAAAACGCCGCGCCGTAAAGCAGCCCGAGGTGGTCAAGCGGGCCGGCGAGCCGGGCGTCTTTTCCGGCGAGGACGCGCGGCGGATGGGGGTCGCCAGCTATCTGGCCGACAACCGACGCGGGGTTGCCGATGCCTTGGAACTGCCGCCCACGGCGCTCGTGGACGATCCCTCGCTCGAAGGAGATTGGCACGCGGTACGCATCAGTCTGGAAGGGCCGATCCGCTCCGATTCGGTCGATCGGGCACAACGGATGATCGAGGACCAGGTCCGAGATCACAACGCCAACTTTATCTGTCTATGGATCGACAGCCCCGGCGGATCGTTGGTGGATGCCATGCGGCTGGCGAACTTCCTGGCGTTCGAGTTGGCCCCGGGACAGGTTCGCACGGTGGCTTATGTGCCCAACGAGGCCCTCGCCGACGCGGCGATCATCGCGCTGGCCTGCGATCAGTTAGTGGTCCATCCACGGGCGAAACTCGGCGGCCCCGGCGCCGGGGTGCCGAGCAAAGAGGAAATCGACGACGCCTTGCAAGTGATAAGCAAGGAATTGGCTCCCCGCAAGGGACGTTCCTGGTCGCTGATGGCCGCCATGATCGATCCGAATCTCAACGTGTTCCGTTGCACGCGGCTGGGAGACGTGGAATACTTCTCCGGCGAAGAGCTTCAAGAGCAGCCGGCGCCGGAACAATGGAAAAAAGAGACGCTGGTCACGACTCCCGGAGCGCCGCTGGAACTCAGTGGCGATCGGGCCGAACGATACCACTTGGCCAACCGGGTGGTCGACGACTTCGCCGGTTTCAAAAAATACTACGGACTGGAAAACGACCCGACGCTGGTCGAGCCGGGCTGGGCCGACATCTTAATCCGGGCATTGGCCTCGCCGGGCGTGGCCGTGCTGCTGCTGTTGTGCGGCTTAGTCGGACTGTACCTAGAGCTACACTCGCCGGGTGTCGGTATCGGCGGTTTTTTGGCGGCCGTCTGCTTCCTTATTTTCTTCTGGAGCCGATACCTCGACGGCACCGCCGGATGGCTGGAGGCTTCGCTCTTCATCGCCGGCGTTAGCTGCCTGCTGATGGAGTTGTTCGTCCTTCCAGGCTTCGGCATCTTTGGACTCGGCGGCGGGGCCTTGGTGCTCACCTCGTTGGTCCTGGCCAGCCAAACGTTCATCTGGCCGCGGAACGAATATCAGTTTGGACAGCTTCAACGCTCGTTGTTGAGCATTGTCGGGGCGATGGTCGGATTGATAATCATCGCCGTGTTGTTGCGACATCGGTTGCCACGTTCGCGATTGTTCGGACACATTCTGCTCGAACCGCCGGTAGGCGAAGAGGCCGAAACAATCGGCCGACGCGAGGCGCTGGTCGAATACAACGACCTGGTGGGCCAGCGGGGAACGGTCGCCACGCAACTCACCCCCGGCGGAAAGGCCCGCTTCGGAGACAAGCTGGTAGACGTTATCGCCGACGGCGAGTTGATCGAACGCGGCGCGGCGGTCGAAGTGGTCAACGTCCATGGAAACCGGGTGCTGGTGAAGGTAGTGGATAGTGGGTAGTGGATAGTGGATAGTGGGTAGTGAAAATCAACCGCCGCTTGCGGCTTCGCAACATAATTCTTTCCCCCGCCGCCGCAGATGAATCCTTTGTCGTGGATCGACGACGAACTGGCCTCGCTCGAGCGGCAACACCTCCGCCGCCGACGGCTGACCCATGAAGGCCCGCAATCCGTCCGGCTGTCGATCGACGGGCGGGAGTTGCTCAACTTCGGCTCGAACGACTATCTCGCCCTGGCCTCCGATCCGCGATTGAGCCGCGCCGCGTCGGAGGCCGCCGCCAGCGTGGGTTGGGGGAGCGGAGCCAGTCCGCTGGTTGCCGGACGCGCCGCCTTGCATCGGCAATTGGAGGAGCGATTGGCCGAGTTCGAGGGGACCGAAGCGGCCGTGCTGTTTTCTTCCGGTTTCGCCGCCAACCTGGGCGCGATCGCCGCCCTGGCCGGAGCGGGCGACGCGGTCTACTGCGACCGCAAGAACCACGCCAGCCTCTGGGACGGCTGCCGGCTATCGCGGGCCGACGTGCGGGTTTATCCGCACAACGATTGCCGCCGATTGGCCGAGTTGTTGGCGGCGTCGGGGCGTTACCGCCGCCGACTGATCGTCACCGACGGGCTGTTCAGCATGGACGGCGATCTGGCCCCGCTGGACGAATTGGCCGAACTGGCCGAGCGCCATCGGGCGATGCTGCTGGTGGACGAGGCCCACGCCACGGGTGTCTTCGGCCGCAACGGGCGCGGCGCCGCCGAACACTTCGGCGTCGAGGACCGAGTTCACGCGCGCGTCGGCACGCTCAGTAAGGCGTTGGGCTGCTCGGGCGGATTCGTCTCCGGCAGTTCGGCGACGATCGAGTGGTTGGTCAATCGTGCCCGGTCGTACGTCTTTTCCACGGCCGCTCCGGCCGCCGGGTCGGCCGCCGCTCTGGCGGCGTTGGACGTCGTGCGCGACGAACCGCAACGGCGCGAAGCACTGTTGGCCCATGGGCAAGCGCTGCGCGACCGGCTGCGAGGTCAAGGCTGGAGCACCGGCGCCTCGGCGAGTCAGATCGTTCCGGTTATCGTCGGCGATCCGCGTCGTGCGACGGCGTTGTCGGCGAAACTTTTCGAGCGTGGATTGTTCGTGCCTGCCATTCGTCCGCCGACCGTGCCCGAGGGCGAGGCGCTGTTGCGAATCAGTCTCACCGCCGGACATACCGAGGAGATGATTGCTACACTGATCGGTGTATTGGGGGCTTGCGGATAATGCAACGTAGGGTGCGTCCTAGACGCACCACGAGCAACGTAGAACACCTGGATGGTGCGTCGCGGACGGCACCCTACGCGCTTGCGGATGCGACCAACGCAGCGCGGCTTTATGCTTGTTTCGCGGCGGAAACAACATTCTCGACCGTTATGCCGAAGTGCTTCAGCAGCGTGGCGGCCGGCGCGGAGGCGCCGAAGGTGGACATGCCGATAAATGTTCCGCCGGGGCCGATGTACTTTCTCCATCCCTGCTCGATTCCCAGTTCGACGGCCACCCGCCGGGTTACGTCCGGCGGCAGGACCGCCTCGCGATACTCGGCCGGCTGCGAGTCGAACAACTCCCAACAGGGCATGCTCACCACACGCGCCTTGACGCCCTCGGCAAGCAGCTTCTCGTGGGCGGCCACGCACAGCGAGACCTCGCTGCCGGTGCCGATCAGGATCACTTCCGGCCGTCCGTCGGGAGAGTCGGCCAGGACGTAGCCGCCGCGATGCAATCCGTCGGCCGGGGCGTACTTTGCGCGGTCGAGCGTGGGCAGGTTCTGGCGAGTCAGCACCAGTGCGGCCGGTTGGTCTTTCAACGGCAGGACGACTTTGTATGCCTCGGCTACTTCGTTGGCGTCGGCCGGGCGAAACACCAGCAGGTTGGGAATCGCCCTGAGCGCCGCCAGATGCTCGATCGGCTGATGCGTCGGCCCGTCCTCGCCGACGCCGATCGAATCGTGCGTGAAGATGTAGAACACGGGCAGCCCCATCAGCGCGGCCAGCCGGATCGAGGGTCGCATGTAGTCGGAGAAGACGAAGAAGGTGGCCCCGTAGGCCCTCAGTCCGCAGAGCGCCATTCCGTTGCAGACCGCGCCCATTGCGTGTTCGCGGATTCCGAAGTGGAAGTTTCGCCCGGCGTAATTATCGGCCTCGAAGTCTCCGGCCCCGTCGAATTTCAGCAGGGAATTGTTCGACGGCGCCAGATCGGCCGAGCCGCCCAACAGCCACGGGACGCGCGGCGCTATCTGGTTGAGCACCTTTCCCGACGATGCCCGGCTGGCCATTCCCTTGGCGTCGGCGGGGAACTGCTGGACGTCGGCGTCCCATCCGTCGGGCAAGTCGCGCTGCCCGAGCAGTTCCAACTCGGCGGCCTGCTCGGGATACTTGGCTTTGTATTGGTTGAACTTCGCGGTCCACTCGGCGTACAGCTTCTTGCCCCGCTCTCCGATTCCCGTGGCGAAGTGCTTTCGTACTTCGTCTGGCACGAGGAATTTTTCATCCTCCGGCCAGCCGTAGGCGGCTTTGGTAAGTCTGATTTCCTCGTCGCCCAGCGGCGCTCCGTGGGCGTCGTGGCTGTCCGCCTTGTTCGGCGAGCCGAAACCGATGACGCTGCGGGTGATAATCAACGTGGGCCGGCCGGGCGTAAACTGCTCGCACAAGTCGTCCAGCGTCACTTGCTGCAAAGAGTGTGCCCGGGCGGTCGGCAACGAACCTTCACAGTCCGGCCTCGACTCGCGGAACAAGCGGATGGCGTTGCGCACTGAGTCCAGCGAGTTGATGTCCGAAACTCGGACGACGTTCCAGCCGTAGCCGGCGAATCGCGCGGCTACGTGCTCGCTGAAGCTTAGGCGGGTGTCGCCCTCGATGGTGATACGGTTGTCGTCGTATATCCAACAGAGGTTCGAGAGCTTGAGATGTCCGGCCAGCGACGCGGCCTCGCCGCCGACGCCCTCCATCAAATCGCCGTCGCTGCACAGCGCATAAACGTTGAAGTCGAACAGATCGAAGTCGGGCCGGTTGTATCGCGCGGCCAACCAGCGGGAGGCGATGGCCATTCCCACGCTGTTGCCGATCCCTTGGCCGAGCGGGCCGGTGGTGGTCTCCACGCCGTTGGTATGTCCGAACTCGGGATGGCCCGGGCAGCGGCCGTGCAACTGCCGAAACCGGCGCAAGTCGTCCAGCGAAACCGCTGGCTCGCCGGTCGGCCGGCCGTCGCCGTCCAACTGCTTCACCCCCGCCAGATGCAGCGCGGCATAGAGCAGCGCCGAAGCGTGTCCGCAGGAGAGGACAAAGCGGTCGCGGTTGGGCCAGGCGGGTCGGTCTGGATCGTAGCGGAGCACTTCGTTGAAAAGCACGTAGGCCGCCGGGGCCAGGGCCATGGGCGTGCCGGGGTGACCGCTGTTGGCCGCCTGAACGGCGTCCATCGAGAGGGTCCGAATGGTGTCGATCGCCAGTTGTTCGATTGGTTTGTCGGGCATGATATTTTGAGGGAAATAGGAAACAGAACACGCCAGTATCGCAAGTTTATTGGCGGCACCTCGATCCGTCAACGCGGCAGGCTGGTCGGTTAAAAATCCAGCTTGTTGTGCCGGACGATGCGCCCCTCGGCCATGTAAATCACGTCCTCGGCGATGTTCGTGGCGCAGTCGGCGATCCGCTCGAGGTTACGGGAGACGGCCAGCAGCCGCAGCAAGGGACGAACTTTGTCCGGCTCGCGGCGGATCTGCTCCTCAATCCCGACACGGATCTCGTGCTTGATCCGGTCCACTTCGTCGTCGCGGGCACAGACATCGGCAGCCAGGGAGCTGTTGAGGTTCACCAACGCGTCGATGCTGTCGCGGAGCATCGACTGGGTCTTTTGCCACATGCCGGCGATGTCGAAGGCGATTTCCATCGGCGATTCGGCGGCGAAGGAGACGGCCTTCTTCGCCACGTTCACCGCCAGATCGCCGATCCGCTCCAGATCGTTGTTGATCTTCATCGCCGAAACGATGAACCTCAGGTCGATGGCCACCGGCTGGTGGAGGGCAAGTATTTTCAGACACTCTTCCTCGACCTCGACTTCGCGGCAGTCGATTTCCTCGTCGCGTTGTTCGACGCTTTTGGCCAGATCGACGTCCCGCTCCAACAGTGCCCGAACCGCGTCCTGCACCTGTTCCTCGACGATCGCGCATAGTGCGAGGATATTTTTTTTGAGCCGCTCGATTTCCCGCTGCAAGTGAACCGGCATGATCGCTCCTCGTTGGTTCCGCCGCCGTTTACGATGATTACCATACCCCAGTGGGGGGAAAATGGCAAGAGCGATTGTATTGACTCAACCCGATGGGACAAGCGCAGCGCAGTCTCACCAGGGTTTCCTCCGGCTCTTGGTGGGACCGCGCTACGAAAAGTCCCACCCTACATCTAAAGCCGCACTCCACATTACCCCTGCCGCGAGATCAGGCCGAGGTCGAGGCCCAAGACCCATGCCATCAGCGCCAGGATCAAGGCCAGACCGATGTAGGCCAACACGGTTTGCACGTGTTCGTTGGCGGGCTTGCCGCGGATGCCCTCGTAGGCCAGCAGGACGAAATGTCCGCCGTCGAGCACCGGGATGGGTAGGAAATTGAGCACCGCTAGATTGGCGCTCAGCAACGTAAGGAACAACAGCAGCCTGGCGGTTCCCGCGTCCGCCTCTCGCAGGACCATCTCGACGATCTTCACCGGTCCGGCCAGGCCCCGCGGCGAAACTCGATTAGTGCTGATCGCCTTCACGCTACGAAAGACGATTGTCAGCGAGTCGATCGTTTCTTGTCCGCCCAGGGCAAAGGCGTCGCCGATTGACTCCGCCTTGCGATCGAACGACATATTCTCGAACCGAAATCCACGCTTCGGGTTGAACCAGTCGTCGGATTCGACCGGCGTTAGTTCGACGGTGATTTCCTCCTTGTCTTGCCTGAGGACGGTCAATTCGACTTTGGTGCCCGGCGCCAATTGTTGCAACAGGCTGATCAACCAGGGCCAACTGCGTTTTTTCTCGCCGAACTCCACCTCTTCCGTCGCCTGTCCATCGAGTCCCAGTTTTTCGAGAGTTTCATCGTCCGGCGGGATCAACTTGGCATGCGTGACCAGGTCTCCCGGCCGCAGACCGGCCACCGCGGCGGGACTTCCCTCGATGACTCGATCGACACGATTGAGAACCCGATAAGCGACACCCAACGCCGACGACGATACCGGACTATTGGTTGCCGGGGGAGCATAATACGTCGGCCGACGCAGCCGCACCGGAACGACTTCCGGCGGCTCGGCCCCTTCGTGTTGGATCGTCAGATCAACCGTTTCGCCGGCGCGACGCCGCAGCCAATCGGGCAGAAACATCGGATCGTCGGCCGGTTCTTGGATTTTATCGCCGGGCACGATCTCCGCGCCCGCGGCGGGCGAATCGACCTGGACCACCGCAACGTTGCCCAGCGTCATGACCAACCCTAAATCCCGCATTGGATTGGGCGGCACGACGCTGGTCACTCGCTCCGTTTTGCCGGTCGGTTTGCCCTTCTCGCCAACCACGGCACGTTCCACGGTCACTTTGATCGGCACGTCGACTTTTCGCGCCAATTCGACCGCGATCTGTGCGTAGTTGTCGATGGGCGTATCGTCGATTTGCACGATCCTGTCGCCGTTGCGCAGCGACGGTTCCGCCCGATCGGCCGCCGAGCCGGGCAACACGGGATTCCACTTCTGCACGAGCCACGTTTTTCGATTCTCTATCAGCCGCGTGGTGTAACCGCCGGTGATGCCGAGGAGGAATGCCCCGCGCGAACGGTCGGGCTTTGCCTTCACCGTGAATGGTTTTTCGACCCCCGGCCGGCGCACCAATAGCGACACGCTGTCGCCGACGTTTATGTCGCCAAGCTGGATGGCGGTGTTCAGATCGCGGAATTGATGCATTTTCTGGTCGGCGATTTCGAGTATTGCGTCGCCCGGCCGCAGATCGGCCTGCCACGCGGCTTCACCCGAAAGCACCGTGCCAACTACGCAAAGCGGCTGCTCCACCCCGATCCAGAATGCCACCACGGCCATCAGGAAGGCGAAGATCAAATTCATAATCACGCCCGCCGAAATTATGGCCATCCGTTTCGGTACGCTTTGGGCCAGGAAGCTGCGGGGATCGTAAGTAGGGGCGGCGGGGCTCGGGGATTCGGGGCTCGGGGATTCGGCTTTTCCGACCTCTGGCCCCTCTCCACTGGCCGCTGAAGCGGCCAGCCCTCCGCCCTCCGTATTTTGCTTGGCCCGTTCCATCTCCTCGCGGATTTTAGCGGGGTTGTCTTCCTGGCCGAGCATCTTGACGTATCCGCCCAAGGGGAGGATTCCGATGCCGTACTCGGTCTCGCCCCAGCGGAACTTGCAGATTTTCAGCCCGGCGATGTCGAAACCCAAATAGAACTTCTCGCACTTCACGCCGCAGAACTTTGCGACCAGGAAGTGGCCCAGTTCGTGGACGAAGATCACGAAGCCCAGCCCGAAGGCGCCTAACAGAATCACGACGGTCAAACCGATTGCATACTCCAACGCAGCACCTCCTGGCGTGCCCAACCGTCGGCCTCGAGCGCCTGCTCCAGACTGGGATTGGGATTGAAATTATGGTTTTGCAAGACGCTTCGGCAGGCGGGCACAATCTGGTGGAACCCCAACCGGCCATCGAGAAACTCGGCCACGGCGGCCTCGTTCGCCCCGTTGATGACCGCGCCGGCGGTGCCGCCGGCCGCGGCCGCCTCGAGTCCCAACCGTAGCGCGTCGAACCGCTCGAAGTCGGGCGGCTCGAAACGCAACTCCATCGCACGGCCCCAATCCAGCTTCGCCGCCACACCCTCCCGACGATGCGGCCAAGTCAATGCGTACTGGATCGGCAGCTTCATGTCCGGCGGGCTAAGCTGGGCAATGACCGAACCGTCCTTATACTCTACCATCGAATGGACGATCGACTGCGGGTGAATCACCACGGAAATCTGGTCGGCACGCAGATCGAACAGCCATCGGGCCTCGATTATCTCCAGGGCCTTGTTCATCAGCGTGGCCGAATCGACCGTTATTTTCGGCCCCATCGCCCAAGTCGGATGGGCCAGGGCGTCGGCCACGGTGACTTGTGCCAATTGTTCGGGCGAAAGGGTTCGGAACGGCCCACCGCTGGCGGTAAGCACTACCCTCCGCACTTCCTCCCGCCGACCTGACTGCAAGGCCTGAAACACGGCGCTGTGTTCGCTATCGACGGGGATAATTTTCGCGTTTTTTTGCCGTGCGAGTTGTGTCATCAGCGGCCCGCCGACCACGAGGCTCTCCTTGTTGGCCAGCGCGACGGTCTTTCCCGCCTCCAACGCCGCCCAGGTGCTCCGCAGTCCGGCGCTGCCGACAATGGCCGAAACGACGATGTCCACGTCCTGGTCGGCCACGAGCCGCAAGACCCCCTCGACCCCGACGAGCAGTTCAGTATCTTTCGGCAGTGTGGTCCAATCCTGCCGCTCGGCCGCCGCCGGATCGGTCACGGCGATTGCCCTGGGGCCGACGGAGCGAGCCTGTTCAAGGAGCAGTTCCGTGTTTGCGTATGCCGAAAGCGCTACTGCCCGCAGCGACCCGTTGGAGGCGGCGATCACCTCCAGGGTGCTCCGACCGATGCTTCCGGTCGAACCCAGCACGGCGACGTTGGTAGTGCGGTCTGACATTTATGCGGGGGCAAAACGGGGACTTTAGAGGCAGGCATCATTGTAGACGCATTACCCCCCGCGGACAACCCGACTACCGCTCGGCGTTGGCTATGACCAACTCCCCCTTGAAAATCCCCTTCAGCCCGCGCAACCGGGAGGCGATCTTTTGCAACCGAGACGAGGGGCCACGCAACACGATTACCTCCAGGCAAAGATCGTGCGTCAGATGGGAGTGCAGCGTCGAGACGATCAGGTCGGTGTTCTCGTGCTGGATGTCCATTAGTTGATCTCGCAACTGCGGGCGGTGGTGGTCGTAGACCAGCGTCAGCGTGCCGGCGGCGTCGTGCGACTCCTCGGCCCACGCCTGTTTGGTCAACGTATCCCGCAACAGTTGCCGGATCGCCTCGCTACGGGTGGCGAACCGTTCCTGCTTACAGTAACGGTCGAACTGCTCGAGCAGATCATCTTCCAGAGAAACGGAAAATCGGACTATTTGGGACATATTAGTGGGTAGTGGATAGTGGGTAGTGGTCAGTGGAGCAATCTTGTTCCCATGCGGAGCGTGGGAACGAGGTTAGTCAAGTTCATCGGACGATACTTTTTCGCTCCCGGCGGTGGTCAACAATGCCCTGAGTGTATCCGGCGACAGATTTTTATCCAGTCGCCGGACGTTGCCGTCGGCCATAAGGGCCGAGACGCTTTTTCCGTAGCCGCTCGAAATCGAGTTGCCCGGCCGGCCATTGACGCGAAAATCCATCTCCGCAAAGGAAAGATCCCTCGGCTCCATCCAGTGGATACCGGACTCGGCTACCTCGACCAACAGGATCGTTTTGGCCGGGCCGTCTCGGATGTCGCTGGTTCGCATGCAACCTGCGCCGGGCCAGACCGTGCCATCTCCGACGACCGCAAAGTAGCTTGTCTTGCAGTAATCGAAGGAATCGTAGGGGCACCTAAACATCCTGATCCCAACTTCGTGCAATTTGCTGTTGTTCGGGCCGTCCCACGGCTCGTCGAAGGAGTATTGTCGATAGAGTTCGTCATATTCCAGAAACGGCAGCAACAGTACCCGCCAACTGTGCATCGGTTTGCCCTCCGCGTCGGCGACATACGCCGGCGGCAAACAGCCGTAGCGGCGTTCATACTGTTTAAGCGCCAAGCCGATCTGCTTGAGGTTGTTCATGCACTGTGCTTGTCTGCCTTCCAATCGAGCATTGAATACGACAACGTGCCAGTAACTAAGCAACGAGGCGGACGCGAGCCAAACCGCAACACTTACGACAATCGCCGTTTTCGACCGTTGCGAGAAGGACAGATATGCCACGGCGGCCCAAAGCGGGCCGACGATCACAAAGTTGAAGACGCTGGCCGCAACAATTTCTCCCCAGCTTTCCGCGCGGCTGGATAGGATCACCAAAAAAGTGAGTAAAACAGCGCCCGCACGTGCTGCACGCATGTTTCTGTTCACCAGGGTCGTTCTCCGTGCGGAGCGTCGGGACAGTGCGTTCCCACGCGGAGCGTGGGAACGAGGTTGTGCCGCTACACCTCTCTCCCCTCTCCCCTCTCCCCTCGCCCCTCCGCATACGCCTTGCCGGCCGCTTCGTACACGTCGCGGAGCGGAACGTCGTTGGCCGTCGCCACGCGACGACAAGCCTCGTACTCGGGCGCGAACCGGGGCGAGCCGTCGCGGCGCCAGCCGATCACGCCCTCGACCGGCCCCCAGGGGGTCTCGACCGTGTGCGGCTCGCGGCGGAGAATGCTCCGTGCGGCCGACCAACGCCGAACGCCGAGCGTTGTCGTCTCGGCAAACAAAACGTCCTCGAACAACGCCGCGTCGTTGGGCCGGCAGACGACCGTGATCTTCACCGCCGGGCGGTCCTTTTTCATGCCGATGGCCGTGGTGTAGACGTCCAACGCGCCGGACTGCCAGAGCCTCGAAATGCAATGGGCGATGATTTCGCCCCGCTCGTCGTCGAGATTGGTCTCCAGCACGCACACGTCCTCGGCGTCGTGCTTCGCGTCTTCCACCGCCTCGCCGACCAGCAGCCGTAGGATGTTCGGCCGCTGGGGGAAATCACGCTGCCCGGCCCCGTAGCCGATCCGCTTGATCTTCATTGCCGGCATTGGGCCGAACGAGTCGGCCAACGTGACCAGGATGGCGGCCCCGGTCGGCGTGGTCAGCTCGTGTTTGATCGACGACTCGGCCAGCGGCACGCCGCGGAGCAGTTCGGCCGTGGCGGGGGCGGGGATGCTGCACTCGCCGTGTGCAATTCTGATTTTGCCCGAGCCGGTCGGCACCGGCGAGACCACCACGCGATCGACCCCGAGCAGATCCCATCCGACGGCGGCGCCGATGATGTCGGCTATCGAGTCGATGGCCCCGACTTCGTGAAAATGGATATTTTCGACCGAGATTCCATGAACCCGCGCCTCGGCCTTGGCCAGGACGTTGAAGATGCGCAGGGCGAGGTCTTTTTGTCTATCTGTCAAGTTACCGGAGCCGATCAGCGTCTTTATTTGCCGCCAGTCTCGATACGTGTGCTCCGGCTCGGCTTCGACGGTAACTCGGAGAGCCCGAAAGCCGCGTCTTTTCACCTCGACGGCCCTCAGTTCCAAGCCCGGCAGGCCGAGCGAGCCGAGCGCCTTGTTCAGGTTGTCCAGACCGACGCCGACGTCGATCAGCGCGGCAAGGGTCATGTCGCCGCTGATTCCGCTGCCGCAGTCGAGGTAAGCGATTTTCGTCATGCCGATACCGTTATTTGAGTAGGCCGGGCTGCAACCCGACGATCGTTTGCAGCGCCGGGTCACGACCCGGCCTACTTAGCTTGCCCCTCTTTTCGGGTGGGAGGAATCTCCTGGCCGGAGCCAATTTGCCGCTAAAGGGCATTTTGGCATGTTTTTCGGTGGTGGCAATACCCGAGCTTGACCTGCTTGGCATGCATCGCTAAAGTACCGCCCCGCGGATATTGTACGTTGCACGGAAAGAAGTGAAACATTTTTCTCGGACGGAGAAGATAGTTACACTTTCGGCCGTTCACCATATTGGAATTCGTGACGGCCGCACCGTCGGTCCGGCAAGGATTGCCGCAAGCAGCGGGGTAGGTAACTCATGGTCGCATTGCTATCCGAAATGGCCCCGGCCACCGACGTCGGCGCGGCGGCACGGCGCCGAATGCCATGCCGGATGAGGGTCTTGTACATTGCCACCCGGCAACGGACCGGTGGCTGGCTGGCCGATGCATTCGCCGCCGACAGCGCCGCGCAAGTCGAGTTGGAAGAGGCCGTGGGCACGGCCGCCGGTCTGGCGCGGATGCGCGACGAGAACTTCGACGCCGTATTGGTCAGCCATCAGCCCGACTCGCTAAACGCATTGGATCTGGTCGAGGGATATCGGGCCGGAGGGGCCGACGAGCCGATCGTCGTGCTGGGTACCCAAAGCGAGCAGGAAATGGCCGTGCTGTGCCACGAAGTCGGCGCCGACGGCTACCTCTGCGTCCACACTGCCACCACGCGGAACCTGATTTGGGTCATTGCCCGGGCGGTCGAGCGGCACCAACTGGTCCGCGAAAACCAACGGTTGAATCTGGCCGAACAGACCCGACTGCAACGCGAACACGACGAGGCCGCCGAACTGCTGCGACAACAGCGGGCGCTGTTGGAAGAACCGGAAACCACGCACTTACTGCCCGTCGAACTGATCGACCACTACCGCGAATTGCTGCGTACTTACGTAATCATGGGTTCAGGCAATCTGGCCGACGAACTGCGATGTCTGGCCGAACTGCTGGTCGTCGCGGGGATGACCGCCCGGCAGACAATGCAGCTTCACCTGCAAGTGTTGGAGGAGCTGATCCACGGATTAGGATCGCGGAGCACGCGGCACGTAATAAACCGGGCCGACCTGCTCATCTTGGAACTGCTGCTTAACGTCGCCGAGGGATATCGTCGTCGTTACCGCGAGCGCGTCAACCCGCCGATGCAAATGCGGCTGCTGGGGTTTGGGTGAGGAAAGAGAAGGGAAGAGAGAGGAGAGAAGAGGGAAAAGCGAAACAGATCGTAGACTCTTCCCTTCTCTCTCTTCCCTTTTCTCCCTTCTCCCATCTTTGCCAAATGTCCGACTCCACAACCACGCTTGACGACCTGAAACGGCTGATTGACGACTTTGTCGACCGCCGCGATTGGCATCAGTTCCATGCGCCGAAGAATCTGGCCATGTCGATGGCCATCGAGTCGGCCGAGTTGATGGAGCATTTTCAGTGGATTTCGGCCGAGCAGTCGCGTCAAATAGGAGACGACCCTCGGCGGCTGGAAACCGTCGCCGACGAACTGTCCGACGTACTCTGCTACGCCCTGGCGATGGCCAACGAGCTACAGCTCGACATCTCGACGGCTATCCGCCGCAAGATGGCGAAGAACGAGCAAAAATACCCCGCCGAGGAGTACCGCGGCCGATTCGGACCGGAGGATAAACGATAAGGAAAACTCCATGGGACGCCACTATTGGTTTGCCTTGACAATGGCGTGCGTTTTCTTGCCGATGGGGTGCCGCGGCCCGATGCCCAAAAATCACTCGTCGGCAACGCCGCAATCCAGCACACCCTTCCGCGAATCGAAACTCAATCCACTTGGTGGATTGGAGCGGTCGTTGATCTTCTTTCCATCCCGCTATCCCGAGGGCAATTGGCAGCCGGCCGGGCTGCACTTTGATGACGCCTGGTTCACTTCCGCCGACGGCACGCGATTACACGGCTGGTATGTTCCGCACGAACATCCTCGTGCTGCAATACTGTTTTGTCATGGAAACGCGGGCAACCTGTCCAACCGGGCCGGCTTGTTGCGCATCCTTCACGACCGCGTCGGCGCGACGGTGATGATCTTCGATTATCGTGGTTTTGGCAGAAGCGAAGGGAAGCCGGGCGAGTCGGGCGTGTTGGCCGATGCGCGAGCAGCCCGTGCTTGGCTGGCCGACCGAGCGGGAATTGCCGAAGACCAGATCGTCCTGATGGGCCGGTCGTTGGGCGGCGCCGTGGCCGTCGATTTGGCCGCCCGCGACGGGGCACGCGCCCTGGTGCTGGAAAGCACTTTCACCTCCATCTCCGACGTGGCCAAGACGATGTATCCTCTGCTACCCCTCCATTTGTTGGTGCAGACCAAGCTCAACTCCGCTGAAAAAATCGCCACCTACCACGGTCCACTGCTACAGAGCCACGGTACGGCGGATCGGCTCATTCCATATAAGATCGGTTGCCGGTTGTTCGACGCGGCCAATCAGCCGAAGCAGTTCGTCCCCATTGCCGGCGGCGATCACAACAATCCGCAAAGCGCGGAATACTACGAAGCCTTGGCGTCGTTTCTCGATCGCTCGGAGTAAAGGGTTATTAAGAGAATTTTTCCGGGGGGGCGGCAAAAAACATCCCTTGGTATCCGTTGACATAATATTATTCATCCATATAATATCATAGTGGGCAATGCTATGGGTTAAAATTTGGTTTATGGGGGATCGGCAGATGGGAACTGACGTACTCAATCCGTATGCACCAGGGGCTGGTCATTCGCCACCCTATTTGGCGGGGCGCGAACAAGAAATAATTGCTTTCCAGAAGTTTCTTTTCCAGAAGGAAATTCTCAAGAATGTGATATTAACCGGCCTGAGAGGAACGGGAAAAACCGTTCTTATGGATGACCGATTCAAGCCAATGGCCCAGGAAGAAGGTTGGGTGTGGATCGGTTCTGATTTTGCGGAGTCATCCTTTCTCAGCGAAGGGAATCTTTGTGTTCGACTGCTGACCGACCTGAGCGTGTTTACTTCAAGTCTTTCGGTGACGACTTCGGATGGAACACTCGGGTTTGACGCCGGTCAGCGGAACAAATCTTTATCGTTTGAATTTCTGATAACATATTTTGAAGCGCAACCTGGGCTAACGGTAGACAAGCTGAAGGCCACGTTGGAGTTTGTGTGGAAGGTTGCGAACGCAAGAGGCACAAAGGGCATTGTATTTGCCTATGATGAAGCCCAGGTGGTTCGAGATAGAGAAGATAAGGGGCAATATCCGCTTGCTATTCTTCTGGAAACCTTTCAATCGCTTCAACGAAAAGGCGTCAGATTCCTTTTGCTCTTGACAGGTCTGCCTACTTTGTTTCCTAAACTCGTGGAGTCTCGCACGTATGCGGAGAGAATGTTCGCTATTCTTGAAATTGGGCGACTATCCAAACAGGCGTCACAGGAGGCGATAGAACAGCCGCTTAAGACCAGCCGATGGCGATTTACTCCGGCGAGTGTTCAGGAGATCATTAGAATTTCCGACGGCTATCCCTATTTCATTCAGTTCATTTGCCGGGAAACGCTCGACCATCTGCTATCCAATCCGGAAGATAGAACCATTCCTATTGATGCGATAATCCGAAAGCTGGATTCCGACTTCTTCGCTGGAAGATGGGAAAAGGTGACGGACCGCCAAAGGGAACTACTGTACTGCATTGCCCAGCTTGAACATGCGGACGACGAATTCACCATCAGTGAGATTGTTGAAGCCTCCAAAAAATCGACGGGCAAACCTTTTGCATACGGGGATGTAAGCCAATCTCTACCGAAACTTATCGGAAAAGGTCTGATCTACAAAAACCGGCATGGGAAGTACTGTTTTGCGGTCCCGTTATTTAGTCAATTTATCCATCGCCAGTTCGCGGAGAAGGAGAGACAGACGCGACTGTTTGAATGAACTCCACCAGGGGTACTCCGGCAAGCCGGTTACTTCTTTCCAGAGATTCCCGTATTCCCGTCTTCTGCGAAAACTGACCTTTCCCTGTTTGGCGGAATTTGGTACTAACCCGCCCGATTGTATCGCCACGGGGAGTCTTTTTAATGGATCACACCCCTCCGCAAGGGGACACGCTATGAAATCACTGTTGGTTCGCGTTGGTGCGTTGGGTGGTTTATTTCTGCTGGGCTGGATCGCCATTGCGCAGGCCCAGCGCGGCGGAGCATTGGTGGAGGAACGATCCACCGCTGGCTCGATGGCCGTTGCTTCGGATTATTCGTCTCCGGCGCCGGCTTCGCCCGATCGGAACGCAAATCCGTTACGCGCGCCGGCAGCGCAGCCGCCTTCGTCGGACATTCCGGACGCCGAACCGGGATTAAACCGTCCGGCGGCCGATCCGTTTGGACTTCGCAACCGATATCCGGCGACGCCGACATCGGTCGAGGAACCCGTCTCGTCCGGGCCGACCCTGGCGCCGGTCAATACCGTTCGGCCGGTGGAAGATCGTTACTCCGCCCCGCCGGCCGGGCACGATCGGCTAGCCAATCGCGGCGACGATCGCTATTCAATTCCCTCGGCCGCGGAGACTGCCGTTTCGGAAGACCGAGAGCCGGCGCCGTTTCGGGCCGATCCGTTCGCCGTGCCGACCAATCCGACGCCGATCGGCGAGAGCGATCAAAGCCCGGCGGGAATGTCGCCGCGGCGCGGCTTTGCCAACCAGGCGCCATTGGCGAGCGAAGGGACCGGCCAACCGGGCGATCCGCGGCTCGAAGGCATCCAAAGCCCGCAGTTGACGATCCAAAAATCGGTGCCGAAAGAGATACAAATCGGCAAGCCGGCAATCTTCCGCGTCGTGGTCCGCAACATCGGCCAGGCTCCCGCCTGCGACGTCGAGATCCGCGACCAGGTGCCGAGGGGAACGCGGCTGTTGAGCACGAAGCCGCAGGCGAAACGCGGCACGCGCGGCGAGTTGGTTTGGACGTTGGGAACCATCCGGCCCGGCGAGGAATCGGTCGTCGAGATGCAGCTTATGCCCACGACCGAGGGCGAGATTGGCAGCGTGGCCACGGTCCACTTTGGCGCCGACGCGACTGCCCGCAGCATCGCCACCCGACCGCAACTGATAATCGAAACCGCCATGCCCTCGAAGGTGCTGATCGGCGATCAGCTTACGCTTTCGATCGTGATTTCCAATCCTGGGACGGGCGTGGCGACCGGCGTGGTATTGGAGGAGCGCATTCCGGCCGGTTTGCATCATCCCGCCGGCAACGAGTTGGAATATGCGATAGGCGATCTGAAACCGGGCGAGAGCCGCAAGCTGGACTTGCCGCTGGTGGCCAATCGTCCCGGCCCGGCCGTCAACCTGCTGACCGCCCGGGGCGACGGCAATCTTCGCGTCGAGGACAAGCGTGAACTGGAGGTTATAGCCCCGCAGTTGGACGTTGCCCTGAAAGGTCCGAAGCGTCGATACCTGGAACGTCAGGCCACGTATCAATTGTCGGTGGCCAATCCCGGCACGGCGGCGGCCGAACAGGTCGAGTTGGTGGCCTCCTTGCCGGCCGGGCTGAAGTTCGTCAGCGCCAACAACGCCGGATACTACGAGGAGGCGACACGTACCGTACACTGGCGGCTGGAAAAGCTCCCGGCCAAAGAGGTCGGCAGCGTCGAGTTGGTGGCCATGCCGGTCGAGGCCGGACAGCACGCCATCCGGCTCCGCGGCACGGCGGACAAGGGACTGGTCGCGGAGAAGGACCAGCCGGTGCTGATCGAGGGCATCGCGGCGATACTCTTCCAAGTGGTCGATCGGATCGACCCGATCGGTTCGGGTAGCGAGACCACCTATGAAATCCGTGTGGTTAATCAGGGATCGAAGGCGGCCACGAACGTGCAGCTTGCGGTTCTGTTGCCGCCGGAGCTACAGCCGGTGGCCGCCGAAGGCCCCACCCGTCACGCCCTGGACGGAAACCGGGTCTTCTTCGAGGGGCTTGCCCAACTGGCCCCCAAGGCCGAGACGGTCTACCGAGTTCGGGCGAAAGCCCTTCGGCCCGGCGACCTCCGCGTCCGCGTCCAACTAAAGACTGACGACATGCAAACCCCCGTGACCAAGGAAGAGAGCACGCGGGTGTTCGCCGACGAGTGACGCCGCTATGCCAACAGCGCCCGAAAACCGGCTTGCTCGAAATGCCGATCGCCGGTGAGCGCTTCTCGAACATCGTGTTGGGTCATTACGACAAAAGAGACGCAGTCGGTCAATGACCAATCCTTGTCGCTTCGGGCGTTGTACAGACCAGTAGGTCAGACATGCCGCGCCTGACACAAATCAGGGGCGATCTGCCGTGGCGATAATTCCTTCGCTCGGCAATAATCACGCCAGGGACGGGGCGCCTGACCTGCCAATTGACGTAAGGCCACGACATCACATACGACAACCAAAGATATTGCACAGATTTTTGCCCACTCTTGTTATTTTCCCTACACATTTGGTCCAGCCATGAGGTTGCGTCCCCCTAGTTTTTGTGGTATACTATGCCATTAGATATTCAACGGGGGGGGGAAGTGTGTCAATTCCGTCTTTTGATGGCATACTGAATGTTCTGCCTCCACATCTTGGCGACCCTCGTGAAGCAACCGATTTGTCTCCCTACGCCTGCACGATGGTGGAATTGTGTGAGCGGTTCGCGCTTTCACCGGCAAGAAAAGCTATTTTGCTTGGATTCCTGAACCTTCGCAAAGAACTGCGGAATCTGGGTGTTCAGGGGTTTCAGTGGTTAGACGGCAGCTTTGTTGAAGACATTGAGACACAAGAGTGTCGTGATCCTGATGATATTGACGTGGTTACGTTTGTTGCAAAGCCAAATGATCTAACGAAATTCGAGAAGCTCATCACCCCCAAACCAGATTTATGGAAGCGGTGCAACTGCAAAGTCGCTTATCACGTTGATCCTTTTTTCGTGCCTCTCTGCTCGCAACCCGAGGCAATTGTCGAGAACACAAGATACTGGTATGGATTGTTTTCGCATCGTCGAGATAGCACATGGAAGGGAATGTTGAGGATTGAGATAGCCTCGCAATCCGATGATGATGATGAAGCAAGACGGTCTATGGAGAGCAAGTCATGAACGACGAAGCATTTCTCCAAATCCAGGTTATAGAACTCCAGCGGCTCCTAAATAGTTCCAAGGATAATCCAATTCTTGAGATGCAATTGCAAGAACGGCTTGCAGATGCAGAAAAAGAATTAGCCGCCGCAATACAACGGCCAGGAACGCTGTTTCCAAAAGAGACGCCGATTTCGCCACGTGCGGCCATTTTTCTGCGTGGCGGTGATGTGCAAGGCTCCGAGGGTATAAGCCCAAGCCTTGCTGGCAACGTATTGATTCAGTATGAGAATATGTTCGCAGAGCAAGCCGTTCACGATGAGCGAATCGCGGCAAATAGCGCCGGGCGTCAACGCAGGCCACGCGGGGCATCCACGCCAGAGTTGTTGTTTACGGGAACTCCACGCGGTTCCTTCGGATTAGAATTCGTTCCACGACTCCAAGAAGACACGTCTTTGCTTAATGTGCATGCACAATCGCTTGTGAATGTCGCGGACACGCTTGCCAAAATTGCCGACAGTGATCCCGCAATATTTGACGACACGATAAATCAAATACCATCTTGTGTTCTTAAACCCTTAACGCAATTTATAAAAACGTTGGCTCAACACAATGCGGAACTGCGTTTTGCTTTTCAGGATCGAACTTCCCAGTCAATATCAGCGGAGCGAATAGATACTATTGCGGGCCGTTTGGATCGTGAGGTCAGGCAGGATACGGTTGACATTCCAGGAACATTCCGAGGCGTGACTCGGGATTCAGGCTATTTTGACTTGAGAATTGGCGCGGACGAGGTCATTACGGGTGAGGTGGCCGATCAATTGACTGAAGAAGACCTAGAGCGGATTGATAAACTGACCAACAAGCAGTGCAGTGCGAAACTCGAAAAAACTACAGTCAGCACAATTGCTGGCAAGGAAATAATTCATTATGTTTTGATCGACGCGGTCGCCAAATCCATGCGTGAATAGAAGGCTCCGGTAGTATAGTAGATCAGCCCCTCTGTCTGACTCGATTGTTGCCGACCGAAGAAATTATCGCCCTGGCAAACCACGTCGTATTTGTGTCAGGTACGGCATGCTTGGCCTATTTCTCCGGAAGCTCTTTCCATCTCCGCGACTGGAAAACCTGCTCTTTTCCGTCTACCACGCGGACGATCAGCGCTGCCGTGCCGGGCGTGTTTTCGATCAGTCGCAGGCCCTTCTCCGGCCCAAGCACCGCGACGGCCGACGAGAGACCGTCGGCACTCATGCCGTTCGGGCCGACGACCGTCACGCTCATCCGGCCGGTCAGCGCCAGACAATCGCGCGGGTCGATCAGGTGCGAGTAGCGAACGCCGCCGATGACGACGTGTTGCCACAGATCGCCGGACGTTGAAACCGAACGATTGGAAAGCAGCAAGTATTGGCGCGGCGGCTTGCCGACGTCGGGCGGTGCGACGCCGATCCGCCAGCCGGTCCGCTCGGGCGGCGGATCGCCCAGGCCGAGGTTGCCGCCCGCGTCGATCATTATCCGCTTCATGCCGCGCTTCCGCAGCACCTTCATCGCCTCGTCGACGGCATAGCCCTTGGCGATGCCGCCGAGATCAAGCCGCATTTTCGGCCGCAGCAGTTCGACCGCCTGCCGGTCGGGGTGCAGACGCATTAGTCGGTATCCGACCTTTGCCCGCGCGGAGGCCAGCGATCGGGACGAGGGGAGTTCCTTCGTGTGCCGGGCACTTCGCCATAGTCGAATCACCGGACCGACGGTAACGTCGAATGCCCCATCCGATCGCTCGGCGAGTTTCTGGGCGTTCGACAACACTCGCCACAGATCGTCGCTGACGCGGACGGCTTTCCCCCCGGAGGAACTGCCGCAAAGCCGCCGCAGTTCGCTTTGTGGATTGTAGTTGCTGAGTATGGCGTTTAGTTCGCGGAAGCGGTCGAACGCGGCCCGGGCGGCCTCGCTGGCGATTTTCTCGTCGGTCGTATATAATACAATTTTGATCGGCACGGCCATTTCAACTTGCGTGAACTCGAACCGCTCAATCGCTGCGGCGCGCGGGATGGCCGTCAGCCCCATGCCAAACAGAGCCGCCACAATTATCCTGCCCATTAGGGTTCCTTTCCGTGTTTATTATGCCGCAACCTACGCCAAGCGGCTTGATGTTTTTTCTTTTGGAGTGTATTGCCCATGTATAGCGTAATCTGTCGTCGTCGTGGTTTGCAACTGCCTCTTGGAATTCTTACGGTGCTGATTTTAGCAGCGCTTGTGGGCTGCCGGCCGAGCGCTACAAAGCAGGAGCCTGCGGCGGAGAGCTCTACGCCCGAACAATCCGCGGCTGCCGATCAGTCCGCCGAAGATACTCCCGTGAAGGAATTGCCCTCGACGCCGGCCGAGGAGCCAAAGCCCGAACCGCCCGCCGAGGAACCAAGGCCCGAGCCGCCGGCCGAGGTGCTGGAGACGACGGATATGGCTTTGGAGGTGGCCGTCAAGTACATGCCCAAGCCGGTCGAGAACCCGGCCGCCGAGGCCAAGACGGAAAAGGCCATGAAGCCCTATGCCGAAAAGATCGTCGGCACGGACGTGAAGTTCGAGATGGTTCCGATCCCCGGCGGTGTATTCAAGCTAGGCAGCCCGGCCGACGAAGAAGACCGACAAGACGACGAAGGGCCGCAAGTCGAGGTGAAGATCGAGCCGTTCTGGATGGGCAAGTGCGAGGTCACTTGGAACGAGTACGAGTTGTGGGGGCTGGGGTTGGACAAGCAGCGGCGCGAGGCCAAACAGAAGAACGCAACGCCCAACGTGTGGGACAAAACCGCCGACGCGCTGGCCATACCCACCAAGCCCTATTCCGACATGACCTTCGGCATGGGCAAGGAAGGCTATCCGGCGATCTGCATGGCTCAATTCTCCGCCAAGATGTATTGCAGGTGGCTTTCGGCAAAGACCGGACGTTACTACCGCCTGCCAACCGAGGCCGAGTGGGAATACGCCTGCCGGGCGGGAACGACGGGGCCTTACTCCTTCGGCGACGATCTGGAAAAATTAGACGACTACGCCTGGTACACCGACAATAGCGAGGAGCAGTATCACAAGGTCGGCAAAAAGAAGCCGAACCCCTGGGGACTGCACGACATGCACGGCAACGTCTGCGAATGGTGCTTGGACGAGTACGTCGTCGATCGCTACAAGCAGCTCGACGGCAAGCCGGTCGAAAGCCCGTTGGTCATCGTCACCAAGATGTATCCACAGGTGGTTCGCGGCGGGGCGTGGACCGACGAGACGGAATTGTTGCGCAGCGCGGCGCGCCGCGCCTCGAACCCTGATTGGAGGGCCCAGGATCCACAAATTCCACAGAGCATCTGGTATCACACCGACGCCGATTTCGTCGGCTTCCGCGTGGTCCGTCCCTTGCGCGTGCCGACGGCGGAAGAGGCCGTTCGATATGAAGTCACCGAGTTCGAGAAGGAAGAGTTCCTCGACTACCAGGAAGTTCAGGCGGGAAAAGAATAGAGAAGAGGGGAGAGAGCCGCCCGAGGTTTCGCAACGTACTGCCAACAACGCCACTTATCCAGGAGCCTTAACGATGACCGACACGAACAACCCGTCCCGTCGAGATTTCCTGAAAGGTACGACGTCCGCGGCGGCCGGCATTACCCTGGCCGGCGGTTGGAACGTCGCGCGGATGGCCCACGCCGCCGGCGACGATGAGTTGAAGATCGCCCTGATCGGCTGCGGCGGTCGCGGCTCCGGAGCGGCGAAAAACTGCCTCCAGTCGTGCGGTAACGTCAAGCTGGTCGCCGTGGCCGACGCCTTCGAGAGCAAAGCGAAGACGAGTCTGAAGCAGTTGCGGAAGATCGAGGGAATCGCCCCGAAAATCGACGTCCCGCCGGAGCGGGTGTTCGCCGGTTTCGACGCCTACCGTCAGGCCATCGACGCCGGGCCGGACGTTGTTCTGCTGGCCACCCCGCCGGGTTTCCGACCGATACACTACGCCGCGGCCATCGGGGCGGGCAAACACGTCTTCATGGAGAAACCATGCTGCGTCGACGCTCCCGGGTTTCGCTCCTTCATGGAGTCCAACAAGCTGGCCGATGAAAAGGGCCTGAAAGTGGTCGTCGGCCTGCAACGCCGGCACAGCCCGGAGTTCATCGACCCGGTAAAAAAGATTCAGGACGGATCGTTGGGCGATTTGACATTGATGCGGGCGTACTGGAACCAGGGCGCCATTTGGATTCGCCGCCGCCGGCCCAGCCAGACCGAAATGGAATACCAGATGCGCAACTGGTATCACTTCGTCTGGCTTTGCGGCGACCACATCATCGAGCAACACGTACACAACCTGGACGTCTGCAATTGGGTCAAGGGCGAACACCCCGTCGAGGCCAACGGCATGGGGAGTTGCCACGTGCGGGACAACCGCGGCGTCGGCCAGATTTACGACAACCATTTCGTCGAGTTCACCTATCCCGACGGCATGAAGATGTACAGCCAGTGCCGCCAGCAGCCGGGTACCTGGAAGCAAGTCACCCAGTTCATCCACGGCACGAAAGGCGCGTTGGAGTTGCCCGGCAACGGCAGCGACGGCTACGATTTGGAGCACGTCGCGCTGATCGACGCCATCCGCAACGGCACGACGCTGAACGACGGTTGGCACGGTGCGACCAGTAGTTTCACGGGTGTACTGGGCCGGATGGCGACCTATTCCGGCCAAGTGGTCAAGTGGGACGATGCCGTGGCCAAGGGGCCGAACGAGATGCCCGAGCGGTACGCCTTCGACGCCGATCCCCCGGCGATGCCCGACGCGGAGGGCAACTATCCGATGCCCATCCCCGGCGTTTACAAGCCGTACTGAGTCAAAGCCCGTGACTTGCTATCGAAATAGCCGGGGGCTTTTGGTTCCCGGCTAATTCCATTGATGCTGTTTTTCCGGACTCAAGTTCCAATATCCCTTGCCGCGCCACGAATGATCAATAGATGCCGGGTAATAATTCCGTGCCCCCTTGGCGAGCGGATCCCGGAGAGGGCTTCCCAACACGCTGGCCGCGTGGTACATTGCCTCCAGCGAGTACGGCTACGGAACCGACGAGAAGAGGATCACAGCCGATGCCGCATCTATTCAACGACACCCTTGAATTCAAGCTCCAAGGTCTTGACCCGGACCTGCCCGACTACGCTCCTCGAAGCGTCGAGGTCGTACTGGCCGCCGCGCGTGAAGCCGGGGCCACCGACGTCCATCTGCAACCGACCGGCGCGGCGTTGGAGTTGAAGTTCCGCGTCGACGGCGTGCTGTTGCCCGCGGCCGCGCTGCCCGCCGGCGTCGCCGGAAACGTCATCGCCCGGCTGAAAGTGTTGGCCGGCCTGCTGACCTACCACACCGACCGTCCGCAGGAAGGACGCATCGTAAGACAGGTTGCCAACCTGTCCCACTCCGAAGTCGAGATGCGAGTCTGCACCTATCCGACCTTGCACGGCGAGCGGGCCGTGGTGCGGCTCTTCGCCGGCGCGGGGCGATACCAACATCTCGACGATCTCGGACTGCCGGACGACGCGATCGGGCCGCTGCAAAAACTGTTGGGCGAGACCTCGGGCGCGATACTCGTCTCCGGCCCCGCCGGCAGCGGAAAAACCACTACCCTTTACGCCTGCCTCCGCGAGATCGCCCGGCGAGCCGCCGGCGCGAGGAGCCTCGTTTCGATCGAAGACCCGGTCGAGGTGGCGGTCGATGGCGTGGCCCAATCGCAGGTCCATCAGCCATCGGGACTGGACCTGGCCGCCGGATTGCGGTTCCTAATGCGACAGGACCCCGAGGTCATCATGGTGGGTGAAATCCGCGACCGGACCACCGCCGAGGAAGCGCTCCGGGCATCGCTGACCGGACACCTCGTGCTGAGCACCTTCCACGCCGGAAGCGCCGCCGAAACCATCGGCCGGCTGTCGGACATGGGCATCGAGCCTTACGTGCTCCGCAGCGGAGTGCTGGCGATACTGAATCAACGTTTGTTGCGGCGATTGTGTACTTGTGCCGAGCCGAGCGAAAGGCCAGAAGACCGGCTCGGGCTGGACGTTCGGCGGGCGATGGTCCCACGCGGCTGTGCCGAGTGTGGACAGACCGGCTATCGAGGGCGGTTCCTGCTGGCCGAGATGCTCACGCTCTCGCGCAGCGAACTGGCTCGGGCAGTGCTCGACCGTTGCGATACGACGACTATCGAGCGGTTGGCGGCCTCCTCGGGCATGATCGGCCGCTGGTCGAGGGCCCGTCGAGCCGTAGATCAAGGACTGACCAGCCCGGCCGAGGTCCGCCGCGTACTGGGGTTTTCAACGTAAACAACTATCCACTGCTTCCCGCCATGACCCTTGAACAGTTCATCGCCCTGAACGAGGAAATCGCGGCCCTGGTCCGCTCCGGCGTTCCGCTGGACCGGGGGCTTGCGGCACTCGGCGACGACATGCCCGGCCGGCTCGGAAAGGCTGCCACGGCAGTGGCCGAGCAAACCGCGCGCGGTGAACCACTGGACAAGGCCATCTTGGACCAGACGGTTGACTTGCCGCCGGCATATCGGGCGGTGGTCCATGCCGGGCTACGGGCAGGGCGACTGCCCGCCGCGCTCGAGGCCGTGGCCGGATCGGCCCGACGACTGACCGAGACCTACCGCGCCGCCGTGGTGGCCGTGGCATATCCGCTGATGATCTTCGCGCTGGTTTGGCTGGCGGCGGTGGTGCTGACGACCGTGCTCGCGCCCCGGTTGGCCTTGGGGTTCCATTCGATGGACTTGCCAGGTGACCGGTTCTTCGCCGTTTTGGGCGAGATCGGCCGCTGGGCCTGGTACTGGGGGCCGGTCGTGCCCGTGGCCGTGGTCCTCTTGGTGGCCGCGTGGTGGACGGCCTGCCGACGCGCGGCCATGCTGCACGCCGGCTGGTCCGCCAGGATGTTGGGTAGTATGCCTTGGATCGGCCGGATGTTGCGTTGTTCGCGGGCGGCCACCTTCCTGGAAATCCTCGCGCTGTTGATCGAGAACGAAACGCCGTTGGACGAGGCGGTCGCGCTGGCGGCCGATGCCTCCGGCGATCCGCAAACGCAACGTGCCGCCCGGCGGTTGGCCGACGTGCTTCAGAAAGGTCAAGCCGAGAAAGCGACGAAAGGAGGCGATACGGCCTTTCCGCCGCTGTTGAGTTGGATCATGTTTTCCGCCCGGCGCGAGGGCGCTTTGTTGCCGGCGCTTCAGCGCGGGGCCGCGGCCTATCACCGCCGCGCCCGGCACCAGGCCGACTTGGTCCGCACGCTGATGCCGGTCGTGTTGACGGTCGTTTTCGCCGGCAGCATAACGGCCGCCTATGTTTTGGCTATTTTCGCTCCGTACGTGGCAATGCTCCACGCGCTGGGCGATGTTGCGGGAAGATAACCTGATTCCCATGCTCCGCGTGGGAACGAGGATTACTACAATGACGCAATTCCACTGGCCCGGCTTCGATTCGCTCGGAAAACTCTCGGCCGAAGAGACGGTCGAGCTGGCCGCGCGCGTGGCCGACCTGACCAAGGCCGGTCTGCCGTTGGCCTCCGGTCTGCGGGCGATGGCCGACGAGCTTTCCGGCCGGCGGTCGCGGCGGGTGC
>CBDAFL010000217.1:0-5515 GCA_965195225.1 uncultured Thermoguttaceae bacterium
CAGCGGAAAACTTCGCGGACGGCGGGCCATTTGGGGCGGGCGTCCCGAGGTGCGCGCCAATCTCTACATGGCAACGCTTTCCGCCACCCGTTTCAACCCTAAGATTCGCAAGCACTATCAACACCTCCTGGAGGCCGGCAACTGCAAGAAGCTTGCCCTGACGGCCTGCATGCGTAAACTGCTGACGATTCTCAACGCTATGATCCGTGACAAAAATACTTGGCAATCCGCCAATCCTTGACCTTGACTTTTAACACAGTCGCTGTCCCCTTCCCGTGGCACCAAGTTTCCAGGGGGAGAGAAACCCCGCCACCCCTACAATCGAGATAATCGTTCAAGTCTGAACCATTTACGGCCGAATGGTTTATGCGTGAACGATCACCAAGGTATCCCTGTCCCCAGCAGTGGCACCCTTTTTCAACGGGCTGCCGGATGGCTGGAAAGGGCCGAACTGGCCCTCGTCCAGGCACGGCGGCTCCGCGCGATGCTGCAAGAGCGAACCGCCGGAGAGAGGTTGAGCGAACCGGAGCTTGCGCTGCTTTGGGCATGCGTGGCCTCGCCGCCGGGTGGACGCGGGCAGCGCGAGTTGGCCGAGTTCCTGGCGGTCTCGCCGGCGCAGATCAGCACGCTGGTCGAGCGTCTTGATAGGGCGGGGCTACTGCAAGGCCGCCTCGCACCCGGAGACCGCCGACGCCGACTGTGGGAACCAACCGCCGCCGGCACGGCCCTCTGGCGGTCGATCGCCGAAAGCTTCGACGACCTTGAACTGCACCGTGGAGCCGCTTGATGTACCGACGTTGGAATACTGCCGGCAAGTCGCTGAATGGACGCGGAGCGTCCGACTCTTTCGTTACGACGCGGAGCGTCGTAACGAGAAATCCTCAATCCCGAACCCCAAATCCCGAACCCCGAACCCCGAATTTCCCGTCCTGGCAACATTGGTGCCTGATCGCACTACTGGTGCTGATCCTCTCCGGCTGCACTCGGGCACGATATCGCAACCGGGCCGACAACGAGGTGTATGGACTGATCGGCTGCGCGATGACCGATCCCCGTTGGGTGCTGAAGAATTATTCGATCAATCCGAGTCCCGAGTCGCGGATGTTCGACCCGGACAACCCGGATCGGCCTCCGATGCCGCCCGACGATCCCACCTCGGCGGAATTGATGCGTTGCGTGGACGGCAAGCGAGGCTGGCCGCACTGGGACCGCAACGGCAGCACGCCTTGCGTGGAGAACCCCGCGTGGATGAACTACTTGCCGTGCGACGAGAACGGGGTGACGGTCCTTGACCGATCGACCGCGGTCCAAACGGCGCTGTTGAACTCGCGCGAGTATCAGTCGGAACTCGAACAGTTGTACCTCTCGGCGTTGGACGTCACGTTTCAGCGGTTCCGGTTCGACGCCCAGTTTTTCGGCGTGAACTCGACCTTTTTCACGGCCGACGGCCCTGACCGGTTCGGCGTCGGCGGCGATAGCAGCAGTCTGCTGGAGGAAGACAACTCGCTCGAAGTGCGGAAACTCACGGCCACCGGCGGCGAAATCATCGCGGGCATAGCCAATTCGCTCGTCTGGCAATTCGCCGGCCCGGACGAGTACACGGCCACGACGCTGTTGGACTTTTCGATAATGCAACCGTTGCTGCGGGCGGGCGGCCGCGCCGTGGTCATGGAAAACCTCACCGACTCGGAACGCGCACTGCTGGCGAACGTCCGTCAAATGGAGCGATTCCGGCACGGCTTCTACGCCCAGATCGTGGCCGGGAGCAATACGGGAGTGGGTCCGGTACGCGGCGGGCTGGGACTCGTTGCCCTGCAACCGCCGCTCCCAGGAGGCGCCGGAGGGATCTTCGACCTGATGGAGACCAAGGTGCGAATCAACAACCAGCGGTCGAACGTGGCAGGGCTACGCGACAGCCTCGACCAATTCGAGGCATTCTACGACGCCGAACGGATCGACAAACTCCAGGTCGATCAGACCCGGCAGACGCTGTATCACGCCCAAATCCAGTTGGCCTCGCTGAAACAGAACTATCAAGACGACTTGGACGGCTACAAGATATCGCTGGGCCTGCCGCCGTCGCTGGACGTGCGGATCGACGATCCGTTGCTGGACCCTTTTGAATTGATCGACGAAAAGACCGTGGCCACGCAAGAGATGGTGGCCACGTTGCTGGTCAAGCTGCGCGATCCGGACGCGCCGTTTACGTCCGAAGACACCGTCGACGCGCTCGACGCGCTGCCGCTGGACTGCCGCGAGGTTCTGGAGATTATGGATCGCGACCTGCGGCGTTTGGACGAGGCGGCCCCGGCGCGATGCGACTTCCTCAAACTCCTCGTCAACCGGCCGGAGCTAAGAAACGGCGACGTCGATCCCCGGGCGGC
This sequence comes from uncultured Thermoguttaceae bacterium, assembly GCA_965195225.1. GTDB lineage: Bacteria > Planctomycetota > Planctomycetia > Pirellulales > Thermoguttaceae > JAHIKV01. The sequence continues at coordinate 2,385 of CBDAFL010000217.1, forward strand.
CAACCTGAAGTATTTCGAGCAACGGTTGGCGAACATCCGCGACGACTTCGTCAAACAACAGGCGGTCATGCGCGCCACGCTCGACGAATACGAGCAATTCGCCCGCGCGAGCGGGGAACGAGCGTCGGTGGGGCCTGACGGCCGCGAAATCGGATCGGCGGACACGAAAGAACTGACGGACTTCCTGACGCTGTTTTCGGGCGAATTGGCCGATCTTTCGCTGACCCAGGCCCGCTGCCGAGTCGAGACCGCCACCTTGACGCCGGTGGACCTCACTCCCGGCGAGGCGTTGGAAATCGCCCGACGCAACCGTCTCGATTGGATGAACGCCCGCGCGGCGCTGGTCGATTCCTGGCGGCAGATCGAGGTCTCCGCCAACGCGCTGCGGAGCGACCTGGACGTTACCTTCAGCGGCGACATCAACACCCTGGGCAACAACCCGCTCCGTTTCCGCGGAACCACCGGCCGATTGCGAGTTGGACTGCAATTCGACCCGCCTCTGACCCGTCTGGTCGAGCGAAACCTATACCGCGAGTCGCTGATCGACTATCAGCAGGCCCGCCGCCGGTATTACGCTTATGAAGACCGCGTCAGCCAAGCGCTACGCGACATCCTGCGGACGATCAATCGGTATCAGCTCGACTTCGAGCTGCGACGGGCGGCCGTCAGCGTGTCCATCAGCCAGGTCGACGTGATGCAACTCCGCTTGCAGCGTCCGCCGAAACCGGGCGAGGCGAACATCTTCGGCGCCACCACCGCACGCGACCTCGTCCAGGCACTCTCCGGACTGCTCTCGTCGCAAAACTCATTCCTCTCGGCGTGGGTCGATTACGAAGTGCAACGGTTGAATCTCAACTTCGACCTGGGCACGATGGAACTGGACGCCCGTGGCGAATGGATCGATCCCGGGCCGATCCGGTTCGATCGCTACTTATCGTCGGATGCAGACGCTCCGGCCGCCGAACAGACCGAGGAAATCCCCGCTCCCGACGCCATGCCGATCCCCGAGACGCTGCCGTCGCCGTAGGACGGGTTTGTGGGACGGATTTCTTGCGACGGCCCGTTAAAACGTGTCGAGCTACTATGCCGTCTTGGACTTCGGCTTGGCCGGCAGGGGGACGAGTTGCTCGTTGCCAGAGACGACCTCGCCGGTCACAAGATAGCGGCTGCCCGGGGCCTGGTCCGGCAAGTCGAACATGATGTCGAGCATCACCTCCTCAATGATCGACCGTAGCCCTCGGGCGCCGGTCTCCTTCTTCATCGCCCGCTCGGCGATCGCCTGCAACGCGGCCTCGGTGAAGCCTAGTTCGGCGTTCTCCAAGGCGAACAGCGCTTGATACTGCTTTATCAATGCGCTCTTCGGCTCGGTCAGGATACGGACCATTGCTTCGACGTCGAGCGGCCTGAGCGCCGCGACGACCGGCAGCCGACCGACCAGCTCGGGAATCATGCCGAACTCCAGTATGTCGTCGCTGGTCACTTGTTGGAGCAGGTCTCCGGTTTCGAGCAGATCGTGGCCGACGCCCTCTTGCGAAAATCCGATGGTGCGTTTCCCCAGCCGACGGCCGATAATGTCGTCGAGTCCGACGAAAGTGCCGCCGCAAATGAAGAGGATGTTGCTCGTATCCAACTGGATATATTGCTGCTCGGGATGTTTTCGACCGCCCTGCGGCGGGACGTTGGCGACCGTCCCCTCGAGCATCTTCAACAATGCCTGCTGCACGCCCTCGCCGGAGACGTCGCGGGTGATGGAGACGTTCTGGCTGGTTTTGCCGATTTTGTCGATTTCGTCGATGTACAGCACGCCGTGCTGCGCGGCCTCGACGTCGAAGTCGGCGGCGTGGAGCAGCTTCAGCAGCAGGTTTTCCACGTCCTCGCCCACGTAGCCCGCCTCGGTCAAGGTGGTGGCGTCGCCGATGGCAAAAGGCACGTCCAGTATGCGGGCCAGGGTTTGGGCCAGCAGCGTTTTGCCCGAGCCGGTGGGACCGATCATGAGAATGTTCGACTTGTCGATCTCGACATCGGAGCCGGACGTGCCGATCATCAGCCGTTTGTAGTGGCTGTGGACCGCAACGGACAGCACTTTCTTCGCGTAATCCTGGCCGATTACGTACTGGTCGAGGTGGGCGACAATTTGCCGCGGCGTGGAGATTTTGGTGAACAGCGGTTTGCTGGTCCCGCGACGGCGCCGCTCTTGATCGAGGATCGACTGGCAGAGCTCGATACATTCGCCGCAGATGTAGACGTCGCCCGGCCCTTCGACCAACGGGCCAACGTCTCGGTAGCTCTTACGGCAAAAGGAGCAGAAAGCGTTTTTCTTCGTCGGGCCGGTTCCGCGGCGGCCTCCATTGAAGTCTCGTCCTGACGGCATGCCTTATCCTTTCCACGTCGCGCTAAAGGTCCGTTTCGATCCGCGCTGCTGATTTTCTCTCTACGACCGTCTTAACCTGTTTCGTCGTTATCGCTTAACTCATCTTGAAGTTGCGAGGTCAAGGTTGTTTTTATTGTTCGGAATTCTTCGTCGGTTAGCTCGCCCTTGGAATGCGATTCTCTGAATTTTGAGAGCCATTCGTTGGCCTTCCGTTCCTTTTGTATCGACTTGGGACGGATTTTCCCAATGACGTACCAAGCGACCGTCACCAAGACTGCCAGCACGGCAAGCCAGAGAAGGAGCCATTCCGGCCCGGATTGCCAAAAACGATTCATACCGCGGTCGGCCGCTGCCCCGAAAAACAGGCAAAAGAAAATGCTCCGTGGACACCCTGCGGTCATTATGCGCATTCTGGGGGCATTAGTCCAGCAAACATCCGCTCCGATCGTCAAGTTTTGCGCAATTGCGGAATTCCACGCGGTCTTACTTGCCACACTTGCGCCCCCCCCAAAACCACTGTCTTATTTTGTTTTTGTATGAGCCTCCCCTATTCTACGCGCCAACTCGCCATAATGTGCGTCAGTTTGTTTGCGGAACATGAGATAGGCAAGGTGCGTTGATTACGGGGGGCTGTAGCCTAGGATCGGCGAATCAATAACTTGGTGAAATCCAATGAGGGTGGCACGTCCCTGAGCGCAGCGAAGGGCGTGGTTTTGGTCGTTTACCACGCCCTTCGCTGCGCTCAGGGACGTGCCACCCC
>CBDAFL010000218.1:0-1269 GCA_965195225.1 uncultured Thermoguttaceae bacterium
TACCGCGGCCGAATAATCGCCCACCGCTACCGGCTTACCCATCATGCGGCAAAAAACGGCCTCGGACACCACGCACGCCAAAGTACACAAACCGACTTGTACCACGGCGTACCACTGGAAAACGAAAATCGCCATCAGCATGACCGGCACCAGGCCCACCAGCACGTCGATCATCATCCCGCGCGTGTGGTGCCACGATTCGCACAGATGTGGAGACGGCCCCACCTGCAAGGAAGGCCCGCGAGTGTCGTCTTCGATTTTAACCGTTGATTCCGTCATCAACCTACCGCTTTGTCAAACCATGAAAAATAGGGTGCCACTGCTGGCTTGTCCAGCAGTGTCAATGAGTTGCGCAAAATCGAACCCAAAAGTTCAGGTTTGACAAAGCACTACTTTTACCCTTCTCACTTCTTCCTTGCCTTACTGCACTTTCTGAGAAAACGGCGATAATTGGTATCCACAAAAAAAGGCTCTTCCGTCATGCTGCGGTTTCCAAAAAAGCCGCACAACGGAGGAGCCAAGGATGGCGAATTCGAAATGTCGTTGGGAAGCCCCGAATCAATGGAACGAGTGGAGCGGGTGGCTCGCCGCCGGACTGCATGCCCGCAATCGTTGGCGGCTGCCGGTGTTGCTGGTCGGCATTTTGTTCGCCACCGGCCGTCGCACGGTTACCACTTGGCTTCGAGCCGCCGGCATCAGCGACGACTTCCAAGACTATTATTACTTCATTGCGGCGGTGGGACGCAAGACCAAACCGATCGCGACGCGGTTGATAGCACTGCTGCTGCGGACCTTGCCCCTGCCTGGGCGTCTGCTGCTGGTGATCGACGATTCGCCCACCAAGCGGTATGGGCCAAAAGTCGAAGGGGCGGATGTGCATCACAACCCGACACCGGGTCCGGCCGATCAGCCGTTTCTGTACGGTCATGTTTGGGTCACGATTTCGTTGGCATTGCGGCATCCGAGGTGGGGCCCGATAGGCCTGCCGCTGCAAGCGATGCTTTATGTTCGCAAGCGAACGATGGCAGCGATTCCCAAGGATCGCGGTTGGCAGCGGTTTGCCACGAAGCTCCAGTTGGCGGCGAGGCTGATGGAATGGATCGTTCCGATCCTGAAAAAAGCGGGAAAAACAGTCTGGGTCGTCGTCGACGGCGGTTATACCAAACGCCCTTTCCTCCGACGTGTTCTGAGACTCCCGAACGTCACGATCGTCGGTCGCCTGCGCAAAGACGCGGCCCTGCGCGACTTGCCGCCGAAGCTGAAAAAAGG
>CBDAFL010000219.1:0-22052 GCA_965195225.1 uncultured Thermoguttaceae bacterium
CGTCGCGGCGGCGGCGGCAAGCAACATCAACGCCACGACCGCGCCGGCGCGATTTATGCCGGCCGGCAAAATGCCGACACCGCGCTCGACCCGATCCAACGACTGTTGAGCGCTAACGGATACCATTATGCAACATTTTCCCTTGTTCCCACGCTCCGCGTGGGAACAAGACGTTTATTTACTTTGCCGCGGCGGCAAGTTCCTCGGCTCGGTCGGTCTTCTCCCAGGTAAAATCGGGGTCGTTGCGACCGAAATGCCCGCCGGAGGCGGTCTTGTGGTAAATCGGGCGGCGGAGATCGAGGTACTTGATGATTCCGCTGGGAGTCAACGGGAAGAACTCGCGAACCAAGCGGCAGAGCCGCTCTTCGTCGATCTTGCCCGTCCCTTCCGTATCGACCAGCACACTGACCGGCTGGGACTTGCCGATGACGTAGGCCAGTTGCACCTCGCAACGGTCGGCCAAACCGGCGGCGACGATGTTTTTGGCGATGTGTCGGGCCATGTAGGAGGCGCTTCGATCAACCTTGGTTGGATCCTTTCCGCTGAAGGCCCCGCCGCCGTGCCGTGCCCAGCCGCCATAAGTATCGACGATGATCTTCCGGCCGGTCAGTCCGCAATCGGCGTGCGGCCCGCCGCTTACGAATTTGCCCGTCTCGTTGATGTGATACTTGATCTCACCTTGGATCAGATGCTTCGGCAAGAGCGGGGTGACGATCTTCTCGATTACGAACTTGCTGATCTCCGCGTGGCTCACTTCCGGCGAATGCTGGGTCGCGACCACCACGGTATCGATCCGCGACGGTTTTTCGTCGACATATTCCACTGTTACCTGGCTCTTGCAATCGGGTCGCAGCCAATCGACTTCGCCCTTCTGCCGAGCTTCGGTAAGCCGGCTGAGGATTTGGTGGGCCAGTTGGATCGGCAGCGGCATCAACTCGGGCGTGTCGTTGCAGGCGTAGCCGAACATCAGCCCTTGGTCGCCGGCGCCGATCTCCTTACCCTTACCGACGTCTTCGTCGACGCCCATGGCGATGTCGGGGCTTTGCTCGTCGATGGAGATAAGCACGGCGCAATGATCGGCGCTCAGGCCCATCGGTGAATCGGTGTAGCCAACGTCGCGAATCACTTTGCGGACTACACTCTGCATGTCGATGTAGGCCTCCGTGGTGATCTCGCCGGCAATCACGACCATGCCGGTGGTGACCATCGTCTCGCAGGCCACGCGGCTTAATGGATCTTTCTCAAGCAGAGCGTCGAGAATGCCGTCGGAAATCTGATCCGCCAACTTGTCCGGGTGGCCCATGCCGACCGCTTCGCTGGTGAACATGAATTTGTTGTGTGCCACTAATATACTCCAATCTTTGAAAACAGGATCGAGCGAATGCGCCAGAGCCGAATACGCGAATCGTTTATTATACGGGTGTTGCCAAAGCAGTAATAGCCGGGGGTACGGAAAAACGTCGGCAGCCCACCTGCCGGGGGGCGCAAAACAGCAGCCGGTAACCGCGCCTGGAAGTGATGAGGATGGTCAACTGTTATTCGATCGAAAACTATTTATCAACTCGAACGTCCGCTCGGTGGCGCCGAGTTGCGAAATCACCAGCGATTGTCCGCGCCGGCCGAGTTCGGCGGCGTAATCGGGCTGTTCGAGACAGCAACGGACAAACCGCGTGAACTCGGCTCCGTCGCGTACGACCACGGCGGCATCATGTTCGAGCATTGCCGCGGCGACGTCGCGGAAGTTCCAGGTGTTGGGGCCGAACGATACGGCCGTCGCGTAGGCGGCCGGCTCGATCATGTTTTGCCCGCCGCGGCTGCCCATGCTGCCGCCGACAAACGCGATCCGCGCCGTTCCCCACCAAGCCCCCAATTCGCCGACCACGTCGACCAACAATACGCGACCACCGCTTGCGGCTTCGCAACCCAACGCGGTGCGCCGTTGCCAGGAGATGCCCGAGTTGTCCAGCAGCTTTGCCACCGCGTCAAACCGGTCCGGGTGACGGGGAACCAACACCAATCGCAACCGCGGCCAACGCGGGCTGAGCGCGCGGAACGTCTCCAACGCCATCTCTTCTTCCGGCTCCTGAGTGCTGCCGGCCAACAGCACGACGTCGTCATCGGCGAAACCGGCCAGCTCGGCCAGCCGACCGGTGGCCGCGTTGTTCCGGTCGGTCTGGGCGTCGTCGTATTTCATCGAGCCGGTCACGTGAACCGCTTCCGACCGGGCGCCGAGCGCTCGGAACCGTTCGGCGTATGTCTCGTTCTGCGCGGCCACCAGATCGATCTGTCGCATCAATCCGGCCACCAGCGGCCGGATACGACGATAGCCGCGAAAACTCTTCTCGCCCAAGCGTCCATTGACGACGGCCACCCTTGCGCCGCGGCGCCGGGCCGCGCGGATTAAGTTCGGCCACAGTTCCAACTCGGCCAGCACGAGCACGTCGGGCCGCACTCGCCGCATGGCCGCTTTCACCGCCCAGGAGAAGTCCAACGGGCAGTAAAACACCGTGATATGCGGATATTTTTTTCGGGCCAGCGCCATGCCGGTCATGGTGGTGGTCGATATTACACATTCCCACTCCGGCCGCTCGCGTTCGATCATCTTCAACAGCGGCGCGAGCAGATTCACCTCTCCGACGCTGACGGCGTGCAGCCAGAGGCACTTTTTGATCGACGTTCTCCGCGGCACGATCCCAAGGAACTTGGCCGCAAACCCTTCGCGGTATTTTCCTTTTCGCATCGCCTGCACGATCAGCCAGGGCGAGACGATTAGCAGCAACAGCACATAGATGAGATTAAGCAGATACGGCACCAGCGGAGTCCTTTCCGGGTAACTTCCACCGTTGCCCTAGCACAATTCATGGTGATTGCGTTTCTGCAATTCGGCGACTTGTCTCCGCACATCCAGGATTTCGCGCTGCATTTGCATGAACCCGATTCCCATAAAAAAGAAACACAGGGGGAGGAAACAAAGGAAGGCAGTTGCCCATCCTCCGACATCGGTGCCATTGAGAACTGTACGCTGATGGTTCGATAGGATCGTAATGAGCGAGAGGAAGGCGCAGAATCCAGCGGATATCCAGGGCAGTATTACCCGTTTTCGCGATTCAGATACCAATGGCATGGAATTGTCCTTTCAACAAAACAAGGCGGGGAAAGAGCATATCGGGGAATATCATTTCATCGTTATGAACCACTTGCCGAATCTTCTTTGGGAAGCTTCTGCAATTTAGCCTCGGTGGAATAGACCAGCCGATCTTGATGTCGCTTCTGGAGTTCCATATAGTGTTTCACTAACCGTTCTGGATCATGATTGAACTTTTCCGAGATACGCATTCTTGCTTCGCGGATACGGGAAAGTTCGGAATCGCCTTTGGTGTTCATGGGTTCTCTCCGAGGAGTTCCAAGGGAGTTACCAGGCTTGGGATGAAAAGGCCGAGCATGGAGTTAACACGACGTATATGCTGGAACTTGTTGGCATTTGCCAAGTGCTGGCAGTTCCACGTTAAGAGAAAATCGCATTGGTGAAAGGACGCCAACGCCAAGTGCATGGCATCGCCCATCGGCTTATCCGGCATTAGGAAATGCCGAGTGTAGGTCTTTGTAATCTCCAAGACCGCAGGCTCGACAGTCAAAATTGGGATGCCGTCAATGAGCGATAAAGCTTCTTGTTTTGTTGGATAATCACCATCTTCAAGTTCTTCAATGACGACTTCACTCGTGAAGACTTTGCAACCCTCCCGTTTGAAGTCCCACCAATGCTGAGTCCAGCCTTTGCACGCTACGGACTCTGGATCCGTGCGGGTAGTGCAGTAGAAACTCGGTATGGATGTTTCGATATAGATCTTTGGGATGAGCATGTTCATTGATCCCATATATGTATCATCCTTTCCTCATGCAACACGCCTTGAACTTCTTCCCGCTGCCGCAGGGGCAGGGGTCGTTCCGCCCGACGCGCTGCTGACGGTTGCGGATCGGCTGGGGTTTGTGGTCCACCTCGGTCCCCTCGATGGCCGCCTGCTGTTGCGAGGCGATCTCGCTGGCCGATTGGGCGTCCTCGTGAATCGCTTCCGACTCCTTCCAGGTCGAGCCGACAAAACCCTCGTCGAGCTGCTCCATGCGGAAGATCAGGTCGGTGGTCCGCTCGCCGACCGAGGTCCACATCTGCTCGAAAATCCGCATCCCTTCGCGCTTGAACTCGACCTTGGGGTCAACCTGTGCGTAGCCGCGCAGTCCCACGCTGCTGCGAAGATGGTCCATCGAGAGCAGGTGGTCTTTCCAGGCGGTGTCGAGCAATTGCAGCACCAGGGCACGTTCCATCCGCCGCATCTCCGGCCGATAGCGTTCCTCGACGGCGGCGGAGACGTGGCGCTCGATACGCTGGGCGTTGCAGCGGAGCATCTCCTCGGGCGATAGTTCGTAGCCGTACTCCTCGGCCAGCCAGGCGGAGAGTTCGGCCAGCCGCCCGTCTTCGTGAGCCGCCCGCAATGCCCTGTCGATGGGCACGTCCGGGTCGATAACCCGCTCGAGCCGGGCGAGGGCCTCGGTCGTTGCCTCCTCCTGCCCCTCGGCAAAACGGTGGCTGCGCTCGACCAACAGTGCCCGAATCGCGTCGCGCTGCTTGTTCTTCAGGTCGTCGAGGCTTAGTTCGACGTGGAACCGCTCGGCGGCCCAGCGGACCAACTCTTCCCGATCGTATCGCTTGTGCCCGCCGGCGTCGCGGGTAGTGAAGTGCAATAGTCCGGCCATCACCGGATATTCCATCTCCTTTTCTTCGTAAGCGGCCAGGGCCTTTTCCCGCACCAATTGTTTCAGGGCCGGCGGCTCGAGGGTCTTGACGTCGTCGAGAACCAGATCAAGGCCGAATTTGTGGCGGACCCAGTTGTAGGCGGTCTGTAGACTGAACTCGGGGGCCAGGAACCGCTCGCCCTCGCCGAGGTCGATTTTTCCCACCGCGGCGCGTGCTCGTTCGATGAGAACATCGCCCACGTGATCGCGGCCGAGCTGTTTCAGCTCGCGGTCGCGGAGACTCAGTCGCCAGCGGGTGTTGACCAACTTGGCCAGCGCCTCCCAGCTCCATTCCGAGGGGTCTTCCCCCTCGGGCAGGTTCTCCTCCAACGCTTCGAGCACCTGGCCTTCGGCCATGCGTTCGGCGTCGTCGCGGGCCTGCAACTCGGCGGCGGCGAAGTCCATGCCGCGGAAGTCCCGCGATTCCAGTTCGACCGACAGCAGCTTCGAGGCCCATTCGGCGAAGGTCTCGGTGCCGTAGTCCTTGTCGAGGAACTGGTTGAGGTAATGGTCGATCTGCTCGTCGATCATCTTGAGGATCAACTGTTTGCAGTTCGCTCCGTCGAGGATATTTTGCCGGTATCCGTAGACGCGTTTCCGCTGTTCGTCCATGACCTCGTCGTATTCGAGGAGGTTTTTTCGGACCTCGAAGTTGCGTTCTTCGACCTTCTTTTGCGCGCCTTCGACGCGGCGCGAAACCATGTGGCTTTCGATGGCCTCGCCTTCCTTCATTCCCAGCCGGGTCAAGATGTTTTTGACCCACTCGCCGGCGAAGATCCGCATCAGGTCGTCTTCCAGCGAGAGGTGGAAGCGGCTGCTGCCGGGGTCTCCCTGCCGGCCGCAACGACCGCGTAGCTGGAGGTCGATCCGCCGGGCCTCGTGGCGTTCGGTGCCGAGGATGTGCAGTCCGCCCATGCCTGCCACCAGGCGGCCCTCGACCTTCATCTGCTCGCGCTGTTCAATCTCGCTGACCAGCGAATCCCATTCTTCCCGCGGCACCTCGAGCCGCGAGGGGTATTTTTCCTGGAGCTTTGCCCAGGCCATCGCCTCGGGGTTGCCGCCGAGGATGATGTCGGTTCCTCGGCCGGCCATGTTCGTGGCGATGGTGACCGCGCCGAGCCGTCCGGCTTGGGCAATGATCTCCGCCTCGCGCTGGTGATGTTTGGCGTTGAGCACTTCGTGTGGAACACCCCGTTTTCCCAGCAGGTCGGAAATCAACTCGCTCCGTTCGATCGAGACGGTGCCCACCAGGATCGGCCGCCCGCGGCGCTCGATTTCCCCGACCGCATTTTTCGAGATCGTCTCGCGGTCCTTGCCGCCACGGGGCTGAAACTCGACCGTTTTGTCGGTCTCGTGGATGATCTTGCCGAGGTATTCCTCGCTTTTTTCGTTGACCAGCACGTCCCACTTGTGCATCCGCTCGATCTCATCGGCGATGGCGACATACTTTTCCCGTTCGGTGCGGAAGATGACGTCTGGACGGTTCGTCCTATGCAGCGGCACGTTGGTGGGGACCGAGATCACGTCGAGCTTGTAGATTTTCCAGAACTCGGCGGCCTCGGTCATGGCGGTGCCGGTCATGCCGCAAAGCTTGCCGTAGAGCTTAAAAAAGTTTTGCAGCGTGACGGTGGCCAGCGTCTGGTTTTCCTCCTTGATCCGCACACCCTCCTTGGCCTCGACGGCCTGATGCAGTCCGTCGCTCCAGTTGCGGCCCGGCATCAGTCGGCCGGTGAACTCGTCGACGATCACCACCTCGTCGCCGTTGACCACGTAGTTCACGTCGAGTTTGTATAGGTGGTGGGCCTTCAGCGAGTTGTCGATCAGGTGCGGCCACTCCATGTTTCCGGCCGTGTAAAAGCTCTCCACGCCGGCCAGATGCTCGGCGGTGCGGATGCCGTCGTCGGTCAGATGGGCGGTGTGCTCCTTCTCGTTCACCTCGAAGTCCACGCCTTTCTTCAACTGCCGCGATATCTTGTCCGCCTTGGCATAGCGGGTTACGTCGTCGTGGGCCGGGCCGGAGATGATCAGCGGCGTCCTCGCCTCGTCGATCAAGATATTGTCCACCTCGTCGACGATGGCGAAGTGCAGCGGCCCCTGCGATTGCTGACGCCACTTTTCAGCGCGGTTGTCGCCCCGGGCGGCCGAACGCATGTTGTCGCGCAGGTAGTCGAAACCGAACTCGTTGTTCGTACCGTAGGTGATGTCGCAGTCGTAGGCTTTTTGGCGATCGGCGGTTTCCATGTTGCTCTGAATGGCGCCGACCGTCAGGCCCAGGGACATGTGGAGCGGCCCCATCCATTCCATGTCGCGGCGGGCAAGATAGTCGTTTACCGTGACCACGTGTACGCCCTTGCCTTCGAGCGCGTTGAGATAGGCCGGCAGCGTGGCCACGAGCGTCTTTCCCTCGCCGGTGACCATCTCGGCGATGTTCCCCCGATGCAGCACGATGCCGCCCATGAGCTGGGCGTCGTAGTGGCGCATAGCCAGTACGCGGCGTCCCGCCTCGCGGCAAACGGCGAAGACCTCGACCAGCAGATCGTCGAGTGTCTCGCCGGTGGCCAGCCGTTTGCGGAACTTGGCGGTCTGCTCCCGCAACTCGTCGTCGGTCATGGCCTGGTATTTCGACTCCAGGGCATTGATTGCGTCGACCACCGGCTGGAGCTTTTTCAGATACCGGGCGTTGGAGGAGCCGAACAGACTGGTAATGCCGCGCTCGATCCCGCGGCTGATGCCACCGAAAACGTAGGTCAAAGCGTCCCAGATTTGCGAAAAAAAATCTTCCATATTTCAACTAGACTTTCAGCGCCTCGCCGCGATGGTAAACGTACATATCCCGAAGATACACTATGGGTGGCAGTTTTACCGCCACCCCAACAAGACAAAGGTTTTTGCACACCCTCCCACTGTGGCAATCTACCCGCAATGCCTGGTCTAGTCAAGAACGGTTAGCGCACCCCCATGAAGTCGGGGGCCGGGATTCGATCCCCTCGATGGCAACAACTATTGTTTTGCGGCGCGGGCTGTTATTATGTAACCGTTCACAGGAGACTGTCCCAATTTTCGCGGCGCGAAGGACGTTGCCTTGGGAAATCGCTTGACCGCCGCGAAAATGGGACAGGTCCATGTTTTCGGCCAACCGTTTGCCCGCGAAATGCGTTTTTCGGCCGAAAAATGGACCAGTCCCCAGCCAACACTCTTTCATCTCGTGGAGGTCGGATAATGTCGGGATTTGCCGTTCCGTGGTCATGTTGTTTCAATAGGATTGTCGTTGCCATAATTCTATGCATGTTTGTTTTGGGGGCAAGTTCGCCGAGCGAGTGCCGGGCGGAAGACGATGGAGTGAGCAACAGCTACGTGCCCTTTTTGCCCAATTCCAAATGGCGGGTCAACGACCGCAACCGCCCTCAGCCACCGAAAGTAGCCCCGGGCAACAAACCGGGCACGCCGCCGGCCGACGCCGTCGTTCTTTTCAACGGCAAGGATTTTTCGCAGTGGGAACACGCCCATTCGACCGATAACGCAAAAAGCATTGATCCAAAGATCATCGAGGACGGCGCCTTCAACATCCTCAAGACCGGCTGGATTCAGACGAAGCGGAATTTCGGCGACTGCCAACTACACATCGAATGGGCAACGCCCGAAAAGGCCGACGGCAACCATTGGGGCAACAGCGGGATTTTCTTTCTCGGCAATTATGAATTGCAGATTATCGAGTCGCACGACAGCAAGATTTACGCCGACGGGATGGCCGGGGCGATCTACGGCCAGACGCCGCCGCTGGTGAACGCCGCCCGCAAGCCGGGCCAATGGCAGACCTTCGACGCCGTCTTTACCGCGCCGCGATTCGACGGCAAAAAGCTCCTCTCTCCCGCCTACCTCACCGTGCTTTGGAACGGCGTGTTGGTCCAGAACCATACGGAAGTGATGGGATCGACAAGGTGGGAGACCTTCCCCAATTACAGATCGTTCGAGTCGACCGGCCCGCTCGTTCTCCAGCAGCACGGCTCGGCGGTGCGGTTCCGAAATATATGGATCAGACCGCTGAAACGCGAATAATCGGCAACTGGAGCCGCCGCCCACAATCGCGTCAATAATCCCCCTCCTCCCGAGGAGCCGGGAAACTTGCCCTTGCCGGAAAAAGCTATGCTTGAGTATGGCGATACCGGGGCAGTTTCCGCCGAATCTGATCTTCTTGATCGGCATAATCGAGCCGGTCCAATGGACCGTCGCCCCGCAGTCGTGGTCCTGCTCCACCGACGTTCCGCTGAAACCGCCCGCGGTCGAACGCAGCAGGAAGCGAAGAAAAAAACGGACAATAAAACCACGAACCGGCACGGAGTAGGGTGGGTCAAGCGAAGCGCAGCCCCGCCAACAGCGGAAAAATCTACGCCGGCTTTTCGACCAGTGCGGAGTATTCCGCCGGTCGCCGGTCGGCGATCAGATGATTTCGCGTGGTAATCATCTTGTCCCTGGCCTGTTGCGGGTCGATCTCGACGACTGCCGTGTGCGGTCCCTCTTGCGGCGCGACGGCCAAGACCCGGCCCAGCGGGTCAGCAATCAGGGACATGCCCGTGAAAGTCAGCGGGCCTTCCGTGCCGACGCGGTTGGCGGTGACGACGAACACTCGGTTCATCATCGCGTTGACCGGCACGGCCCGCTGCGCCATCCCTGGCAGCACGAGGTTTGCCGGGTGACAGATGATCTCCGCCCCCTTGAGCATCAGCACTCGCCAGGCTTCGGGAAAAATCCAATCGAAGCAGACCAACATGCCGATCTTGACCGGGCCGCAATCGAACACGGGCAGGCCAAGATTGCCCGGGGTGAAAATATCCTTCTCGTCCCCGAACAGATGTAGTTTCCGGTATCGCCCCAGCGGTCCGTCTGGTCCGACGAGCACGGCGGTATTGTAGAGCGAGTCGCCGTCCAGTTCATTGAAGCCGGAGACTACGTGGCAATCGTGTTTTCGACAATACTCGGTGAGAAACTCGATGAACCGGCTCCGCCCGAACCGCTCGGCGGCGGCCATCGCCTGATCGCGGCCGGAGAAGTTGTAGCCCGAGTTGCACAGTTCGGGCAGGACGATCAAGTCGGCCCCTTCGCACCGCTCGATCAGCGGCTGGAGTCTCTCGATCGTCGCCTCCAGGTCGGCCAAGGCCGGGGCAAACTGCACGTAAGCAAGTCGCATTTTCCAGTTCTCCAAGGAACGCTAATTCGTTTGTGTTGCAGAAAGTAGGGTGGGACCGCGCTGCGCTTGTCCCACCCTACGCCTACCCCCTCGTGCGCTGTAGTTGCTTAACACTCACTCCTAACCTACCCTCTATATATGGTATTAGGGATGTTAGGCAACCCCCTTTCGTGCATCAATGAACGCGGAGTTGAAGATGTCTCAGCCGACGGCCGACAAAGCGAACCGCGTATTGCTCCGCCTGCATGACGTCGACAAGACGTTCCAGATGGGCGAAGTCGCGGTCGAGGCATTGTCCGACGTCTCGCTGGACATTTATGCCGGCGAGTTCCTGGTGATGGTCGGTCCCAGTGGATCGGGCAAAACAACGATCTTGAATCTTGTCGGTGGTCTGGACTCCGTGACCGCCGGCCGCGTCTGGTTCGCCGACGACGAGATCACCGCCTTCACGCCCGCCGAGCTTACCCGCTACCGCCGCGAGACGGTCGGCTTCGTGTTCCAATTTTACAACCTTGTGCCGAACCTCACCGCGTGCGAAAACGTGATGGTCTCGACCGAGCTGAGCCGCGATCCGATGGACGTGGTCGAGGCGCTGCGGTTGGTGGACATGGAAGACCGGATGGACCATTTCCCCTCGCAGCTTTCCGGCGGCGAGCAGCAGCGGGTGGCGATTGCCCGGGCGTTGGCCAAGAACCCCACGCTGTTGTTGTGCGACGAGCCGACCGGCGCGCTCGACTTCGCCACGGGCAAGCGAGTGCTGCGGACGTTGCTCGACCTGAAGCAGCAGTTGGGCAAGACGGTGGTGCTGATTACACACAACTCGGCCATTGCCCAAATGGCCGACCGCGTGGTGCGGCTCCGTAGCGGGCAGATCGTCGAGTTGCACGACAATCCGCAACCGCTGCCGCCGGAGGAGGTGGTCTGGTGAAAACGCTCAACCGCAAGCTGCTCCGGGAGGTCCGCGGACATCTCGGTATGTTGCTGGCCGTGACCAGCATCATCACGGTGGGCGTCACCTGCCTGGTCACGATGGTCTCGGCGTACCTGAATTTGGCCGAGGCCAAGCAGTTGTATTACGCGCAGTGCCGGATGGCCGATTTTTCGATCGAGCTGAAAAAAGTCCCTCTGGCGGAATTGGCGCCGCTGGCGGCGATGCCCGAGGTGGCCGAGCTGCGGCCGCGGATCCAACATTCGGTCACGGTGGACTTGCCCGGGGTGATCGAGCCGATCAGCGGACAGGTATATTCGTTACCCAACCAACGACGGCCGGTCATCGACGACATCGTGATCCGACAGGGAAGTTATTTCACCGACCGGCGCGACAACGAGGTGATCGTCAACGAGAAGTTCGCCAAGGCCCACCGGCTTCGGCCCGGGCTTTGGATCCGGATGCTGTTGAACAACCAGCAGCAGGAGTTGTTCATCGTCGGCACGGCCATCAGCAGCGAGTTCGTCTATCTTATCGGTCCCGGCGCAATCGTTCCCGACGACAAGCGTTTCGGCGTGTTCTACATGAAGCGGACCTACGCCGAGGAGATTTTCGATTTCAAAGGGTCGGCCAATCAGGTGTTGGGGCGATTGAGCGCGTCGGCCGGCGGCGACCCCCGCGAGGTGCTGCGGCGGGCCGAGGACATGCTCTCTTCCTACGGCGTGTTTACGACCACGCCCCTGGAAGATCAACCGTCGAACAAGTTACTCACTCAGGAAATCCAGGGGCTGAAAAGTTTCGCGGTGGTTACACCTTGTATATTCCTGGCCGTGGCGGCGCTGGTACTCAACGTGTTGCTCGGGCGATTGGCACAACAACAACGGATGGTGGTGGGTACGCTGAAAGCCCTCGGCTACAGCGATCTGCAAATCTTCTGGCATTTCCTCAAGTTCGGCCTGATCGTGGGCGTAGCCGGCGGGCTGATCGGTTGCGGACTCGGTTGGTGGCTGGCAAGGCTTTTGACGGTGGTGTACGGCAAATTCTACCAGTTTTCCGAATTGCACAGCCGTCCGCATTGGAGCGTTTTTGCGGTGGGTATTTTGGTCAGCGCCGGCTGCGCGGCCTTGGGAAGCCTGCACGGCAGCCGGGCGGTGTTGCGGCTACATCCGGCCGAGGCCATGCGCCCCAGCCCGCCACGACGCGGCGGCGCAATCCTGATCGAACGCATCGGCTGGCTGTGGCGGTCGCTCGGATCAGGATGGCGGATGGTGCTGCGGAACGTTTCGCGCAGTCGGATGCGCTCTGCTGCCTGCGTCTTCGCCGCGGCGATGGGCGCTTGCGTGCTGGTCAACGCATTCATGATGCAACTCTCGATGGGATTCCTGATCGACTTCCAGTTTCAACGGATCATGCGGAGCGACATCGACCTGACGTTCAACGACGAACGGGGCCGGGACGCGCTGACCGAGGCGGCAAAGCTGCCGGGCGTCGATCGCGCCGAGCCGACGCTGAACGTCGCCTGTACTTTTATCAACGGCTGGCGGCGAAAGAAGGGGGCGATCACCGGCCTGCTTTCCGACGCCACACTGACCATTCCCCGCGACATCGAGGGCCGACGGCTGCGCATTCCAGCTCACGGAATAATGATGAGTCGCCAACTGGCCGAGTCGCTAGGCATCAAGCGAGGAGACTCGGTCGGGGTCGAGCCGATCAAGGGTCAGCGGCGATTGAAATACGTGCCCGTGGTCGAAATCTCCGACAGCTATCTCGGAACCGCCGTCTACGCCGACATCCAATACCTCAGCCGATTGGTCGACGAGGAGTTTGCCGTCAGCGGGGTGCAGTTGGCCGTCGACCGCGATCCGGCCCGCCGCGACGCGTTGTACCGTGAATTGAAGCGGCTGCCTGCCGTGCAGGCGGTTTCCTCGCGGGCCGACATGATTCAAAACCTCGAAATCATCCTCAAAAACACAATCGATCTTCATCGCAATGCTGGTGCTGTTCGCGGGCATCGTGTTCTTCGGCAGCATTCTCAACGCCTCGCTGGTTAGCCTGGCCGAGCGGCAACGAGAGGTGGCCACTCTGCGCGTGCTGGGATACGGACCCTGGCAGGTCGGCAGCCTCCTGTTCCGCGAGAGCATGATTACAACCATCCTGGGTACGCTGTTGGGAATGCCGCTCGGATACCTGTTGATGCTGGCGTCCGCCGAGGCATACGCCAGCGACTTGTTTCGCTTGCCGATCGTCACCTCGCCCGGCTTATGGATTCTCACGATGGTCTTGGCCATCGTATTCGGACTGATTACACACTTGTTCGTCCAAAGGGCAATCAACAAGATGGACTGGCTCGACGCACTAAAGATACAGGAGTAAAGGAAGGTTCAAGGTCAAAGGTTCAAGGTTCAATTAATTTATTCGAGGCCATAACGGTTCAATAGATATGTAAATGCCTTCCTTTGACCTTGAACCTTTGACCTTGCCCCAGTCACATTCACCCCCACCCCCACCACCAACCATGAAAACCAATCTCTGGCTAACCATCGGCGGCGTTTTGATAGCAGCGGTCATCATCTATGCCCTCTGTGGCGGGTTCTCGTCGGGCACGGCCGTCGAGACTGCCCGGGCAAAGATCGGCCCCATCCGCGAGTTTGTCGACGAGCAGGCCAAAACCCGGCTGCCGCAAACCTATCTGATTACCATGCCGATCACCGGCCGGATCGAAGCCATCTCGCTGGTCGAGGGGATGAAGGTCGAAAAGGGGCAGGTCGTGGCCCAAATCGTCCCCCTCGACTTGCAACTGGCCGTCAAACAGGCCGCCGCCGTCGTCCAGCGGCTCGAGGCGAGCATCAAGGAAAACGCCGACGTGGCTGTCGAGGAGACCGCCTATCAACAGGCCCTGCAATTCGTCAAATCGACCGCCGCCACCGTTCAGGCCGCCGCCGAGCGGATGATCTCGGGCAAGGCCAAATTGGGCTATGCCACCCGCGACCTGGCCCGTGTCAGACAGCTTGCAACCACCGGCGCGCGGACCCAAGACGACCTGGAACGGACCGTGCTGAATCAAGTCCAAAGCGACGTGGACTTCAAGCAGGACCAATTGGTCCACGCGGCAATGGTCGCCATCGGCGCGGCCACCGACCTGATGCCCTCGATGGTCCGCCAGTACATCGGACGCAAAAAACTCTCCGGCGCGGTGCTGGAGAAACAGAAAGCCGAGGCCGTGGCACAACTGCAACAGGTGTTGATCGACCAGCAACGCGGAGAGATGCTCAGCCCGGTCGCCGGCGTGGTGCTCGACCGGCCGATCAGCAACGAGCGATACCTTTCGGCCGGCACGACGCTGCTGGAGATCGGCCGGCTCGAAGAGTTGGAGATCGAGGCCGACGTGCTGAGCCTCGACGTGGTGGCGGCGAAGGTCGGCGACCGGGTTGAAATCGGCCCGGCCATCGGACGCACCAAGGCCCACGGAACAGTCCACCGAATCTATCCCGCCGGATTCACCAAGCTCAGCTCGTTGGGCGTCGAGCAACAGCGGGTGAAGGTAATCATCCGCTTCGACAAAGGCGAAATACAGCGTCTGCTGACCGAGCGTGGCTTGGGCGTCGGCTATCGGGTACGCGTGAAGATACTTACCGCCGATCGAACGAAAGCGCTGCTGGTCCCTCGCTCCGCGTTGTTCCGCGCCGCCGACAACACCTGGCGGTTGTTCGTCGTCCGCGGTGGCCGCGCCGAGTTGCAGTTGGTCGAGGTCGGACTGATGAACGACGAGCAGGTCGAAATAACCAAAGGCGTCAAGGAGGGCGAGCCGGTGGTCCTTGCCCCCGAAAGCAGCCTGACCAACGACACGAAAGTCTACATCGGCAACGGAGAGTAGGAGTCCTAACAGCCCGCTGAAAAGGCAAGGAATAAGCCATCGGGAAGGGGACAGTCTCCCTTGTGTTGCGAGGTAATCACATGAATTGGCATACACCGATCAAGTTGGCAAGATTCGTCGCCCAAGTAAAGAATCCCTGGCCTTTGATTCGAGATCGGCTGGGGTATCAGCGGACGCTTTACGTCTTGCGATTTCGCAACGGGTTGAAGATGGAATTGCGTCCGGGGCGAGGAGACCTTACCGCGTTCCGCGAATCCTGGCTGCAAAAGGATTATTTGCCCTACGGCTGGAAATTGGCCGAGGGCGACACGGTGATCGACGTGGGGGCCAACATCGGATGTTTCACCCTCTTCGCCGCCCGACAGGTAGGACGCACGGGCCGGGTGATCGCCGTGGAACCCGACGGCGAAACCTTCCGGCAGCTCCAACGCAACGCGGAAATCAATTCGTTCGAGAATATCCAAATCCTTTGCCTGGCCGTTGCCGATCGGTCGGGAACCGTCAGCTTCCATCGCCATCCCAACGCACTGTTCAGCTCGCTCTACGAGTCGGTCGATGGCCGGTCGGCCGACGGCGCCGTCGAAGAGGTGCAAGCGGTCACGATGGCTCAATTATTTGAGCAACAGCACGTCGAGCGCTGCAATTTCCTGAAACTCGATTGCGAGGGGGCGGAGCACGCCATCGTCCGCGGACTGAGCGCCGAGCTGGCCGCTCGGATCGACCGGATCGGAATGGAACTGCACGAGGTCGAGGGCCGTGACGGCCGCGAGCTTGTCGGCCGGCTGGAGGAGTTCGGTTTCAGCTCGCGGTCCCGCGAGGCGTTGCTCTTTTTCAGTCGTGGAGAGGATGCCCGTCAATAAGCCGCTCCCACGCGGAGCATGGGAGCGAGAGTGGGCTGTTAGGCTTCGCGGCCGAGCTGGAAGGCGCGGAAATTGTCCTCGTGCAGCTTCGGCTTCAAGTTTCGGCGGATGGCCTCCTGCCAGACGGCCGTGTCGATCTCCAGATGTCGGCTCAACGCGCCCAGGATGGCCACGTTGCCGCTGCGGCGGTTGGGTAGCGTGTCCGGGTTGATGCAGTCCGGCGCGATCAACACGCCCCCCTCGCGCAACCGGGGCCGGTTGTTTTCCGCTTGGTCCTCGGCCAGCACGACGAGAAAGTCGGCCTCGCCCGACGGGATCATGGGGCTATGCACCTGTCGGCCGAAGCGGACGTCGCTGGCGACCGAACCGCCCCGCTGGCTCATGCCGTGGATTTCCGATTTCTTCACGTCGTATCCGGCCAGAAAGGCGGCGTCGGCGAGGATGTCCGAGGCCTTCAACACGCCCTGACCTCCGAGTCCCGCGATGACCACGCTGAGGGGCTTGGTACTGGCCGCTGAAGCGGCCTGCCCTCCGAGGCCGGCGATGACTGCGCCGAGGGGCTTGGTACTGGCCGCTGAAGCGGCCAGCCCTTCGCCCTCCTTCTCGCGCTGCTTGATCTTGCCGGCCGCGAGGATGCACGGGCGGCGAACGACGAATACGCTCAACTCGTCGCCGGCCAGGGCGTCGCGCAGGTTTTGCTCGAACTGCTCGGCTTCCTTCGTCGGATCGACGACGAACACGTTGTGTATTCCCAACGATCGGGCCAAATCCTCGAACACAACCTTGCCGGTTGGCTGGTGGCCAAGCGTCCGGCCGGTGCCGGGATGTTCTTGCAGGCCGGTCATGGCGGTCGTGCCGTTGTCGAGGATCACCAGCACGTGTCCGGTTTTCGGCGGGTTGTAGACCATTTCGACCAGACCGGTGATGCCGCTGTGGACGAACGTGCTGTCGCCGATGACGCTGACCACCCGCCGGGCCTCGTCCTCGGGCAACACGTGGCGCATTCCCAGTCCGATGCCAAGGCTCGCGCCCATACAAATCTGCGAGTCCATCGCCTCAAGCGGCGGCAGCGCGCCGAGCGTGTAGCAGCCGATGTCGCCGGAGACGATGCAATCTAGTTTCTTGAACAATTCAAACGTAACGCGATGGGGACAGCCGACGCACAGGGACGGCGGTTTGCCGCGTGGCGGGACCGGTTCCTCGGAAACGTCGCCGGCAATGATCCGCCGCACTCGCTCCACGTCGAACTCGCCAAAGCGGTACATTTCCGGCTTCTGCTCGACGTTGACGCCGGACGAGCGAAGCTGCTCGAACAGAAAGGGGTCGTTCTCCTCGACGACCAAACATCGCTCCACGCCGGCGGCGAAGTCGCGGATTTTCTCCATCGGCAACGGATATGTCACGCCGAGCTTCAGCACCGAGGCGTTCGGCGCGGCCTCGCGGACGTGTGTATACGAGATGCCAGAGGTGATGATCCCCAACGAACGGTCGCCCTCGATGGTTTGGTTCCACTGACAGGTTTCGTTCCAGGCGGCGATTTCGGCCAGTTTTTGGCGCATTTGACGATGGGCACCCCGGGCATGGGCCGGTATCATCACACGGCCGCGGATGTTCCGCTCGAATCGCGCCGGCGGAGGTTTCGTCGGCTCGGGCCGGGGCCGGATCAGCGTCTTGCTGTGGCAGATACGAGTGGTCAGCCGCAGCATCACCGGAATGTGCCAGCGGGCCGAAAGCTCGAGCGCGGCGAGGGTGAAATCGTACGCCTCTTGCGAGTCGGACGGCTCGAACATCGGCACGCCGGCCGCCAATGCGTAGCGACGGTTGTCCTGTTCGTTTTGGCTGGAGGCCATGCCCGGGTCGTCGGCCGAAACGACCAACAGCGCGCCGGTGACTCCGCTGTAGGCGGCGGTAAACAGCACGTCGGCGGCGACGTTCAGGCCGACGTGTTTCATGGTGGCCATGGACCAGCCGCCGGCGAAGGCCGCGCCGAGCGCGACTTCGAGGGCAACCTTTTCGTTCGGCGCCCATTCGGCGTTGCCGCCGATCTCGTGCAGATATTCGAGGATTTCGGTCGAGGGCGTACCGGGATACCCGACGCCGATGGAAAGGCCGGAGTCCCGTGCCGCCAGGGCCACCGCCTCGTTGCCGCTGAGCAAGTGGAGCGATTCTGAAAACACTATAATCTCCGTCTCCTAAAAAAGTAGGGTGGGACAAGCACAGCGCGGTCCCACCATGCTTGTTTCCGGCTCTTGGTGGGACCGCGCTGCGCTTGTCCCACCCTACAATTTATTAACGTCGCAGCAGATTTTGCACTCCCAGCGCGAAAATGATTCTCAATGCCGTCAGGGCCTCGCCGGAGTCGATCTTCGAGACGCCGAGTTGACGATCGACGAAGACGATGGGCGTTTCGCCGAACCGCGCCCCAAGCCGCTTCAACCGCCAGAGTATCTCCTCCTGGAAGGAGTAACCCCGGCTGCGGATCGAGTCGAAATCGAGCCGGGCCAGCGTCTCGGTGCGATAGCAGCGGAAGGCGCCGCTGCAATCTTTCGACCGCAGACCGAGCAGCCATCGGGCGTAAAGGTTCACCCCGCGGCTCATCAACCGGCGCTTCAGCGGCCAGCCCTCGACGCCTCCGCCGGGCGTGTAGCGCGAGCCGATCATAACGTCCACCGCCGGTCCGCCCGGCGGGTCCATACCGGCCAGCAGCGCCGGCAAATACTCCGGCTTGTGGCTGAAGTCGGCGTCCATGTTCAACAGATAGCGATAGCCGTTTGCGACGGCGTATTTCATTCCGGCGACGGTTGCCGTACCCAATCCGAGTTTGCCGGGTCGATGGAGACAGTGCAACTTAGGGTTTTCGGCTCGCTGCCGGTCGCACCACCGGCCGGTTCCGTCGGGCGAGTTGTCGTCGATCACCAACACGTCCACCTCGGGAACGTAGTGGAAAATCTTCTCGACCAATCGAGGCAGGTTTTCCATCTCGTTGAAGGTGGCCACCGTCACCAGGGTTTTTTGGGATTGGGTTTGGGACATGATTAAGCCGACCCCGACGCAGGAAACCCAAAACAATAGTGGTATCCCAAGACCACCGGCGACGCAAGCCCCAAGGTCGGATTACGAGCATCCCATGCTGCTGCCGCAGTTGTAGCAGAGGTAGCAGTTTCCGCTGCGAACGGTGATCGAGCCACAGTTGTCGCAGGCCGGGGCGTCGGTCTGGAACGAGGCAAACTGCTCGCTGTGTGTCACCTGCCCGACCGCCGCCTCGGCCAGCACCGGTGTAGTCAGGCGGTCCATCGCCACTGCGGCGGCCGACGAGCCGTTCCGCTTCTGTGCGTGTTTTGGTCCGTGGCGACCGTTGCCCGAGGTGGATGACGATCCGTTGGGCGACTGGGTGGTCTTGGCCGGTCCTTGGGCCGCGTTCGGCTCTGTCGGCTCCGACGCGGAAGAGTCGGCCGGCGCCGGCGCCATCTTGTTCGCCTCTCGGTAGCCCGGCAGGAATGTGATTCCCAGCCAGCGGAAAATGTAATCGACGATGCTCTTCGCTATGCGGATGTCGGGGTTCTTCGTGAAACCCATCGGCTCAAAGCGGGTGTGCGAAAACTTGTTCACGTAGACTTCCAACGGCACCCCGTATTGCATACTCATCGATATGGCGGTACCGAAGCAGTCCATCATCCCGCCGACCGTACTCCCTTCCTTGGCCATGATGATGAACAGTTCGCCGGGGCGGCCGTCGGGATAAAGCCCCACGGTGATGTAGCCCTCGTGGCCGGAGACGCTGAACTTGTGGGTGATCGACTTTCTGGTGTCGGGCAACCGCTCTCGTCGCGGGGCTGCCAACAGTTTTTCGGCCGCCTTGTCCGCCTTGGCCTCGGTCGATAGCGGCTGTATCTCTTTCGAGCCGTCGCGGTAGATAGCCAATGCCTTCAGCCCCAGCCGCCAGCCCTCCATGTAGGCGTCGGCCACGTCCTCCGGCACGCTCTCCTTGGGCATGTTCACCGTCTTCGAGATCGCTCCGGAGACGAACGGCTGGGCCGCGGCCATCATGCGGATGTGCGCCCGCCAGGAGATAGACCGCTTGCCGTTCCGCGGCGGAAACGCACAATCGAATATCGGCAGATGATCGGGGTCCAACTCCGGCGCGCCCTCGATCGTGTCGTGCTGGTCGACGTAGGTCAGGATCGCCTCGATCTGGGCGTCGGTGTAGCCGAGGCTCCGCAGCACGGGCGACACGGTCCGATTAACGATCTTCAACATCCCGCCGCCGGCCAACTGCTTGTACTTCACCAACGCGATGTCCGGCTCGATACCCGTCGTGTCGCAGTCCATCATAAAGCTGATCGTGCCGGTGGGGGCCAACACCGTGGCCTGCGCGTTGCGGAACCCGAAACGCTTGCCGTGGGCCACTACCTTGTCCCACAAATCGCGGGCCGCATCCTGGAGATACTTCGGGCAGGAGGAAATCTCGTCCACCTTTTCCCAGTGCATCTCCATCACCCGCAACATCGGATCGCGGTTCTTTTCGTATTCCTCAAACGGCCCGACGGCCTCGGCCAACTCGGTGCTGGTCAGATAGGCGGCCCCGTGCAACAGGGCGGTGATCGTTCCACACAGGCCGTGGGCCTCGTCCGAATCGTAGGGCAATCCGGCCGACATTACCAAACTGCCAAGGTTCGAGTAGCCCAGCCCGATCGGACGGAAGCGGTGGCTGTTCAGTGCGATCGGCTTGGTCGGGTAATTGGCGTGATCGACGAGAATCTCCTGCGCAATGAACACCACGCGGCACGCCGCCTGGAACCGCTCGGCGTCGAACGTGCCGTCATCGTTGCGGAACCTCATCAGGTTGATGCTCGCCAGATTGCAGGCCGTGTCGTCGACGAACATGTATTCGCTACACGGATTGCTGGCGTTGATCCGACCGAAGTTCGGACAGGTGTGCCAGCGATTGATCGTCGTGTCGTACTGCACGCCTGGATCGCCGCAACACCACGTCGAGGCGGCGATCTTGTTGAACATCTCCCGCGCCGGATAGCTCGGCCCCGATTTGCTCGAATCGGTGACCCAGTGGGTGGTCCACGGCTTGTCGGTTTCGACCGCGCGCATGAACTCGTCGCTCAACCGGACAGAGAAATTGGCGTTCTGGAACATCACCGTGTCGTAGGCCTCTTGCGGATCGTAGCCCTCCTCGACCAGCGTGCGGACCTTCCGCTCCTCGCGGCTCTTGCACTCGATGAACTCCATCACGTCGGGGTGCCAGTCCTTGATCGACTGCATTTTGGCGGCCCGGCGGGTCTTGCCGCCGCTCTTAACCACCGCCGCGATCTGGTCGTAGACCCGCATGAACGACAGCGGACCGGAAGGCCTACCGCCGCCCGAAAGCTTCTCGCGGTGTGATCGCAAGGTGGAAACGTCGGTGCCCGTGCCGGAACCAAACTTGAAGAGCATCGCCTCGCTGCGGGCAAGCTCCATGATGTCTTCCATGTTGTCCTGCACGCTCTGGATAAAACAAGCCGAGGCCTGGGGATATTCGTAAGGGTTCTCGGGCTGGACCAACTCGCCGGTCTTACGGTCCCAGTGCCAGTTGCACTTTGACCCCTTCACGCCGTACTGATGAAATAGGCCCACGTTGAACCAGACGGGCGAATTGAACGAGGCGTGCTGGTGAACGCACAGCCACGTCAGATCGCGGTAGAACCGCTCGCCATCGTCCGGCGTGGCGAAGTAGCCGTCCTCGATGCCCCAGTCGGCAATCGTGCGGCAGACCCGATGGATCAGTTGGCGGACGCCCTTCTCCCGCTCGTCGGTGCCGACCTCGCCGTAGAGATACTTGTTTGCCACGACGTTGGTTGCCAACTGGCTCCAGGAGGTGGGAACCTCGCAGTCGTGCTGCTCGAAAATGACCTCGCCACCCTCGCCCTTGATGACCGCGGTTCGCAGCTCCCACTCCACCGTGGCGAACGGATCGGTCTGATCTTCGGGGCAGAACGACGAGGGAATATGTAGTCCTTTGATGGCTGTTTTCGTAGTCTTCGATGTCGGGTGGTCGGCCGTCTTGGCGGACTCCCCAGCAGTCTCACGTGTCGGTTGATCCATGACGAGATTCCTTATTCCGTTAGGAGTAGATGCAAGAATCCTTCCTACTATATATTGTATCTCGTGCCAGAGCGGCCACAACATACAGTTGAGATCGGTCAAGTTTAACGATTTCTTTACCTTGGTCAACCGTCCCTTTTCGAGTTTCCATAAGGCCCTGAGCAGGGCGGAGTTGCGCGACGTACCACCCGTTGGTGTTGTTCTCGCCGTCGTCGGGTTGAAGGCGCGAAAGGGTCTTGTTTTTTCGAGGTTTGGGGATTCTTGGACACTTGCCTTGGTATAAAGCCGCGCTGTGGTGGTCGCGCCATTTTCATGGGGCGCGAC
>CBDAFL010000220.1:0-33175 GCA_965195225.1 uncultured Thermoguttaceae bacterium
ACGTCCCTGAGCGCAGCGAAGGGCGTGGTTTGGTCGTGTACCACGCCCTTCGCTGCGCTCAGGGACGTGCCACCCTCACACGTTCCAAGCGAACGGCGGTTGTCCCTTCCAACACTTTGCGAAAAAACGGCTTGCGCACGGAAAGATTCCTCTTTCGCCGAAAGACTTCCGTGCGTATAATCCGCGACCCCCATTTCGGCGTGGCAAGGTCGTTCCATGGCCGCAGCCGAACGGGGCTTGGGAGACTTCGCCATGAAAGGCTCGTTTGCGTTGGCGGTGGGACTAATGTGTTTGATCGCGCTGGGCGGCTGCCGAAGCCTTGCCCGACCGGACTGGACCCATCCCGGCTCCGCCAAAGTACAACAGGATCGCGCGTTGCGATACGATCCATATCCGGAAAGCGAGCCAGGGCCGGCGTTGGTCGGTGCCCGGCCCCGCGGATATCAAGTCGCGCCGCCGGAACCGTCTCGCGCCCGATGGTTCCGGGGTAGGTGGGGGCAGTAATCAAGGGCGGAGTATCTGGAGATTTGTTCCGTCTTCCTATTGCGCCCGCATTGGCCACTAAAGTGGCCAACCCTCGGGTTTCCGCCTTCCGCCTTCGTTATCCACACTCCCCTCTTCCCCATACCCGTTTTCTGCTTTATGCTGTATGTATGTCAACACGCCGCCCACATAAGAAACGTAATTCCACCGGTCGGAAGCCCAATGCCGCCGCCACCCAACAGGGACAACGATTGCAGAAAGTGCTGGCCGCTGCCGGGCTGGGAAGCCGCCGGCAGTGCGAGGAACTGATCGCCGTCGGACGGGTCGAGGTCGATCGATGTGTTGTGACCGAGATGGGTACAAGGGTCGATCCGGCCAAACAGCGAATTCGGGTCGACGGAGTCCCGCTGCCGACGGCCAAGCTGGAGTATTTCGCCGTAAACAAGCCGGTCGGCGTGCTCTCGACAAACCGCGATCCCTCGGGGCGTCCCCGGGTGATCGATCTGGTGCCCGCCCGCGATGCGAGGCTGTTTACCATCGGCCGGCTCGATCTGAGTAGCGACGGGCTGATCCTGGTCACCAACGACGGCGAGTTGGCCAACCGGCTGACGCATCCGCGCTACGGCGTTGCGAAAACATATCGGGTAACCGTTGCCGGCCAACCGTCCCGAGAGGTGCTGATGAAGTTGCGAAAAGGGGTTCATCTGGCGGAAAGTATCGCCCGGGCCGAGCGGGTCGTGGTCAAATCGCGTCGAAAAGAGAGCGCCATCCTGGAAATGGTCCTCCGCGAGGGAAAGAATCGGGAAATCCGCCGCATCCTTGCCCGGCTAGGGCACAAAGTGTTGCGGCTGACGCGGACCGCCGTCGGCCCGATCCGGCTCGGCGAGCTGCTGCCGGGCGAAACACGTCGGCTGACGCGGGAAGAGGTCAAGTCGCTCCAGCGGGAAGGGGCGGTCGCCGGTCGGTAGGCTGAGTTGCGAAGCCGCAAGCGGCTTTCACTATCCATTATCCACCATGTCCACACCAACCTACGCCGACCACGCCTGGCACGGACCGGTTACGGTCGACGAAAACGTGCGGATCGCGCGGGATACGTATCGAATCCGCTTCGCCTGCGGCGAGATAGCCCGACGGGTGTTGCCGGGACAGTTCATCATGCTTCGGCTGGCCGACTGCAACGACCCGCTGTTGGGCCGTCCGCTGGCGGTCTACGACGTGGCCGCCGACGCCGACGGAAAGCCGCATTATCTGGACGTCGTCTATCTGGTCGTCGGCAAGATGACCCGCCTGTTGGCCGAGACGCCCGCCGGCGCGCGGCTGGAGGCGTGGGGACCGCTGGGTAACGGCTTTCCGCCTGCGTCGGCCGAGCATCTGGTGATGGTGGCCGGCGGGATCGGCCAGACCCCGTTTCTGATGCTTGCCCGCGAGTATTCCGGCCAACGGACCTACGGCGATCCGCCACGCAAAGTCCCCCCGTCCAAAAAGATCACACTCTGCTACGGTGCCCGGAGCAGCGAATTCCTGGCCTGCGTCGAGGATTTTCGTCGGGCGGACGTCGATGTGCAACTGAGCACCGACGACGGCTCGCTCGGCCATCGCGGGCTGGTCACCGAACTGATCGCTCCGGTAGTCGAGCGGTCGCAATGGCCGTGCCGGCTCGTCTGTTGCGGGCCGGAGCCGATGATGGAGTCCACCGCCCGAATTGCCCGCGAGCTGGATCTGCCGTGTCAGGTCTCGCTTGAAAGTCCGATGGCCTGCGGCATCGGCGTCTGTTTCAGTTGCGTGAAGAAGATTCGCGACGCCTCGGGCAACTGGGACTATCGTCGCACCTGCGTCGAGGGTCCGGTGTTCGACGCGGTGGACGTGGAGTTTTGACGCGGCTGCGGCGGAATCCGTGTTTTCGCGGAAATATCAGGTCGGTTACGGGGGTATTTAATCATGTGTGACTCTGGGTTCAATGAAATTTGGAATCATATTTTGGATGAGTTTGGACACCGAGAATACTGGGATCGAATGAGAAGCGATCCAAGGTCGATCGACGAGTTGGTTTCGACAGCACTGACTGAATCGGATGAGGAAATTGTGTCGGATGCCGTTTGTGCATTGCAATTTCGTGGGACAAGGGAAGTTTTGGCGAGAGCCGAGACACTGTGTCGTAGCGATTGCGTCGCGGAACGGTGCTTGGGTGCCAATATACTCGGACAGCTTGGCGTCCCGGAACGAACATATCCGAAAGAATGTTTGTCCATCCTCCTCGGTATGTTGGGCGATGAGAAGGAAGTTGACGTTCTTTCGGCAATACTCATCGCCTTGGGCCATCTGGGACAGCCAGAAGCCATTGAACCGGCATGTCGATTTTGCAAACATCCCGATGCCGAGGTTCGGCTCGGAGTCGTTTTTGCATTGACCGGACAGGAAAATCAAGCGGCCATCGATGTGCTTATTGGATTGTCACGCGATAAGGATGCACATGTTAGAGATTGGGCAACGTTCGCTCTCGGACAACAGATTGATCTGGACACATCGGCAATTCGAGAGGCGCTGGTGGCACGCCTGGATGATGCGGATTACGATACACGTTGCGAAGCTATTGTCGGTCTCGCCGAGCGGGGAGATCGCCGGGTAATCCCGATAATTTCAAGGGAGTTGGCCTCGGATTGCATCGGGAGTTTGGTGGTTGAAGCCGCCGCCACGATTCCCGATCCGCAATTCTATCCGCTCTTGATTGCTTTGAGGGAATGGTGGGATGTCTGTGAAACAAGTCTCAACGAGGCCATTGAGGCCTGTTCATCATCTCCCAACGATTGATGAAGCGGCCGTCATCCACAGAGCGTAACCGCCCCGGATGTATTCACCCGGGGCTAAATGTTGACGGCAGCTACTTCTCTTTGCTCTTTTTGATTTTCGCCGAGAGACGGGACTTTACCCTTGCGGCGGCGTTGCGGTGGATGACGTGCTTGGCGGCGGCTTTGTCGACCTTTTTGGTGGCCGAGCGGAATACGGTTTCGGCCTTCTCCGGGTCGCCCGCCTCGACGGCCGCCAGCACCTTCTTACATTCGGTGTGAATGGCTTGCTTGGCGGACCGGTTCCGCTGGCGGTGGACTACGCTCTGTTTCAGTCGTTTCTTCGCGCTCTTGATATTTGGCATGGCGTCGGGTTTGTGGGGAATCTTGTGTGTCTGGGTGTCCAAGGACACGAATTAAATTGTATTGGTCAAAATTGCAGGACAGGCGTCACGGATCGGCCGAGGCGTCCGGCTGCTCGCTGTCTTCGGTTTCGCCGGCCCCCTCTTCTTCCTTCTTCGCGGCACCGGATTCTGGATTCTCGCGTAATTTGGCGAGTTTGTCCAGTAGCTTCGAGACGTCTTTGTAAGTGAAATCCAGGCTGGCCAGCGTAGTAAGGTGTTTTTCGGCGACGGCTAAATCCCGCAAGTACAGGGCCAATCGGCCCGCCAGGTAGAGTGCTTTCTTTCGATTTTCGGCCTCGCGCTCGGACAATTCCTGGATTGCCGACTCGTAGTGGGTCATAGCCAGCGGCAATTGGTTGATCTGCTGGAAACACTCGCCGAGGACCAACATGCAGGCCCCCTTTCGGCGGGGGTCGTTCTTAGCCGCTTGCAACTCTCGGATCGCCTCGGCGTACTGCTTGGTCTTCATGTAGCGGTAGCCCAATTCGTACTTGAAGACCAGATTGCCGGGATACCGCTCGACCCGTTTTTCGCAAAACTCGACGTCTTTGTTGAAATACTCGCGGCGGAGCTTTTTGGCCTCCTCGGGGTCTTCGGTTTGGATTATTCTCTGCCGCATGTGGCGGAGCTGCGCGTCCTCCAATTTCTCCCGGATGTCGGCGTCTTCGTTGGAAAGCTCGTATGCCTTGCCGAGCAGTTTTCCGGCCTTGGCGAACTGGTCTTCGCCCAGGTAGTGTTGGGCAAGTTCCAGGTAGTGGTCAACCTTTTCCGGCTCGTTCTGGATTTTACGCTTCAGACGTTGCTTGAGGGTCAATTCCTCTTGCTGCCTGGCTTTGGCCTTCACTTTTTTGGATATTTCATCGTCTTCGTCGTCAAACTTTCCGCTGGATTTCGCCTTCTGCACGGTCAGCGAGGCGATTGCCCGCCGGGCCTCCTCCTCATCGGGTAGCGCCTCCTCGACTCGGCGCCAGTAGGTGATGGCCTGATCGATCAGCCCTCGATCGTTCAGTGCGATGGCGAACAGCCGGTTGGCCGTGGGGTCTTTCGGACTGCCCATCAGCGCCGATTTCAGGTAGCACGTTTCGCAGTCGCGGTCGCCGGTTTTTACCGCGGCGGTTGCCATTCCGATCAGCGTCGGCATGTCCCAGGGATTGATAACCAGAGCCTTCAAGCCTTGCCGGATCGCCTCGTCCCATTGCTCCTGAGCGAGCGCTTTTTTCACCGCGCTTCGTGCCCCTCTGACCTTCAACTGCGCCAGCGGCGCGCCTTTTTTATTTTGCTTGTACTTCTTTTGCAGATTTTCCAGCAGCGCGCGGACATAGAAGGCGTTGCTCGGATCGCCCGAGACGCACTGGGTCAACAGCTCGGTAACGTAGTCGAAGTCATTTGACTCGGCGGCCGACTCGGCTTTTTTGCCGGCGTGTTCAAAGAGCTTTTCGAGCCGCTTCCGCTTGGCGGGCGAGAGTGGCTCGCGGCCCGCCCTGGTGACTTCCGGTTGACGTTCTTCTGTTGCCATGTGACTATTTTAGACGGCGGAAACTTCGTACACAACGGCATATATGGCAACATGGCCACGGGCGTGCGCTTGAGGCCGGTTACTTCTGTTCCCTCAGCGTTGCCCAACTGATATAGCCCAAGGCTGCCGAGCAGAGCAAACACCCAACGTCCATCACCACACTTACCCGGTGGAAGGGGAACCCAACGGCCAGATCGAGCCCGAATACCAACAACAGCAGAACGGCAACAACGGATCCCACTAGGCAGAGGGCTTTTTGCATCGAGAATCTCCACGCGGATGGTGTTTCGGCGAAAAATCAAGTATAATCGGTTTCCCTTCGGTTCACCACCGCCAAGTTGAGACGCAAGAGCTACAACACCACCCCCCGCCGCAACGGGGTGCGACTGGTTTCCATGCCCGATCATGTCCGATAAAAAATACTCACCGCGCATCGCCGTCTATCCCGGCTCCTTCGACCCGATCACCCTGGGGCATCTCAACGTCATGGAGCGGGTGAGCAAACTCTTCGACCGGCTGATCGTCGGCGTGGGGGTGAACGTCGAGAAGGAAACGCTCTTTAATCCTGCCGAGCGGCGGCAGATGATCCATGAAGCCACCGCCCATCTGGAAAACATCGAGATACGCACTTTTTCCGGGCTGGCCGTGGCGTTCATCAAGCAGTGTGGGGCGCGGATCATGGTCCGCGGCGTCCGGCCGATCACCGACATCCCCGCCGAGTTGACGATGATGATGGCCAATCGCCGGCTGGCGCCCGAGGTGGAGACGCTATTCATGATCGCCGACGGCGAGTTGGCCCACGTCTCCAGTTCTCTGATCAAGCAGATCGCCTCGGTGGCCGGCGACGAGGAGTTGTCCCGGTTCCTGCCGCGCAACGTGATTCATCCGCTGCGTGCGCGGATCGAGGAATTGCACCCGACGACGTAGCTCGTCTAGCGCAGATTAAGTGTCATGTGTAGCGGGGCGGCTTGCCGCCCGTGTTTGTGCCGTATCGTGCGATTCGCGGCAACGGGCCGCAAGCGACCCCGCTAAACGGTCCATTCGACACTTTACGTGCGACAAGCAACTAATTATGCTCCGCCGCGCCGCCGGCGCCGTTTTCCTTGTTGAGATAACGGCGCAAGAAGCGGGCACGCTCGATGTTGCGGTCCGACGTGTCCATGTCGCTGCCGGTCAGCTTCTGTAGATGGGCCGGTTGCGTGCGGATGAACAATTGGTTGACGGCGGGTATGTTCAAGTCGCTGATCAAACCCAGGTTCACGCCCATCCGAACGCTGCTCAGCAGATGCATCGTTTCCTCGGAACTGATCGTCTGGGCGGTGCGCAGGATGCCGTAAGCCCGGCTTACCCGGTCGTGCAGGTTCTCGTGGCTCTCCTTGACGAGAAAATCGCGGGCCTGACGCTCGTAGTCGATAATCATCGGCACGATGTCGCTCACCCGACGAATCAACTCCAACTCGGTCAGGCCGAGCGTCACCTGATTGCTGATCTGATAGAAGTCGCCCATCGCCTGCGAGCCTTCGCCGTACAGGCCGCGCACCGCCAGACTGATCTTTTGCAAGCTGCGAAAGACTTTGTCTATCTGCCGGGTAATGACCAGGGCGGGCAGGTGCAACATCACGCTCACGCGCAAGCCCGTGCCCACGTTGGTCGGACAGGCGGTCAGGTATCCCAACCGCTCGTGGAAGGCGTAAGTGACTTTCTCCTCGATCAGGTCGTCGATTCGGTTGATCTGTTCCCAAACGCCGTCCAGGTCCAGCCCGCTCTGCATCACCTGGATCCGCAGATGGTCCTCTTCGTTGATCATCAGGCTGAACTTTTCGCCGCCATCGATGGCCACGGACCGTGCGCCTTGGGCCTCGGCGTGTTCGCGGCTGATCAGGTGCCGCTCGACGAGCAACTGGCGGTCCACCTGCTCCAGTTTCGACAGATCGAGATACAGCAACTCGTTCTCGCTGGCGATGAGCGCGACGCGCTCGTGCAGAATGTTTTCGATCCGTTCGCGGTCCTGGACCGCGGTGCGGCTAATGAAGGGGAAATCGGCCAGGTTCCTCGCCATCCGGACACGGCTGCTGATAACAATGTCCGACTCGGGGCCGGAGCCTCGCATCCATTCGCCGCTGTTTGTGGTCAGGTCGTCCAATCGCACGGCGTCAACTCTCCTCGCTCTCGATACGTTGGATTTCGTCGCGCAGCTGGCTGGCGCGTTCGTAATGCTCCTCGTCGACGGCTTCCTTCAATTCCCGGCGCAAGCGGATCAACTGGGTACGATGCTCGCTGCCGCCGGCCGGCCGGCTCGGCCGCTTGCCCACGTGTTCCGACTCGCCGTGAATGTTCAAGATCAATGGCTCCAACTGTGTCTGGAAACAGACGTAATCGTGTGGGCAACCCAGCCGCCCCTGGCTGCGGAACTCGAAAAACGTTATACCACACACTGGGCATGCCTGCTGGTCCAGCCGGGCCAACTCCTCCGCCGTCTGACCGATCGCTATCTGTTGCGCCAACGCCGTCATGCCGACGACGGGCGTCGGCTCTCCGGACGACTCGGTCAGGTATTGTCGGGCATGGTCTTCGCAGAGATGCAATTCCTGAGGCTTACCGTCGGTCAACTCGGTAATGTGGAACGTCGCCGGTTTGTCGCAGTTTTGGCACTTCATCGGCAGTCACCCGCTCAAAAGAGGCCGGCTACCCGCCGCGTTGACGGCAAGACATAAGCCGCGGAAGTCACCTCCAAAACAACAAAAACTTCTCTTCCTCATGGATTCTATCAGCCCCCCCCTCGGTGTCAAGGCAACCAATTATCCAGCCATGCAGGCATGGCGGGTGCTCCCGTGCCATAAAGCCGTTTTGCGCCGCAAAGCGGCTTTATGCCGTTTTAGGGATGTTTGATCGGCTGGGGGTGGGCCACTTGGGTCGAAGAGGCCTCGGCCGACGGCGGGGCGGGTGTGCCCGACGCGTGCCAGCCGGAAACGGGCAACACCTTCGGGACGCTCGGCGGTGTGCTGGCCGCTAACCGTTCGGCGGGAGGCGAGGCGTCCGCCGTGTTCCGCGGGAAGCGGACCGGCTCCAGCTCCGACTGCGTCTCGGGCGACGAACGCTTGTCGCGGACGCGGTAGATCAAGTTCGGCTCGGGCCGCGGCCGGCGCTTGTTGGAGGCCAACATCCCGTCCGTCGCAGTAGGTCGGGCCTCGCGCGGCCGCAACGCGGGCGAGCCTCGCTCGACCCACGCCAGCCAGGTGTTTTGCAGCTTACCCACGTCGCCGATTCCGTAGTGCCGTCGAATGGCCCCGGACCAGTCGTCGCTTTTCAGACCATCGCCGATGAACTCGATGTACTTCCGCCGCCCGCCTGCTTGGACGAGATACTCGGCCAGCGAATAGCCCTGGGCGTAGAGCGGCATGATGTCCGGCGGGTACTCAGTCATGGCGAACATCCGGTTGAAGGCGATACCCCGGCCGGTGCGCAGCGATTGGTCGAGAATACGCCGATATTTGCTCCTCTCGCTGACGTGTTCGACGATGGTGGCGCCGCCTTCGTCGGCCCAACGCGGCAACGGTTGTCGGAAGTGGCTGGCGAAGATCATGTGGGTGATCTCGTGCGGCAGCACCGAGTCGAGTATCCGCTCGCGCGAGCCTTGGATCGACATCCGCCATCCGAACACCTCGCCCCGGTCGAAGGCAAAGGTGGTTGCCCCGCCGTTGCCGAGATGCGGCGCGGCTTGGACTGTTATCACGCATGGTTGCGCCCAGTTGGGCATCGCCTGGCCAAGCCACTCGACGGCCAGATCGCGGCGATACTTTTCCGCCGCCTGAACCACCTGGCGGGCAAAACTCGGGTCGGGTGTCTCGACGATGAAGTTGGCGCTCCGCTGCCGGGCGCCCATCGAGACCAACAGCAAAGCCGCCAACAGCGCGAAACGCCGAGCGGCCGTCGACCACCGCTTCGTGGCGGTGCCCGTGGCAACCCATAAAATGTGAGCTTCCATGCTCTCCCTCACTTCCTTGACGATGGTAGGACGGGTGAAAATTTACCCTGTTGTGGCAAAACCACCAAGGCCAGTTTTCCAGTTGTCCAGTTGCCGGCCCGTGCCACCAATGCCAGCATAACCCCATCGTCCGGCAAGCAGGCACCCCCCCCGCTCGCCCACCATGTTTTTTCACGCCCGGCCGAATTCGACGTAGACTTGTAACAGGGACGGAGCCTACTCATCGTTTACAGTGTCTGTCAACTTTCCAGGTTTTCGATAGCAGCCGATGGCGCAGGCCGCAAGTTTGATCCTCGCGGCGTGTGGGAAACCACGGTGGTCTTCCCGCACGCCGGGACGGTCGGGCGACCGACGCCAAGGCAGACAGGAGTGTGCGACAATGTTCCACAGCAACAGTGCCTCTACCGGCTTTTGGGCCGTCCGTTGGCTCGTGGCGGCCGCTATTTTGGCGGCGATGGCTTCCACGGCGTGGGCCGAAGAGCAGCCGATCGTCCGGATTGAGGAAGATTGGGAATTGGTCGTCGGCGAGCCGTCGCCGAATAGCGACGCCCCGCAGGTCACTTGTGCCATCTCGCCGATGAGCAACATGGATTCTTACAGCGCCGCTTTCGTGGTGAACCACCACGAGGTGCCCGACTTCGCCGCCGGTGGGCTGCAATTGCAGGCGTGGAACGGCGAAACACTATTGGCCAGCCAGCGGGCGCCGAACCAAGCCTTGTTGGCCACCCCCGGAGAGACCATCCGCTGGACGCAAGTGATGAAGAAGACCGCGGACGGAGTCGAGTTCGAGGTGCTCAATGGCTCCTCGACCACATGGGGTAGCTTCGGCGGCGAGGGAACGCTGGAATTGCCTGTCGCCGCTCCGATTCCAGACCTGAATGGATACAACCCGGAAAACTCCGTTAAGCACTCGGGCGTCAGCTACGCGGGCAACCGCGTGCAATCGCTGGTATTGAAACGGGTTAGGGCGTACACGGACGAAGGACTATTGGCCGAGGACGCCAACCCGCGCGTCGTCCACTCGATGAGCGAGTAAAAATGTATTGGGGATTGTAGGAGGTAAATTGTTCCTGCTGCGAAAAGTGGGTGCCATGGGTAAGCGCAGCTTACCCGTGTGGGGTTTCCGCTTTTTCGGCTCACGGGTAAGCAGAGCTTACCCATGGCACCCGTCCCAAAGGCTTTCCGCAACAGACCCTACTTACTCCTACAATCCCGAGGAGGGATATTTACCATGAAGTCTTCTCGCACGCGCCGCCGGTCGGGTGCCATTTTGGTTCTGACGGCGGCGATGATGGTCGTCATGTTCGCGCTGTTGGTGGTCGCCGTGGACGTCGGATACGTGGCTCTGGTTCGCACGGAACTACAATCGTCGGCCGATGCCGCGGCGCTGGCCGCCACCTGGAGTTTGTACGACAGTCGCACGTTGCCGCCGACGCCCAACGCCGACGCCCAGGCCTACGCTCGGGCCGCCGCCAGTCTTTACACGAGAGAAAACACACCCTCCGATCAAACTCCGCTCGAGTTGGCGTACACCGACGTTGAAACCATCCTCTCCGCCGCCACGGGCCGTTACAACGCCACCTACGTGCGCGTGCGCCGTACGGGGGACATCGCGGGGGGCATCAACGATGAAATCCCCTCGTTCTTCGCCCGGGTGGTGGGGGTCGATTCCAGTTCCGGTGAGGCGGAAGCGATGGCCGCGTTCGTCGACAACTTCTCCGGCTTTGGGACGCCGCCTGGGGAGGGAAACCTGATGGTCCTCCCCTTCGCGGTGAACAAACAGACCTGGGATGCGCTGAAGGCCGGCAACGCCAGCGACGAGTGGAGTTGGGACGAGGACCAAGGGATCACCTCGGTCCCCGACGGCGTCCTCGAGGTGGCCCTCTTCCCGCAAGGCACCGGTTCGCCGGGTAACTTCGGCACGGTTGATATCGGAGCGAACAACAACAGCACCGCCGACCTCGCGCGGCAGATCGTCGAAGGCGTAAGCGCCGCCGATCTGGATCGCATCGGCGGCAAGCTGGAGCTTGGCCCCGACGGTACTTTGGAGCTAAACGGCGACACCGGCATCAGCGCCGGAATGAAGGACGAGTTGGCGTCCATTCGCGGCGAGCCGCGGATTATCCCTTTGTACGACTCCGTTTCCGGCAACGGCAACAACGCCACGTACACGATCGTCGGGTTCGCCGGCGTACGGGTTTTGTACGTAAAGCTGACCGGCAGGATGAGCAGCAAGCGGGTGATCATCCAGCCCGCGCGGGTGCAGGTCTACGGCGGCACCCCCGCCTCCGGCGACACGCCGATAAGCGACTACATCTATTCGCCGGTGCGGCTGGTGCAGTGAGTGTCCGGCTTTTCTTGCGAGAAGAGCCGGGCCGGCAGGTCGCATTTCTCACCAGTCGAACACTAGCCCGAAGCGCAAGCGAGGGAGGGACAACGGGTTGCCCTCGCTTGCGCTTCGGGCTGGTGTTGCGCACTTCGTGCCGGATTTTCCCCGTGTGGCAAGAAAATGCGGGCTAGCCGAAACAACGTATCTCCCGTAGAATCAACGTCTTTGGAAATAGAGAACCGCCGCCGATGAGTATCCTGACTGAATTGAAAGAGCGTTTTCGCAAGGCGTTGACTGGAATGGTCGACGATCCGGTCGATTTGTCGGAACTCGTCCGCCGTGGCCAAGATCCGAAGTTCGGCGATTACCAGGCCAACATGGCCATGTCGCTGGGCAAACGGCTGGGGCGTCCGCCGAGGGAAATCGCCGCCGAGATCGTCCAGCGGCTCGAGGTCGCGGACATCTGCCAGGAGCCGAAAATTGCCGGGCCGGGCTTCATAAACTTGCGGCTGAAAGAGCCGTGGCTTGCCGAGAAACTATCGACGGCGGTCCTCGACCCGCGGCTGGGCGTGGCTCCGGTCGCCAGGCCGCAGACGTTCGTCGTCGATTACTCCGCCCCAAACGTGGCCAAACCAATGCACGTCGGCCACATCCGCTCGACCGTGATCGGCGACTCGCTGTGTCGCGTGTTGCGGTTCCTCGGCCATCGGGCGATCAGCGACAACCACATCGGCGACTGGGGTACCCAGTTCGGCATGATTCTTTACGGCTACAAGCACTTCCTCGACGCCGAAGCGTATCGACAAAACCCCGTCGAGGAGCTTGCCCGGCTCTATCGTAAGGTTCGTTCCTTGATGGACGAGCAGCCGGAAATCAACTCCGCCGTGCTGGCCGAGACGGCAAAACTCCACGCCGGAGACCCGGAGAACCGCCGTCTTTGGGAAGAGTTTCTGCCCCATTGCGAGGACGAGATCGACCGCGTTTTCCGGCGGCTCGACGTGAAGTTCGACCACACGCTCGGCGAGAGTTTTTATGAAGATCGTCTGGCTCCCTTGGTCGACGAATTGCAGCAACGGGGAATCGCCCGGGAAAGCGATGGGGCAATCTGCGTTTTCATCGAAGGCCAAAAAACGCCGATGATCGTCCGCAAGTCGGACGGAGCGTTTTTGTACGGCACCACCGATCTGGCCACGATCCAATATCGAATGGAGTCCTGGCGGCCGGACGCAATCCTCTACGTGGTCGATTACCGCCAGTCGTTGCACTTTCAGCAGCTTTTCGCCGCCGCCGGAATGCTGGGCCACGACAAGGTTGAACTTCAACACGTCAGCTTCGGCACCGTGTTGGGAGGCGACGGCCGGCCGTTCAAGACCCGCTCGGGCGACACCGTCGGTCTGGAAGGGCTTTTGGACGAGGCCGTCCGCCGCGCTTTGGAGATCGTATCGGCGGGCGACGACTCGAAACCCGACGGCCCGGAACTCTCCGACCAGCAACGCCGTCAAATCGCCGAAACGGTCGGCATCGCCGCCCTGAAATACGCCGACCTGGCGCAAAACCGCACCAGCGATTACGTCTTCAGCTACGACAAGATGCTGGCGATGACCGGCAACACGGCGACCTATATGCA
The DNA here is from genome assembly GCA_965195225.1 of uncultured Thermoguttaceae bacterium. Taxonomy (GTDB): domain Bacteria; phylum Planctomycetota; class Planctomycetia; order Pirellulales; family Thermoguttaceae; genus JAHIKV01. The sequence continues at coordinate 13,128 of CBDAFL010000220.1, forward strand.
ATACGCATACGCGCGGGTGCGGAGCATCTTTGCCAAGGGAAACGTGGACGTGGATGCGTTGTGCAACTCCGGCACGCCGATCCTGCTCGACTCGCCGGCCGAACGCGCGTTGGCCCTCGAACTGCTCCGTTTCTCCGAGGCCCTCGATCTGACGGTGGCCGACTATCGCCCCAACCAACTGACGGCGTATCTGTTTGATCTGGCCAACCGCTACTCTACGTTTTTCGAGCAGTGCCACGTTCTCCGCGCCGAGACGGACGCACTTCGTCAAAGCCGCCTGCTGCTTTGCGACTTGACCGCGCGGACGATCCAAAAGGGGCTGGAGTTGCTGGGGATCAACGTGGTCGAGAAGATGTAGCTGCCCATTGAAAAAGTCGGTTTCCGGGAGCTTGGGCGCCGCTGCTGGCTTGTCCAGCAGTGAGTTTTCCGGAAGTTTCTCCCATGCACTGCTGGGCAAGCCGGCAGTGGTGCCCTTTTCCGACGGGCGGTAAGGGGACTGTCCCCCTTGCGCCGCGCGAAATGCGTTTTTTCGCCGAAAAATGGACCAGTCCCCGGCCGGCCCGAATTCCGCGCGACGTAACTGTCGTCCCGGCAAGCGGTTACGCCACATTCTGCCCCGCCGCGGATGATATTCAACGTGAAAGTTTCCGACGAGCGGGTGTAGTGTAAGTAGTATGGAAGGAAGAATCCCCTTCTTGATCGGACTCCTTGATACCATCGTCTGAAGCAGCGCAAGGATCATAGGTATGGCCAATCTTGGCGGTGGCCGAGCGGATGAATTCGCACAGTTGCTAACGCTGCACGAACCGCGGCTGTTCGGCTACATCTACGCGCTGGTGACGAACACGGCCGACGCCGAGGACATCTACCAAGACACGGCGCTGGCGTTGTGGCGGAAGTTCGAAGAGTATCGGCCGGGCACGAACTTCGCCGCTTGGGCCAGGGCTACCGCCCGATTCGAGGTGCAGCACTTCTTTCGGGGTAAGAGCCGGCGCCGCCTGCACTTCAACGAGTCCCTTTTGGACGAACTGACCAAAACGCAATCGTCGATCGATCTCGCCTCCGATTCGGTGCAGGAGTCGTACGCCGAATCGCTGCGGCGATGCAAGGATCTGTTGCCGGAAAAGGATCGGCGGCTGATCGAGCTTTGTTACGCGGCAACCGCCAACATCACTCAAACCGCCGTCCGGCTCGGCCGCTCTCCGCAGAGCGTATGCAATTCGCTGAGCCGTATCCGACGCGTGTTGTTCGACTGCATTCGGCGGTCGGTGGAGGCGAAGGACCGATGAATTTACCGGAACCATCCTTCGAGCGCGTTTGGCCGTTGATCGAGGCCGCCTGCCTCGGAACGATTTCCGACCGGCAGATGCAGCAGTTGCAGGACCTCCTGCGGGGCGATGCCAAACTGCAACGGGCTTATCTCGAATACTGCCGGATGCACGCCGAACTGCGGTATCTGTGTCGCGCTCAGGCGACAAACGAAGCCGTCCTGGCCAAAATCGCGTCCGAGGAGCGAGGGATGGCCGGTTCACCGGCCATTGATGGAGAAGCGGGGTTCGGGGTTCGGGATTCGGGATTCGGAATTCAGGGTTCGGAATCTCTCTCTGCTGGTGCGGTGGTTGAGTCGCCGTCAGGCCAATGGCCCCAAACCCCGAGCCCCGAACCACCCTTCCCCACTCTATCCACTACCCACTGCCCACTACCCACTAGCCACTTTTCCGTCGGCAGTTGGGCGTTCTCCTACATGGTCGCAACGGTGATCACAGGCGTGATGCTGCTGGGGTTTTGGGCGTACAAAATCACCCATCACCAACATATCGCCGAGGCGCCGTCGCAGTCGGTTCCGTCGGACGCCGTGCCGGAGATGGTGTTCGTCGGCCGCATCACCGGCATGGTCGATGTGAAATGGTCCGACGACGAGGACTTCCTGCCGCCACTGGGATACGCTTACGTTCCCCTCGGCCGCAAATACAAACTCGATTCCGGGCTGATGCAAATCACCTATGACTCCGGCGCGAAGGTCATTCTTCAAGGCCCATGCACCTACGAGGTCGAATCCACCGCCGGCGGCTACCTCGCGCTGGGCAAGCTGACGGCGAAGGTAGAGAAGAAGAGGTCAGAGGTCAGAAGTCAGAGGTCAGATCACTCTCCCCTCTCCCCTCTCCCCTCTCCCCTCTTCTCCGTCCGCACTCCCACCGCCGTCGTCACCGACCTGGGCACCGAGTTCGGCGTCGAGGTTGCCGCAGACGGTACGGGCGAGGTCCACGTGTTGGAGGGCGAAGTGATTACCCGATCTTTAATCGCCGGGAAGGGCGACGATGATTCGGTCCACGTCAAGGCCGGGCAGGCCGTGCGGATCGAGCCGAAAAGCGGCAAGATCACCACGATGGATTTCGCGGCCAAGGGCTTCGTTCGCAACTTGCGGATCGAAGCCGGGCGTAAAATTGAGGCCGCTTACGTCCGCAACGTTCTGGCCGACAAGCCGCTGGCCTATTGGCCATTGAACGAGCCGGCCAAGGAACGGCGGTTCATGGACCGCTCGGGCAACGGTTTTCACGGCCGGGCGGTCGGCATGGTCCGGTCCGGACGGCCGGGGCCGCTTTCGTCCGAGTCGCGATCCGTGGAGTTCGACGGCCAGGGCCACATCGACGTCGGACGCCATGACCAGTTCTCGTTGGTCAACGGCTTCACCGTCGAGGCATGGATTCTCGCGGAACATTCGACGGTTCCGACACGGGTCATCTCCGTCGACAACGCGGTTCCCGACTCCACCATGCGAACCGGATGGGGTCTTGGATACGTGGTCGAGCCGCATGATACATTCGCCAACGGATTCCCTTGTCTTGCGTTCACGGCTTACGCGGTCGAGGACGCGGCGTTCAACACCGTTGTAACGCCGACTTCCAGGTGGATACACGTCGCGGTCGTCTTCGACCGGAACAACATCGCACACTTATTCCAGGACGGCCGGCCGAGATCGTCGGTCGATGTCGGGGGATCGGCAAAAGTCGGCCCCGCTTGGCTGAGCATCGGCGTCAATGCCCGCAAGAGTCGATTCTGGAAGGGCCGGTTGGCCCACGTCGCCGTTTATCCGCGCGAATTGAGCGAGGAACGGATACGTGAGCATCGCTGGTTTTCGCTAACGGCGAAAAAAGAAGAAAGTGGAAAGGAGGATGCTGCCATGAATGGTCCGTAGCGGACGTATAGATCGTATCTCGTTCCCACGCTCCGCGTGGGAACGGACAAGCCGCGGCGCTCCGTGTCGGCGGTTGTCTCGCTTGCCGACGCAGAGCGTCGGAGAACGTGGGTTCCCACTTGAGAGCGTGGGAACCAGGAACGAAGAGGCGTGTCTTAACGAGTTTTTCATCAGTTTGTCACAGTTTACGTAAAGGGATGAAACCATGTTGTCTCGTATGAATTCAGCTTTCGTTTTCGCCGCGTTGTTGGCCGTGCTGGTGGGCTCGGCGGGTGTTGCCCAAGCGGCGCTGCTAAGCAATTACTCTTTTAACGAGGGCAGCGGCGCCACCGCCAACAACTCGGTCGTAACCGCGCCAGCCGGCGCGATAAGCGGCGCAGACTGGGTCGCCGGCAAGATCGGCTCGCACGCCCTCGATTTCGACGGCTACGATTACGTCAACACGACCGCCAGCGGCTATCCGACTGCCAGCAGCGCCTACACCGGGACCGCGAGCTTCTGGATCGCCACCGAGAGTACTACCCTCGGTTTAGTGGAGTACACCCGCAAAAAAACCGCCACCTCTGACCCCTGTTTTTTTATCGCCGCAAACGCGGATAACACTGGAACTAATGCTCCGGGAAATGTGCGGTTTTTCCTTCGTACCGCTAATACCTCCTCAAAGTATACGGCTGCGGCTTTTACCACCCCATCCGCTGCTTGGTTGGATAACAACTGGCACCTGCTCACGGTCACATGGGATACTGCCTTATCGGGTGGAACGAACGACGTGAAGTTCTACCTCGACGGCGATTCGGTGGCCACTACTTTTACAAGCAACATCCCGTCCAGCGGCGACACGTTCGGTACTGGGTGGGACACGAGGCTTGCCGGTCACCTCCTTAATGCTCCTAGTCCTGCTAATGGTTTCCTCGTCGGCAAGCTGGACGACCACTCGGTGTGGGGCGACCAGCTCACCGCCACCGAGGCGAAGGCCCTGTACAGCCTGGGCAACGACACCGTGCTCAACTACGGCGCGCTGGATGCGCAAAAGCTGTACGACATCTTCGCGATGGGTCCCGACGGGTCGGGAACCACCAGCGATGGCACGACTTGGGTGTACACGACCGGGCTGTTGGGCGCGGAGGGCGCGGTGGTCAACGGCCATACGGCCCTGATCCTCGACGGCTTCAACGGCGTCCAGATCATCCCCGAGCCGGGTACGCTGGCCCTGTTGGTCACCGGTCTGATCGGCCTGCTCTGCTACGCATGGAGAAAGCGGAAGTAAAACTTTCGTTGGGGCGGCAGTTGAACTGCCGCCCCAACAGTAACTCTCCTCTCCCACGGAAAGAGTGGACGAGTGGATAGATACTACTCTCTTCTCCCTTTGGGAGAGGGGCCGGGGGTGAGGGCACCTGACTGACTGGTAGGATGTTAGGCACCGTCACCCGGGTTGGGGTGGCAGTTTAACTGCCACCCCAACATTTAGTAGGGGCGACTGCGAAACAGTCGTCCCTACACGCGGGATTGCCTATTAGTTAGTTGATTAACGCATCTGAAAGCCCACGATACCAAGGAGCCGACATCATGTCCCGATTGCCGATAAGCTTTTTCCGAGTTATTGTCTTTCCGCTGTGCATCCTGGGCACTTACGCGACCGTCCCCGTCTTGGCGGCCGACAACGTCAAGGTGATGACTTTCAATATCTTGCATGCCGGCAGTGTGTCTAACCCAGAGACATCCTGGGACTACTGGTACAACAACGACAATGATCGTCGCGACCGCGTGGTCGACGTCATTGACGCCTTCGCTCCCGACATACTCGGCATACAGGAGATGTTTTACGTCCAACTCAGTTACCTCAACAGCAAATTGGCGGGCTACGGTTACTACGGCGTCGACAGGGGCACCGGTGAAGCAGCAGGAAGCGGCTCACGGAACGGGATCTTCTACCGTGCCGACCGATTCTCCGCAACCGGCCAAGGCGAGTTCTGGCTCAGTGACACACCGAACACGCCGGGAACCACTTTTTCCACCATTGACCTTGCTCCACGGATGGTCACGTGGATGAAGCTGCGGGACCAACAGACGGACGACGTCTACTTCGTGATGGATACCCACTGGTGCTACCATCCCGATGACGCCGATGCCCGATACAAGTCTGGAATACTGATGCGTGAAAAGATCGGCGAGCTTTCCGGCGGATTGCCCGTGATCGCAATGGGCGATCTCAACGAGACTCATACCGACGCCGGCTACCTCGCGCTTCTCGATGGCAGCCCCGGCGAAGTCGAACTGACCGACAGCTACGACCAAACCGGCGAACTGCAAGGAAAGACCTACCACGGCTGGCTCGGCGGAACGAGCGGCGAACGGATCGATCATATCTTTCATTCGTCCGCGGATTTTCAGGCGATCGATGCCGACATCGTGCGTACGACATTCGACGGTTATTATCCGTCGGACCACTACCCCGTGACGGCGACGTTGCGCGTGGTTCCCGAGCCATCCGGTTTCGTGCTTTGTTGTGTGGCTGCGGGCTTGTTCGTTTTAGTCTTAGCCATCCGACGGTTTGCGAATTCATACCCGGCAAACTCAGTCGAAAGGGACGTCTCATGACTGATCCGTTTTTAAGTCCCAATTGCCGCGGCGGAGAGGTTCGTCGGCTAAACGCCGCCCTCACTCCTCGGCCTTCGCCCATTGTCCCTCGCGCGTTCACTTTAGTGGAGCTTTTGGTCGTTATCACAATCATTGGCATCCTGATCGCGCTGTTGCTGCCGGCGGTGCAGGCGGCCCGTGAGGCGGCACGCCAAGTGCAGTGCAAAAACAACCTCAAACAGCTCTCGCTAGGATGCCTCAACCACGAGCAAGTGCTTGGGTTCCTCCCCACCGGCGGCTGGGGATACTGGTGGACCGGCGACCCGGACCGCGGCATGGGCGAGGACCAGCCGGGCGGATGGATATACAGCAATTTGCCGTACATCGAGCAGCAGGCCGTATATGACCTCGGTCGCGATGGCAATCGCGACGCGATCACGACGATACAACGCGACGGCGCGATCAACCGCGACGAGGTGCCTCTGACAACGTTCATTTGCCCAACGCGGCGCAAGGCGATCATCTATCCGCGGCCAAAGGACCGCCTGTACTACAATTCAACCGTTACCTCGAGGTCGGCGGCCATCGATTACGCGGCCAATGGAGGCACCAATGTCTTAATAATCGTGTCATCCTTCGACCAACCGCTAACCATCGCCACAGCCGATTCATTCCCATATCCCTGTCAAGACGCCAACGGAGTGACGTTTCCCCGCAGCGAGGTGACAATGGCGTCCATATCCGACGGCACCAGCCACACCTACTTGATGGGCGAAAAATATCTCTGTCCCGACTATTATGAAGATGGGCTGGACCCACACGACGACCACGGGATATACGAGGGTTGGAGTCCCGACAACATCCGCTTTTGCAACTACGACCCTCTCAACAACCTCGTACTGGCCCCGCTGCCCGACACGCCGGGCCTCCAAACCTGGGGATTGTTTGGCAGTGCCCACTCCAACGGCTTCCACATGGCTTTCTGCGACGGCTCGGTGCAGATGATCAACTACTCGATCAACCCCGAAGTCCACAGCTACCTGAGCAACCGCCACGACGGCATGACGATCGACGGCAAGGCGTTCTAAGGGAGTCGCCTCCTGCAACTTTTCCAACGGGCTAGCGCAGCGGCACGGGCGTAAAGCCGACCAGAATGAACGCCAAGGTCAGCCAGCCGAGAATGATCCGCCCGGTACCCAACGGCTCGTCGTCGTTGGCCGTGGGCGGATGGATCGGGCCGATCAGAAACAACAGGAACAACATCAGCGACCAGTGACTCAGGGATTCCCAATTCCAGACGACCACGAAGACGGCGGCCATCAAAAGCCCAACGGCTACTTTCCGCGCCTTGCGACGCAACAAAGCGTAGAGAATGTGTCCGCCGTCAAGCTGGCCGATGGGGATCAGGTTCAGCGACGTGACCAAAAGTCCGACCCAACCGGCAAACGCCATCGGAGACAAATCGATCTCCTGGCCGAAGGGCATGGGACCGTGGATCGAGGTCGCCAAATAATGCACCAACGGCGGGTAGCCGAAAAGGAAACTGTCTCGCGACGGAACGCCGTACGTCGAGTTCTGTAGTCCTACGACGAGAAAGATGAACGTGGGGACAAGTCCTGCCAGTGGTCCGCTGATGCCGATGTCGAACAACGCCCGACGTCCACCCACGCGCGGCTCCATTGCGATCACCGCGCCGAAGGTTCCGATCGGCGAGATGGGCATGGGAATGAAGTACGGCAGGCTGGCGTAGACCCCATAGCGCCAGGCCTGAAGGAAGTGGCCCATCTCGTGGCACAGCAGAATGGTCATCACCGGGACGGCGTATCTCAGTCCGGCCGCGAAGGCGGCGAATAAACCGCTGCCGTCATCGCCGATCTGAATGCCCGCCATCAGCGTGCCCGCCATCAGCGTGCTCAGGCAGGTGGCCACGAACAACATCGCGGGCAACCGCCAGCGGCGTTGCGGCCGCACCGGGCGAACCTCGCGCCATTGCCCCGGCCCGACCGGCTCCATATCGACAATCTCGGCCTGGATGATCTCCGGCTCGCCGTTCATCTCGTTGTACCTTGAATCATCCATCTCCTGTATTTTAGCTTGTCGATAATCACGGACAAGGCGAAATCGCACACTCGCCGGACCGCTTGCTTGATTTGACGTGGAATTGCATACTAACATGCCGTTCAGCACCGATATTATTTTTCGCGGTGCGTCGAGGACGCACCCTACCCTGCTCACCGCGGGAGGATATTGCCCATGCTCGATCGCATCTTCAAGCTCTCGGAAAACAACACCAACGTGCGGACCGAACTGCTGGCCGGGCTGACTACCTTCCTGACGATGGCCTACATCATCGTCCTCCAGCCGATGGTGCTGACCGGCAAGTTGTCACCCAACGGCCCGACGGGCATGGACTCCGGCGCCGTGATGGTGGCCACTTGCATCGCCGCCGCGCTGGCCACGGCGATCATGGGCCTCTACGGCCGATACCCGATCGCCCAGGCGCCGGGTATGGGCGAGAACTTCTTCTTCGTCGTCAGCCTGTTGCCGGCGGCCGCCGTGATGATCGCCGCACAAATCGACGCCGGTCTGCTCGAAGTCGGGGAGACCACCCCCTGGCAAGTCGGTCTGGGCGTGATCTTCTACTCGGGTGTGCTGTTCCTGCTGCTCTCGATCCTGGGGGTGCGAGAAAAACTGATGGAGGCCATCAGCCCAAGCATGCGAAACGGCATCGCCATCGGCATCGGGCTGTTCATCGTGCTGATCGGAATGGACAGCGCCGGCCTGCTGCTGAGGAACACTAAGACCGGCGGCTGGACGCTGAACGCCCAATTCAATTCACCCGACCTGATCGTCTTTTTCTTCGGCCTGCTGGTCACCGCCGCGCTTCACGCCCGGCGCGTCCGCGGGTCGATCATTCTCGGCATCATTGCGGCCACGTTGTTCTCGGTCGCCCTGAAGTATGGATTGCCGCTGCTGGGCGAAGGCGTAATGAATTCGACGTTGGTGAAAGAGTCGATGCTGACGAAAGACTTCATGGTCGCCACCGGCGTCGTTTCCACTCCGCCTTCGATCGCGCCGACATTTTTCATGATGGACCTGATCCGGCCGCTGTCCTTGGCGATGGTCCCGTTCATTTTGATTTTCCTGTTTATGGACCTTTTCGACAGCCTCGGTACGCTGATCGGAGTGGCCGAGCAGGCTGATTTGATCCGCGACAACCGCCTACCCCGGGCCAAGCAGGCCCTGATGTCCGACGCCGTGGGCACCGTGGCCGGCGCGGCGCTGGGTACCAGCACCGTCACCAGCTTCATCGAAAGCGCCTCGGGGGTCGAGCAAGGGGGCCGCACCGGGTTGACCGCCCTCTGCGCCGCGGCGCTGTTCATTTTAGCGCTGTTTTTCAGCCCGATCATCGACATGGTCGGCAGCTATCGCCCGATCACCGCCCCGGCGCTGATTGTCGTGGGCACGATGATGATGCGGAACATCTCGAAGATCGACTGGAACAACTACGCCGAGAGCCTGCCCACGCTGCTGATTATCGCCGGCATCCCGCTGACCTTCTCGATTGCCGACGGATTGGCGTTGGGGTTCATCGCCTATCCGCTGGTGAAGCTGCTCTCAGGCCAAGGCCGCGACGTGAAATGGCTGATGTACGTAATGGTCGTGGTGCTGGTGGCGTATTTTGTTGCGGTGCGATAAGAAGGTAAGAAGGGGGCGGTCCTTCAGAACTTCTTTCCGTCGATCGTCATGCCGTCCTTGCGGTTGCCCAGATAACTGTGGGTTTCGAGGTCGATCGAGTAGTTGATCATCTGCACCGAGCCGTCGCAGAAGGCCATGTGAAAGCCGTTGGCGTGGGCGCTGCCAAAGTTGTAATAGTCACCGCGCCCCGGCGTGTCTTGGGCGGGCGGATAGAGCGGGGACGCGAATCGCACGGTGTCGGGATCCCAGCCCTGGTACATCGTCTGATTGTCGGCGCTATCCACGCCGTTGAAGTAGTTTTCGGGCATCAGGTACTTCTCGCCGAGGAGGTAAGTATTGCTCGTTCCGTCCTCGATATCCGACATCAACCTTTCGCTTCTCACGCGGAAGATGCCGTTGGTGCCGGCCTCCGTTGGCCAAACGTAGGTGGTATCGGCCTCGTGCAGACTGCGCGGGTTCGCGTAGTACAGGCCGTCAGCGCCGTGGATGGTGTTGCCGGCGTTGCCGGCGTAGTCGGCGCGGGCCACCGCCGTGGGCACGTTTACGTTCCACAGCGTAATGCCGGAGGTGGCGACAGTGTACGGGTACGCTTGACTGCCGCGGCGACTGGGGCAATTGCACATCGTTAGCGGCGTACCGATCACGGCCACCAGCGATTGTCGTTTCTGCGCGTCGGGCTGGCCCGCGCCGATCGACCGCAGCGCGTCTTGCTCCGCGTAGGGTAGGACGTTGTATATCCATCCGCCCGGTTGTTTCTTATCGAAACCGCGATCGGGGTCTCCCGCCCAACCCGGCCCCCAGCCGCCGGTCGGAAAGAACCCCAACGCCTGCTCGTGGTTGAGGCACCCCAGCGCGAGTTGTTTGAGGTTATTTTTGCACTGCACCTGCCGGGCCGCCTCGCGGGCCGCCTGCACCGCCGGCAACAACAACGCGATCAAGATGCCGATGATCGTGATCACGACCAAAAGCTCCACGAGGGTAAAACCACGTGGAGATTTTGGATGGTGGATGGTGGATGGTGGATTTGAGATCATGATATCTTCCTGGTGAATAAAAAAGCTGAAAAGCGAGATGATGGGCGGGCTTCGAGCCGATCGGGCCGGCGGCCAACGACGCAAGCACCGCCGGCTTTGGAGCGCCGGCGAACCGGTCCGGCGTCAGCGCGCCGGTGCTGAACCGCACCATATCAATGCCGCCCTCGAACTGGTCCGTGGCACGCCCTACGAAATCGCCAATCCACACGTCGGCGGCGTTGACGATGTTCTCGTTGACCCAGGTGTTTCCAAGGTATTTGTATCTGTCATGCACTACGTCGGTCAAATACACGGAACCGTCAAAGGCGTAATCGACATAGAACGTCACCGAGGCGAGGGCGGGATTCGCGTTTGGTTGGATCACCACCGCGACGTGGTGCCACCGGCCGTCCGTAACGGCCGTCTTGCCGATCGCGTCGGGATCGGTGAAGTTGTTTCCCGTGCCTTCGATGTAGAAACTTAACTTGCCGGTGTTGTCGAGGCGGAAGCAATAGCCCACACCCGTCGTGGCTCTGTGCGTGAAGATTCCACAACTACCTGTGCCTGATGCCGTCTTGATGAACGCCTCGATCGTGTAATCCTGAAGGTCGGCGAGCATCAAGTTGAAGGCCGCGTTGTGGGGAACCAAGATGCGGTCCTCGCTGCTCGCATCGAAAGGATCTGTTTTCGTCAAGGCAATGGCCGAAGGCGAATTGAGTACCCCGGCGACGTAGCTGGGTAAGGGACTCCCCACTGCCCGCCCATGATGCCCGTTCCCGCTGCTGTCGATGATCTCGCCCGCCAGACCGGTGGTCTGCCCTCCCGGCGACTTTTCGTTGAACAGCCAATACCCTATGGTCTTGGCCTGTGCAGCCGTTTCGCCATGCGTGGGACGGTTGCCGGCGACGGCCCAAAGCGAGGCGCACGCCGCCAACACCGCCAAACCGCGCCGAATCCAGTTGCTATTTGTCTGGGGTTTCACGTGTTGCTCGACCTCCCCCTCATTCCCACGCTCCGCGGGCTAGGATGAGGGCGGCGCTCGGTGCCCTCACCCCCTACCCCTCTCCCAAAGGGAGAGGGGAGTAGTTGTTGGGGCGGCAGTTGAACTGCCGCCCCAACGAAGGTTATTACTTCCGCCTCCGCCAAGTATAGACCAACAATCCGATCAGACCGGCGACCAACAACGCGGCCGTTGATGGCTCCGGCACGTGCATGGTGACGTAGTATCCGACGATCCGGCGAGTGTCTCCGTCGATGAAGTAATCGACGATCAATCGCCGATCGCCCCCCAGCGAGACGGAAACCGGATAACCTCCGTCGTCGATCGGCGAGCCGTCGGGCAGATACTGGTAGGCCGTCAGCCGGTCGTCAACGTTCCACGTAACCAACTCCGGATCGTCCGTGGTCGCCAGGGCGACGGAGACCATCCGCGCGTCGTCGTACACGACCCAGGGCTTCCCGTCGTGCAGAAAAATCTGCGATGGCGACCTCGACCGGGTGTCGCGCAGGTTGGTCTTGACGGGAACTGACCAACTCTTTCCCTTGTCGGCGCTCTTCGTCAAATAGAGCGACCAGTCCCAGCCTGGCGCATCGGTGCGAGTAATGCCGGCCAGACTATTGTCGGGCATTTCGACGACGCTCCATTCGTTGCCGGCAAATCCCGGTGCGTTGGGGACCGTGTGGCTCGTCCACGACTCGCCGTTGTCGTCCGACAGGGCGGCCAACGACTGATACGGCCCGCCCTGAACGCCGGTGTAGTACGGCAAGATCAATGCGCCGGAAGACAGCTTCACGGGGGCCGCCCAAGTCCAAGTGGAAGTAGAAGAAGAGCCATTAACGGGTTGCGACTCAGCCCAAGTGGCTCCGCCGTCGGTCGTGCGCGCCGTCATCGCCGCCCCGGCGCCGCTGCTCGTGTAGGTGTTGTAGGATACCAGCCATTCGGTGTCGGAGAGCGCGAGGATGGCCGTGTTCCGATCGTCGATCTGCGGCGCGTCGACGATGGTGCGGGCGGCGGACCATGTTTTCCCTTCGTCGTCGCTCGTGCTGAGCATCACCTTTCCGACCGACGAGTACGCATGCCTCGTCCCTTCGCGCCACACGCACAGCAGCTTGCCGCCGGGCGCACGGTCGATCCAAGGCCAGCCGGGGTACGTGCCGTCGTAGATTACCACGTCCGGCGCGCTCTTCACTTCCTCGCCATGCGCGGGACGGCCGCCGGCGACGGCCCAAAGCGAAGCGCCCACCGCCAGTACCGCCAAACCACGCCGAATCCAGTTGCTATTTATCCGAGATTTCATGTTGTTGCCAATTATCCGAGGTTTTATATGTTGTTCGACTTTCCACTGGTTCCCACGCTTCGCAATCCGTAGCCTGTAGGGTGCGTGAAACGCACCATGCACTACCGATTGTGGTGCGTTTCACGCACCCTACAAAAATCCACAACCTTTCCGTGTCGGCGTTTGCCCTACTCACCGACGCGGAACCAGAAAACGACATGTTGGGATGGCAGTTAAACTGCCACCCCAACGGTCCCGCACACGGAGTGTGCGAATTACATTTACTTCTGCTTCCGCCAGGCATAGCAGAGCAAGCCGATCAGGCCGGTGAACAACAACGCCAGCGTCCCCGGCTCCGGAATGATGGCGAACTGATCCGGCGTCAGCGCTCTGGTGCTAAACCGCACCATGTCGATGTCGCCCACGAACTGACGTTTGCATTGATCTCCGAAAGCGCCGATTCGCACGTCGATTTCGTTGATGATGTTTTCATTGACCCATGCAGCACCTAGATACACAGTGTCGTTGAAATAAGTCATTCCATCAGACTCGCCATCGACGTAGAACGTCGCCGAGGCGAGGGTGGGATTAGCGTCCGCGTCGATCACTACCGCAACGTGGTGCCACTCGCCGTCCGCAACGTTTGTGTTGCCCGTTGCATCGGGATAAAGAAAGTTCGTTCCAGAGCCTTCGATGTAGAGGGCCAACTTGCCGGTACCGTAATCAAGGCGAAAGCCATAACCCATACCGGTTTCGCCCCTGTGCGTGAAGATTCCACCGCCGTTGTCGGCGAGCAGGGTAGTGTTGATGTACGCCTCGATCGTGTAATCCTGGCCGTCGGCGAGCATCAAGTTGAAGTCCGTGTGGTGGGGAACCTTGATGTCATCGTCGCCCGCATAAACAGTATTCCTGGATGTTCCACCTCTCGTCAAGGTGATGGCCGAATGTAGATCGAGGTATCCGGCGGCGTAGCTGGGCAAGGGAGTGCCTATCGCCTGTCCGTGATGCCCGTTCCCGCTGGGGTCGATAATCTCGCCCGCCACGCCGGTGGTCTGCTGCCCCGGCGCCTTCTCGTTGAACTGCCAGAACCCGATGGTATCGGCTTGCGCAACCGAACCCAGCAGGATCGTCGAAATCGCCACGGCGCACATAACAAGGCTGTAATACATTTTAGACATTGTAACTCTCTCCAAAAAAGGTTTTGCACGCACAAACTTTGCTTCCGGACGGACCACCCGCCCGAATGTATCGACCTTGCAGGACGGATTAGGAAATCCGTCCTACGTTGCCCCCGACGCTCATTGCTCGATATGCCGGCCCTCCTTTCGGTTCTCTGGTTCGGTTGACGCCATTTGCAGCACGGGATCGCCGAAGACGACCCAGTCGGCCCAAGGGGTATTGCCGCCGTCGGTCGAGACGAGCGTCAGAAACCGGTCGTCGGGGCCGAGATCGACGCGTACTTCAACGGTGCCGTCTTGGGGACGTAGTCCGATCCGCTCAAGCACCAGCCGCCCATCGACGAATATCCAAACGTCGGCCATTGCATCCACCGTCGGATGGAATGGCTTGGCGTCGCCAACACCGGCCACCGCGCGAAACCTACTCGGCACGACGTTCGGGTAGGCGCGGCGGATGGCCTCGAGGCTGAAGGTAATGCCCACGTTGGCGTGCAGGCCCAGCAGGCCGCGGCCGTCAGGCATGAATTGCTCGCCGCGTCCCATGGCGTATACCCAAAAGTGTCCGATTTTTGCGCGCTGGTCCGGTTTGACCTCTTCCGCCCGTGCCCAGATGGAGCCCCACGTGGCGGCGGAAGTGTGCGGAAACCCGTCGAAGGCATGCCCGGCGGAATCGAGCCGCACCGGGCCGGCACGGCCGTCGGGCATGAACACGCCGTCGATGAACTTGTGCCAGTCGACCGGCCGGTATTGGCAATCGCCGCCGCGATCCCGCGCAACGAATGACGGGTCTTCCGTGCCATTGGTCGGGTTTATGCCTCGCTCGCGGCGGTTGCCCGTGCCACGGCCGCCGGCGACGATGTCCAACAGGTCGAGCAGCTTGGGCGGCTCGTATATCCGGCGGACGAACTTAGGCGGATCGCCGGCCTCGCCGGACAACACCAATTGCGGATCGCCGTTCACACCCCTTTCCACCCGCGCCGATTCATTCTCGCGCAACACCACGTCCTGCGGAGTGGCACTGGCTAAGCCAGTGCCACCCACCACCTGCACCTTCACCGAGCCACGGAAGACTCGCGACTCGGTAGCTCCCTCATCGCTCACTTCCACGCCGAACTCGGTGCCCAGGTCGGTCACGACGGCGGTGGGAGTGCGGACAGAGAATAGTGGATAGTGGATAGTGGGTAGTGGATAGTGATCTGACCTCTGACCTCTGACCTCTGACCTCTCCTTTTCTACCCTCGCGGTTAGCTTTCCTAGCGCGAGGTAGCCGCCGGCGGTGGATTCGACCTCGTAGGTGCAGGGGCCTTCGAGAATGACCTTCGCCCCGGAGTCGTAGGTGATTTCCAACAGCCCGGAATCGAGGATGTATTTGCGGCCCAAGGGAACGTGGGCATATCCCGGCGGCGGCAGATAGCGGGGATCGTCCGACCATTTCACATCGACCATGCCGGTGATCCGGCCGACGAACACCATCTCCTGTCTGGCGTCCGACGGAACCGACTGCGACGGCGCCTCGGCGATATGTTGGTGATGGGTGATTTTGTATGCCCAAAACCCCAGTATCGCCACGCCCATGATCACCGTGGCAACCATATAGGAGAATGCCCAACTGCCGACAAAGTCAGAAGTGGGTAGTGGATAGTGGGTAGTGGATAGAGTGGGGGATGGGGGTTCGGGGTCCGGGGTTCGGGGCCATTGGCCTGACGGCAACTCAACCACCGCACCAGCAGAGAGAGATCCCGAACCCTGAATCCCGAATCCCGAATCCCGAACCCCGAACCCCGCTTCTCCATCAATGGCCGGTAAACCGGCCATCCCTCGTCGCTGGTCCCCCACCCCTCGCTCCTCCGCACAGGCATGGACATGCATGTAGAGGATGTACATTCGCCGCAATCGGTCGTCGCCGAGCACCAACTCTTCGAGCCGGGTGGTCTGATCGGCCGTCATCGTGCCCTCGCATTGGGCACCGGCCAACTCGTAGAGTTCACTGTGATAGTCGGATGCAACCGTCATTTGCGACACTCCGCCACTCGCTCTCGTTTTTCCTGTTACGTTCGTTCTCGATCCGCCCTGTTCATCGCCTGCTCGACGCACTCCGCCAGCGTCCGTCGAATACGATTGATGGCGTTGTAGACCGTCGAAAGCGGGCGTCCCAATTGCTCGGCTATGTTCTTCGCCGACAGGTCCGAATGGTATCGCAAGTCGAACAACTCGTGGTCGGCCGGCGGAAGTTTGTCCATGCAGAGATCGAGCAGTTCCTGGAGGTCGCCCAGCCGATCGGATTCCGCTATGGTGTCGGCGCCAACCGCGTCGACAAACTTATCGCTGAACTGGAGCACGTCCCGTTTCTGCCGCTGCCGGAAGTACATCACCTGGAAGCGGGCAACCTGCAAAGCCCAGGCCGAAAAGTTCGAGCCGGGCAGAAATTCGTCGAACTTGCGCCACAGCACCGACGCCGTCTCTTGCAGCAGGTCTTCGGCATCGGCGCGATGCACGACCAGCGAGCGGATGAAGCCGTATATCCGCGACTGATGCTGCACGAACAACCGGCCGAAATCGTGTTCGTCGGATGGTGGCTGCGCCGACATGAAACCGCCTATCGAGAAGAGTTGCTCCGATATCTCCCAGTATACTTAGCCCCAGCGGGCCGCCTCGAAACACACGCCCACAGAGGAAATAGTGGATAGCGGCCGCAATTACCGCAAAAAATGGAAAAACGGCGGAAATTGACGAAACGCGCACCAAACCAGTAGGGGCAGGAAACTCCAACCACTCTCCACTACCCACTACCCACTACCCGCTACCCACTACCCACTACCCGCTTGCAGCAGGGTGTGCGCCCGCCTATGCTGAGAGGGGTGGAAATCACTTCATAGGGTAGTTCGCCAGAGGAAGAGTTGACGGTCATGCCGACCGAATACAAATTCGACGTCTTCATCTCCTACAGCAGCCACGACGAGGCATGGGTGCGCGGCGAATTGCTCAAGCGCATCGAGCAGGCCGGACTGAAAGCCTTCATTGATTTCCGCGACTTCACACGCGGCGCGCCGAGCATCAAGGAGTGTGAGCGCGGCGTGGTGGAGTGCCGCAAAACGCTGCTGATTCTCACGCCGAACTACATCGAAAGCGAATGGTGTGAATTTGAAGGCGTCATGGCTCAGACTCTCAGCCCGGCCAACCGCGACCTCCGCATCATTCCATTACTAAAGGCCAAGTGCGAAAAGCCGCTCCGCATTGGCGCGCTCACCCATGTTGACTTCACCGACGGCGCGGACCTCGATCTCGCCTGGCGTCAGCTCCTCACCGCGTTGGGTAAGCCGCCGGAGTTGGAGCCGCCGAAAGAGCCGGAACGGGATGATTGGCTGCTGGCCCATCCCTATCCCATGCCGCCCAACTTTACCGGGCGAGCCGCCGAGCGGGCGATGCTCACCGGCTGGCTGGACGCCGACGCCGCGCATCCGCTGCTTAGCCTGCGGGCGCTGGGTGGTTTTGGCAAAAGCGCGCTCGTCTGGCACTGGCTCACCCACGACGTGGCCCCCGCCGTCTGGCCGCGGGTCGTCTGGTGGAGCTTCTACGAAGGCGATGCCAGCTTCGACAACTTCCTGACCAAAACGCTGCATTACCTCGGCGGCGGGAAGATTCAGGCGGACAAGCCATCGACCGATGACGTCGGGACACTCCTGCAATTGCTCCAGCCGCCCGATACGCTGCTGGTGCTGGACGGTTTCGAGCGCGTGCTCCGCGCCTTCGGCGGGTTGGACGCGGCGTATCGAGGCGACGAACTCGGCAAGGCCGACCGCGACTGCATCTCGCCGCTGGCCGAGCAGTTCCTCTACAACGTCGCCTTGCAGCCGCACCTCCGGTCCAAGATTCTGCTCACCACCCGGCTCTGTCCGCGCGTGCTGGAGGCCCGGGGCGGCGGATTCCTGCTAGGCTGCCGGGAGGAGGAGCTTGAGCAGATGCAGCCCGGCGACGCCGTGGAGTTCTTCCACGCCCAAGGCGTCCGCGGCACACATACCGAGATCGAGCGGGTGTGCGAACCTTACGGCTACCATCCGCTCAGCCTGCGGTTGCTGGCCGGGTTGATCGTGGGCGACTTCCAGCAGCCCGGCGACGTCGCCGCCGCGAGGCGGCTGGACGTGGGCGGCGATTTGATCCAGCGCCGGCATCATGTGTTGGAGGTGGCTTACGACAGCCTTACGCCGGCCCGTCGGGCATTGCTGAGCCGCATCGCCTGCTTCCGTAGCCCGGTGAAATACGAGGCCCTCAAGGCGCTGGCGGAAACCGAGGTCGACGCATCGCCCTCACCCCCTGCCCCTCTCCCAAAGGGAGAGGGGAGATTTGACGCATCGCCCTCATCCCCTGCCCCTCTCCCAAAGGGAGAGGGGAGATTTGACGCCGACCTGCGGGATCTGGTTGCGCGCGGGCTGCTGCACCACGACACCAAGGAGGAGCGGTTCGACCTGCACCCCATTGTGCGGCGCTACGCCTACGACCGGCTGGCCTCGCCCGATCGGGCCGCCGCCCACACCCGCCTGCGCGACTACTTCGCCGCCGTGCCCCCGCCGGACGAGGTGACGTGCCTTGAAGACCTGGCCCCGGCGATAGAACTCTATCACCACACCGTCCGCGCCGGGCAGTTTGACGAGGCGTTCACGCTCTTCAGCGACCGCATCCACAACGCCGCTTTCTACCAACTCGGTGCCTACCTGCTGCAAATTGATCTGCTGTGGGTGCTCTTCCCCGACGGCGAAGACCGCCCGCCGCGCCTGAAAGACGAAAACGCCCAAGCCTGGACGCTGAACTCGCTGGCGAACTCCTACAGCGTGAGCGGCCAACCCCGCCGTGCCGTGCCGCTGTTTGAGCAGCAGAACGCCATCCACGAGAAGCAGGGCGACAAGAGCAACCTCGCCATCGGCTTGGTGAACGTGGCGTGCATGGTGCAGATCTCCATCGGCTCGCTGCGGGCCGCCGAAGCCAACTTGCGCCGCAGCATCGCGCTGTGCCGGGAGATCATAAACGAGTTCAACGAGGCGATTGGGCACCTGGAATTGGGTCGGCTGCTGGCCTACCGCGGCGCGTATGCCGAGTCGGAAACGGAACTGGCGACGGCGCTGAATATATTCGAGGAGAAGAGGCCAGTGCAGACGCAGGGCGGCGTCTGGGGCTACCGCGCCCTGTGCGAGTTGCTCCGGCTGCGCCGGGCCGCGTGCCACGACAATTTGGAATCTGAAATTGCGGATATCAAATCCCCCCTCGCCCCCGCTCGCCGCGCGCTGGAACTGGCGGACGAGGACGCCCGCACTGATTCTCCCGTCGAGCGCGACTACGTCCGCGCCCACTGGCTGCTGGGCGCGGCGCACCGCGTCGCCGGGCAGACCAGTGACGCCGAGCGCCACCTGCACGAGGCGCTGGAGCGCTGCCGCCGCATCAACATGGTGGATATGGAAGCCGACATCCTGATTGACCTGGCGCGGCTGCGCGCGGCATCCGGCGAGCCAGACGAGGCCCAACGGCGGGCCGAGGAGGCGCTGCTCATCGCCGAGCGGAGCGGCTACGTGCTGCAAGGGGCGGACGCGCGGCTGGAACTCGCCAAACTCGCGCTGGCCCGCGGCGACAAACCCACCGCGCTGGAGCACGCGCGGGAAGCCCGTCGCCTGGCCACCTGCGACGGCCCGCCCGACTACACCTACAAGGCCGCCTACGACGAAGCCGGCTCGCTGTTGGCCGAGTGAAAAAGCCATACGTTGGGGTGGCAGTTGAACTGCCACCCCAACAAGGCGCCCTTTTTCGACGGGCTGCTAAGCCGCATTTCTCACTAATCGAACACTAGCCCGAAGCGCAAGCGAGGGATGGGCAACGGTTTGCCCTCGCTTGCGCTTCGGGCTAGTGTTGAACACTCCGTGCCCAATTTTCCCCGTGTGGTGAGAAATGCGGTCTAAGCCCTCACCCCCTGCCCCTCACCCAAAGGGTGGTCTGATGAAAACCCAATAATTTTGGCAAACTGGGCTTGTTAGGTTTTTTGAAATCTGTTGCGCTTCCTTTGTAAGTTTTGGAAACTTTTTCCAATGTGAAGGAGCGCAACAGATGGGTCTATCATGGACGAATA
>CBDAFL010000221.1:0-56915 GCA_965195225.1 uncultured Thermoguttaceae bacterium
CTCCACAATCGCCGGCATTTTCGGACCCTCCGTGGTCATCCCAACACGCCCAGCCGTCCTGCGCCGGGCCGAAACACTGACATTAAACCCGAAACACCCTATCTTTCCAACGTCATTTGAGAGTTTGCAAAAGCTCAGTTATGATCTTTGCGGTATCTCCGATCACTTCAATTAATTCCGGACCGTCAGTAATTATTGTCTGAATATCTCCAATTGGCGTAAGATCAATGATAAGCTCAGTAATTTCTTCTGCTGCATCGGCCAACAAACTACTACCGTCTTTTTCTGGTTTAGATACTTCTGCTCCCACAATAACTGCACCCGCACTTCCAGTATACTCACTTCCAATATGAGGGGCCGCCTGTTTTGCTTTTCCCTTTTTCCCTATGTCTGAATGATAATGTCCTGGATGTCCTTTTTCACCAACTCCATGCTTAATTGCCTTGGACTTTGGCGAGGCAGCTTTTGCCAATTCTTTTGCAGTTTTGTCGTCTTTTACTTGAACGAATATCTTAACCTTTCCTTTTTTTACTTTATTTTTCAGAAGTTTTACAGCCGTTTCATAGCTTACCGTACATACTTTAACTATATTTTCACCAACTTTATATATGAGTCTTACTTTTCCTTCGCCAAAAGGATCAATAAATACAAGTGGCGAGTCACCGACATACTCATACAGGTTGATTCCGCCCTCATACTCAATTGGGTCTTTGGTTATGAACCGGCCGAGGAGGGGATGGTAGTAGCGGTTGCGGTAGTGGTACAGGCCAGTCCCGGCGTCATACTCGCGGCCGGTGTAGAGAACGTTCCATGAGTAGCTAGAGGTCGTGCTGGGATCGCCAAAGGTTCCGCTTAGGAACGTCGGCTTGCCGTAAGCGTCGTAGCGGTAGCGCTCCTGTACGTCGCCAGAGGTGTCGGCGATGGCTACTACATTCCAATTCGGGTCTTGAAGGGCGTAAAGTCGCCGATCCAATGTGCCGTCGGAATCGGTGTCGTCATCGCGCAACACTAGATCATCCACATAACGTAGGCCCCATACGTATTGACTATTCAACTGCGTGGCGCTCAGGCTGCCGCTGGAACTGGAGTAGTAGTTGCTTTGTACTCGTTCCTCCAAGACTTGCCATTGGCGAGAATAGTAATAGTGCCGCATCTCGCTCAAGGAACCTTCAACGTAGGTTTCCTTGACGACCCGTCGGCCAAGGCCGTCGTAGTTGTAACCGGCCACCAACGTCTCGCCGTCGGAGTCGTATACGGTGACAAGGCGATTCCAGGCGTCGTAAACCAAGTGGTAGTGGTCATCCCAATCGTCGGGCTTCGGGGCGCGGATCATGTTGCCGGCAACGTCGTGGGCAACATGCGTCGAACTCTCGTCGATCTCCTCAATCTCGTTCGCCTCGTTGTGGTCACGGTCCTGGTCCACGTCCCAATCGTCGTCGCCGTCCGTGTCCTGCTTGAAATTGGTCCAGTTGCCGGTCGGATCGAGAGTCCATTGCTCGGCGAAGTTCTTGGTGCCGTTTTCCAGGCCGTCCTTGGTGCCGTTCAGTTGGCCGCGTTGGAGGGTGGCCAACTGATACATGCCGTCGTATGTGTAAAGCTCGTCGATGTAAACCGGCGTGCCCTGAGACTTCGACACCGTATCCTCTCGCCACAAGCGGTTACTCGCGCGGTCGTAGCCATGCTTGATGCGCACGGCGTCGGCGGAACTGCCGTAGTCGTACCAGAGGAGATCGACCACGCGGCCGAAACGGTCCAGGCCGTCGTAAGGATCGTCGCCTACGCCGTGGGCCAGATTGTAACGCAGGTCAGGCTGCGGGTAATCGACCTTCACGATTTGGCCGTGGCCAAGATACGTGTACTCGGCCAATCGAGTGCCGTTTGCGTCAACGTCGGAAAGGTAACTTACGCGACTCAGGTTGTTATCGTTGCCGCTGGAGTATTCGTGATGCAACACGCGGTCGTTCGGATAGGTGATCGAGACTAGCCGAACGTGATTGTCTGTCCCATCGGCATAAGCGTATTGGACTTTCGGCGTTTCCTCGCCGACTTCGCCGTCGTGCTCTTGGTGATCGGCGATAGGTTGACCGAAGTCGTCATAAGACAGTTCGACTTCGCCCACGGCGTAACCGCCGCTGGCCGCGTCGTAGTGGGTCACTCGTTCCACCATGCCCCGGACCTCATAATCACGCTTGATCCGACGAACCGCGTTGTCCACGTCGGTCCCAAGTGTCGTCGCCTTGTCGGCCGTTTTACGGCCCAGCTTATCGTACTCGAACTCGTGGACCGTGCCGTTCTGGTCCTTCGTCTCGATCAACTCGCTCTGACGATTGTACTTATGTTCCACCCGGTCGTAAACCCCATCCGTGCCATTTCCATCGAGGGTCGTGGGGTCGTCGCTATCGGGGTAGATTACCGCACGCAGGAGGTCGTTTCGATAGATTAAAGGCGTAAACCCTCCCCCGACAGCGGTTCCATATATGTATTGTGTAACTTGGTCGTTGGTGGTGGAATTTTTCGCCGTCAGCGTCGAAACCTCGCCGTCGATGGTGTAGGTCCGTTCGACCGTCACGTCCTCGTCCGGGTTGCCGGTAGCTGGGTTGCCGTCGGTATAGTTCTGAGTGGTTTTGGTGACGCGGCCGGCATCGTCGAACTCAGTGCGGTCCTCGCGCCCCTTCGGATCGACGGTTTTGTAGTCGTCGCCGGTGGAGGTGTCGTACTCGACGGTCGATACCAGCACGGTATCGCTGGAGGCCGGCGCGCTGTTGGGCCGCGTGGGGACGCTGCCGCCGTTGGTGCCGTAGTTGGCCGTGGCCGTCTGACGCCTGATCTGGTCATACCACGTTCCCATGTAAGAGACCCGGGCCTTCGGCTGACTGCCGCCGGGCGTGGTCAACTCGCCCGTGCCGGTCGCGTCGTGGAACCGGCTGCGGCTGACAATCCACGTCTGATTTCCCTGGGGATCGTAAGTGGTTTCGGTCTGCTCGAAAATAGTGTCGCCGTCGACGTCGTCGGCGTCGGCGTATAAAGTTTCGTCGGTGTCGTAACCGACATATTGTTTGATCGGCCGGCCGACTCCGTCATAAGAAGTTTTGGTGAAGGAGTCCGAGCCGGCCGGCTTTTGTTTGATGACGTTCCCGGCGGCGTCGTACCAGATGTTGCTCGTAAGCGCGTTGCCCACCGTGCCGTCGTCCGGATCGACCGCGTAGGTCTCGGTCTTGTACGCGCGGCCCAAATCGTCGTAGTAGGTCCTGCCGCGGGCAATCAGCCGGTCGCCGTCGTCGACCGTGCCGTCGGTGGGGAACGTCCCGTCGGCGTCCGCGTCGTAGTAGCGCTCGACCTTCCAAGCGCGGCCGAGGTTGTCGAAATAATTCTTGGCGTACGTCACGCGATCGTCGGCGTCGGCTGGATCAATGGCGTACTCCGGCCGGTTCCGCCAGTCGTATTGGTACTCGCTGACGCGGTTGGCGCCGGTGCCGGTGTACTGGGTCAGCGTGGAGAGCAGTCCGCCGGTCAGCCCGCCGCTGCACGAGCAATCGCCGCCGCTCCCCTCGTAATCGTACGCGGTGACTTGCACCATGTTGCCGCTGGTGCCCACGTAGACCGCGGTCGGGTTGTTGCGGCAGTCGAAGGTGGTGCCGGTGATCGTGCCGCCGGGCGCGGTCAGTTTGTTTTGCCGGCCCATCGAGTCGTAATCGAACGAGGTCTGGGCGTAGTTCGTGCCGGAAGCGCCCGCGCCGCTGGTGGGGATGTTGTGGTAGACGCGGGTCCAGTCGAGTTGGCCGATGTTGTTGTACTGGTTCGTCGTCCAGCGGACGTAGGAGGTTTGGGCAAAGGCATCGGAAGCCAATAGCTTGCCCGACGTAGATGCCCGGGTGGCCTGGATCGACTCGAGCGTGCGGCCGCCGTGGTCGAGCTTGACAATCGAGACGGGGTTAACGAGCGTGTAACTATAGTTTGGCGACGTGCCTGTGGCATAGCCGCGCGCGGAGCGGACCTGGTGGTTGGCGTCGTCGTAGACGGTCCACACGGCGGACCGTACGCTGGCGCCGTTGATGTTATGGGCCGGGCCGAGCGATTGGGTGACGCGGCTCCGCGAGTCGCCCTGGAAGTTGGATACCAGGCCCAGGCCGCCGCTGTCCTGGGTGGTTTGAGTGCAAACGGCGGTGGCCACGTCGTAGGTGTGGGCGGTGATCTTCCCGCGCTCGTCGGTAAAGCTGGTGAGATTGCCGTAAGCGTCGAAAACCTCGCCCCGCGTGGCGCCGCTTTCGCCGCCCGGTCCGTTGTGGGCGGTCGAGACGATCGGCAACGTGGTGGTCCGCTGCGTGATCTGGAACGTGCTCCACTGATAGCCGTAACTGGTGGTCGCCGGGTTGCCGGTACCGGATTCGCTCTGGTAGACGATCTGCTCGGCCACCGGATAGATGGTCGCCCCGCTGACAGTGCGAGAAAAGTATTTGGTCTCGGAGATTTTTATCTCCGTGCCCGAGTTGCCCTGCTTGATCTTTTGGTATTGGACGTATCCCTCGACGCCGCCGGCGGTGGATGAGCCTGCCGCGGGCGAAGGGTTTTCGCCGTAGTAGTCGGTCACGTGGATCAGCCCGTCTTCGTCGGCCGTTATCACCAGTTTATCGTTGTTCTCGCCGCCGGTATAGGTGTAAGTATCCACTGCGGCGGGCGTCCAGTGCTCGATCAGATGGGCATCGATGTCGTACTTGAAATACTCGGTCCAACTTTTGCTGCCGCTGCTGAGTTGCCGCAACAACGGCTGGCCGATGTGGTTGGTGAAGACGATCATCACGCTGCCGTCGGGACGAGACTCGTAGGTCCTGGTCCGCCAATTGTTGTAGTCGGTATTGACCGGTTCCTGCGTGGAATAGTTGAAGTAGTACGTCCGCGTCCCCCCGGCGACCTGCTCCGAGATAACCCGTTTGTTTGCTGCATTGTACGTGTAATAATTGTCGGCGTACTGGGCCACCTGTGCGTTGGTGGCCGAAGTGGGCGTGTAGTCGTCGTCGACCATTCTCTGATAAGCTCGCGGCCCTAGTACGTATTTTAGGCAGTGAATCAAGTCGAGATTTTCGCTCTCGGTGTAATAGCGGTAGTATTGCACGTCCAGCGTGACCCAGCCGCCGTCGTAGTCTTGCCGGGTGACGGTTTTCAGGTCGCCGACGCTCCCCTTGCCGGTCTCGTCGCTCGTGTAGTATCCGTAGACGACCCGCTGGATGTTCGTCCCGCCACGGGTCAGCGTGACCGACTGAATGTGGTCGTTCGCGTCGTAGGCGTAGAGCAACAATTCCGTCGTCCCGTCGCCACTCCGCTGCAACCGGGTGAGCCGGTCATTTCCGTCGTAGCTGGGCGTCACGGTCTGTCCGCCGGGCGAGGAGAACTGTTTGAGCGCCCCCTCGGGATAGTTTTCTTGCTCGAAATCGTGGAACTTCCACTTCCGTCCGTCGGGATAGGTCAGCGTGAGAATATGGTTTTCTTCGTCGTGGGTGAGCGTCTGATAGGCGCCGTAACGGGCCGCATAATAGTAAGTTTCATTGTTTTCAAACTCGTCGAACCAATAAGCCTCCTGTGAGTCGAAGATGGCCGCGATAAAGTCCCCCGCCTCGTCTTCGTCCCGGACGAGGTGCGGCAAGCCGGAGAGGAGCCAGTTATAGCCGTTGCCGAAATCCGCGTTGACGCGCTCGTCCCCTTGCCACAGTTGGTTGCAATATCCACGGGCATGGCTGAAATTACCGCCAAATCCCGTCGAAGCAAGATCGGTGATGAACTGCTGTGCCTCGCCGTTGTTGTGGCGGACTGGTTCCTTGTTGTTACTAGCACACGGACAAGGACTGGGTGAATAGAGAGGGCAGGTTGGTTTGCAGATAACTGGCTTGGGTACGCTAGAGGACATGATCGTCTCCTTTTGGATTAACGGTAATGGGTATATGTCGGCGGGCGGTTCTTATCCGCCGCACCCACAGTTGTTTTCGAGTTCTGTTGTAAGGCACGAAAAAAGGGCCTGTCACCGGGACGGATCGTCTCGGTGACAGGCCCTTCTGGATACCCGACTCGAAAGTCAGGCCCCGCAGATACCTTTAGTGTTTCGTCACTCTATCACTCGCAGTGTCCGGTTTCAAGAGAAGTTTTGGGCTAACTTTTTTTCTTTCGCCTCCCGTCGTCGCGGCAACTCAGCGGCGGGGACGACGGTTGGACCGAGTATTTCAAGTACGACGACGGTCGGCAGATCGAGCATTGGACGCCGGTCGTGCTGCCGCTCGGCGAAATTGCCCTGGAGAAGATCGAGATCAACGGCCGGCCGGCCGCCCTGGCCGACGATGGTCGCGCCCGGCCCGCGATTTACCTCGATAAATCCGGCTTGCACGTCGTGGACGTCCGGTTCAGCGTGCCCGTCGATCGATTGAGCGCGACCGGCCGGATGACCGTGCCTTTGCGTCCGGTGTCTTCCGGCCGATTGCTGTTCCAGTTGCCGCAAGACAATCTGGAGGTCCAGGTCGGCGGGAGTTCCGGGGGCTGGCGTCTGAAAAAGTCGGATTTCGGGAGAAACTCCCGGAAGCCGACTTTTTCAACGGACTGCTAACAGGTCGGCTTGATCCCCAATTCGTCGAGTTGTTTCGCGCCGGCCGGGCCGGGAGCGCCGGTCATCAGGTCAGTGGCCCGTTGCGTTTTCGGAAAAGCGATGCAATCGCGGATGCTGTCCAGGCCGGCGAAAATCATCACCAGCCGATCGATACCCAGGGCAATGCCTCCGTGCGGCGGCGCGCCATACTGAAGTGCGTCCAGCAGGAAGCCGAACCGCTCGCGGGCCGTGGCTTCGTCGATTCCCAGCAAGCCGAGCACTTGCTGTTGAAGTTGCTGGTCGTGGATACGAATCGTCCCGCCGCCCGCCTCGTTGCCGTTGATCACCAGATCGTATGCCTGGGCGCGGCACTTGTGCGGGTCGGTTTCCAACAGTGGGCGGTCCTGCTCGCGAGGAGCGGTAAACGGATGGTGCATCGCCGCCCACGCCTGCTCCTCGGTGTCGTAGGCGAACATCGGGAAATCGACCACCCAGGAGAAGTGCAACGTTGCGGGGTCATAGAGTTTCAGCTCCGCCCCCAGCCGCTTTCGCAGGCCGTAGAGCGACTTGCAGACGGTCTCGAACTCGTCGGCCACCAGCAGCAGCAGGTCGCCCGGCGCGGCGTCCATCCGGCCGCCGATCTGGGCCAGCAGGTCGGGTGTGAAGTTTTTCGCGCTCGGCGAGGTCAAATGCCCGTCGGCGTCGATCTTGAAAAACACCAACCCCTTGGCCCCGAATTGTTCCTTGACGTAAGAGGTAAGTTCGTCGATTCCCTTGCGCGAATAGCGGTCCGATGCGCCCTTGGCATTGATTCCCCGCACACATCCACCCGACTCGACCGCGCCGCGAAACACCCTGAACTCCGATTCCTTGGCCAAATCCGTCACATCGACCAGTTCCATCCCGAATCGCAGGTCGGGGGCGTCGTGGCCGAATCGGTCCATCGCCTCGTTGTAGCTCATCCTCGGCAGCGGCAGCGACACGTCTAGCCCCAAAATCTCCTTGGCCATCCGCGCCACCAGTCCGTCGATCGTGCCGATCACGTCGTCCGTGTCGACGAACGACATCTCGACGTCCAATTGGGTGAACTCCGGCTGCCGGTCCGCCCGCAGGTCCTCGTCGCGGAAGCAACGCGCCACCTGATAGTAGCGGTCGTAGCCGGCGATCATCAGAATCTGTTTGTAGAGCTGCGGCGATTGCGGCAAGGCGTAGAAGCTGCCCGGCTGGATGCGGCTGGGCACCAAATAATCGCGGGCACCCTCCGGCGTGCTACGCCCGAGCATCGGCGTCTCCACGTCGACGAACCCCAGCGAGTCGAAATAATCCCGCATAATTTTTATCATCCGGTGTCGCAGCAACATGATCCGCTGCATCTCCGGCCGGCGGAGGTCGATGTAGCGATGCTTCAGCCGTATCTCCTCGCTGGGCAACTCCTCCTTGGAAGTCGGCGACAGCGGCGGGCTGAGACTCGGGTTCAGCACCTCGACCTCTTGGGCGCGGACCTCGATCGACCCGGTCGGCACGTTGGGGTTGACCATTCCCTCGGGCCGGGGCGCGACCTTGCCGCGGACCAGGATTACGTATTCCGGGTGCAGTTCCCGCGCTGCGGCGACCGCCTCCGCGCCGCTCTCCGGGCCAAAAACCACCTGCGTCCAGCCGTAGCGGTCGCGCAGATTGACAAACAGCACGCCGCTATGGTCGCGATGCGAATCGACCCACCCGCAAAGAGTCACTTCCCGACCGACGTGGTCCAAACACAATTCGCCGCATGTATTAGTGCGCAACAAGTCTGATACTCCCGCTGAAAAAGTGCGATTTCGTGTGACTTAAGCGTGATATTCTACAAGACGTTTCGCCCCAACACCAGTGCCGGGTGAATTGGCCGTTCCACGTCACCGCCAACGTGTGAACAATAGCCCCTGGCTATTATGACTTTTGATGTTTACTCGCCGCGATTCGCTCGGCAATTTCCGCGGCATCCAATCGGCCGGAAACGGCGACGAACCGGCACTCGCTCAAACCGCGGAACCAGGTCATCTGCCGCTTGGCCAACTGACGGGTGTGGCGCCCAACCAACTCGATCGTTTCGGCCAGTCCGCGTCGGCCTTCAAGGTGCTCGATCGCCTCGCGGTATCCAACCGCCTGACGCGCGGTGCGGCTGAGAATGTCTCCCTTCTCCCTTTGGGAGAGGGGACCACGCGCCAACAAACGGCGGACCTCATCGACCAATCCGGCAGCGAACATCTCCTCCACGCGCCGCTCGATCCGAGCATATAATTCATCTCGGGGCCAATCGAGCACAAACACCCGGCACTCCTCGGCCGGGCGGCCGGCGTCGAACTGACGCTGCAACTCGCTGATCGGGTGGCCCGTCTTCTCGAATACTTCCAACGCGCGGATAAGCCGCCGGGTGTCGTTCGGGTGCAGCCGCGCGGCCGAAGCCGGATCGACTTCCAGCAGCCGCCGGTGGAGCCAATCGCCGCCGTGCTCTTGGGACTGGTCGGCCAGCCGACGGCGCAATTGCCAATCGGCCGGCGGCCCCTGGAATATCCCCCGCAGCAAACCTTTCAGATACAACGGCGTGCCGCCGACGAACAGCGTCCGGCGTCCCCGACCGGCGATTTCGGCCGCAATCCGTTCGGACGCCTCGACGTACTTCGCCAGACTGAATTCTTCCCACGGCTCGATAACGTCGATCAGGTGATGAGGCACTTCGCGGCGCTGCTGTTCGGTCGGTTTTGCCGTGCCGATGTCCATGCCGCGATACAGCGCCATCGAGTCGAGCGAGACGATTTCCGCGCCGATCCGACGAGCAAGCTCCACGCCCACGGCCGACTTGCCGGAAGCCGTCGGCCCGGTCAGAAACCAGCAATCCATAAAGCCGCGACCGTCGTTGGTCGGCGGGGCCAAACGTGGGACAGGTTGGCAACCTGTACTACAAGCAACGCCCCGGCAATAGCAACCCACGACCGGCTCGGTCGAGTCGAATATCAACTCGTGCGGATCCGTCGCGTTGCGTTCGGGCAACGCCACGATTGCCAGATCGGCTCGCTTGCCGGGCGACAGAGAGCCGATCTCTTTCTCGCGGCCCAACGCGCTGGCGCCGTACAATGTTCCCATCCGCAGAATCGTGTCCAGACGGACGCCCGGATGACGCCGGGCGACAAAACGCATTTCCTCCAACAGGCTCAGATCGGGTGTCGAACATCGGCCGTCGGTCCCCAGCGCGACCGTTGCCCGGGCCGCCAGCATTTTCCGCAACGGATATTCGGCGTGGGCGAACCAGTCGTGGCTCCTGGGGCAGTAGACCACGCTCATCCGCGAGGCGTTCGCACCCAAAAAGGCGATCTCTTCGTCGTCCAGATAGTTGCCGTGAACGACCAGCGCGCGATGGGCCGTCGCCAACCGCCGTAGGTAATCCATCGGCCGCGCGAAATGGGCCGAGAGCGTTCCGCCCGACGCCCCATAACCAAGACCTTTCAGAAACGCCCTGAACGGACCGCCGCCGTCCCGCAAGAATTCCATTTCCTCCGACGATTCGGCCAGATGCATGGCCACGGGAATCCGCTCGGCGGCGGAAAGTTCGACGACGGCCGTCAGCAATTCGGGATGGACGCTGAACGTGGCGTGGGGGCTTAGCCCGACGAGATCGCGCTGGACGTGCGACCGCGCCCGTTCCATTTCGCCGGCCACGTCGTCGGCAGAGAGGGCCTTCAACTCCAGAAAACTCGTCACCTCCGGCGGCGAATCGACCGGCGGTCGGTCGGGATGGGTGATGTCGCCCAGCGCGGTGACGCCGCACCGGACGCTTTCCTCCAGCCCCAGAGCGACGACTTGTTGCATGGACGTCGTTGTCCGCCGCCGGTGGTCGAACGCAAGTTTAATCCAATCCACGAACCCGATCCCTCGCTCGCCCAGCGGCGCGTCGAGTTCGCTGAAATCGAGATGAGCGTGGGCGTTGACCAGCCCCGGAATGATGGCGACGTTGCCCAGATCGAAAACTTTCTCCCCTTTGGACTGCGTGTCCACGTCGCCGGCGCCCGCCGAAACGATCCGATCGCCTTCGACGACGACGAAACCGTCGGCAACCGGCTTGCTCGTCACCGGAAAGACGTAGCGGCCTTTCAGCGTGAGTCGGCGGGGTGCTGTTTCGATCATTTTTTCAATGTTGAAATCGAAGGGCGTGGTACACGACCAAACCACGCCCTTCGCTGCGCTCAGGGACGTGCCACCCAAATTCGACAATTAGTTTTTCCCCAGGCCCTTATCCGTGTGCTGGCCGCGTTCGATCGCTTCTTCGAGCGACTCCTCGGGCGACTTAGGGCAAGGAATCCTGGCGAACAAGCTCAACAACAACAAGCCGACAAGCGTTCCGCCGACCACCACCGGCCACGTGAACGTGCATCCGCCGTCGTCGCCGGGGGTTGCCAGCGCCTCAATCGGCCACTGGGAGAACACTTCCGGCGTGACTCGGGCGTTGGCAAGAGTCAGCGTGTTGTGGATCGCGTGAAAGACCATGCCGGGCAGAATGCTGCCGCTTTGCACGGCCAGATAAGCGATGACCACGCCGATCAGGGAGGCCAGCAACGATTGCTGAAGGATTCCGTGAGCGATGCCGAACAGCAGTGAGCTGTAGACGATCGCCCGCCACTTGTGCCCTAGATGTCTGAAACCAGAGAGAATGAAACCGCGGCAGGCGAGTTCCTCGCAGACGGCGGGCACAACCGCAATCAGCAGCACCAGCGGCCAGAAAGGAGCATCGCTTAACAGTTGAGATATTTCCTTGAGCGCCGGCAACATGTTTTCGCTTACCGGATAAAGGCGCAGCACGAGGTCTTTCAGCAGGTTGACCACCGGATGCAACGCCACGGCCAGCAGCGCCGCCGCCGGAATCGCAAACCAGGAAGGCCATTTCAACAGCAACGTCTGCCGCAGGCTGGTGGTCAACAGAAACGTCAGCAGCAGTGTCGGGACGATAAAGACCGCGATTTGGGTGGTCATTAACGCGCGGGCAAACCCCCCAAAGCTCTCCGGAACGTCGAAGATGGAACCGAGGTAGAACTTAATCAACAAGATCAGCGCGCAGCAACAGACGGCCGCGCCCACGGTCGGCGTTGCCCGGCGATCGCGCAGCAGATGGCGCAGCCACAGCCCAACGTCGAACCGTTCGCTTTCGCGGAACAGCACCGACTCGCGATTGAACTGGTCCACCGCCCAGCGGATCGACATCAGGCAGACCACCAAGGTCACGGCGGCCACGACCGGCGCGAATTGAAGCGCCAGCCAATACTCGCCCGCCAACATACTCCGCAAAATCAACGCCACGCCGGTGACGGGGATCAGGCTGTTTCCCAGGTTCAGCTCCACCCCGGGCGACATCGGCAGAACCACCAGCGGCATGGTCAGCAACAGCAGCGGCATCAGATAGTATTGCCCTTCCTTGGTGCTGCGGGCCAACGCCGCCAGGGCCAGGCACAACGCGCTAAACAGCGCGGCCATCGGCAGCAAGGCTATCGCCAGCGAAACCAACGCCACCGGCGGCGGCAGGCCGAAGCCGGGTAAACGCGACAGCACGATCCAGCCGGTCGCGCCGATGCTGACCAGATTCAGCACGGCCGTGAGGATGCTGAAGAGCATGATCGTCAGCAGCTTACCCAGCACGATCTCGCCGCGACCGGCCGGACTGCTCAGCAGCGTCTCCAACGTGCCGCGCTCCTTCTCGCCGGCGCAGAGGTCCACGGCCGGGTAGAACGCTCCGGTCAAAGCCCAGAGCAAAAGCAACACGGGCAGGATGCTGGACCACTTGACCCCTTCGCGGCTTTTCCGGTCGGCCACGTTGTCGGTATCGACCGTAAAGGGGCGCGAGGTCCGGGCCGGGAGGCCGCTGGCTTTCAGGTTTTCGTCGCCGATCCGCTGCGTCCAACGCCGCAACACTTCAGTGAGCCGCACCGAGGCGACCAGCGATTTCTCGTTGCCGCCGTTGTAGAAAATCTTCGGCTGGGGAACGTCGGGTGAAAACGCCTCGTCCACCGCTTTGCCGGCCGCGAGCGATTTGCTCCGGCGAGCGAGCGACTCGCGGAACTCATCGAGCCGGGCAGCAAAATCCGAAGGGAAGTAGAGCGCCGCCTCGTAGGCACCGGCTTGAACCAGACCGCGGGCCTCGTCCCACTGGTCCGACTCCTCCTCGTCCGTCGGAGGAAAAAACGGTTTCAGTCTCTCGGCCTCTTTGGGGTGGGAGAACAACGACGCCGCGAAACACTCCTCCTCGATCAGCGCCGGCGATATACCCAAGTCACGGCCGCCGACCACCAACACGCGGGCCGGTCGAACGTGCATGAATTGTGACATCTGGAACAGACTCATTCCCAACAGCGGGTAGAGCAGAATCGGCAGAACCGCGATCACGAACAGTGTCCGACGGTCGCGCAACTGGTCGCGGACTTCGCGGGCAAGGATCAGTTTGACGTTGGCCAGTTTCATCGGCTAAGAAAATGTTCGAGGGACTGTTGGTCGTGTCGCGAAATCAACTGAAAAAACAATTCCTCGAGATCGTATTGCTCGTGCCGCTCGCGCACCTCGTCGAGCGTCCCTTCGGTCAGGATTGTTCCGCGGTGCAGGATGGCGATCTGGTCGCAGAGTTTCTCCGCCTCGCGCATGATGTGCGTGGAATATACAATGCACTTGCCGCCGTCGCGCAGCTCGGCCACTGTTTCCAGCAGCGCGCGGGCGACCAGAACGTCCAAACCCGAGGTGGCTTCGTCGAAGATCAGCACCGGCGGATCGTGGACCACCGCGCGGGCTACCGACACCTTCTGCTTCATTCCGGTTGACATCTTCGCGCCCAGCACGTCGCGGGTGTCGTTCATCTTTAGGCGATCGAACAGCGATTCCATCCGCTCCGAGAGTTCTTCACGGGGAATGCCGTGCAAACGCCCGAAATACTCGACCATTTCCCAGCCGGTCATCCGGTCGTAAACGGCCGTGCTGGCCGACATGTAACCGATCTGCCGCCGCACCTGGGCGGATTGAGTGATTACGTCGAAGCCGTTGATCGTGGCCGAGCCGCCGCTGGGGCGGAGTACCGTGCTGAGGATTCGCAGGGCGGTCGTCTTTCCGGCGCCATTTGGCCCCAGCAAGCCGAAAATCTGCCCCGGCCGGGCATGGAAGCTGATACCCTTCAACGCCTCGAATTGTCCGCGACGAAGGTCGGAGTAGTTCTTGGTCAGTTCGTGGACGTGGATCATGGCGAGGACGAAAATATCCGTAGGACAGGTTGGCAACCTGTCCCACATCCGTAGGACAGGTTGGCAACCTGTCCCACATACAGAGATCAAAACCCCTTCTCCTATTGTACCTTACGGCGTCGGTTGCCCGTCGATCAATTCGTAAAACACATTCCTCTGCCGAGGGGAATAACCGGCATCCTCGATAGCACCGCGAATCTGGGCCTCGGTTGCCCGAAAGCTCGTCCCGGCGGCCGCCACCACGTTCTCCTCGATCATCACGCTGCCGAAATCGTTGGCCCCGAAGCGCAAGGCCAACTGACCAACCGCCAAACCCTGCGTGACCCAGCTTGCTTGGATGTTGGCGAAATTGTCGAGATACAACCGGGCAACGGCCAACGTCTTGAGGTACTCGAACGCACCCGCCTTGGGCAGATCGGCCAGCGCGGTATTGTCCGGCTGGAAGGTCCAGCAGATAAACGCCGTAAAGCCACCCGTCTCGTCCTGCAAACGGCGCAACCGTTCCAAGTGTTCTATCCTCTCGGCCGGCGTCTCGACGTGTCCGAACATCATCGTGGCCGAGCCGCGGCCTCCCAGGGAGTGCCACTGGCGACAGACCTCCAGCCAGCGGTCGGCCGATGTCTTCCGCGGACTAACCTTTTGGCGCACGCGATCGACGAGGATTTCCGCCCCGCCGCCGGGCAACGACCCGAGGCCGGCTTCCTTCAGCCTCTCCAGCACTTGCCGAGACGGCAGCCCGGAAAGCGAGGCGAGGTGGTCGATCTCCGGCGGACCGAAACCGTGGACGTTGATCCGAGGGAAAAGCCGCTTGATCTCTCGGAGCAGTTCTTCGTACCATTCGATGCCAAGTTCCGGGTGCATTCCGCCTTGGAGCAGGATTTGGCTGCCGCCGAGAGAAATGGTTTCCTCGATTTTTCGGTGCAACTCGTCGCGCGAAAGGACGTATGCGTCCGTCGCGTCCGGGGTGCGAGAGAACGCGCAGAATCGGCAGCCGCTCGTACAGACGTTCGTGTAATTGATGTTGCGATCGACGTTGTAGGTTCGGTACGGCTCGGGGTGCAGGCGTCTGGCGACGGCGTCGGCCGCACGCCCCAGCGCTGCCAAATCGTGCGACTCGATCAATGCCAGCCCTTCCGCGGCGTCGAGCCGACGGCCGGAAACCGCTTTTTCGAGTATCGCACCGTCGGTGTGTTTCATGGGACGATCAACACATTACGTTTATTCGTCATCGTAAAAATCGAGTAGCACTTCCTTCGGCGCCAGTCCGTGGCGGCCGGCCAACGCGAAAAAGCGTTCCAGTCCCTGTCGCTGGCGAGGACCGAAGTGAAACTTCAAGTTGTCCCGCAGGTACGATAGGCACTCCCGCTGGGAAAGCCCGACCTTCGGCGCCTCGCGTCGGGCGATCTCCTCCAGCCGGCCAAGCCCCATGTCGCGGGCTTGGGCCAGCGCCGCGCCGACGCCGTGCAGATCGACGCCGGGCCGGGCTATCCAAAGGGCGAACACAAACGGCAGGTCCGTCCAACGCGACCACTCCGCGCCTAAGTCCCAGACGAACTCGAAGTCTCCGTCGGCCATGGCAATACCCCGGTCGCCGATCATCAACGCCGCGTCGGCGGACGAATCCTCCAGCGCCGCCCCGATCGGCAGCGGCCGCGTTTCGGGCGCCACGCCAAACCGCTCTTTTAAAAGAATCCTCGCCAGCGCGGCGCTGGTGCGCGATCCCTCGTCCAGGGCCAGACTGCGAATGTCCTCGACGGTCGTGCGCCCGTAGAGCTTCACGCTCCGCACCGGGCCGTCGCAGGCGATGCAGGCGTCGGAGATTATACGGTAGCCCGGCTGCCGGACGTATTCGATCGAGGGAATCATGGCCACGTCCAACCGTCCGGCGGCCAGCGCGTCGGCCAATCGGCTCGGGTGGTCGAACACTATCTCCACTGTCGGATCGATTTCGCCGAGCGCTTCGACCAACGGCCGGGCATTGAGATACGTCACCGCCCCGACGCGAACGCCGTTAGGTTTCAGCGATTCCGAGCGTTCTTTTGTCATTCACGATCCCCTGAAGCACCACGAAACGTTCATTATACGGGGTGGTTCAACGTATGTGTAGCGATCATTGAGAATCATTTATGGCAAGACAAGCTCGTTTAGCGGCCGTCGGTACGACGGCCCATGTCGAGATGCAAGCCGCCGTGCCGGCGGCTGCTAAACGAGTCACGTTTCACCACTGACGATCAAAAAACGACGCATCCCGGCATTTGGCGTTCTTACCACCGCTACATCCGGTACATCCTGATTTGTGCTTTTCCGCTGCCCACTGATGGAAAAGCTAGACTTGTACCGATCCCTTCAACGAACGATTCATCATGCAAACGCCATATCCAACAGACTCCAGCCCGGATGCCGACGCGGCGCTCGACGCGGCGCTCGCTCGGATCGGCCGGCTGGCAAATCCCAGCGAAGAGTGTGAAGACGGACCATCGAGCGGCGGGGCCTTCGCGCCGGTCGAGCCGGACTCGTTTCGCGACGCTGGACTGACCGGCAGCGAAGTGGAGGCGTTGGCGATGAAGTTTCTCCTGGCCCGTGGCGACGCCACCGGCCGGGAACTCGCCGACCAGATCAAGCTGCCGTTCGTTCTGATCAACGAGTTGCTCCGGGGGTTGAAAGACAACCAATTGGTCGTCCATCGTGGATCGGCCCCGATGAACGATTTTCAATATCAGCTCAGTGACTTGGGCCGCGAGCGGGGGCGAAGATATTCGCAACACTGCACCTATTTCGGCTCGGCGCCCGTCTCGCTAAAGGATTACATTGCCAGCGTCAAGGCCCAGTCGTTGGCCGGCCAGCACCCCACGGCCGACGATCTGCAACGCGCCTTCGAGGGACTGCTGCTCGGCAAGAGTATACTCGACCGGCTCGGTCCGGCGATCAATTCCGGCCGGGGGCTGTTCCTGTTCGGACCGTCAGGCAACGGAAAGACCAGCATCGCCGAGCGGGTCACCGCCGCCTTCGGGCGGGAAATCTGGATTCCAAGAGCGATCGGCGTTGACGGCGAGATCATCCGCCTGTTCGACCCGATGAACCACAAGGAAACGCCGCTCACGCCGGGTAGCGGATTGTATGACAACCGCAAAATCGACAAACGGTGGGTCCGCGTCCGGCGGCCGACGATCGTCGCCGGCGGCGAACTTACCATCTCGCAACTCGAGGTGACGATCAACGCCTCGACGGGCATCTGCGAGGCCCCGCTGCAACTGAAAAGCAACTGCGGTACGCTGGTCATCGACGACTTCGGTCGTCAGCGGATGCACATCAACGAGTTGCTGAACCGCTGGATCGTGCCGCTGGAGAAGCGGATCGACTTCCTCGGTTTGCCCAACGGCAAGAAGATCCAGGTTCCCTTCGATCAGCTCGTGGTCTTTTCGACCAACCTCGAGCCGCGCGATCTGGTCGACGAGGCATTCTTGCGGCGGATTCCTTACAAGATCGAGGTGATCGACCCGACCGAGGACGAGTTTCACAGCCTCTTCGAGTTGATGGGCCGAGAGCTGGGGGTTTCGTATCGGCGCGAGTCGGTCGAGTATCTGATCGCCACCCATTATCGGCGCGTGCATCGACCGTTCCGGTTTTGCCATCCCCGCGACCTGCTGCTTCAGATCCGCAACTACTGCAAGTATCTCAATTGCCCGGCAGAGATGACCAACGAGCATTTCGATCAGTCGGTGGAAAACTACTTCGCGGTGATGTAGGATGCTTTCGTTTGGTTGACGATTGTCTGATAGGCTGCTACAATGACGTCGGGTAAACATGAAAAGCGTTTATGTTGAAACCACGGTAGTCAGCTACTTTACGGCTCGGCCCAGCCGGGACATGGTTGTTGCCGCGCGCCAGGAGGCCACGCGGGAACTATGGCCGAAGCTCGTTTCCGAGTACGAGACTTACGTCTCGGTTCTCGTGCGGGAGGAAGCCGCCAAGGGAGACGAAAAACAAGCATTGCTGCGACTACAGGCCATCAACGCGCTGCCGACACTGGATACCGACGATGCGGCAGACACGTTGGCATCGAAGATCGTCGAAGGTCACGGCATACCGGAGGAGTACCCTGAAGACGCTCTCCACATTGCCGTGGCGGCGGTCAACGGCATGGACCTCTTGGTCACGTGGAACTTCGCGCACCTGAATAACCCTTTCACCCGAATGATAGTCCGACAGATTGTGGAAAACGCGGGCTATCGGTGCCCTGAATTTTGTTCGCCCGACGAGTTGCTGGAGGCAGTCCAATGACCGATCCCATCGTTGAAGAGGTTCGGCGTCACCGCATGGAACACACACGCAAGTTCGGCGGCGACATGAAGCTGATCTGCGACGATTTGCGCCGTATTCAGCGCGAGTCCGGCTGTAAGGTCGTCCGCCGTCCGCCGAAGCTGCTTGGGCCGAAAGAGGGAAGCAGCGGTCGAAAGCAGCCGGCGCCGTAGCTTTCGCGGAAAAGCGGAATGGCGATTTGTGGCCCGTCGTCCTTTCGCACCTATGCTTTCTTTTCTCCACCTGCGACACACGGCCACTTTTTCAGATCGGCAGCGCATTCCTGAATCCGGCTAACAGCCCGTTGAAAAAGTCGGTTTTCGAGAGTTCGGGTGCCACTGCTGGCTTGTCCAGCAGTGTTTTACCGGGTGTTTCTCCACGCACTGCTGGGCAAGCCAGCAGTGGCACCCTTTTTCAACGGGCTGCTAATGGCGCCAATGCCAAACCGGCAAAGTCACCCCACGATCCGCTTCCAGCGATCGAGGTTCCACTGGACCTTCTCGGCCTGGGTCATCTTGCTGAAGTCGGGCATTCCGGCCGATTGAGTCGGGGCGGGTTGCGACGGGCGAGGCTTGCTAATGGAAGAGGACTTGCCCCCGTAGCTCGACGCCGTTTCGGTGCTTTGCAGGTCGTCGGCCAACGAGCGGTGCGGATGGATGCCCAGCCGCTGCAATGCGCCGTGATAAGACTTGACCGCCTCGGCCGGCTCGATCTGATCGTCGGCCACCGCGCGGAGATGTTCGATGAAGCTCAACTGATGCTCGGCGTTGTTTATCTTCCGGCCGTAGAGCGCGACCCGAGCGCCGTACTTCTTCGCTTCCCAAAGCATGTGGAAGGCGTCGAAGGTGGTGCCGGCCGAGCCGCCGAGTATGCCCACCACAAGCGAGCTGTCGTAGCGGGCCAGAGCCTCCATCGCCGCCGGGCCGTGATAGGCGATTTTCAGGAACAGCGGCCGCCCCCGGCCGGTAACTCCGGCCAAGGCGCGGACGATGTGATCGGTGACGAAGCGGCCCGCGTCGGCCGGTTGATGCGCCGGGGCATTCGGATCGAACACTTCGAGGAAATGCCGGAACCCCTTCGATTCGGTCTCGATGCGAAACGCCTTGTACGCCTCCAGCGTGCGATGGTCTAACTCCACGTCGTTGTTGAAGGTGACGGAGTATAGCCCCAGGTCGGCGCCCAAGCGGCGTTCGTCGGGCGAGCATTCGGCCTTGCCGCATTGGATGTGGTCGATCGTGGTCGTGCGGAACGGGCGCGACGGCTGTTCGGTGTATCGACCGCCGGCGCCGGCCAGCCAGATGTCGGTCGTGTCGTTCGCGCGGACCGCCGGGGTAACGGGGCTACCGTCGAACAATCGCTCGTGGATCGCGAGCACCTCGTTCGTGCTGGCACTGGTCAACATAATGTCGACCAATCCTTGGGCGACGATTTCCCGCATCAGTTGGCGATATTCGTCGAGCGTTCGGAACCGGGCCTCGGCGGCGTAATGCTCGGGGCTACGGCCGGGCGCCGAAAGCCCAAACGCCATGTCCGCGTCCTTGGCGTCGGCCAGAATGAAGTCGCGGCAAGAGGGATCGGCCGCGATTCGAGCGAGTTTTTGATCGAGAGATTTTTCCATTTGATGTTCTAACTCTATTTGTGGCACAGCCACTCTCTAATGTGTTTTCACTTGCCAAGAACGTCATTGTACACCGCGGCCACTCCCTCGGCCATGACGCGGTCGGAAAACAGCCGGTTTTGACGCTCGAACGCACTGGCCCGCATCGCCGACCAATCGTATTGCCCATCGACGACCGCGGCGATTGCTCGGGCGAGTGCGTCGGGATCGGCCGTGTCGGTCAACACTCCGTCGCGGCCGTGACGGATCGCCTCGGGAACGCCGGAGACCCGCGTGGCGACCACGGGCACACCCGCCGCCATCGCCTCGAGCACGACCATTGGCAGCCCCTCGCCAAAAAGGCTGGGCAGTATCAACAGGTCCATTTTTCGCAGTTCGGCCGGCACATCGCGGGTGAAGCCCGTCCATGCGACGTGTTCGGTCAGCCCGAGTCGTTGCAGTTGGGTGATAATTTCCGCTTCATACTCGGGCGACTCGAACGTGCCGACCGCCCGTAGCCGAACGGGAATTCCATCCCGATGGAGCCGATCCATCGCTTCGATGAGGACTTCGATACCTTTCCGCGGCCGAAACAACGCCACTACACCCAATCTCCAACGTCCACGCGGCGTCATGCGACTTGGAAGCGCGTCAAGCCGGGGCACGCCGTTGGGAACGACCGCGATCCGCTCCGGGTCGAAGCCCTCGCGCGCGATGTGCTCGGCCATCGCTTGAGAGACGGCGACCACACGCGATACGCGTCGCAGACACATCCGCTCGACGGCGCCATTGAGCCGGTTCCGCCAGCGGCGAGTGGTGTCGCTCGTGGTGGGGCTATGGGCGTGATACACCAGCGGGACGCCGGTCAGCACCGAGGCCATACTACCGACCAACGCCGATCGAACGGTGTGGGCGTGCAGAATCCGATAGCCTCCCTCGCGGACGATTCTCGCCACCTTAGTTGCCGCTTGTAGATCGAGCCGTGTTCGCATCGGCACGTCGAACAGCGGCGCTTCGTGCGTCTGGCGCATGGCGTAAAACTTGTCGAGTTTCAAACCGGCGAATCCGGCGGAGTAGCCGAACTCGGGCAGGCACTTCGCCAGCAGGTCTTGCACCCGTTCGGCCCCGGCGTAATGGTCGCCGTTGATTACGTGCAGCACGCGGACCGTTTCGGTCGGCGCCGGTTTCGGCACGGCGGCCGGAGGCGCAACGATCGGCGGCAGCA
The DNA here is from genome assembly GCA_965195225.1 of uncultured Thermoguttaceae bacterium. Lineage (GTDB taxonomy): Bacteria > Planctomycetota > Planctomycetia > Pirellulales > Thermoguttaceae > JAHIKV01. Next base: position 20,931 of record CBDAFL010000221.1, read on the forward strand.
CAAGCGGCGGCAGAACGGACGGCAATAGGTTGTCGGTTGGGGGCATGACGTAGGGATTCGGGGTTCGGGACTCGGGGTTCGGGGAAACGCTCGTTCCCATGCTCCGCGTGGGAACAAGGTGTATCTCGATCCCCGAACCCCGAGTCCCGAACCCCCTTTTCTAATATGCGTTGTTTCTGGACAACACCACAAGCACGGTTTTCAATAATATCTTCACGTCCATCCACAGCGACCACTCGCGGATGTAGCAGTGGTCGTATTCGATCCGCTTTTGCATAATTTCGGGCGAGTCGGTCTCGCCGCGAGCGCCGTTTACCTGGGCCAAGCCGGTGATGCCGGGCTTTACCTTGTGGCGGAGCATGTAGCCCTCGATCTGGATGCGAAACTCCTCGTTCAGCGCGTTGGGATGCGGGCGTGGCCCGACCAGCGACATGCTGCCGCCCAGCACGTTGAACAACTGCGGCAGCTCGTCCAGCGAGGTCTTCCGCAGTATCGCGCCCAGCGGGGTAACGCGTGGATCGTCGCGCACGGCCTGCACCGCCTGCGGCCCGTCCTCGCAGACTTTCATCGAGCGAAACTTCCAGACGCGGATTTCGTGGCCGTCCAGCCCGTAGCGCCGCTGGCGGAAAAAGACCGGTCCCGGCGAGGTGAGCTTGATCGCAATAGCTATGGCCGCCATCGGCGCCGCGGCCAACAGCAGCAACAGACTACCCCAAACGATGTCGCAGAGGCGCTTCGCCAGCCCGTCGATGCCGTACAGCGGACTGTCGAACACGCTCACGGCCGGCAGGCCGAGAATGTCGGTCCAACGCGAGTGGAGCAGTTGAAAGACAAAGAAATCGGGCACGATATAGACCGAGGCCGTGGTGTCGCCCAGCTTGGCGAGCACGCCGCGGATGCGGTCCTCGGCACGCATGGGAAAGGTGATGTAGATGCGGTCGATAGCTCCCGAGCGGGCCTGATCGACCAGGTCCTGGATCGACCCCACGCGGCGGCCCAACTCGGCGGGAATCTCGGGGTTGCGCTCCTCCGGTCGATCGTCGAAGAAGCCCGACAGCGAGAGGCCCATCTCGGGCGACGCCTCGATGTTCCGCGCCAACTGGAACCCCAGTTCGTTGACGCCCACGATGGCGAACGTCCGAAAGTTGTAGCCCAGCGATCGCAGGGCGCGTTGGGCGCCGCGGGCGGCGGTCCGCGCAACGATCATCATCGCCGGAGTGACGACGAACCACGTGACCATCGAAATCCGCGAGAACTCCGCGGTGTGCTTGGTGAGAAAACCCAACGTCAACAGCACCGCCAAGGAGCATCCCCAACAGGCCAGCGCGCCGAACAATTCGCGATTGACTGAGACCCCGCGCCAACTTCGGTACAGGCCCCCGGCTTCGGCCAATAGGTAAAAAACGACGATTGCAACGGCGGCGACGGTTACGTAAAGATTCGCGGTGGTCGTCAATCCGCGTTGGAGCGAGATTATCAGCCCGAGAGTAATACAAAGTGCGTCGGCCAGACGATACCATAACCCCAATAATGACCACTGCTGCTGAATGAGGTGACGGTCGGACATGGGCGCAAGATGTTTCTGATTGAGGCGATAGTTTAGTGGACAATCAACAATAGGTCATACCTGTCGCAAGACTTCCTATCCTGCTTAAGTTATCAAGTTTAATGCTTATCCGGCCGATACCGTATTGAATGGGTATGGGGCTTTTTCCGTAAAGACAGGATGCGACAACTATGATGAAGCGAACCCTGCCGATCGTGGCGTTGGTGTTTTGCCTTTCCGGAACTCTTTTTGCACAGGCGCCCATCCCGCCGTATCTGGGTCATCCGGACGATCTTTCCGCCCGGCTGAACCAGTTGGAGGCCGAGACGCAGACCCTCAGGGCGGAGGTCGAGTGGCTGCGCGAGCATCCGGTCCGGCTACCCTCGGTCGACGCCCAGCCCGCCGGCATGTCATCCATGATGGTCACCCCGGAGGACGACGGCGGAGATTACTTCACCTTGGAAGAGCTGCGCGGCGAGATGAAGAAACATGCCTGGACGAAGGGCGACTTCAAGATCGTTCCTTACGGGATTTTATGGGGCAACATGGTCTACTCGACCCAGCGGACCACGCCCGGCTCATATACGGTGTTCGTTCATTCGGCCAGCACGTCGAACGAAGGCGAGTTCATCGTCGACGCCCGAAACACGCGGTTGGGAATTGACATCAGCGGCCCGCGGATCCCCTTTTTCTGGTGCGCGCCGAGCGGCGGCAAGGTGGAGGTCGATTTCCAAAACAGCCTCATTTCGACGGAAAACAGGGCGACCATCATGTTGCGTCACGCCTACCTCGAAACGAAGAACGAGGAGTTCCGCTTCCTGGTCGGACAAACCTGGGACGTAATCTCGCCGCTGTATCCCGGAATGTTGATGTACTCGGTCGCCTGGGACGCCGGCAACATCGGCTACCGTCGGGCACAGGTCCGCGGCGAACGATACTTGGCCTTCTCCGACGTCTCGCTGCTGACCGTGCAACTCTCGGCCAACCAGCAGGTGTTCGAGGACGACAACGTGAACAACAACGGCGAGTTTCCCAACTGGCCGATCATCGAGGGGCGCGTCGGATGGACCCTCGGCCAGCGCGGCAAGTATAGCCTGCCGATCACCGTTGGCGCCTCCGCCCACGTCGGCGAAGAGCAGTTCGACCACACGATCGTTGGCATCAACAACCAACGCCGAACATGGTCGGCCAACCTTGATCTCCGCATCCCGATCAACGAGCGGTTCGGATTTCAGGGCGAATGGTTCACCGGCGAAAACCTCGGCGCCTTTCTCGGCGGCATCGGGCAGGGCATCAACCCGATCACCCTGAATCCGATCCGCAGCACGGGCGGATGGTTCGAGTTCTGGTACGACTGGACGCCGTATTTACACAGCCACGTCGGCTACTCGGTAGACGATCCGAACAACAACGACGTCGCCGCCGGCCAACGAAACTTCAACCAGTGCTACTTCGGCAACCTTAGCTACGATTTTACCGACAAGTTCATGATGGGCTTTGAAGTAAGTTCCTGGAAGACGCTCTACGCCGACCGCTTGCCGGGCGACGCGGTCCGCTGCGAATTCGTGGCGAAGTACGGCTTCTAAGAACGTGTTTTGAAGTTGAAATATCCGTATTTAGCCCCGGGTGAATACACCCGGGGCAAGCGGTTTTTCGCGGTCAACCCGCCCCGCCATGTATTCACGACGGGCTAAATGAATGCTTTCTAAAACACGTTTTCGCTGGGTGGCTGCAAGATGTCACCTGCATCCGACTTGTTAGGCATTCTTCACTATTCAATCAGGAATTGCAGATCCTCGAATGCCGAGCACACACGCTCGCCGAGAAACTCAAGAGTTACTTTGTCGTCATCGCACAACTCAATAATCTGGGGCAAGACCTCAAGCAATGCCTCACTTGCTTTGATGTGGTCAGCGAACCTCATGGTTGTACCAGCGATCCCAAGTGCCACGTGGAGACCACCTTCAGGATGCTCTGCCTTGAGCATATCAGGCAGTTCAGCGATCTGCTGCTTGGATTCCTCAACGTATGTCTGGCGATCCTTTGCGAGTCGCTGTAGGTATGTGCGGAGTCTTGCCTTGGCTTCTGCCAAGGCCAAGTCAGAACCTTGGAGTTGTGTGACCTTGGCCAGGATCTTGTGTCGCCATTCTGCTATCAGACTGGAAAGCTGGGGCTCGAAAAGGTAATCAACGATTCCACCTTCCGTCTTCTTGTCCGCAGGCTCAGAGGGCTTGCCGGAATCGGTTTGTGTCTCAGTGCTATGTTTCGCATCTTCCCTCGCTTCACGTTCATGTGTGGTAATGCCTACATTAAGCGTCGTCGAATTGGTCGACTTGCCCTGAAGTTTCAATGAAATAGCCTGCGTCACCGGAATGATGGCACAGATCGTGGCGCAGACGACCCCAATGATTATACCCGCGGCTGCCCACTCTGCACCACGGACGATAGCAACCACCGATACGATGGTAATGCAGACCGTAGCGAGAGCCCCAACAAACACGATGATTCGCTGAACATCCTTCATTGTCGTGCCCTTTGCTTTGCGTGCCCGACATCGCACATCAGTAGCGGCTGGGTGGCACCCAATCTCAGCCCCTTTCGCCAGTGCCACCCGCCAGCCACCGGCTTGCCGGTGGTTGTCGTCTCAAAGGAAAAGTTTGGTTTCACTGTTGACAACCTTTGGGTGCATAGGTAACCGAGTGTTTGCCTGCCGGATCGGCAGCAGCGTCTGCAAAAAGGCGAACACATTGATACACCCACCAAGTTCGGATCGACCACATTCCGTCTTCCTTGCAGATGTCCCGAAGTATTCGGTCAGCGGTCTGACGATAGGTGTTGCGATCCAAGTGGCCTTCTCTCATTAGCTGATACAGGGCATCGTGAACAAGTGAGCCTCGCATGAAAGACGGGGTGTCGATTGTTGGACCGGAGGGACCGTCCCATGCATAGCCCTCCCGTATCGTCAAATCTCCCGTGGTCTCAAGGGAAATGTATTTGGCGTTGATTGTGGCCGGTGGAACGATAGAGATGCGGACGGTGTAGGGCTGCTTTAGCTGATACTTGTAGCCATCCTTGTAAGCGATGCACTTCACTATATACGCCTCCACAGCCAAGTCAGTGCCAACCGCCGCTTTGAATACCACGTTTCACGCTTCGCCAAAATAGCACGAATCTACATTGTTTTACAAGCCACCGGTGGCAGATATTTACGAGAGAACTTGCCCGCTATGCAGAGGGGTATTGCCGATTGCGTGACGCTCACCGACAGAAACGCTGTTCCAAAGATGATTTAACAGGAGGAAACAGAGACAACAGAGAGAAGACAATCAGTTTTTACGTGCTCTGTTTTCTTCGTTTCCTCCTGTTCAGAAAATGCCGTGATTCGTCCGTCACTGCAAACGGCTGAATTGTTACGCAACTGGCACAATTCTTGATCTTGAAGACGCAAACCACGCCCGATAGGATGACCATTGCCGGAATTCTCGGTGGAGACGTCGCTCTTTGGAAATATGGAACCTGGGTGGATTGCGTTGATACGCTCGGCCTGCAAAAGCAACACGTACCCCGAAAGGACTGTGCGACTTGCGACGATCCGGCCGGCCGGATGTGGTTGATAGAGAATGAGTTACGGTCTTACAAAACGTCGAAGAGCAAACGGAGCAACACAGTTCCGTTGCACTGTTGCAATTGAGCCCAAAAGAGGGGGGTGAGAAAATCGAAATTGGAAATTCGACGATTTGCCGACCAACTGGGACTTCTCTCCAGTTGGAGGCGCGACCACCGGTCGCGGCTTTATGAGAGCCGGGCCGCGCGGATCAACGCGCCGGCGCCTTGGGCCGACAATGCCTCGGCAACCCGGCGGCCAAGATTTTCCGCGTCGGCCGGCGGGGCACTGTCGGTGGATTCGAGCATCTTCGCGCCGTCGCGGTCGAGCACCCGGCCGGCGAGCGTTAGCCGCCCGTCCTCGACGCGCCCCAATGCGGCAACCGGGGCGAGACAACCGCCTTGAAGGGCCAAGAGCATCGCCCGTTCGGCCGACACCGCCGCGCGAGTTTCGGGATGGTCCAGCGCGGCCACTAGCCGGCGGGTCGGGGTGTCTTCCGTGCGAGTCTCTAGCCCCAACGCACCTTGGCCCGGCGCCGGCAGCATAATTTCCACGGGCAATTTCTGCGAGATTTGCTCGGCCAACCCCAGCCGTTGCAGCCCGGCCTCGGCCAAGACCAAGGCGTCGAAATCTCCGTGGCGCAGCTTCCGCAGGCGGGTTTCGACGTTGCCGCGGACATTGTTGATTATCAGATCGCCGCGAAAGTGGAGCAATTGCGCCCGGCGGCGTGGGCTGCCCGTGCCGATCCGTGCCCCGCCGGGCAACTCGTCGAGCCGCGCCCCGGAGGCCGAGACCAACACGTCGCCCGACGGCCCTCGCTCTGGCGCCGCCGCCAGGGTCAATCCCTCGATGGCGGCCGTCGGCAAGTCCTTCAAGCTGTGAACGGCCAGGTCGATGCGCCCTTCCAGCAGCGCGTGCTGAATCTCTTTGGTAAATACGCCTTGACTGCCAATAGCGCCGACCGCTCCGCTGGACCGATCGCCGGTGGTTGCGATCGGCGTCAGCTCGACTTCCGTTCCCCGACACCGCAATTGCGCGGCGACCCACTCGGCCTGCCATCGGGCCAACGCGCTTGCTCGTGTGCCAATTCGCAGCGGCATGGAATGATCGGGGTTCGGGGATTCGGGGTTCGGGGATTCGGATGAAAGCCGCTTGCGGTTTCGCAAAGAGCTATTTGTCTACATCTTCTTCATTCACGTCCGCCGTCAATCGCTCGTTTTCCTGTGGCGGAATCACGACTCCGCAACTGATGATGAACTGGCACGCCTGGTCGAAACTGATGTCCAGGTCTATGCACTCGCTCTTTCGCACAGTGATCGTGCAGCCGGTGATCGGCATGGGCGAGTAGGGGATGAACACGATCAGCACCGGCTCGGCGACTTTCTTGGCAATGACGGCGAAGCTATCGCCGGTCACGAACCCGACGGACCACATATCCTTTCGCGGATACTCGACGGCGACGATCCGCGTGTACTTGAACTCGCGTTGGGTAAAGAAAAAGTCGCTAACCTGTTTGACCGCGGAGTATACGGCCCTCACGCCGGGCAAATGCAAGATGACCCGATCGAACGTGCCGGCGACGAACCCACCGATGCCCGCCGCCATGAACTTCCCCAGAAAGTACAGCAGCAGAATTAAGAGGGCCAGAAAAAACGGGATGGCGAAGTACGGCCTCAATATTGTCAGGTCCACGTACCGGCGATAGTAATCCTCGCCGGTAATCAGCGGCGTTTGTCCCGGATTCCTCCGCACCTGTTTATAGACCCCTTGCGGAATAAAGCTCCCATCGTCCAATCGGTGGAATATCAGGCCGTCCACGGTCGCCGTCTTCGCGGCCGGGGTGGCCAACGGAAGGTCTTCGCGGATGTCGGACAAGGTCAATACGAATCCCTCCCGCGCCCAGTCGGTAACCGGCTGGAACAAGTAGCTCTTCGTCGTGTTGATCGTCCAGACGATAATCAGCACGGTCAGCAAGGGGGGCGTGAGCACGGCCAGTCCCCGCAACACGGCGAGGCGGAAGGGACGGGGGGATTGTCCCTGGCCGGATGTTGACTGATAGCCGTTCATCTTATGTTTCCTGACGTTGCCGTAGGATGGATTTTCCGTAACCGTCCGATTGTTCGGGGACGGGTTGGGGAATCCGTCCTACACGTTAAATTAACTGATTTTCGCGGTTCCTCACAGTGTGGCGACGTCGGCCTTGATCTTCGCCGCCGCCTCGTCGGGGAGTCGGGCAAGACCGGTGAACTCGCACCAGCCGTTCGACACGCCCACCCCGGCGCCGACCTTCCTCGCCAAATCCATCTGAGCGTCCCAAAACCGCTGGAAGTGCCACGCGCCGGGTACCCAAGGCTTGTCGCCCAAGGCGGCCAGATATCGCACTGGCGTCTTGCGATACAATGGATGGCCCAGGAGCGATGTGTAGGCGTGGTCGCCCGCCTCGCCGTCGGCCCAAGGAACAAACCCCGCCAGCGAGCAGTCGCTGGTCAGTAGCGCTCGGTCCTCGCCGAAGGAGCGCATCAACTTGCGGAACTCCTTCAAGAAGGGGATCATGTGCGTCGAAAGACAACCGCGGCGATCGGGATGTTCGTCGTAACCGAGCCCGGAAAACGTCTCGTCCATCACGATCGCGTCCGGTCCGAGCGTTTCCATGATCAATCGTGCCTGGCGCAACAGGTGTTCGCGCCACTCGGCGGCGGCGATCGACATGTGCCAGTTGGCGCCGGGCGTGTCCGGCCCTTGCCACGAATAACGGACCCGCCGGCCCGAGTCATCGACCAGCACGGCGTCGCGGAGGTTCTTGAAGACGGGGGCGGTTTCGTTCAGCCCGCTCAGGTGCATGTAGACGGCCGCCCTGGCCCCTTCGCGGCGTGTGGCGGCGATCCGGGCCTTCATCTTCTCCAGCGACATCTCGACCGGACCGTGTTTGTCGGCCCTCATCGCCTGCCACGTCTTCAGCTTGGGATCGATGTATTCGCCCCACCACGGATAGTAGCCGTGCTGCGTGGCCAGACCGACGCGAAACCCACTGAACAACGGCAAGTCGGCATCATAGCCCCCGCCGCGACGGCCGTTCGGATCCTTTGCCGAGAGAAAATCGTAGTAGTGGACCCGGACTTCGCGCAACCAATCGACCGGCGGATGCGGCTCGTCGTGGGCGAAGCGGTGGAACGCCCGCCAGGCAACGTCGGCCTCGCCGCGATGGACCAGTAAATAGCAGCGCTCCTCGACCGATTGGCCCGGTCCGATGGCCTGATACCGCCGCACCGACCAGTCGCGCGGCCCCGACTCAGCAGCCGACGCCGCGAACCGCTGGGCAATCCCGCTGGGCGTAAACAACGTGATTCGCCAGGGCTTGTGCGGACAATAAACGTCGACGACCGGCGTCAGTAGCATGGCACGACTGTGGCGGACGGCCGGATCGCTCGCCAGCGGTTCGAGGTAGTGTGCCAGAAACGCCCCTTTGCCAACCGCCTGGTCGGGATCTTTTTCCTGGTTGTACCCCAGCGACTTCAGCGACCCATGCGCTAATAGCCCGGAAGCGGCCAGTGGGAGATACGCCCGTTGGTCGGCCGGGTTGCCGTCGGGCTGGGCGTTGCTGACAAACCCGGTGCATACTTCCCGGATCCGGTCGGACGTATTGGTCAGCCGCAGAGTAGCCTCGAGCAGGTCCGCGCCGTTTCCGCCGCCGGAATCGAGCAAACGATGGGTCAATTCGGCGTGGATCGGACCGAGTTTGCCGGAAGGGACTGTTGCACCCAGCGTTAACCGCCGGCCCGATTCGTCTTTGCCCAGCGAGCAAAAGGCGTCGAGCAAACGCGTGGACGCTTGCGGAACCAGTGGGCTTCCGTCCGCTTTGCACTGGACGAACAGCTTTCCGGCAGCGTCCCGCTTCCACGCAATTTTTTCTCTGCCGGCAACCTGTCCGAAGGCGGCCAGCCCGCCGACTGCCGCACCGACCGCTACCCCGGAGGTGGCGGCGAGAAAAGAGCGTCGATGGATGGTTGACTTTTTCATAACGAAGATATTTCCTCGGTATTCAACAACATGTCAAAGTCGAAAGTCGATTCCCAACGGACACAAACCACTCTGCTCGAATGTTTTGCACCTAATTCCCAGGGTATCCGGGATTGGCCCGGAAAAACAGTAATTTAGTCCCGTGTGAATACACCCGGGGCATTACGTAATATGAAACCAACACTCACCGCCGTGTATTCATGGCGGGCTAAATGGAATTACTCCCGAACACCTCACCAATTTGCTATTTTGTCCGACACTGCAGTGGTAAGCAAGTCCGATTGCACGACGAGACACCCGGCCGCGGTTGAACTGGTCAAGAAACAACACAAGCCCCTGAGCGACAAGGGCCTGCAAAGTACACCCCACTGGATTCGAACCAGTAACCTTCGGTTCCGTAGACCGATGCTCTATCCAATTGAGCTAGGGGTGCAACCTTATATTCGGCAATGACTTAGAGGATTCCCGATCGTCTCCGGAGTCCGCCGTCGCCCTGGAGCCACGCACTTCCGAAGCACCTAAATCTATCATAAACGCACGATGCCGCAAGGCCAATCGGGGCTATTCGGGGGGTGAAAATGTAACTTCCCGCGACCGCGGCGCATCTGTAACAGATAGAGGAACCAAGTGAACGGCTCGAATCCATGACCTGTGAAGAAATTTTGGCCGCGTTGAACGATTACGTCGACGGTCGGCAAGACACGGCAATTTGCGAGGCGCTGGAAAAGCACCTGACCGACTGCAACCCGTGTCAGCTAGTCGTCGACAACATTCGTCAGACGATCACATTGTACAAGTCTGGGCGTCCGGTGGAGCTGCCCGCCGAGTTGGACGAGCGGCTCCACGCTATGCTCCGGCAGAGTTGGAAGGCTAGGTTTCCAGAAAGGTAGGACTGATCATGGGCTGGAAAGGAATGTTATTGCTGTTGGGAGTGCTGGTGGTTTGGTTCGTGCTGAACCGTTGGGTGCTGCCGCGTTGCGGCATTTCGACCTGCTGTGGCACGGCCGCGCCGCCGTCACAGACTATTTCGGAACCCGATTTGCCGACAGTCGACACCCCGGCGCCGTGGCAAAACGACGAAGAACAAAAAAGCGATATGCCATGACCATCGAACGAGGACTACGGGGGATCGCGGGCGTTGTGGTGTTGGCCAGCGCCGCGCTGGCCGCGCTGCAGAGTCCGTACTGGCTGTTGCTGACCGCTTTCGTGGGGCTGAATTTGTTGCAGTTGGCCTTCACCAATTGGTGCCCGATGGTATGGTTATTGAAACAATGCGGGCTAAGTAACCGGTAACCGTTCACTGGGGACTGTCCCCCTGGCGCTGCGGGAAGGGGACATGTCCATGTTTTCGGCCAACGGTTCGTCGGCAAAATGCGTTTTTTCGCCGAAAAATGGACCAGTCCCCGGTCGGGCGAAATGGAATTTCCCTCGGGGCACAGGGCGTGTGAAACACACGACAGTCGGCAGTGGATGGCGCCTTTACTGCTCGTTGCGGATATTGAGTATCTCGAATTTCAAAACCCCCTGCGGCACATCAATCTCGACCCGGTCGCCAATCTTCTTGTCCACCAAACCTTGGGCCAATGGACTGGTGATGAGAATTTTCCCGTTGTCGTAATCCTCCTCGCCGGCGCCGACAAGCGTGAACTCCTCTTCGTCGTCGAATGAGAGGTCTTTCACCCGGACCGTCGCCCCAAACGCCACCCTGTCCTTGGGAAACTGGGCGGGATCGAGCAGGATGGCCCGCGAAAGCTTGTCGCGGAGCAGGTTGATCCGCGCTTCCATCAAGGCCCGGCTCTCCTGGGCGCCGGTGTACTCGGCGTTCTCGGTCAGATCGCCTTCGGACCGCGCGGTTGCCAGCCGTTCGAGGATTACCGGCAGTTCGACGGTGTAGAGATGGTCCAGATCGGCTTTGATCTTATCGTAGCCGGTGCGAGTCATGGGGATTCGGTCGGACATGGGACACCCCTCGAAAAAAAACGCGGCCCCCACCCGAGATGGGGGTCGCTGTGTAAACCAAGTACCTGTTCCAAGTGGAGCGGAGGAGGGTCGAACTCCCGACCTCTGCATTGCGAACGCAGCGCTCTCCCAACTGAGCTACCGCCCCAACGTGCGTTCCATATTCTACAACCCAACGGCCGGTTTCGCAAGCTGGAAGAAATCTGGGTGGTGTCCAAATATGACTACGATCTTTTCACGGTCATGGACGCTTCCCGCGTTTGCGAATTGGCAAACACCGGAGCAAACGGGCACTGTCCTAACAGTGTATTGTTGAGAAATGCCTATCTGAATATGGGAGGCTTGCCAGGAAAAACCGAAAAGTCGGCTGGACTTGGAACTTCTATGTCCCGTTTTTTCGTGTTTGAACGGAATTGAGTTGGAAATGAGCGTTCGGGTCGCGGTCAAATTTGCTCACATACTCAAATAGGCCCCGCTGCGCTAGTCCCTTTAGGACTGTTCGTGCGCCGTGCCACGTCTTTTCTTCAATTAGTCGCTGCGCCTCGCTGACGTTGATTGACCCATGCTCTGCTGCAAAGTTGATACATCGCCGTTCCTTTTCAGAGAGGGTCTTAAAAATGGCTTCACCAACAAGATGGCTTGCGTCCTTGTCAATCCAGACATCGCGCTGAGCTTGATTGTTGCGAAGGGTTACACGAACCAGAGCGTTTCCAATTTCTTTTTGTTCAAATTCCGGCTCTGGTAATTCCATCTTCAGCATTACATCACGCATTCGCCGCGTACCTTCGTTTTCGCACTTGACGAAATCCATATAGAACATTGCGTCCATTAGGAAGTAGTTTCTTCTGTGGTGAACCTCGTAGATGTTTTCGGGCGTTACAAATGGAGGGAATGGGCCAGGGCTTTCGATCACGAGTCGATCATCAAACATTTTGATGAAGACATTCATATTTCTGAGGCTATACGATCGATGAACACATGCATTCACTATCGCCTCAAACCATGCGGCTTGCGGATATTCTGGGGCCGTAAAGAACTTTCCATCACGTCCCAAGCGTGAGAATGTCCGAATCTGGCTTTCCACAAGTCGATTAGCTTGGACAATAATTTCCGGTACTCGTCCCTCGATGAACTCATCTTTAACGACATTCCGTTTTTCGCCAGTCAGCTTTTCCGTGCCTTCGTATCGCTGAAAGCGAATCATACAGCCAGGAATTACAGCATTCGGACTCTTGGCAAAGAGTAATGCACATGCAATGTTGGGGACGAATTGGCCGCTTTGGAATGTCCCGAGTTTTCGGTTCGCGAGAATCTGCTCAGGTGTGTGATCTGTTTGCAGCCCCTTTTTCTCCTTAACACTAGAAGCAAAGCCAGCAATTGCCGATGAATCGAAGTCATCGGGATAGTACAAACCGCAGGGCTCCTGTTCGAAAAGAACCTGCCCTTTATCAATCATCAACTCGCGTTTCTCTTCTTCCATTAGGCGGAACTTAGAATCCCCGCGCCTTCGGAAGGCCTGCCCCTTATTTGTCTCGACGACCTTGTCTTCGCGATACCGTACGCGAACAAGAAGAATAAAATCTCTTTTCCCATCTTCAGCACGAACAATTTCTACTCGTTTTGTGTCGTATAACGCATCTGGGCAAAGCTCACGGCCAACCTTCTCGTGTTGATTCATCTTGTCTTGGCTGACGGATAAACACCCAACAAGCTGTCCATCGTCGGAAACGCCTATCACAATTAGGCCGCCTTCTGGCGATGTATTTGCCCACATGGAAAAATACTCCGATAGCGACTCGCGATGGATTCCCGGGGGCTTCCGTTCGACCCTGGAGTCCTCGAGGAGCTTTGGAATGAATTCTGCGGACGCAGCGGCGTACAATTCGTCCGGGTTCAGTACTTCCAATGGGCGGGAGGATAGAGGCTTATTGAAATCGAGCAACAATTGGCAGTCTTCCATAACAACAGTCCCAGAAATGACTTACGGCTAGCTCGAGCGCGCTCGAGCTAGCTCCTAGACATGATTATCAAAGATACAGTCTTGTCTTGCTGTTCTTGCGATGTTCTCCATCGGAGAGCGGCCCGCGTTTTGGTGGCGCAGCAGCATTATATTCTGTCGGAGGGGTCCGTGTCTGTGCGGATGGGATCGTAACCATCTCTCTCCGCTAAGTCTTTCGCTTGGCAGCCCTTAGCAACACCTCGCGCGCCCACGTAGAGGTCTTTCCCTCGGCAGCGCTTTCCAGTGCCGCTAACTCCTGCGGTGATAGGCGAACCTGAAACCGTATCTGCCGCCTATCCTTTTCAGGCTTAGGTGGTCTCCCGCGTGTTTCTTCCATGTCGCTATTGTACAGACAATAAAATCTTTTTCAAGACCATTGACAGGATGTTATATGTCTGTGCAATAAATAGTATGGAAACCATCGGAAAAAAATTGACGTTCCAACCGGGGGCGAATCACAACCAGACTTTCGCCCAATTGCATCCTCACAACTGCATTGTAGCGAAAGCCCCAAAAAAAGGAACTCTCGCTATAGGCAACGTGCTGAAACGCGAAAAACAGCTTATGGCCCTCCGCCTTTTGGTGAAAGGTAACTCAATCCGTGGGACCGAACGCATTACCGGCATTCATCGGGACACGATCTGCCGCAATCTGTCTGAAACCCCTATCTCCCGGCCCATTCGATCGCGTTCAGCACCAATTGGACGAAGTCGGGCCGATGGAAGTCTTCCCTCGCGCCGAGCAACGTGTGGAACGTCCGCCCTTGAAACTCCCACGCCCACGCGGCCGGATACACGTCGCCGCTGGTCTTGCCCAACAACAAACAGGTCGCATCTTCGGGAACGCAGCCAAATCGGCGTGGAACCGCTCGGGCAACGAACGAGCCAACCCGATCGAGCACCGGATGCCACGGGGCGACAACCGATATTTTCAGATCCGCCGATGGTCCTTCCGAAACGTCCGGACAGTCTTCAGTTATGGTCTCGGCATTGAAATCCGCTCCCCGCCCAAGGACGTGAAGCCCGTGGGCGAACACCACCATGCAATCGACGTTGGGAAGGCTGTTTCCAACGTCGGCGACGGCGTCGAAATCCATCCGTTCGCACTCCAACTCGCGCTGCCGGCGGGCGATCGGCTCGAACGCCTCCAGAGCGGCCGAAGCGCCCGAGTCGGACGGATGGGAAGCCAGCAGAACACGAATCGTCCCGGTCGCCGGGCCGTCGATCGGGCAGTACGGGTGAAACACCGGCCCCGTGCCTGAGACACCGAGGGTCTGGTGAGCCGGGTGCATCGACAGTATGCGGCGGACCTTCGAGGAGCGATTCATCGCCACCTATTATCTCAATTCAAACCCGTGGCGTCCACGATTAGGTGGCGTTTTAGGTGGTCGATTGTGAAAGAACACGTCCTGTCGCGCCGGTTACGGGGAGTATGCCGAAGGGGTTGCCCGCCGTGGCCCGACAGGCCCTCACCCCCCGCCCTTCTCCCAAAGGGGGAGGGGAGTCATATCTACCGTAGCGACACGAGCCGGTAACGATGCGCACGGCCGTTGGCGTCTCGCCATTGATAATCGGTCAGCACGCTTGAAGCATCCGCCAAACGAGACAGCGGAGAACCGCGACGGCCAATTTTTCCGATCGGTTCGGCCAACAACAAGTGCGTGTAGCCTGTCTCCCGCAAACGTTTTGAAGCCTCGTCAACCTGCATCGAAGAGCGTTCGAGTTCCAACAGGCGTTCGTCGGCGCCGGTCCACGTCGTGCGGCAGTCGAAGTAGAACGTGCATTGGTCCTGGCTGAGGAGGCGTGCGTCGGGCCGCAATAAGTGGTTGGCCACCACGGCGGCCGTGTACGTCGGCTCGCGCCGCACAAGATACGACTCGCGGTCCTCCATCCCCAACGAAACGCGAAGCACGTCGGACGACCGGACCAGCGATTTCGCCGCGCCGACGGCCAGCATCAGCGTCAATGCGGCGACGGCCGCGCGGCGCGCCCCGACGGGAAAACGATGCAATTCGATCCACACCCAAACGGCCGCCACGCTTAGCAGCGGAACGGCGGGAAACAACAGCCGTGCGTCGCCGTCGATCGACATCACCATCGCGGCGAACGCCACCGCCACGAAAGCCACTCCCCAAAGTCCCCGCAGTCGTCGAACGATAAGAACGCCGGGCGCCGTGGCCAACAGCACCAAGCCCAAATGGTCCGAAAAAGTGTGCCACCCTTGTTGCCCTTGCCACCCTTGCCAATTGCCGCTGGTGAACGTCAGCAGCGCGCCGCCGACGGCAACCGAGATTAGCATTGTGACCGCGCCGCCTCGGAGCAGAAAACGCCGCTGTTCCTTGCGGCGGATCATTGTCCAGCCCCAAGCGGCTCCGAGCGGCAGGGTCAACAGCACGGCCGTCGGATGGACGGCCACCGCGCCGCCGGCGATCAGCCCCGCGGCCACGAACCATCGTCCGTCGCCGCCGTGAGCGACCGCCCGCCACCACGCCGCCAGCGCAAGCGTGGTTAGCGTGGCCAGCGCGATGTATTGGGTGGGCAGGCTCATCTGTTGGTTCAGCGCGGGGGTCAAAACGATCATTGCCCCGGCGATCCACGCCCAGCGGCGTCCGAGCAACGGCGAGGCCAGCACGACCGTCGCCAGCGCCAACAGCAGCCCCAGTCCCCAATCGACCAATTGCGCACAAACGCCGCCGTCGAGCGTCGAGGCCCAGGCATACCACAAGGCAACGGGCAGCGACGGCGAGATCCCCGGTCGTTCGGCGACGATTCGATGTTCGATGCAAAAGCGTTTTGCCAAATCCAAGGGACCGGCCAGAACCGTCTCGGCTGTCGGCGGGGCCAAGGCGCCGAGCAAAGACGACGCGCAGCCCGCCGCGGCCGCCGTCAAAACCACCGCCAGTAGCAAACGGTTCGGCTTGGTCAAGTCCCGCACGGCGTCGAGCGACGGAACTCGCGCTTTCAGCCGCAGACTCTCGTTGCCGATTTCCACCAGCCCCCAACAACAGCCAACCATTGTCAGCACGACGATCGGCAACGGCCGGAACATACCGAGCAGACCCAACGTCAGGAGGACGCATCCGGCGGCCATCAATCCGATGCCTAAACTGAACGCCGCCGTCGTCAACCGATCGTCGTCATTCGTGCCGAGCAATCGCCACAACGGACGCCCGAGTCCGAACGCGGCAATCGCCATTGCGGCGAAAATGAAGATGGAAAGGAGCGAGTTTCCCATGAGTATTGCCCGACGGAAGACGGTCTCAAAACAAAGCGGCAACTGCCTGTAAACCGGCCCAGGCGGCAACGGCGATCAGCCATCCGGCGAAGAGCCACGCCTTCCGGCCGGCGATCGGCGGCGCGTCGCCGGCCGGAGCGGTCTGCGGCGGCAGAAGAGCCGCTCCCAACAATCCATGCATCCGGCGCAAGGGCGACCGACGGGGCGGTTCTTCCGGGGGACGGATGAAAGCGATCATCATACGTGCGCGTGGGCGCGGTTCAGGGCCGCCATGCGGCTGCGCAGGGCCGGCTGGTGGTCCAGCAGGCTGGCAATCCGTTGCCAATCCAATCGCTCCGGCCCCAACGCCTCGAAAAGAACCTGAGCGTGGTCCCAATCCTCCTCGATATCAACCGTCAAACGCACGTCCTCGCGGTCGATCTCGGCCGGGGCCGGGATCAGCCGGAGGTTGAACTTCTCGGGGTGCGAGTAGATGTAACGGGTAACGCACTCGCGGTCGAGCTTGTCGCGGGCCAGGCGGTTGGCCTCGTGCAACGCGCCGGCGCGGAACCATTCGGCGTAAACGCTTACCGGCGAGAGAATCGCCGGCCGGCCGTCCCGCAAACAATAGCTTACGTAGTCGCAGTTCGGATGTGTTTCGGCCGTGGTGGCCAAGCGGTCGATCATGCCCGGGTCGATAAACAGGTTGTCGCCCCGGACCCGCACCACGCCCTCGGCTGGATACTGCTCCAACGCCTTGCAGAACCGGGCCAAGGCGTCTTCCCCCTTGCAGAGACAGACCGGCACGTCGCTGGGAACCAAATGACTGAAAGCAAGATAGTCCTCGGTCTCGCAGGCCACGACGATCACGCCGTCGAGCCGGATAGAATCGGTAACTCGGCGAATCACCCATTCCAGAACGGAACGGCCGCCCAGCCTCCGCACGGCATTGCAGCGGAAGCGCGGCAGTTGGAAGCACGCCTGCACAATTCCCAGATTTTTCAGCATCCCATTGCCCCCCCCATACAAATCCTTTTTTGCCAGCCGGTTTCCGAAGCCTGGTAAGGGTTACTCTTAATGTAACAGTTTTGCCGGGGAATCGTCAAGAGGGAGTCCGTTATAAAGCCGCGACAGTTGGTCGCGCCATTCCATCCACGACCATCGGTCGCGTTGGCGGGACGGCCGATTGTCGGCGGAATCCCAGCGGGCGCGACCTTTCGGTCGCGGCTTTATGGCGATGAGGTCTACCTCCGCGGAGTTATCCCCAGTACGCGGTAGAGTTGCGGATCGGAGAGGCTATCGACCACCAACGCCGCCGCGCCGAAGTCGTGTTCCCGGCTGTGCTCGCCGGGGACCGCCACGGCGAACGCACCCGCCGCGGCCGCGGCCAAACAACCGTTCTCGCTATCTTCGAGCACCATCATCTCCCCCGGCTGAATCTCCAGCCGCCGGGCCGCCGCCAGATATATCTCCGGGTGCGGCTTGCCGTTTTCCACGTCCTCGGCGGCGAGAACGAATTGGAACCGCCGCGTCATGTCGAACGGCTTCAGACAGGCGGCGACCAGCTCGCTGCTGCTGCTGGTGCCGATCGCCTTGGGTATTTCGGCGCGTTCCAGGGCGTCGAGCAGCTCCATCAACCCCGGCATGGGCGTCAATCGGTCGCCCAATATTTCGAGGAACAAACGGTTCGATTCGGCGACCAACTGCTGCCAGGTCTCGGCGAGGTTGCAGTGGCGGATCATGGCCTCGAAGGCGGGCCGCGGCCGCAAGCCCATCATCTGGTTCTTCAACTCGGGCGTGAATTCGTACCCTCGCCGCCGCAGCAACCGCGATCCCACCTCGCCGTACACGTCCTCCGTGTTGAACATCAACCCGTCCATGTCGAAAACGACGGCGCGTATCCGGTTCTCGTTCGTATTCATCTCATTCATCTCAGGCGATAGATAACATAGGTGCGGTTGTAATAGACCACGTCCAAATTCAGCGGCAGCTCGGTCCGATCGGTAATCGCGTAGCTGGCGTGGTACTTCGCGCCCAGTCGTTCAAGGTGTTCGGTGCCCGCGGCGGCCAACGGCTCGTGCCATCGCTGGCTTCGCAACAGGAAGCCGGTTCCATAAACGTCCTGGATACGCCGCCACCACTGGACGATGTCCGGGGCGGCCTGGGGTACGTCCTTCCAGGCGACCACCTCGTGGCGATTGGTGTACCAGCGGAACGTCTGCGAAAGCCGGGGCGTGAGAAACAGGGCATTCGACGGGATTTCGCCCGATCGGGCAATCCAATCGCACGCTGCGCGCCAGTCGTCGAAATCGGCCTGTCTATTCTTCCATTCCTTGAATTCGGCCATCTTGTGCGACCGCGGCGGCGCGGGGGCGATGCGGTCGATCGCACGATTGCCCAAGTGAAACGCGGCAACGAC
Source organism: uncultured Thermoguttaceae bacterium (assembly GCA_965195225.1). Taxonomy (GTDB): domain Bacteria; phylum Planctomycetota; class Planctomycetia; order Pirellulales; family Thermoguttaceae; genus JAHIKV01. The sequence goes on from CBDAFL010000221.1 coordinate 39,688, forward strand.
AATCGCAAACGCCAGCCAGCATCGACCCGCCCTCGGCCGGCAAGCCGATAGGCCGACAATCAACGCTGCGCCCTCCAGGGCAACGCCCAGCGGCAAGGCCACGTCGGCCAGCCGGAACCAGTAGTAACGAAGCAGCCCGGCCGCCAGTCCCTCGTCGAAAGGAATCAGCAGATGGATCGCCGCCCCGGCCAGCGCGATCGCAACCGCGCCGGCGACAAACGCCCGAAGCATGTCCAGAGGTCTCCGAGTTGCTGTTGGTGCGGCAGTTGCACTGCCGCACCCACTTGTTCGGGGTGGCAGTTCAACTGCCGCACCAACATTAAAATCTTCGGGCAGACTAAGTCTATTGCGCCAGATTCCCAGCAGTAGCCAGAAGCAACAGAGCAAAGCCATGCGCGGAATGAGCGCCGGGTGAATGTCTGGAAGGAACAAGTGGTGCGGCAACCGCTCGAAGACGTAAAGCTGATGCGCCTCCCGCGCCGTCTGCTGGTCCACGCCCCAATCGAGCGCCAACGTAGGTATCAATCCCGGCAGCGAAAGGATCAATCCGCCCAAAATCCCCGGCCAAAGAGCGCGCAACGGGGGCGTTTCCATAAAGCCGCAACCGGCGTCCGCCATCCGTGGCGTGACCGCCGGCCGCGGCCGTGTATCGATTGTTTTGAGCCGCAACCAGGCGAAGCCTGCGGCCACGGCCGACCAGCCGCCGACCAGTGGATGGAACGCCGCCGCCGCGCCCATAAACAGCAGGCCCCGGTTCCAGCGGTTGCGCAGGACCGCCTCCAAGCCGAAAAACACGAGCGCGTAGGCGAACGGCTTGGCCTCGACGCCACCGACGACCCACTCGCCGGCCATGTGCCACCACTCCATCAGGCAGACGAACAACGCGGCGGTAAGCACCGACCACCACGGTCGAGGCACGACGGCGAAACTCAGCCGCCGCCACCCCCAGGCCAGCAACAGCCAGCAGATCGTCCGACCCGTCCAGGCGAGCGTCACCGGCGGCAGCCAGAGCGACAGCCAGCCGAACGTGAAATAAAAAACCTCGTGGGCGTCGGCCGATTCCAGAAAGAAATCACCCTCGAACCGGTCTGGGTTCCAGTAGTGAATCGCCTTGCCGAGGTAATATGCCTCGTTGTTGTCCGGCACGGGCCAAGCGCCATGGATGAAAAACACCGCGAAGATCAGAGCGATCTCGAGGAGCGTTCTCCAAATCGGCGCACGCTCGTTCCCGTGCTCCGCGTGGGAACGTATCTGCGAAGTCGGCAAGTCACTCGGGAATTTTTCCGACAATGGTTCGTTATTGGACGCAGGGCGTCCGCTTGTGCGTTCCCACGCGGAGCGCGGGAACGAGTTTACTTGTGGACGCGGCGGCTAAACTTATTTCTCCAACGCCGCTATGCTCTTGAAATCGTCTTTCAGCGAGCGGTAAAGATGTTGGTAGACGGGGAAAGCACGGTCGTAATAGTTCTTTGACTTCCGATCGACCGACGTTTCCCGGACCTCGCGGATCGACGCGGCACAGGCCTCTTTGATATTCTTAAAGGCCCCGGCGCCGACGGCCGCCAACAGCGCCACTCCGTAGGCCGCTCCCTCCTCGCTGTTGATCGTCGCCACCTTGCGTCCGAATACGTCGGCCTGGATTTGCCGCCAGAGCGGGCTGCGCGATCCGCCGCCGGAGGCCCGAATCCGACGCACCGGCACGCCCAATCGATCGAATATCTCCAAACTCTCGCGCATCGAATACGTCACGCCCTCCATGATCGCGCGGACCAGATGCCCGCGAGTGTGCGCGGCCGTTAGACCGACGAAGCAGCCGCGTGCGTCGGGATCGGCGTGAGGGGTTCGCTCGCCGGAAAGGTACGGCAGGAAGAACAGCCCCTCGCTGCCGACCGGTGTTTTTTTCGCTTCCTCGGCCAACAGGTCGTAGATTTCTCGCTTGGCGCGTTTTGCCGCGGCCTGGTCCGCTTGGCAGAGCGCATTGCGGAACCATTGCAGCGATCCGCCGGCCGAGAGGTTCACGCCCATCATGTGCCAGCGGCCGCGGACGGCGTGACAGAACGTATGTACGCGCCCCTGCGGGTCGATCTTCACCTCGTCGCTGTGAACGAACATCACGCCGGAGGTGCCGATCGAGGTGGAGAGGACTCCACGGGCGACGATGCCGTTTCCGACCGCTCCGGCGGCGCAGTCGCCCGCTCCGCCGACCACCACGCAATCGGCGGTCAGCCCCAGCAGCTTCGCCGCCGTTGGGGTGAGCTTGCCGGTGATGTCTTCCGATTCGTAACACTCGGCCAGCAAATCGGCATCCAATTCCAAGGCGGAGAGGAGTTTTTTCGACCATCGGCGCCGAGCAACGTCCAACAGCAACATGCCGCTGGCGTCGCTTACGTCGGTTGCATACTCTCCGGTCAACCGGCGGCGGATTTCATCCTTCGGCAATAGCACCTTGCGGGTGGCCTCAAAGTGGCGCGGCTCGTGGTTCCGCAGCCAGAGGATTTTTGGGGCGGTGAATCCGGTTAGGGCCGGGTTGGCGACCATTTTGATCAATTTTGCCCGGCCGCCCGCGCGGCGCTCGATCTCGGCACACTCGGCGGCGGTCCGCTGGTCGTTCCAGAGTATCGCCCGGCGTATGACCTTGTCGTTTCGGTCGAGAAACACGGAGCCATGCATTTGGCCCGACAGCCCGATCGACTTCACCTCGGCCGGTTTGAGCTTGGCCTTGGCTATCGCTTTGCGAACCGAGCGGACCGTCGCCCGCCACCAGTCGTCGGGGTCTTGCTCGCTCCACAGCGGCTTGGGGAAGTGGCAGGGGTAGGTTTCGGTGGCCGAGGCCAAGACATTGCCTTTTTCGTCGATGGCCAGCGTCTTCGTGCCGGAAGTGCCGATGTCGATGCCTAAAAACGCGCTCATGGTGGTCTCGCTCTGATTATCCGTGGGACAGGTTGGCAACCTGTCCTACTATGAAATAAACCGTATTGTCGGATTGTAACCCGGACGACGGTGATCGGGCAACGGGTCCATTGACCGAGCGCACTGTTTTGGTCTAATGGGATACTGGACCGTAATCGTGAGTCTGCCATGAAATCAACATTTATTCATTTCGCCGCCGGCCAACTTCGCCAACTGACCGCTGAAGCGGCCAGCCCTTCTCTTTTATGCCTGCTACTGATTCTGGCCGGGTGTCCTCGCCCCGAATCGGAGCCACGGCCCGGCCACGACCGGCTGCCGCTTGAGGGAGTGACGCTTCGGCTGGCCGTGGTCGACGATCCGGCGCTGGCGGCCGCCGTGGTCCAAGCGCGCGGAGAATGGAACGCACAGACCGGCGCGGAATTGGAAGTTACGGAAATCTCGAAAAAAGAATTGGAACAGGCCGAAACGTTGCCGGCCGACGCCGTGCTCTGTCCCTCCTTTGCGCTTGGCGTCCTGGCCGAACGGAACCTGATCGAACCAGTGCCGGAAAACATCACCCGCGGCGATCAGTGGGACGGCATCTTCGACTTGCCAAAACTCCGCGAAGCAGCTTGGGGGGGGCGAATCGTGGCCGTTCCGTTCGGCTCGCTGGTTTTCTGCTGCTACTATCGCGCCGACCTGCTGGAAAAACTCGGCCGCCGCCCGCCACGGACGTGGAGCGAGTATCGGGAGTTGGCGGAGCTATTGGCCGCCGAAAAACCGACCGATGGTTCCTCATGGTCCGCCACAATCGGGCCGCTCGCGCCCGGCTGGGCCGGCTTGACGCTGCTGGCCAGGGCAGCGCCCTACGCAAAACACCGCGACAATTTCTCCACTCTGTTCAACATCGAAACGATGGCGCCGTTGATTGCCGGCCCGCCCATGGTCCAAGCACTGGAAGAGCTTGTGGCCGCGGCAAAACTGGGGCCTGACGATCCGTTTCAATTCGATCCGGCCAAGGTCCGTGCGGCGTTCTGGCGGGGCGAGTGCGGCATGGCTATCACCTGGCCCACGGCCGCTGAGGAGAGAAGAGAGAAGAGAGAAGAGAGAAGAGAGAACGGAGGGCTGGCCGCTTCAGCGGCCAGTAATACAGCCCGCGTCGGATTCACCGAACTCCCCGGCTCGCGGCGGGTCTTCAATCTCTCCGAAGACGAGTGGGACAAACGAGCGGACGACGATGATCGGCGCGTGCCGCTGCTGGCCGTGGCCGGCCGGCTGGGCGTGGTCGGCAAGGAATCGCCCCACCGAGAGGCCGCCTTCCAGTTGCTCTTGTGGCTTTCCGACGACCGGATGAGTCCGCAGATCAGCGCACTGAGTCCGGCGACCACCATGTTCCGCCAGTCGAACCTGGACGCTCCCGGCCAGTGGGTCGAAGAAACGGTCCTCCACTCCGCCGCGTCGCAATACGGCGAGGTGGCCCTGGCCGCCTTCAGTCACGAGCAATGGCTCGCCGCGTTGCGTATCCCCGGTCGGGCGGAATATCTCGCCGTCTTGGACGAAGCGGTCACGGCGGCCGTCCGCGGCGAGAAATCGGCGAAAGAAGCCCTCCAACAAGCCGAGACAAAATGGCGAGAGATCACCAACCGCCTCGGCCTCGACCGCCAAAAAGCCGCCTACCGGCACAGCGTCGGGCTGGAATAGCGTGCAATAAGGTAAGGCTGAAAACACAGGAACAGCTCGCATGACTAAGCGGTGCTACACCGTAGCTGATCTTGCTTCTGAAGCTAACTTGAATGTGGACGATACACTGCTGCGTCTCTGGGGAAATGGAATTGAATGTGCAGAAAACGGAACACAGATTTTTTCAGCCAAGAAGTTAAAGCAGGTAAGGCGAGTATTGGGGATCGCATCAGGTAGTGATTATTCGTCACCGCGCTTTTGGCAGCACAAATTAGGCTTGAATGAAGCGGATTTTTTTCAACTTCTCAATAGACTCGGCATTCCTTTTGAGGAAGGAAAACGTAGTCTTCCTAAAGGTTCAATCAAGAAACTCAAAAATGAGCTAAGGAAAATATCTGATCACTATCGAGTGGCAGAACTAAAAGAATCACATAATAACGTTGTTGCTCAACAGGTGATACCAGAATACCATTGGGAACTGGTGGGGGATGTTCGCGAAGTTAGGTATCTCACTACCGATCAGGTTCGTGGTATCCACTATGCATTGGTTGAGGACTTTGCCCAACAAAAAGATCCAATTAGCCCTCCAGGCGTCCATAGTGATGGGCTTCTCGACTCTGCGTTACATCGGGCACGAACATCACTAGGAGGCGACCTTAAATACCCCACGGTGGCCATGTCATGTGCCGCATTAGTCCACTCGCTCGTTCATGACCATCCCTTTCACAATGGCAACAAACGCACTGCACTTGTTGCTATGATGGTATTCTTGGACGAAAATAGATTTATGCTACATGTGATGGAGAAGAGTTGTTCAGATTTATTTTAAGTGTCGCTGATCACCAAATTGCTAATCAGTATCATAAGTACATTTCCGACATGGAAGTTATGGCCATTGCACGCTGGATACAGCAAAACAGCAGGCTTGTAGAAAGGGGCGAGCGTCCGATTCCATTCGTAAAACTTCGGAAAATACTTCAGCGATTTATCTGTGAAATGTATGTTTGTCCTGGTAGTTGCATCGAAATACAAAGAAATGTTAGGAGAAGATTCTTCCGGGGGACGCGATTACTCAAAACAAAAGTACACTATGACGGTGAAGGGCGTGAAGTTGAGAAAAACACCATTAACAAAATTCGTCGAGATCTCGAATTGGATGAACAACACTGTATTGATTCGAGAACATTCTATGATGACGCAGATGCTTCGGTCAGTGATTTTATTGTCACCTACCGGAAAACTTTAAGCCGTCTCGCCAAACTTTAGCCATGAAGAGAGCAAATAAAATTGGCTTCCGTCTACGCCAGCACCCGCATGTTTTCATACAGGAACTCGGGTGCCAGATCGGCGCCGTTTTCCCAAGCGATCGTCTGTAGTTCGGGATCAACGCGGAATCTTTGGAACAAGGATAAGTCTTTCAACGGGGCAAACATTTCACCCTCCAATTCCGATTCCAGATCTCTCTCTCCTTCCGCTCCGTCGTTGAATCGGAGCCAGATGACGTAATCGCGCAAATACTTAGCTTCTCGAACGTGCAAGATCATTGTTTCACTCCAATGATGTAATCTCTCTTCTCTCTTCCCTCTTCTCTCTTCGCCCTACTTGCTTGCCAGCGGGATCACCCCATCCCAGTCGGGCGCCGGGCGGCGGTTGTGCCGGGCGATGTGGACCACCAGGAAATCCTTCACCTGATCCTGTGCCGGAATGCGATGCAACAACTCGAACGCCTCTTTCCATTTGCCAGCCAGAAAAGCATCGAGCGCCGCTTCGTAAAACTCCAAATGCTCGTCGGTCAACTCTGGATATTCAGACACGGGCGGCAGCAGTTCGCTAACCTCCAACGGCGTGTCTAATCCGTATGGCCGCACGGTCGCCAACCGCCGCACCCGGGCCACCTCGCGCGGCACTTCTTGGCGAACGATCCGCGCCGTGGCCTCGTCCAGCAGAATGGGTGCCTGAATGATCTTGGTCATCCCCTCGAGCCGCGAGGCAAGATTCACCACCGGACCGAATACGGTCACCTTCACCTGATCGACCGTTCCGATCTTGCCCGCCACGGCCGGACCGGTGGCCACTCCGATTCCGGTTCGGAACCCGGTAGCGGCCTCGAACTCGGCGCGGACGGCCAACGCCGCGCGGCAGGTGCGCAGGACGGCGTCCTTTTGCGGCAGTGGCCATCCCCAGAATCCCATCGCGGCGTCGCCCTGAAAATCGCCCACCACGCCCCCTTGTTCGCGGATGTGGTGGGTCATCACGCCCAAGGCTTTGCTCACGCGCTGCAGCAGTCCGAGCAGGTCGCCCGCCTGACGTTCCGACTCGCGCGAGAAACCGCGCAGATCGCAGAAAATAACCGAGACTTCCGTCTCACGCGGCGCGAGAACCACCTCCGGGTCTTCGTCGGCCAGCGAGTCGAGCACCACCGGCGAGAAGAACTGGCTGAGCGTGGCCTGGCGATGTTCCAGCAGCCGCATCTGCCGCAGCGAACTGAGCATGGCCGCCACCAGCTCGGTGAACTTTACGTCCTCGCGCAGATCGGTGGGATCGGAGGAAGGTGTCGCGCCGGACTGCTCGACGTTGAACCGACCGGCCACGTAGAGTCCCCAACCCCGGCAAGACTTGCCCAGCACGGGCGCGCAGAAGGCCCAATCGAACGTGTCGCTGGCAGTGTACGAATCAGGCAAGGCCGAGGCCGCGCCGCGCCAGACGTGCAACACGCTCTGGCCTTGTCGCAACGATTCGAGAATAAGGCCCTGGCTGGGGCGGAAATTGCTGGTGATCGCCAGCCGCTGGTCCCAGTGCAAAACGAGGGGCGAGGGGGGAGAAGAAGGGGAGACAGGGAGACAAGGAGACAAGGAGAGGGGGAGACAGGGAGCATTTAGTTGTTCATCCGGCAACACTCTCCCTGTCTCCTTGTCTCCTTGTCTCCTTGTCTCCTTGTCTTCCCCCTCAACGGCCACCACCGCCGCGGCGTCGGCACGCGGCACGCCCGCCAATATCATGCTCACCAGCCGCACGAAAAGCTCCTTGTCGCCGGTCGCCCCGGAAATCACGTCCGGCAGCCGGCTGAGCACCTCGATGCGATGGTCGGGGTTGCGGAACTGGACTCCCTTGAGGTACTGCGCGCTGAACGACTGTTGTTGGACCGGGGCGGGCTGATCGACCGTAACGTCCACCTGTTGGTCGGCCAGTGTGAAGGTGGTTTGCCCGACGACGAAATGTTCGCCGGGCGAAAGCTCGAACCGCTCGGCCTCCTTACCGTGCAGAAAGACGGGGTTTTTCGCTTCCGGCAGCCGTTGGACCTCCAGCCGCCGGCCGTTCCACGATAGACCGACGTGCCGGCGCGAGACCTGATGGTCCCAGGGCACGGCCCAAACGCCGCCGAACCTTCCCAGAACGACCTCCTGCCCCTCGGGCAGCGGTCGCCGCCAACGTTGTTGTGCTTCGGTTCCTTGTGCAATTAAGTCGGGCATGGGAGGGGGCAGGGTTCAGGGACTAAGGGAGGCGACTGTTGGCCTTGTCTCCTAGCTCGCTGCGAAGTTCTGCTATCTCCAATTCGTATTTCTCTATGATGGCAGGCATTATTCCAGACACGCGGTATGCACCACGAAGCCGAAGGAACATCCAAAAAACAAAGGCGACATACACAACCAGTGCATAGAGAGCTTGATTCCACCAGATTGCTAGCCCGAGGAATATCCCTGTACTTATCGCATATTGTACTGAGAGGCGGATCTGCCTGCGAAAGTCTGACGCCTTCGGGTTGCGATAGAGGCCAAGAATGTGTCTTTCCTTTTCCGTCAGCTTGTGCTCGATTTCTGATTTCATGCTAACAGCTCCAACTACTTCATTGTACGAAAGGCCTGTATCGACAAACTCCTTGTTGCGGTTACATGTTCTCGGATCCCCCATCCCTAATCCCTTTCCCCTCATTCGCTTCCGCTCAACCGCTTCGCCATCCCCCACAGCCCGGCCATGACCAGGGCGATAAAACCCAACGCGATCAGGCCGGAGTGGAACAGTCCGCGTTTCAACTTGCTCAACGTGGCGTCGATGGCCGTCTCGTAGCCCTCCTGGACGATCACGATCCAGCCGGTGTCGGCGTCGCGGACGCGGACCGGCTCCATCCGGGCGAGCCACCGCCGGTTGAATTCGCCCCCCTCGGCGTCGACCGCCAGCGGGTCGCTGTAATGCTTCTCGCGCGCCGCGGTGTCGGGCAGGTCGTCGGGCGAGACGCGATAGTGCTGGAACCGATCGGGCAGCTTGGTCTCCTTCTCCATCAACTTGTCGAGCAGCGGATGTTGCAGCACGACGCCCTTATGGTCGCCCTCGCGATTGTCCACCAGCACGGCGAATTGGTCGTCGCCGCCGGGAAAATCGACGAACCGCCCCACCTCGGCCGTCATCGCCACCACGCCCAAAAACTTTTTCTCCGGCGAGAGGTCAAACACCGGCGCGCTGATGGCCACGATCCAGCGCGCGGTCGCCCGCGAGCGGAACACGTCGGAGAGCGTGGTCCGCTGGAGGTGTTCGCCCGGCGCCGGACGCCAAGTGTCTGGCAGATCGCTCGATCCGCCGTGAAAAAAGCTTCGCCAGGCGAAGTCTTTTCCGATGGTCCGCCCCTCCGGCACACGGACGGTGGACACCCCGCCGGCGTCGCAGAAGAACCAACTGGCCACCTTTTCCTCTTCCGACGGCCGCGTCGTCGAGGTGAGCATCGCCGTTAGCTCCCGCTGCAATGTTTGCCGCTCGGGGTTTTCGAGAAATTGTTGCCGCACCGAGTCCTGTTCCGCCGGGTCGAGATTTGGATCGGCAAGCCGGACGAGCAAATCGTGCAGTCCGGGGTTTGTAAGGGCCTCGGCCAACCGCTCACGAAACTGCTTCGAGGCGGCCACCTGTTCGACGATCCGGTAGCGGCTCTCCAACTCGTTGGAAGCGGTCCGGGCGGCAAACTGGGCCGCGAACCGGTTGGTCTCCAACGCACGGGTCGTCAACGCGTCGTTCGACTGCCGCAAGGCCGTGCTGAATCCCTGATAGGCAAACCACGTCACCACCGCCAGCAGCAACGCCGGACCGATCGCGCCAAGAACCATCATCGGACGACGGGCCAACCGCGCGGCACGCTCGTCCAGCGCGTCCAGCACCGCCTGAACGTTGGGAAACCGCTTTTCAGGATCGGCCGCCAAACAGCGATCCACGATCGCCGCGAGCATCTTGTCGACGCCCCGCCGACGCCGATGTCCCGACACCGGCGGAGACTGTTCGATCGTGCGGCGATAATGAGCGAGCCGTTCGGTCAACTCGGGTGTCCGCTCGAAGATGTCCGTGGTCTTGCCCGTCCTATGCGGCGGACCGCCGGTCAACATGCAATACAATAGCGCCCCCAGCGCGTATACGTCCCAGCGAGCGTCGGGCATCGCCTCCAGGTCGGCTTGCTCCGGGGCCATGTAGAACATCGTCCCCAACGCCGGCGCCTGCTCGGTCGAGAGCCGTGACTGACCGAAATCGGCCAAGCGCGGCTTGCCGTCCTGGTCCAACAGGATGTTGGCCGGCTTCAGGTCGCAGTGCAAAACACCCTTGCCGTGGGCATGAACCAGACCGATCGACACGTCGCGGAACAACGACACCGCCTCCTCGACCGGCAACTGCCCCTGGGCAATCCGGTCGGCCAGCGAGCCTTTCTCCAGATACTCCATGATGTAGTAGGGCGGGTCGGAATCCCAGCCGACGCCCAACAGTTGCACCACGTAGCGGTCGGCGAACAGAAAAGCGAGTTTCTCGACCTCGCGGCTCAGCAGCGACCAGTCGAGACCCCCGCGATGGGCATAGAACTTGACGGCCACCTGCCGGCCGGTGTTTCGTTCGCGGGCGACCCATACCTCGCCATAAGCGCCGACGCCCAGGAACCGCTCCGGCTCGTAGCCGGGCACTTCGGTGGGCAGATAGCCGCGTTTCAGGCTCATCTCCGCCGCCCGCCGCCGCTCCCCCCCGCCCTGGATTTCCGTCGGGTCAATGCTCATGTCAATAGTATATCGGGGCGAGGGGCGAGGGGCGAGGGGCGAGGGAACGCCCGTCGGCTGCAACGATTGTCCTGCTCGCCCCCCCCGCGACCGCAGTCGCGGGGCGTCTGTCGTAAAAACATCGCTCGGTTTTGGCTCGTTTTCTTACCCCGAACTTAGGTTGAAAATGTCTACATCTACCCACTACCCACTATCCACTATTCCCCGCGTTGACTTTGCTCATCCCGTAACGTAGATATTTGGCGACGGTGCGTTGATTTTACCACTGTCGGCCGCGAACCGTTATAACCGGCGCAACCGGAACTGGCCGAACACCGTAGGACAGGTTGCCAACCTGTCCCACGACATGGATTGGGGAATGAAGATGAAACAACAGGGAACACTCCTGCTGGTCGACGACGACCGCCACTTGCTGGCTTCGATGGCCGATTGGCTCCGCGATCAGGGCTACGACACCGACACCGCGTCCAATCTCGCCGAGGGACGTACCGCGGTCGATCGGAAACCCTACGACCTCGTGCTGCTCGACATCCGTCTGGGCGAGGAAGACGGTTTCGATCTGCTGGCCCATTGCCGCAAGAATCACCCGGCCGCCGCGATTATCATGATTACCGGCTATGGCACCGTCGAGTCGGCGGTCGAGGCGATCCGGCTGGGCGCCTTCGACTTTCTGACCAAGCCGCTGATCGACGAAGAGTTGCTCATGGCGATCGAACGGGCGCTCAACCAACAGAAGGTGTTGGAAGAAAACAAAACACTAAAAGCCCAACTCGACCTGCGGTTCGGCATGGAAAACATCATCGGCCACGACCACCGCATGTTGAAAATCTTCGATGTGATCGACTCGGTGGCCGACACCCGCGCCACCGTGCTGATCACCGGCGAGAGCGGCACGGGCAAGTCGCTCGTTGCTCGGGCCATTCACCGTCGCAGCGCGCGGCGCGACAAGCCGTTCGTCGAAGTGGCCTGCGGCGCGTTGCCCGAAACATTGCTGGAAAGCGAGCTGTTCGGCCACGTGGCCGGGGCCTTTACCGGCGCGATGGGCGAGAAACTCGGCAAGTTCAAGCTCGCCGACGAGGGGACTATCTTCCTCGACGAGATCAGCACCGCCAGTCCGGCCATGCAGGTCAAGCTGCTCCGTGTGTTGCAAGACTTCGAGTTCGAGCCGGTCGGCGGGACAAAGACCTGCCGCATCGATACCCGAGTGGTCCTGGCCACCAACGACGACCTTACCCAAATGGTCGCCGAGGGGCGCTTCCGCCAAGACCTTTTCTACCGGATCAACGTGATCAACGTCGAGCTGCCGCCGCTGCGCGACCGGATCAGCGATATCCCGCCGCTGGCCGAACACTTCCTCCAGCAAGTCTGCGAGGACGCGGGCAAGCAGGTCCGCGGTTTCACCGACGAGGCCATGAACTCGCTGCGGCGATACCGCTGGCCCGGAAACGTCCGCGAGTTGCAGAACGTGATCGAGCGGGCGGTATTGCTGGGAAAAGGCGGTGTGATCGCCGACGACGATTTACCCTCCACGCTGGCCGCCGGAGACAACTACGGCGCCGAATCCGTCGCCGGACGCACGCTCAAGCAGGCGATGAAGGAGCCTGAACGGCAGATCATCCGCGAGGTGCTGGAGGCGAACAACTGGAACCGCAACGTCACGGCCGAGAATCTCGGCATCAACCGCACCACGCTCTACAAGAAGATGAAACGCCTCGGCCTGGAAGACCTCGCCATGGCAATGGGTCGGTAAGCGGCACGACACGCTGCGAAGAGCGCATGGAACAGTCGGCGGCTGACAACGTGTCCTGAAACAGTTCATTTAGCCCGTCGTGAATACACGGCGGGCCTGATTAAATGCGGAAAACCGCTTGCCCCGGGTGTATTCACCCGGGGCTAAATACGGCGGTTTCAATTTCAGGACACGCTCTAAGTTAATCCCTTTTCTTCCGATCCAGCCGGCCGGATTTGTTGATCGCGCGCCAGAGGCGGAGGCCCAGGGCGATGCTCACCGCGGCGGCGGCCGCGCCGGGAACCGAGATGCTGGGCAACAATGGCGGCAGGTGAATCAGCGGCGGCACGTTGCGGCTGAGCATCAGCGACGCGCCGACGAAAAGCGCGCTGGCCAACATCCCCAGCACCAGCCGGTTCACCGACGGCTCCAATCCGCGGTGGTCCAGATGGATGTCGAACCGCCCGGTCTGCATCTGTTCGAGCACGTCGGCGATTCCCTGGGGAAGAATATCCAACAGGTGCTCGAGTTCCGAGAAGAGCCGATGCAGTTTTCGCAGCCGCCGGCGGGGCGAGAACCGCCGCAGCAAAAGGGTCCGCCGATAGGGCCGGATCATCTCGACCAGACTGAACGTCGGACTTATCAAGCGGGAGGTTCCTTCCAACGTGATCAGCGCTTTCAAGAGCATGGCGACCCGCGCGGGCAGCATGATCCGGTAGCGGCGGATATGCTCCATCATCTCGTTGAGTGCCCCGCCCAGGTCGAACTTGTCCAGCGATTGGCCGGCGTAGTAGGAGAGGAAATCGGCCACGTCCAGCGCCAGGGCGGAGCGGTCCAGGTCGGCCGGCGTCTTGCCCAGCCTAAGGATCATCGAGGTCATGTGTTCGGCGTCGAGGTTGCTCAGCGCGACGAGCATCTCGGAGACGTCCTCGTGCAGCCGCTGGTCGATCCGGCCGACCATTCCGAAATCGAGCAGCCCGACCCGGCAGCCGTCGAGCGCCATCAGGTTGCCCGGATGGGGATCGGCGTGATAGAACCCGTTCTCGAAGATCATTTTCAGGCAAACGGCCGCGCCGCGCCGGGCGAGTTGATCGGTGTCGATGTCGGCCTCGGCCAGCCGCTTCCTCTCCGACAATTTTATCCCGTCGAGCAGTTCCATCGTCAGCACGCGCCGGCTGGAAAACTCGGGGTAAGTACGCGGGATATGGACCGTCTGATCGCGGCGGAAGTCGTGGGCAAACTGCTGAATGTTGCGCTGCTCGCGGCCGAAGTCCAGTTCGCGCCGCATCGACCGCTGAAACTCGGCCACGATCGCCTGCGGGCGGTAGTTGCGGAACTCGGGTATCATATCGGCCATCACGGCCAGACCGGCCAGGATGTCCATGTCGACGGCCACTTTTTTCTCGATCTCCGCGTGCAGGACTTTTACGACCACCGCCTCGCCCGAGTGGAGTTGGGCGCGATGCACCTGTCCGATCGAGGCCGAGGCCATCGCCTCCGGCTCGAACTTGGCGAAGAGCTGCTCGACCGGCTTGCCCAACTCGCTTTCGATCAGCTTGCGGATGACCTCGGGCGGATCGGAGGGCACGTTGGCCTGGAGCTGTTGGAATTCCTCGGCCAGCCTCACCCCCACCAGGTCTGGACGGGTGCTGAGGATTTGGCCCAATTTGATGAACGTCGGCCCCAATTCGGCCAGCGCCATCCGCAGGCGGGTTTCCCAGGGTTCTCGGGCAATGGCCGCGCCGCCCCGGGCCTTCAATATGTCCTTGGCAAAATCGGGTCCCAGCCGCCCAATCCACGTCGCCAACTCGTACTTGCTCAGCACCGCCAGAATGTCATACCAGCGTCCCAGGTGTCGGTAAATTTGCGGTATCGAACTGATTTTCATGGCACGGCCGTCCACCGATAGGGGGGCAACGGAATATTCCCCCTCTACTCTACGTCAGCCGCGGTCCAAATGCCAGCGCCCCCCCGCCCGCTACACGATTATCCCGCACTACTAGCGCAGTAGTAATAACAGCCCCCGGTTATTGTTCACGAAATTGTTGTTATCCTAATACTCAATTGTTCCGGCACTCGTACCGGGCGATTTATTCCCGTTATTCCCACTGAGGTGCGTTCATGGCCGAAGAACCCAAAAACCCCGAAAAGAAGCTAATCATCGACGAGGACTGGAAGAGTCAGGTGGAGGCCGAGAGGGAGGCTGCCCAACAGGCGAAAGAAAGCCCGACGCCGGCCGAATCAGAGGCGTCCGCCGACCGGCGCGGCCCCTTACCGCCCGCCGACTTGGCCTTTCTGGTCGGCACGATGTACATGCAAGGGGCCATTGCACTGGGGCTGTTGCCCAATCCGATGACGAGCAAACAGGAAGTGCAACCCGAGCAGGCACAGCACACGATCGACTTGCTGATGATGCTTCAGCAGAAGACCGAAGGCAATCGCACGGCGGAGGAGACCGAGGGGTTGGAAACGGTCTTGCACGAACTGCGGCTCGCCTACGTCACTTTGCAAGGGAAATAACGTCCATGCCCGGTCCGGGGAAGAATGGGCAGGCACGTCTTGCGCCCGAAAAAAACCCATTCCAGGTGACTTGCAGCTCCCACCGGGTGACACGACCGGGGTCCTGTTTCCGAGGACTCGTCCGGACCGGGCATGGATACGTTTGCTCGTGTATTCTTAGAGGTGTGGCGCAGTGAGGTGCGTGGCACAGCCGAGGGCGGTCGTGCTACTGCGACAACTGATCGAACAGGCGTCGGAACCGCGGCATGCGGCCCTCGAGGTACTTCAGCCAGGAGTCGGGGTTCCATATCTCGACGCACACCGCCGCCCCGACGATCTGTAACTCTCCGCCAGACTCCACGCCGAGGAACTCGCGGAATCCCTCGGGTATGACCAGCCGTCCGCGGCCGGCAAGCTTGACCGACCTGTGGCGGGTTGAAAGGAGCCGGCCGAATAGTTGCACTTGCCCGATGCGGTTCTGCAGGCGACCCGACCGCATCTTTTGTTTGACCAACTCGACTCCTTCGTCCAACCGTGACTGCCAAACCGGGGCGCTCCAAAGGCTCAGGCAGCCCGGCCGCTCCTTGGCCAGAATGCAGTCGGCCGATTCGGCCGTCAGGGCGTCTCCCAATTCGTTGGGAATGGATAGCCGATACCGTTCGTCCAGGGACCGCTGAAACTCGCCGAGAAGGAACTCTTGGGAACAGGGCATGGCCGAAACCGTCGAGGTTGCCGCGGGTCAGCGTTTTCGGGAAAACAATGGACATCAACGCCGGGCTCCATTATGGCAGATGGGATCGTTACCCACAAGCGACTCTCAGTTATCGACTCAGATGGGCAGGAAACCCACGAAAACCAAAGACGTGAGTTTAGCGATTGCGTAGAGTTTGACAAGTGTCCATCCGAATTTTTTTTAGAATTTCCGCAAACCCAAGCCGGGGCAGGTGTTGCGTCTTTTCGCTCCCCGCCTTCCGCGGAATCCGGCTCTCTTTTTCGGGTCGCGCAGCGTGGCGTCCAGCGATCCAGGCAATATGCAATACGGTGTCGATCAATACCCTGCCCCTCCTTTGGCGGTCGCCGACACACATTCCTTTCTTCGGCGACGTTAAACTAGTAGGAAGTGGCTCTCCACGCGCCCGATATTCGCGAGGTCGGCTCCTCCCGAGACATAGGGACTCGTCCAGTGGAAGATTCGTTGCCCAACAAAGTGGACCGGTTCATGACGGCGTTGATGGCCAATCAGCGCCGGCTGTACCAATACGTTCACGTCCTGCTGCCGCGACAGCAGGACGCGGAAGACGTTATGCAAAACACTTTGTTGATATTGTGGAGGAAGTTCGACCAATTCGACGCGGCCACGAGTTTCTACGCCTGGGCCAGCCGCGTGGCCTATCTGGAAGTGCAGAATTACCGCCGGCGCAACAATCGGTTGGTGACGGTTCTCGACGAAGGAGTGTTCGAGCAGATTTCCGCCGAGGTCGTCACGCGGCAGGATCTGTTCGAGGCCCGACGCGAAGCCATGGATCGCTGTGCCGAGAAGCTGAACCTGCTCGACCGCGAGTTGATCAACCTGCGTTACGTGCCGGGCGCGACGGTCAAAGACATTGCCCGACGGCTCGGCCGGCCCGCCAATTCCGTAAGCAAGTCGTTGGGTCGGATCCGTCAAGCTCTGTGGGATTGCATCAACCAGGAAATCGCCGCCGCCCAAGAGGGAAAAAATCGTGCCAAGGAGGACAGGCCATGAACGCTCGTCCCGATTGGTACGCCGAATTGCACGACTTGCTGGACCGCCTACACGACGGCGGCTTCGACGAGCCGGGCCGGCTACGGCTGAACGAATTGCTCCGCGCCGGAGCGCCCCAGCGCGAGTACTTCATTACCTACATGGACGTGCATAGCCGCTTGGCATGGGACGGCGGTCAGCGAGAGGCAGGCGAGCGGCGAGGAATGGCCGGTTTACCGGCCATTGATCTTCCCGTTGTTGCGGCAGTTGAACTGCCGCAACAACTCGATCCCGAACCTCAGATCCCCGAACCCCGAACCCCGAACCCCGAACCCCCTTTCCCCACTCTGTCCACTACCAACTACCCACTACCCACTTCTGATTTTGTCGGCAGTTGGGCGTTCTCCTACATGGTCGCCACGGTGATTATGGGCGTGGCGATACTGGGGTTTTGGGCGTACAAAATCACCCATTACCAACATATCGCCGAGGTGCCGTCGCAGTCGGTTCCGTCGGATGTCAGGCAGGAGATGGTGTTCGTCGGCCGGATCACCGGAATGGTCGATGTGAAGTGGTCGGACGATCCCCGCTATCTGCCCCCGCCGGACTTCGCACACGTCCCCTTAGACAGAAAATACATCCTCGATTCCGGGCTGTTGGAAATCACCTACGACTCCGGCGCGAAGGTCAT
>CBDAFL010000222.1:0-1276 GCA_965195225.1 uncultured Thermoguttaceae bacterium
TCGCGAGGTGCTGCTGCGCACAAAAGAGATCGTCGAGGAGCGCGGCTTCCGTGTGCTGCATCTCTATGTCGACGGACTCTGGATCCACAAGCCGGAGGCGAACGGCAGGCCAGACTACGATGCGCTCCTGAATGATATCCATGCCGAGACCGGCCTGCATATCGGGCTTGAGGGGGTGTATCGTTGGCTGGCATTCCTGCCATCACGGACCGAACCGCGCGTGGCGGTTGCCAACCGCTATTTCGGCGCCTTCGAGGATGGTTCGCTCAAGGTGCGCGGGATCGAGGCCCGCCGCCGCGACACGCCCCGCTACATCAAAGAGACCCAACTCGGGATGCTGGAAATCCTCTCCCGGGGGCGCGATGCGACCGGCTTCTGCGCCGCACTACCCGAAGCCCTCGCGTTCGCCCGGCAACGCCTACTGTCCCTGCGAGCCGGCGTGGTCCAAGCCGACCAGTTGGTGATCGCCCACCGGCTCTCGCGCCGGCCCGAGGAGTACACCGTACGCACCGCCGCGGCGCGCGTGGCACACCAACTCGCCGCAACCGGAGTTGAACTACACCCAGGCGAACGCATGAATTTCCTGCTGGTTCCCGGCCCGGAGAAAGCCCGCGCCTGGGAATTGCTCGAAGGGCAGGTGCCCTATGACAGCGAGGCCTACAGCAAGTTGATGTTGCGCGCCGTCGAAAGCATCCTGGCACCCGTAGGCGCAGATCGATCGACTATCGAAATGTGGCTGCTGGGGAACGCCGGCTATTGGGGTCCGCCCGGCGCGCTTCCGCCGCCTGGCGTCGACATCGGAACACCGCTTCTGGCGCGTGGACGGGTCCCCTCCCAGGTCGGAATCCGCGCCCCCTCGGCATTGGACAGACAATGGAGCGATTTCGTCGTGCGCCGCGAGGTACTCCTTCCTGCGGCATAACCAGCCCCGTTTCGCTCTATCGGGCCCGGCCTTACAATATTGACATGACATTTGAGCTTGCCCGGTCTTAACAACTTCAATATGTCAACTACTCCCCGCTATCCCAAGACACCGGGACAGGTGAAGCAGGGGGGCTCCCGCGCCGATTTCTATGATCTTCACACATTCGTCATGCTTCACCAATAAACTGGTGGGTGACAGCGCCGGATTCGAAAAGCTCACCTTCTTTTATTAGGGTGCGAAGGAAAAAGCTGCTCGCTTTTACCTTATCGGGCCGGCTCTATCGGGTAAGATATGGGTCGGGCACCCAGATCAATCAATCGATATAGCATTGGCGAATACGATAGTTGCCCG
>CBDAFL010000223.1:0-36404 GCA_965195225.1 uncultured Thermoguttaceae bacterium
GAATCGACGTAAGAATTAGTTGGCGATTTCAGAAATTTTTTCCAGTTAATTCAGGCCGGAAAATCGACCTTAACTTGAATAACAACATCGGGTTGTGGCGACGATACCCAAGACTTTTTCGCAGGCTCCCCTCCTGCGGGGTATGCGCGACGAGGTCATTCTACCAGCCGAAAACGCCTTAAAAAAGGCTGTTTTCTGGCCACCGGTATTTACGCACTTTTTTCGCTAGGGGCTATGGCGGGTGAAAAAAGCGCTTTTTTGGGGCCAGGGAGGGGCAAAACCGGCGTGAAACCCGTCTGTCGGGGGACGGTTTCCCGAGGAGTTTTCGCAGCGGACGCGGGAGCGGCCGGGCAGTATAGACATTTCCGCCGCAGCCGATCGTGTCAGGTGCGGGGTACCTGACCTACTTCACTTCTACACACAACAAGATGGAACGTCAATCCGCACCCCAGCACTGGCAGAGCCAGTGGCACCCGGCGCGCGGTTGCCTGATCGAAAAAAGTACACTACGATGAACGACGACCTGGGCGGAGGATAGGGCACTGCGGGGACGCAACCCGATCGCCGCCCCAGGGGTTGTGAGCGAGGATCGGACGGCGGCGCCACTGCCGCCCACCTCCCTCGCTTACAACACCAAGGCGGAAAATCCAAGCACAACCAAACAGCTTCAGCACCTTAACGATCCTAACCCGCCAATCGAAGTTTCCATTTCACGCTGAACCGAGACGCCACAATCGGCGACTGGAGTCGCCTCCTACGACTTTTTCAACGGACTGATAGGCGGTGGTAGTTTGGTTCATTCAGTTGCAAGGTAAACAATGTGCCGAAGCAATCATAAATCAGAAATCATAAATATTTTGGGCCTGCTGGGTATTATGTTGTTCGCCGGTCCTGCCGACGCGGCGTTGCCCACGAACAATAACCCGACAAACCATATCCGCTTCGACACGGCGGCCGGGGCCGACGCCAAGCGGCGGCAGTTGATCGACTGGATATGGTCGGGCGGCCTGCCCACCTCCGCACTGCCAAGCGTTACCAACAACATTGCCTTTCCAGCCGTCAACTTGGCCGGCGTCAATCGGTCGTTGGTCTCTCGGGTCGATATGTTGGACGCGGACGTTTCGGGAATGGACTTCCACGCGATCTCGTACCTGATCCATCCGGTCAACACGGCGAACGTCAATCGGCTGGCGATTGTCCATCAAGGGCATGCCTATACGGTGCAGGACTCGATGGACCTCGGCGTCGGCAGCACGGTCAACCGCCTGTTGAAAGAGGGTTACTCCGTCATCGCCATGCAGATGCCACTGTGCGGTTGGAACACGGATCGAACCGTCGTCGTGCCGGGAGGAACGACCGTCACCATCAATGACGTGGGCTGCGGCGCGCATAATGACATGTTCGCCAAGCTTACTCCGCCCGTACTGAAAGACGGCGCCGTGTTCCGTTTGTTTCTCGAACCGGTGGTGCAGAACATCAACTACTTCCGTAGTGTGAACGCCAATTTGAAGGACGCGACGATGATCGGCCTCTCCGGCGGTGGCTGGACCACATCGATGGCCGCGGCGCTCGACACGCGGATCAAACTGAGCGTGCCGGTGGCCGGCTCCGCGCCTTTGTATGTGCGGAACGTAATTAGCACCGGCGGGGATGAGGAGCAGTTCTATACTCCGCTGTACGACGAGCGCATCGCGTCGGACGGCAGCGGCGGCGGCGTGGCGACATGGTTGGAGATATACGCCCTAGGCGGCTACGGAGAAGGCCGGCGGCAGATCATGGTCACTATCCCCGGCGAGCCGGCCGGGGTTTTCCCCACCAAGTGGGTCACCAACCGCATCGGCGGCGGCGTTATCCGAGACATCCTCGCGGACGTAATGGCCGACCTTCGCCGAGGCCGGTGGGAATACGCTTACGATATGTCGGCGAACATCCACCAAATATCGCCCTGGACAATCGAAAACGCGATCGTGCCGGAGATGAACGTCCCCGAGCCTCCCGCCTGCGCGCCGGCCGCGACGGGACTGCCGGCTTCTGGTCCGTACGTTTGGCGGAAAGGGAAGCAGGGAAAATGTTGGACGGCGAAGGAAAAAAGGAAGAAAAAAAGGCGTCCATGACTATTTCCGGAAAGCGAACGATGTTACAATGGACGATGCGATTAGAAAAATAGTTCTGACACCTTCCCCCCACCTTTTTCACCCACCTGGTCGTTTAGCCCCAGTCGCCAGACCGGGCACACTGCATCGGTGACGACGACAACCCGGCGGCCCGTGTCCCGCCGCTGCACACGGATACCACGCGCCGTTACGATATCATACTGGTTACGTTTGTTGCGGACAAAAGTCATCACAACGAAACAAAAGGAGCAACAATGATTACGTTCAGAAGTTTCCTGCCGGCGGTGTTCTTGTGCCTCTGCACGGCGTCGGTCATTACGGCGTCGGTTTTCGCGGCCGATACGCGAGTGGACATCCGCGAGTTCGGCGCCAAGGGGGACGGCAAGACCCTGTGTACCGAGGCGATCCAAAAGGCAATCGACCGGTGCGACGACCAGGGCGGTGGAACCGTCTTGCTGCCGCCCGGCACGTGGCTCTCCGGCACGATCACCATGAAAAACAACGTGACGCTTTGGCTGGAGGCCGGCTCCACGCTGTTGGGTAGCACGCAGCAGAAGGACTATCCCAAAACGATCCCGGCCATCCGATCGTACACCGACATCTACGTCTGTCAGACCCTGATCGCCGGCGAGAACCTTCACAACATCGCCATCCGCGGCCAAGGCACCATCGACGGCAACGGCGCCAAGTTCGGCTGGCGCGAGTGGCTGAACCGGCCGTACGTGATCCGCTTCGTGAACTGCAGCGACGTGCTGGTCGAGGGCGTCACGATGAAAGCCGCGCCGATGTGGATGCAGCATTATCTCGCCTGCCAGCGAGTCATCATCCGCGGCATCACGGTCTTCAACCACGTCGGGCACAACAACGACGGGATCGATATCGACGGCTGTCTGGACGTCTGCATCTCCGATTGCATCATCGACGCCGACGACGACGCCATCGTCCTGAAAAGCACGCTGGACCGGCCGTGCGAGAACGTCACCGTCACCAACTGTGTGCTCAGCAGCCATTGCAACGCATTCAAGACGGGTACCGAATCCAACGGCGGATTCAAGAACATCACGTTCTCGAACTCCGCGATCTGCTCGCCCGCCCACAGCAGGGTCATTTGCGGCAGGCAACGCGGGCTGGCCGGCATCGCCCTGGAAAACGTCGACGGCGGAGTGCTGGACCGCATCACGATTTCCAACGTTACGATCACCGGCGTCAGCGTTCCGATCTTCATCCGGTTCGGGAACCGGGCGCGACCGTACAAGGAGGACATGCCCAAACCCGGCGTCGGGGCATTCCGAAACGTGATGCTCAGCAACATCGTCGCGACCGGGTGCGACAAGACCGGCTGCGCGATCAGCGGGATACCGGGCCACGAGATCGAGAACCTCTGGCTCCGCGACATCATGCTGAGCTTCGACGGCGGCGGAACGGCAAAGGAAGCGGTCCGGGAGGTTCCCGAGCATGAAACCCGCTATCCGGAATGCCACATGTTCGGAATCCTGCCGGCCTACGGGCTTTATTGCCGCCACATCAAGGGCCTGCGGCTCAACAACGTTCAACTTCGGACCATCGGACCGGACCAGCGCCACGCCGTTGTCCTTGACGACGTGCAAGACGCGGTGATCAACGATCTTGCCGCCCGATGGTCGCCCCACGCGGCCGCAATGATGCGATTCACGCAAGTCCGCGAGACCATGATCCGCGGGTGTCGGCCTCCCTCGGTCGACACCTTTTTGCGAGTCGAGGGCGACGCGAGCCGCGGAATCGCGTTGCTATCAAATGATTTTCGTCACGTGGGCAAGATTGCCGACACGGCGCCGGACGTTCCCGACGGAGCCCTGTTCGAGCGCGCGAATCTCACCGCCAAGCGACCGTAGTCCGGCCGACCGGGAGGAAAAAGTGAAGTAGGTCAGGTACTCCGCACCTGACACGATTGGCTACTCCTCCGGCTTGGGGCGGGTCAGCGGGCGGAACTGCGGCACGGCGTGGGCCGCGTCGCGGACCGCGGCGACCGCGGCGCGGTAGAACTTTCCTTGGGCGCGCACCCGTCGCCCCTTGCCGACGACCTTCTCGTACGTCCCGTCGCTCAGCAACCGCCACGACTTGACGTTGTCGGCGAAGTAAGTACGCAGCACGTCGATCAACCGCCGCCGGTGGCCCGGCTCGATCACCGGGAAGAGCAACTCCAGCCGCTGGTCCAGGTTTCGCCGCATCCAGTCGGCGCTGCTCAGATACACCTCCTCGTGGCCGCCGTTGCGGAAGTAGAACATGCGGGCGTGCTCCAGGAAGCGATCGACGATCGAGCGGACCTCGACGTTCTCCGAGACGCCGGCCACGCCGGGGCGTAGACAACAGATGCCGCGGACATTCAACATCACTTTCACTCCGGCCTGACTCGCGCGGCACAAGGCGCGGCAGATGTCCGGGTCTTGCAGCGAATTGACCTTCGCCATTATCAGTCCCGGACGATCGGCCGATGATGCCTGGATTTCCCGCTCGATCAGGTCCAGGAATTTATGTCGCAGCCCGATCGGCGCCACGGCGAGTTTCGTCCAGCCCACGGCCTCGGAACAGCCGGTCAGCAGGTTGAACAGCGAGGCCGTGTCGGCGGCGATCTCCCGGTCGCAGGTCATCAGGCCGACGTCGGAATACTGCCGGGCGGTGCGGTCGTTGAAGTTGCCGGTGGCCAGATGTACGTATCGCACGATGCGTTGCCCCTGGCGGCGGACGATCAGCAGGGCCTTGGCGTGGGTCTTAAAACCGGCCACTCCGTAGATCACGTGCGCTCCGACGTCTTCGAGCCGTCGCGCCCAGTTGACGTTCCGCCATTCGTCGAATCGGGCCTTCAGCTCGACCAGGACCGTGACCTCCTTGCCGCCCGCCGCGGCCCGGGCCAACGCGCGGACGACCGGCGACTCGCCGCTGGTGCGGTAGAGCGTCTGCTTGATGGCCAGCACTTGCGGGTCTTCGGCGGCCTGTTGCACCAGCTTCACCACCGGATCGAAACTCTCGTATGGATGGAACAACAGCACGTCGTGGTCCTGGATCGCCTCCCAAAGGTCTTCGGTCCCGATCAGGTCTCGGGGAACCTGCGGCGGCCAGTCGTCGATCCTCTGGTCGTCGAACCCCGGCCGCTCGACCAGTTCCATCAGCGCCGAGGCCTCTTGGGGACCGTCCATTTCGTACACCTGCTGGTTGGGCAGCTTGAGCCAATCGGCCAGCCACCGCCTCAGCTTCGGATCGGAACCGGCCGAGATGGTCAACCGCACGGGGTTCCGGCGGCGGCGCGAGAGGACCACCTCCTCCATTTCATGCAGCAGGTCGTCGATCTCCTCGTCGTCTTGCAGCACTACGTCGGCGTCGCGGGTGACGCGGAAGGCGGCCGTGTCCAGCACCTCCGCGCCGGGAAACATCGCCTCGATGTTGGCCGCGATTACGTCTTCCACCCGCGCCAGATGGGTCTCCGTTTCCGAGGGGAGCGTGACCCAACGCGGCAATTGGCTGGGCACCGGCACAACAACCACTCGCTCGTCGGATTCATTATCTTTGCGCGCCAGCAGCGCCGCCACGTGCAATTGCAGGTTGGGCAACAACGGCTCCGGCGTCAACTCCTCGATGGCCAGCGGCGTCAGTATCGGCTGGATTTCGCGAGTGAAATACGACCGCACGAATTGGCAATGTTCTTCGGTCCATTGGTCGCGGTCCCAAACCTTCAGACCGTGCTCCGCCAGCCGGGCGAACACGTCGCGCACTCCGGCGGCCTGCTGGTCGACCATTTGCTGTACGCGGCGTCCGACGGCTTTGAACTGTTCGGCGGGCGTCATGCCCGAGATGTCGCGCCGTCGCTTCCCTTTCGCTCGGCGCTGCATGAGCCATGCCACGCGCACCAGGAAGAACTCGTCGAGGTTCGAGTTGACGATGGCCAGAAACTTCAACCGCTCCAGCAGCGGCAGTTCCGAGTCCAACCCTTCCTCGAGCACTCGCTGGTTGAATTCCAACCAGCTCAACTCGCGGTTGATGTACAATTCCGGCGATTTCAACGGGTCTTTGGGCATGGTTTCATTCGGCGTCGTCAATAGTTCCGTAGGTTATGCTTCAGCATAACGAAAGCACCGGCTATCCGCCAACCGTTATGCTAAAGCATAACCTACGGCTGCCAGCCAATGAATCGTCTACGCCTCTTCCAGCCGGATTTTCACCCCGAAGATGTCTTCCAACAGGCCGCCTTTGGTTTCCAGGGCACGCTGTTCCAGCAGCAGGTCGAAGCCGCCGGGCATGGAGACGATCAACTCGTCGCCCTGCCGCTGAAAGTGGATGTCGGACTGGCGGCGGTGATGGCCGCGGACCACCGCGTCGGCCACCCGCAACAACGCCGCCAACTTGCTCACCACCACCCGAGACTCCCGCGTCAACGACGTGTACGAAGGATGTGACGCACGCGGAACGCTGCGGCGATGGTAGCGGGCGATCTGGGACACCAATATGATCTCGTGGCGGGGTAGCCCGAAGATTTCCGAATTGGCGATCAGATATTCGCTGTGCTTGTGATGTGCGCGGCTGCTGACGAAACTGCCCGCCTCGTGCAGCAACGCCGCCACGCGAAGCAGCAGCCGGTATCGCGGGCCGAGACCGTGGTCGGCCTGGAAAACGTCGAACAGCCGGACGGCCGCCTCGGCCACGCCGTGGGCATGGTTCAAGTCGACGTGATACTTCTCCGCTATCGCCGTGGCCGAGTGGATAACGCCGGCGGGTAACGCCTCGTCCTCCTTGCCGGTGACCTCGCGGGCCAGTTCCAACAGCAGGCCGTCGCGCATCGAGACGTGCGAAACGACCATCTCGACGGCCTTGGTCCGGTGCAACAAAACTTGGTAGACCAACAGCGCGGGATTGAGGGTCTCGGCCTCGGCGAAGGGCAATCCGTAACGCTTGGATAATTCCTCGGCGGTTTGTCTCTCGCAGCGTACCACGAGTTTGTCGAAGGCGACAGCCTCGACCACCGCCAATTCGTCGGTCTCGGAGGTGTGGACGCCGATTTCGCGGGCGGCGAAACGGGCGTCGCCCCCCACGGCGACAAACGAATCGATCTCAGCCAACGGTACGATGCTCTCCAGCACCGACAGTGTGTTGGAGATGTGTTGGCGCAGCAGATCGGCCGAGCGCCGCGGCGACTCCTCGCTGGTGGATAGCGTTTCCTGCAAGCGGATCGAACCCAGCCGGAGGCTTTGGGAAGTGGTTATCTCGCCGCTTTCGAGCACCGTCAGCAAGGTGCTGCCCCCACCCACGTCGGCGATCAAAGTCTCATGTTGGTTGATACCCAGGGAATTGCCCACCGCTTGCCGCACGGCGGAAACCGTCAAGCGGCTCTCTTCCGAGGGATCGATGATCTCGACGTTCAAGCGGGTGGCCATGAAAACGCGGTCGAGGAACGTCTCGCCGTTCGATGCCTCGCGGACCGCGCTGGTGGCCACGGCGCGGACCTTCTCGACCTTGTACAGATCGAGCAGCTGGCGGTAATCGCGGAGCACTCCGATGGCGGCGCGCATGCTCTGTCCGCCCAATCGGCCCTGGCAAAAAGTGTCTTGCCCCAGACGGACGGCCCGCTGAAGCCGCTCCAACACCTCGATCCGCCCATCGGAAAACACTTCCGCAACGACCATCCGCAAGGCGTTGGCCCCCACGTCGATGGCGGCGACGATCTTGACCGGCTCGGTGTCGCTGGGTTGAGTTGGAAGAGGCTCCATGACGTTCATTGTTTCGATCGGGCCTCGACGGTCAAGGGTACCCATGATAAGTAGGCCGGGTCGAGACCCGGCACGATCGACAAAATGCCGGGTTACAACCCGGCCTACGGTTCTGGATTACCGATAGTCAATAACATCCGCCGGTTATCGACGCCAACTCTTCCCAAAACCGCCGTCCGTCCAATTCGGCCCAATACTCCACCAACTCCAGAAACGCCTGCCGACGGCGACTCCGCCGATCCTCTTGCAAATACTCGATGCCCGGCCGCAAACGCTGGAACCGGCCGGCGCGTCCGAACGTCGCCATGATCCGGCCGCGCTCCGCGGAAACGAAACCATCGAGGTGTTCCAGCCAAACGTCGCAATCGTGGATGTCGCCCAACAGGGTCTGTACTCTCTTGATCGCCTTGATGGCCTCGTCGAGCCGCCCGGAGTACAAGGGCTGGGAGATTTCCATGGTGTATCGGAACCGTTTCAGGGCTATCCGCATGGCATGATGACGCTCGCGGTCGTATGGATCGGCCAGGCTGTCTTGAAGCTCAAGCAGCCGGTCCATGCGCCGGAGGATGTGCCGACCGGCCCTCGCGATGGTCTCGGGAGTTTGCGGACTTTGTGCCGCCGTTTTCGATTGCCGCAGGATTCTCTTTGTCTCTCGCCGCATCTCCCGCAGGATACCCTTGGCTTGCAAGCGGTCCATCGCCTTGACGACCTTGGGCTGCAACCGCCGGCGATCGTGCTCCCACCGGACCATTACGGCGGCGATGCCCGGCACGCACTCCTTCGAGTCGAGCGCGGCGAGAACGCCGCAAAGGTACTCGATTTGCACGTCCCGGTCTCGGGCGTCGCCCAGCGAGGCGGTCGTCCGGCGGATTGCCTTCCGCCATCGCTTAACCCGCTTGGAGGCAAAGCAGTCGGCAAACATTTTCAACGCCGCGCGGAGCCGTCGCGTGGCGACTCGAGCGCGATGGACGAATTCGATGTCATCGGCCGCGCGAACACCGTCCAATTGCCCGGCGAGTTGTCTTGCCTGCCGGCGGATATATTTTGCGGCGAGTAGTCGATAATCTGAGTCCATTGCTTATTATGACTATACCAGCAAATCGCACGGTATTCCACGCAACCCACCCAGTTGTCCCTCCTCGCCGCTAAATATTCCGCCGAATACACTACCTCCTACCAAAGGGGGGGCGAGGGCGAAAAATTCTCGCCCTCATTTTATCGACGGAATGTTGATCGTAGGGGTGCTGTTGAATCCGCGACGATTTCGCTAGGATGGGGCAGCCGACGGGCCGACTTATCTTGGGCACACGAAAGGCCGCACGGCACAACCTCGGGAGAACAAGCATGACGAAGGAAGAAATTCTGGCGAAGGTGGCGGCAAAAAAGCTGTCGGTCGATGAGGCCGCCAAGCTGCTTGCCGAACTGGAAACGTCCAAACGCGGCACGCTCTACTGCAAGGTCAGCCTAAAGGGCGGGATGAGCCTCTATGGACTCCAACGGATGCCGGTCACGCTCTACGTCGAGCAGTGGGAGCGGTTGCTGGCGTTCGCCGACGAAATGCAGGCGTTCCTGAAAGAGCACGACGCCGAGTTGAAGCGGAAACAGCGATAGCAACTCGTTGAAACGCTATCGTTTCGGCTGCTAATTCGTTGCCGTTGCGGAAAAGCCCGCGTAGGGTGGGACAAGCGAAGCGCAGTCCCACCAACAGGGATAAACCGTGGTGGGGCTGCGCTTCGCTTGACCCACCCTACTTTCTACTTTCCGCAACGGAAACTAATTCTAATCGGCAATCTGTTTTGCCTCTTTTTCATCTCGGTTTCTTTGACATTCGCCTTGTTTGCCGCCGCATTTTTTTAGCTCTTTGAAATGCTTCGTGATCGCCTCGTATACGTCGCTGGGCGCTACTTCCCGACTTTCGGCGATTTGACGCACGGTCATTGAACGACTCTTGACATCGAATCCTTCTTGCCGAAGCACCGCGACGATTTTTTCGACCGGCAGTCCGATAGTCTTGGCAAGGCGAGTAAGACGAAAATCTTCGGCGTGGGGCGCCGGCGCCTGCGGCGACGTCCGTTCCCAATACGCCTGGATATCCGAGTTGAGTTCCATGATCGAACTGAACGGAGGGACGACCAATGCGGCCCCGAGAACGATCCCAGCGGCAATCGACGCGGTGGCCGCAAGTTCCATTTTAAGATTCAACGCCCAACGAGAGTTCTTCTTGACGTATCCCCAGAATCGCTTCCAATTGAAATACAAATGGAACCCCGAGGCAACGAGAATCAGCACGGAGATATTGACGTGTATCGATCCCCAGCAATCCTTATCCAGTCCGAGCATGGTCCAATTCGTCCAATGCGCAACCCTTCCTTTCGGACTCGAGAACAGGACCGCACCCGAAACAATAAGGGCCAAGAAGCCGAAAAACAGCAGCAACGACGTAAAGCCTCTTTTGTGAAATTTCATGTTGGTTCCTTGTTTCGTACTTGATTGTTTGGATGATAAAATGGCAACGCCTGACGTTTGCAAAGAATTGTTCCCGGCCGAGGGCGGCTGGGCTACATCGCCTCGCCACTGGTAATCTCGCCTCCATCGCGGGTGCTTAGCGCCCGCCAAAGGCCCGGTGAAATCGTGTCGCCGACAAAGCGAATGCTGCCATCGGCGAACAGCACGTTCACGCCGCCTGGGTGATAGCTCCGAGCGGCGAAGAATCCGGTTCCTTTGGCATGCATGTCGGGGACCGGCGTGTTGGGTGGCATGTAGGCCGAAAAAGTGGTGATTGGCTCGCGTCCCCAGATCCAAGCCCCGCCCCGGATGCCTCGCCAGTAGGTCGCGCCGGATACAATGCTCTCGATGTCCGGGTTGGAAACTCCCTGCAAGCCCGGGCCGTCGGAATTCAGCGTGAACTGGCTGCACATGTTGGCCATTTGGCGGTCCGCTTCCTGAGGTTCCGGGCCGAAAGAATCGCAATCAGAGCCGCGCAGCGATTCGGACATCATTATTGTGCAACTTGTGCCGTCGGCCAAATCCCTGAATTGAACGGCCGAATTGTTCCAAAACATCCCATCGCTTGGATAGCGGAGGTCGTAGTTGGTTCCCGTTCCCGAGCCGCCGCAAGACACATAGTTGGCGCCGGCCGAAAGATAATCGTCTTCGGAAAAGTTCATGACGCTGGAGAAATGGGTGTTGCCGCAGTCGCTGGGGCATAGGAAAACGGAGACCACCGCCCGCGCCGCGTTTGCCTGCTTCGGATTGACAACCGCGCTGCCGCCGCCGCCCAACAAAAGGGGCTTGTCGAAGTCGATCAGATCGTTCAACGACTCCTGCTCCACGTACGGCAGGATTCGTGCGATGATCGAAAAACTCACCGGCGGCTTGGCCCCAAGGCCGGGAAAGTCGCCCCGGGCGCTGACGCGATTGTGCAGCGCCAGCCCGAGCTGTTTGAGATTGTTGCTGCACTGGACGCGCCGGGCGGCTTCCCGCGCCGCTTGCACGGCCGGCAGCAGCAATGCGACCAGAATACCGATGATCGTTATCACGACCAAAAGTTCCACGAGCGTAAAACCGTTTAGCCGCCGCGTCCACGCGGTGTCGGGCGGGCTGTCCGGTCTGTAGGTTCCGACCGAGGCATAACGAATCGTTGTTACATGCATTATTGCCACGTCCCTTTCTTTGGCGAAATCAATCTGAAAAACGTCTCGGGTCCGTCCGGCACGTTTCGTGCCGGACGGACCTCGATATACAAGGTTGAAAAACAAACACTCATCGAGGTTTTCGAGACCTGTTCCACCGCCACGCGGCGACAAAACCCACGGCTGCCAACAATAGCGTCATGGTCCCCGGCTCGGGAACGGCCGTGCCGCCGAAGGCATCGAAGAACATACCGGTTTGCGATCCATTCGCACCGCGGAGGACTTTTACGTAATGCACGTCATCGGTAAACTGGCCGGCGAAACCGAAGGTCTCATTGCTGAGATATCCGGGCGTTCCGCCGCCGATCGAACCAATCTCGGTATAGTCGGTGCCGTCGGTACTGGCCAGCACCGTACAACTGGCTATTGAGCCGCCATAGAGGCGGATGGTCAGATCATCGCCCGAGACGTCCATCAGGCCGGCGTCGAAATGCACGATGAGGTACTCTCCCGCAGCGCCGCTTCGCCAACCGGCCACACAGTCCGGCTCGCCATCGTCCCAGGCATACCCGTTGCCGTTCGTGTCGGCATCTGGCGCCCCGGTAACCCAAAACTCGGTTGCGGTGGTCATAAAGGTGCCGCCGTAGTTTTGGATGTTTTCAGTATAGTCAGCCACGTCGTCCGCCCAATTCACGCCGTCGATAACTTCGGCCTCGGCGACCAAAGGCAAGATGGTCAAAATCACGGCGATGCTTAGTAAAGTCAGCAAGGATTTCATTATCTAGTTCCTCTAATAAAGGTTGATAATCTCAAATGATTTTCCAGATGAAAACAAACAAATGCAGTCAGACATATTTTCATGTTTTGCTGCAATAAAGATGTCCACCGCTAAACCAACTCAAGGTTGGAAACTGCTGTATGATCGGTTTGCGGCAAAACGCGCGGCAAACCGTCGGATACCCACGTCGGAAAGGCATGGCTACGGCACGGCCGGGTAAGATGCGCGGTGCGCGCGGACCGCCACACCGACGGGCAAAAAAATTAGACGAGCGGCGGCGCCCGGGCCTGGAAGAAAAATACCGTCGCGGCGGGCGCGTCGTGAAGCACTACCGCCGGAAGGTCATGCACCAGAGGCACGACCAATATGAAATGGAAGAAGTCGGCTTTTATGGATCGTTGTCCGACGGCGGAACAGATCGTACACGCGTCCTCGTCGTAGATCGGAATGCCCGTCGATTGGGGCCGTTCCAGATGCTGCCTGCCATCGGTCGGGTGGCTGACAGCCGGTATGCTGATGCCCAACAGAAAAAACCGATCGCCGGCCGGAGTGCCGTGACCGCAGCCGGGGATGTAGTGCAGTCCCTCGCCCAGACCGGCTACCATCGCCATCGAGGCGATCAAGAACCAAGCGATCGGTTTATGAAGGGCACGAAACATGGCAGGGATGGCAGCGCCGACGGAAGGGATAAAACCAATCAAGTCAGGGGTAATTGTAGCAGGGGATTATGGCACCTGTCAAGAGTTTGCCCAGATTATGCAGACGAGGCAAATCCTTCCGGCGGAGGGGACAGGTCCATGTTTTCGGCCAACCGTTTGCCCGTGAAATGCGTTTTTCGGCCGAAAAATGGACCAGTCCCCAGCCAACCCGTGAACGCTTGCGATGGACGCACCCCCGCAGGCAGGCCGTGCCTGCCGACAGCGATATAATGTGTCAGGCACGGCCCGTCTTGCGGAAGTACCGTTCGGACAAGGGGTTTACCGCCTATCGTCGGACGTCGTCCCGACAGGTTTTCCACGGTTGTCCAAGGTCGAGCAAAACAATTTTCCCCCGTTGCGGTTGGTTCTTACACGGCATAATCCGAGGATTTTACCGTGCCGGACCGGCAAGAGGAAAAAATCCCGTCGCCGGGTCTTTCCAGCCCGTTTGACAGCGGTGCTAGCATCTGTAGAATCAGGTCTTCTCTGGAAAACAACTGAGGCCGTTCGCGCCAAGGATGCACCTGTAGTGACCAAGGACGATAGGGAGATCGTGTCGGTTTTGCGAGCTTCGCTAGCCGGCAAGGTCGGGCAAGATAGATTCGATTTGTGGTTCGGCGCGGCAACGCGGCTGGACTTCGACGGATGCGCGTTGAGGATCGGCGCGCCCAGCCGGTTTTTCTTGGAGTGGATCCGCACGAACTTCCGCCGTCATATCGAGGACGCGTGTCGCGAAGTGTTTGGCAAGTCACCGTCGCTGGAGTTTCATATCGACGACGCCGGCAAAAACGGCGACAAGGATTCCACGCAGCCTGACGATGTAGCTCAGCCGCCCCCGGCTGGGAACAATGTAGCCCAGCCGCCCTCGGCTGGGAACGTTTCCGTGCCCGAACACGGCCGAGGGCGGCCGTGCCACAAGAGCGAGCCGCGACGACGATTCGCCAGCTTGGATACCTTCGTCACGGGCGAAACCAATCGGCTGGCAATCACCTCGGCCCGGATGGTCGTCGATCGACCAGGCCAGTTGACCCCGTTGATGTTCCACGGATCGACCAGCGTGGGCAAGACCCATCTGTTGGAGGGCATTTGGTCGGCGGCCCGAAAGTCGCACAACCGCACGTCAACGCTCTACCTTTCGGCCGAGCAGTTCACCAGCTACTTCCTCGAGGCGTTGCGCGGCAGCGGTTTGCCCAGCTTCCGCCGCAAGTACCGCGGCGTTGGCGTGCTGATACTCGACGACCTGCAATTCTTCGTCGGCAAACGTGCCACGCAGATCGAACTGCTGCACACAATCGACGGTCTCCTCCGCGATGGGCGGCAGTTGATCTTCGCGGCCGACCGTTCGCCCGCCGAGCTGGCCGAATTGGGGCCGGAGCTGACCACTCGCCTATCGAGCGGGCTGGTCTGCCGGATCGAGCCGCCCGACTACGCCACGCGGTTGGGGATTGTCGCCCAGATGGCCCGGCGGATGAAGATCGACGTTCCGCCGGTGGTCCAGCAGTACGTCGCCTCGCGGCTTACGAACCACGCCCGAGAGCTTTCCGGCGCACTTTGCCGGTTACAGGCGACCGGCGAGGCGTTGGGCCGGCCGATCTCGTTGAAGATGGCCGAGGAGGCACTGGCCGATCTGATCCACAGCAGCGCCCGGGTGGTGCGGTTGCCCGACATCGAAAAGGCCGTCTGTGAGGTTTTTGGCATTGAGCCGTCCAGTCTGCAATCGGGCGGCAGGGGGAAGCGGGTGAGCCATCCGCGGATGTTGGCCATGTGGCTTGCTCGAAAGCACACCCGCGCCGCCTTGAGCGAGATCGGCCACTTCTTCGGCCGTCGCAGCCACAGCACGGTCGTCTCGGCACAGAAGCGCGTGGACGGCTGGATGGCATCCGGTTCTCCGTTGGATCTGGCCGAGCGTCGCTGGCCGGTCGACGACGCCATCCGTCAGGTCGAATGTCGTCTGGCGGCGGGGTGAGGTAGGGTGCGTCGCTTTCTATTGCGAAAAGCCTCTGAAACGGGTGCCATGGGTAAGCGCAGCTTACCAGTGCGGGGTTTCCGTGTCTTCCGGCTCACGGGTAAGCTGCGCTTACCCATAGCACCCAATTTCGAGATATTGTTAA
Source organism: uncultured Thermoguttaceae bacterium (assembly GCA_965195225.1). Classification (GTDB taxonomy): domain Bacteria; phylum Planctomycetota; class Planctomycetia; order Pirellulales; family Thermoguttaceae; genus JAHIKV01. The sequence goes on from CBDAFL010000223.1 coordinate 15,069, forward strand.
GAGTTGTGTACGGGCGGTTGAAAAGGGCAGCGTACTTTGGGTGAATGAATGTTTTACAGAACCTCATTCCCAAGGAGTACGCCACTATGGCCGAGAGTACCACGAAGTCGTTGGAGTTTCCAGAGTCCACCGCGAAAGTGGAGCAGCGCGGGGTGCGAAACCGCAAGCGGCAAGGCGGCCGTGGAATGGCAACCCCGAATCCCTCATTCCCGCCATCGTCAATCTATATCGACCGCCAACCAGCGGCGGTAGGTGCCGTAGGTGAGCAAAAGGCCGAAGGCGGCGAAAAACGCCATTACGCCCATCGCAGGGTATTGCCATTCGGCCAATGGCCGCGAAAATTCCCAGGCCAACAGCAGCGGCACGGCCACGACGATCAGAAGTGCTAAGCCCAACACATTGGAGTCTTGGAGCGAGAGCAATACGGCCACGCCGAAGACGAAGACCTGAAACAGGGCGGAAATGATTAGGATGCTCGCGACGCCGGCGATGGGAAGCGGTTGCCGGACAACGATGAGGCACCAAAGAATCGCGGCAATATTTATCGCCAGCCACACCTGGAGCTGACTCAGCGCGGCCGCCGTTCCGAGTTGCTTCAGGTAAGTCCCGCGGTCCACGGGCAACAGCAGTTCGTATACCAACGTGTGCGTTCGCTGATATAACGTACCCACCTGTGAAATCGAGGGCATTAGAATGGAGAGAATGAGAAACATAAACATTGTATCCGGTTTGGCGCTTGTGATCCGGAACCACAGGAAGAAGAAGAGTACGTAACCGAAGGACATAAGCAAACACGACCAACCAACGCTCATTCCCACTTGCCACCGACACACGCTGGACCACTGGGAAGTAGAGGCACGGCTGGCGTGGCGGGCAAATGTCGCCATCTGTCTATCGTGCAACCACCGGTTCAGCCCGCGTGGGCGCGGCGGTCCGTCAGCCTCGCTATCGCCCGTCTGTTGGCTTTTCATCGCTCCGGCTGAACGCATCCCGTGAGGATATCCCCACGTTTCCTCATTGAGATGCATCAGGCGGATTCCGCCAAGTACGGTTGCAACCGCGCCGACAAGCAAAAGGAGAAAGGCCAGTGGCTCAAATCGACCCGACCACAAAAACGCCAAGTCAGAACTTGGCATCTTGGAAATTAGCACCATTAACCATATCACGAGAATCCAAGACCACCATGCGGCCCAGTGCAACACCAACCACAGAGTTGCGCCGAACAGAGACAGCATAAGGGCCGCGAAGCCGACCGAGAACGAGCCTGCCAGCCACGTCAACAACAGAGGCAGCAGGACGGCAAGGATCAATACCGCAACTCCGGCCACCGTGGCATGAACTCGGCGGAAATCGGGCATTAGGTGAGAACGCGGGGCCGTGAATTGTTCTTTTGAGTGAACCGCAATATAAATAAATAGATACGTAGCCAGTATTATCAGCCCAATGGGGGAATCTTCAGAAAAGAAGATTATGAGCGATGCGATCAATATTAATAGAAGGACGACGCCGCCTACGATTAAGTAGCCGATTCTCAAGGACCGCACGTGGCGGATGTAGGTCAGCACGACTTGAACGTAGGGATTGGCTTGCTTCCCGCTGCCGGCCGCCCTCACCCCCGGCCCCTCTCCCAATGGGAGAGGGGAGTTCTTGTTGTCATCGCTCATTGTGCATCTCCAGAAAGCTTTCTTCGAGATTCACGTGGGTCTGCTCCTTGAGGTCTTCTAGCAGCCCGTGCCAAGCGATGCGGCCGGATTTCAGAATGGCCACTCGGTCGGCGACGTGCTCCAGGTCGGAGGTGATGTGCGTCGAGAATAGCACAGTCCGTTTTTCCGGCTCAGCCAGTTCGATAATCATCTGCAAGAACTGCCGCCGGGCAAGCGGATCGAGACTCGCGGCCGGCTCGTCCAGGATGAGCAACTCCGGCTCGTGGGACAACGCCAGCATGATTGCCAGTCGTTGGAGTTGGCCCACCGAAAGCGTGTCCACGTGGTCTTCCAACGGCATGGACCATTGCTCGACAAGTCGGGTGGAGAGGTCGTGGTTCCAGTTCGGGTAGAACGCCGAGGTGTAGTCGAGCAGGTGGCGGACCTTCATCCACCGGTACAGATTGATGACTTGCGGCACGTAGCCGATCCGCATCTTGGCCTCGGCGCTTAATGTCCAGGAAGGCTCGCCCAACAGCCGGGCCTCGCCGGCCTGGGGACGGATTAGCCCCAAGGCACACTTGATCATCGTGGTCTTGCCGGCCCCGTTGGTACCCAAGAGACCCACGACGGAGCCTTTCGGCACGCAGAGGTCGAGGCCCGTGAGAACGGGCTTCTGGCCGTAGGATTTGACGATGCCGCGGAGTTCGATGGCGGGCTGGCTCATGGTCCGTGTCCTCGCAAGTTTCGGAAGTTTGTAGGCCAGGTTGCAACCCGGCAAACCGTGCTCAGTTGGGTTGATCGAACGCTTCTTCCAATAGCCGATGAACTTCTTTTGGTTCAACGTCCAGGGTTTGGGCCAATTCGGCCACGCGGGCGATTTCCTGCCGGAGCCGTTGGCGTTGGGCCTTCATTTGACCGGTCGGAACGCGGTCTGACACGAAAGTGCCGGTGCCGTGACGGCGTTCCAAGAGGCTCTCGGCTGTAAGTCGCTCGTAGACGCGGAGAATCGTGTTCTGATTCACCGCCAACTCGGTGGCCAGCACACGGACAGACGGCAGGCGGTCGCCCGGCTTCAGAACGCCGCTGGCGCATTGCGCCCGGATTTGGGCGGCGATCTGCCGGGTAATGGGCATGCCCGAGGATGTTTCGACGCGAATCCGCACAGCTTGGCCCTCCAGTGACTACACTAGCATAACAGTAGTCACCGGGGTGTCAAGAGGGGAGTGTAAGAAAAAAGACAGAGGGCTGGCCGCTTCAGCGGCTAGGTGGCGAGAACCCCTAGCCCCGAGCCCCGAATCCCTAGCCCCTCATCCCCGCCGCGGCCATCTCGACCGGGCCTTCGAGGCTCTCGGCCAACTTGCCGAGCGCCTCGGTCTCGATCTGGCGGACCCGTTCGCGGGTCAGGCCGAGCGTCTCGCCGATCTCCTTCAACGTCCGCGGCTCGCTGTCCTCCAAACCGAACCGCATCCGCAACACCGTCGCCTCGCGGGGGTCCATTGTCCGCAACTGCCGCATCACGTGGGCCAGATTGTCGTGTTCGACAAGCTCTTCCTCGGGCGTCCGCGCCCGCTCGTCCATGACCATCTCGCCCAGCGACCAGCCGGCCTCCGCCTGATCCGTCTGCGGCGTGAGGTTGTAGATGCGGATCGCTTTCTTGATGATCGGCAGCTTCTTGCGCGGCAGCCCCAACACACGACCGACCTCCTCGGGCGTGGGCGTGCGGCCCAACTCCTCGGCCAGCCGGCTGCTCGCACGCCGCCACTTCGACAACAGCTCGACCATGTACGCCGGAATGCGGATCGTCTTGGCCGTGTTGATCAACGCGCGTTTGATCGACTGCTTGATCCAGTAGCTGGCGTAGGTCGAGAAGCGGGTGCCGATGGCCGGATCGAACCCCTCGACCGCCCGCAGCAATCCCAGATTGCCCTCCTCGATCAGGTCTTGCAGGCTGAGTCCCTTGCCGGTGTAGCCGCGGGCGATGTTGACCACCAGCCGCAGGTTCGCCCGGACCATGCGGTCGCGGGCCTGCGTGTCGCCCTCACCAATGGAGACGGCCAAATCATGTTCGTCCTTGGCAGAGAGCAGCGAGGTCTCGTTGATCTCGCGCAGATAAGTCTCCAACGGAGACTGAACGGCTGATGATTGTCGTTGGCGGACGGTCTTATTCATCGCGGTCTATACCCTCAGCGGGCTGTTGTGTGTCGGTCACAGACAACTATCGACGCCGGATGCGGAAGTTCTACAACCTAGCCCCGCCGCGACGAGATGGGAGGAATGTAGCTATGGTTAGGAGAGTGCCGATGAAAACGGAACCGCCGGAAACGACGAGACGGAAATAAGGATTAAGGTCAAAGGTTCAAGGCCAAAGGTTCAAGGTCCAAAAAAATAATTGAACCTTGAACCTTTGACCTTGAACCTTTGCCCCAGAACCTTCCAGTAATCACGCGCCTTCGGATTCTGCGGATACTGCCGGTTCGTTGGAAGCTGATGGATCGACGGGATTTTCAAGCAGCCGATCATTTTTATCTTGCGGCGAACAATTCTTCTCGAACGACACGACGCAGGACCGTTTCCAACGGTTCCTCACGATGCCCGATGTATTCTCGCAGTACATCGTTTAGCAGCGTCTGAGGAAAAGGTGCCAGGAGCCATTATATGGAGATATTAACATCAATAAAGGTTCCTGACACCTTCTGACACCCGCCACACGTTGTTGGTCGGCGAGATCATCCGCGGGTGCACGGTAGTGCCGTATTCGTTTTCGATATGCTCGGCGCTGTTTCATCCCAGCCATCATGGTGGCAGGGCTTGAATTGCATCCGAGATATGCCGGAGCATGGCTTTGACCTGATTCAACAAGACTAGTTGAGCATTGCGAAAGTCGCGTCGCGTTCGTGGTATCGGTACGCCGAGAAGCTGGCAGTATTCTTGACCAAGCTCTAATTGCTTTTTTTTGATGTCCCTGGTCTTACCGTGTTCCACGTCATGCCGAAAGTCGAGATTGCGGAAGTGCTTGATTTTCCATACGGGCTCAACTACTGCACTTTGTACGAGATCAAGGAACCGGAGATTGTCCTTGCCAGCGGCTTCGTAGATTATGAAATACAAGTAGTCGATGAACTGGGCGAATAGGTCTCGCGATACGGTGATCAGATTGGGCAATGCCACCAATGCTCTGATTAGCTGATTCGTAGGCTTGAATATCTCTGCCTCGCCGCGTGCAGCGCACTGCTGGTTGATAAGCAGAATGAGCGCAAGGACAGCTTGCACAGTCTTCGTGTACTCAAAGCTCGGAAGCGAGTTGACCACCTGCTCGTCTTCAAGGGCGTCGGGCGATGTGCGAGCAATGAGAACCAATTCTGCCCGTTGAATCTGGTAGAGGTTCTGGGTCGGCAGCACCGCCAGTTCGGTATCTTCAGACTCTTCAAGAGTATCTAGATTGAATACGGAAGGATACCTAATAATTTCCTCATCCTGCACAGCAACTTGCTGCTCGGTGCAGGCAATCGAAGAAGCGAGTGGTGCGATCGACTTGCCGGCTTGCTCCCACAATTGAGAGAGTCTCAGCGTCTGATAGATGTGCTCGCTACCGACACAGGAAGGGAGTAGGGTGGCCACACGCAAATCGATGCTTGCCGTAGCATAAATGCTGGTAATCTGCGAAAACTGCCGCTTGATACGATCAATCTCGGATGAAGGAGCGGCGAGATGTTTCCAGGGAGCAATGTTCGCAAATGTTATTATTCGGGCGATGGATTGTTTGAACGCTTTCTCCTGGGCTTCTTTCACTCTCATCGGCTCCAGGATGGCCTTGTTTACGGCTTCCCTCATCCTACGGTGGTCTTCGAGCGGTTTTGGAATTGCCTCAAGGGCAGCCCTTCGAGAACGATCAAAAGCCATGAAAACGCGTGCAGCGTCTGAGATCGCGAAGCGTTGGGCGTCGTGCCTTGCAGTGATCTCTGCTGCTAGTCGAGCGATATTGTTCATTTCGGAGCGAACTCCAAGTAGAGAACTGGCTGGGTGGCACTGTTGACGTGTGCCACTAGCTTTGCCAGTGCTTGTGTGGAACTTATCGGGAGACGAATCCTTCGGGTAAACCGTGAATGACCATCACATCGAAACACTGCCGCACCATCTTCCGATGTGCCATTTCCCACTTCTACCCACAACACGATGGAACGTCAAGTAAGCCCCCAGCACTGGCAAAGCCAGTGGCACACAAAATCAGCCCCTTTCGTCAGTGCCACCCGTCCGACTGACCGAGGCCACCCAAACCTATGGCCTCCTGCGACTTGCGTGCTACAATGACCGTCATCGGGTGGGAACGTTATTGGGTAACAACGTGCCCCATTCGCATTTTCGGGTTGCTCAATAAACACTAGTTGGCCAGGAGGACACAACATGGCGGAGATAGTAAAGCTATGACAACAACAGCACTGTTCGTCGAACTACTCGTCGGAGGTGTACAGACACTCGTGTGGGTCACTCTCCTCACATTGGCGTGCTGTGGTCCTGATCACATCGAAGGGATCATTGCACAACAGTCCTTGGGAAGCGGCGTCATACTTATCCTGCTGGCTTACGCCATAGGGGTCGTGTTCGATAGACTATGGGATCTCGTGTTGAAGCCAATAGATCGTATGATTCGGAAACGCATTGCGCCAGAGCCTGGACGGGTCGACAGGATTCGTGCTCTCCTATTTTCAAAGGACGAAACAAAGGTGAGTTTCGTGGAGTACATACGGAGCAGGATGCGCATTGCTCGTGCAACTGTCTGCAATTCCGTCATGATTGCAGTCAGCGCATTTACTGTTCGCACTGCGCATCATCACGAGCCCTGCACATCTTGGATGGCCTGCCTCGCAGTCTTCGCCCTCGTCCTCTTCCTCCTGTCTCTTTACGCATACATCGATACTACCAAGGGGTACTACAAAACTCTGTGCCGCTTCGAGCCCTACTTACGGAACAGCCAACCAGAGGGTCCAGACGATTTGCCAAAGGCGGGGCCTTCGGCAAATACCTGACCCTTCATGTTAGGCGGTGCATCAACGACGGCTGGGTGGCACACAATCTCATGGGAAAAAGGTGTCAGGAACCGTTTTTCCCTCTGACACGATTGCCTCTACGCTTGACGCCGTGCGGTTGGCAGGCATACCCCTTCTTGCACTGGGTGACAAGCAGACCAAAGGGATCAAGGTTCAAGGTCCGAAAAACAATTGAACCTTGAACCTTTGACCTTGAACCTTCCAGTAATCACCCGCCGTCGGTTTCCGCTGCTTTCGCCGGCTCATCGGAAGGCACCGGCTCCTCGGAAGGCACCGGCTCATCGGAAGGCGCCGGTTCATCGGAAGGAACCGGTTCCTCTTGGGGAGCGGGTTCGGTCGCTTCCGCATTGACCGGGTGTTTGAACAGCGGTCCGTTGCCGTCGCCCACTCCGCCCTTGAGTTCGCCCTCGTCGGCCGCCGAGGGAGATTTCCCTTCCTGGCCCTCGCCGGCTTCCGCCTCCTCGGCCCATTCCACGCGCTTCCGCGATAGGCCGATCTTCCGCTCCTCGGGATCGACCCGCAGCACCTTGACCTCGATCACCTCGCCGACTTTGACGACCTCTTCGGGATCCTCGACCTTGTGGTCGGCCAGTTCTGAGATGTGAAGAAGTCCTTCCAGGCCGTTTTCCAGGCCGACGAATACGCCGAAGTTGGTGATCTTGGTGACCGGCCCGCTGATGATCTGGCCCGGCTGATACTTACCGGGGATGTCGGTCGCCCAGGGATCGTCGTCCATCTGCTTCATACCCAGGGCAATGCGGCGGCGGTCCTGATCGACCGAAAGCACGCGGCACTCGATCTCCTGGCTCTTCTCGACTATCTCGTTCGGATGGCTGATCTTCCGGGTCCACGACATGTCGCTGACGTGCAGCAGGCCGTCGATTCCTTCCTCGATCTCGATAAAAGCGCCATAGTTGGTCAGGTTGCGGACCGTGCCCTTGATGGTGGTGCCTATCGGGTAGCGGTCGGCGACGCGATCCCAGGGGTTCTCCTGGATCTGCTTCATACCCAGCGAGATTTCCTGCTTGTCCTTGTTGATATTCAACACGATGACTTCGATCTCGTCGTCCGGCTGGACCATCTCGCTGGGATGGCTTATCCGGCGGGTCCACGACATCTCGCTGATGTGGACCAGGCCCTCGATCCCTTCCTCGAGCTTGACGAACGCCCCATAGCTCATCACGTTGACCACCTTGCCCTTGATCCGCGCGTCGATGGAGTACTTCTCCTCGACGTTTTCCCACGGGCTGGGCATCCGCTGTTTCAGGCCCAACGCGATCTTTTCCTTTTCGTGGTCGATGTGCAGGATTTGCACCTCCAGCTCCTGGTCGATCGAGACTACTTCGGAAGGATGGTTGATCCGGCCCCAACTCATGTCGGTGATGTGCAGCAGTCCGTCGATGCCACCGAGGTCCACAAACGCGCCGAAGTCGGCGATGTTCTTCACCACGCCCTTGCGGCGTTGGCCGACCTCGATGTTCTCCAGCAGTTGGGCCTTCTTCTCGGCACGCTCGGCCTCGATCAACGCACGCCGGCTGACTACAATGTTTCGCCGCGCATCGTCGATTTTCAGCACCAGACATTGGATAGTCCGGCCGAGATAGTCGCCGATGTCGGCCGGGCGGCGGACGTCCACCTGGCTGGCCGGAAGGAACACGTTCACGCCGATGTCAACCAGCAACCCGCCCTTGATCTTCCGCGTGGCCACGCCGGTCACCACGTCGCCTTCCTTGACCGTTTCCATGACCTTCATCCAGGCCTCGATCTTCTCGGCCTTGCGCTTGCTGAGCGTGATCATGCCGCGAGAATCGTCCACCAGGCCGTGGATGTCCTCCACGTCTTCGATGAGGACTTTCACCTTGGTGCCCGGCTCGGGCAACTTCTCGCCTTCATCCCATTCGTTGTGAAAGATGATGCCTTCGCTTTTATAACCGACGTCGACCAGCACCACGTCGCCTTCGACGCGCAGGACCGTGCCTTCGACGATCTTGTTCAGCTCCATTTCCTGGGTTGTCCAGGCGATCTCTTCGGCCGGCGTACCATCGAGCGCTTCATCCAGCTCTTGCAGCCATTCTTCCTCGGTAAGATCCAGTCCACGAATAAGGTTACGGTTGACCATAAAATCTTAGTACCCAACTTGTTTCGACGCACACACACCACCCCGTTCGCCCGGCCTCCCGAACACCGAGAGGCTCTCCGCGGGCCATCGAGTAGAACCCAGCAGTATACAGGCTTTGTATTGGATCGACAATGGCAGGGCCAATAAGTGGGAATGACCCGCTTGCCAGGGGGGTGAATGGCGTAAATCAAACCCAGGGTAGCCGCTACGCGGCAACCCTGGGCTGTCATACACAACCCCTTCGGGATAATGATCGCACTCGTGCCGGACGGTTGCTGGACGGCAACATTGCATCACTGGAAACAAGAGCATACCATGGGAGGATTCGGTGTATATTCTCACGACGGCAAAACATTCATGGCCGAAATCTTCGAGCATCCACATACCGTCGGCGTCGAAGAGATCGACGGGCAGGGGCACGTCAACAACGTGGCTTATGTGGCGTGGATGCAGGAGGCGGCGCTGGCCCATTCGGCGGCGGTGGGCTGGACCGCCGAGCGATACCGGCAACTCGGCATGGCGTGGGTCGCCCGGCGGCACGAGATCGAATATCTCCGGCCGGCGTTGCCCGGCGACCAGCTCGTCGTACAAACCCACGTGGCCGAGATGAAAAAAGTCACCTCGACCCGCCTATATCGGATCGTCCGCCGCAGAGACGGCGAGCTATTGGCCCGGGCGGAAACCAACTGGGCGTTTATCAACTCCACCACCGGCCGGCCGACGCGGATCCCCACCAAAATGGCCCGGGCGTTCAAATCATAAAGCCGTGACTGGTGGGGGGGTACAAGCTACACATTGTTAGCCCGAAGGGCTATTCAGAAGATAGCCCAGGGTTGTCGCGCAGCGACTACCCTGGGATTAGGTTCCGGCATTCACACATCAACCCTGAAAGGGTTGCGTTATGCGGCGTCTCCATCACGAAACCCCGTTGGGGTTTTTCTCTTTTTCTGCCCTTTTTCACCCAGGGTAGCCGCAAGCGGCAACCCTGGGCTGCCATATTACAAGCCCTTCGGGCTAAAGTTGTTCATCCTCCGGCGGTTCCGAGGGCGGCAAATACTTTTCCAACCGCTCGATGAAACGGCGACACTTCGCTCGGTCGTCCCCGATCGCATAGTATTCCTTCGCAAACTCCTCAAACGTAACCTTGTCCATCTTTGATGAGGCATCTTGAAAACGCCACGGGGCTTCTAATAGAAAAGGAAAGCAGTCGTAGTTCCATAATGTGCCACCCCATTTCTCACGCGCCCTACCGCAAACGCGAATCCATTCGTGCGGATGGGAGTGCAGTCCAGAATTGCGATACCATTGGGAAGTGTCCGAATCGCTATCTCGCTCCCACCATTTGATTCCCAGGACGGTAACGGAGGTTTTATCGAGTCCACAAATGCGACACCCCGACTCGTCTACTGAAAGCGGGGCGTAAAATAAGATAACCGCACCGGCGATAATTACTACGACAAGGAAGGCTAAGCATATTATCAGCCAGGAATGTCGGAGGCGATTTGCACTCATGGAGAACCTCAGAACATCAGTGTAGCCGGCACAGGTTACGGCTGACAAGGCGGCAGTACGCTGTTGTGGCGAGATTCCGCTATTGTGGCTGTCGCGGACGCGGAGCGTCCGGGAAGTGCGTTCCCATGCAGAGCATGGGAACGAGTGGTAAATCAACGGTCCCATTCTGGCGCGACCGACACAGCACGACTTGACGGTATTGCTATTGCCCCAGCGTGGCCTCGCCGGTACAAAATGCATCCTGCCTGCGCCTCTGCGCCGCCGAAAAACAAAACCGTGGATTGCCCATGTCTTGCGCTAATCGTTGCCTCCGGCTGTTGATGCAAACCGTTGTCTGGTTGTCGGTTACGGCTGCCATGCCGGTCCCGGCCGAGACGCCTAAACCGCCGTCCGACGAAACGCTGATCGAACAGATCAACGCGGGCAAAAAGCAACTCGACGAGAAGAGCGATCTCGACGAGTCGTTGAAGGCCAAGGCCCGGGAGTTGTTCAACGAGGCTCTGGCCGAGATGGAGAAGGCGAAGGCCGCGGCCGTGCAGATCGCCACCTTCGAGCGGCGAGTGGCCCAGGCCCCGGATCTGAAGCAGACGAAGGCCGATCTGGCCGCGCTCCCCGCAGGGCCGAGCGAAACCGATTTCGAGGGGGTCGCGCTGCCGGAGATCGAGCAAGAAGTCTCCAGGTGGGAGGCGGATCTGGACCGTTGGCGGAAGGAATTGGCCGAAGTCGATGGCGAATTGAAGGGTCGCGCCGGACGTAGGGCGGAGTTGCCCAAGCGGCTCAGCACCGCGCAGCAGGTCTTGACCGAGGCGAACAACGAGTTGAAGGCCCCCGCGCCCGCCGACGCTAGTCCGCCGGTTCAAGCGGCCCGGCGGTTGCTGCTATTGGCCCGGCAGCGGGCCGCCGAGCGTGAGATTCTGGCCTGCGATAAGGAGCTGAAGGCATACGACGCGCGGGCGGAGTTGCTGCCGCTGCTGCACGATTTGGGTGCCCGGCGGGTGGCGCTGGCCGAGGGAGAAATCAAGCGTTTCCAGAAGATCGTCAACGGCCGTCGTCAGCAGGAGGCGGAGCAGCAGGCCCGCCAGGCGACTCGGGAGGCCGGTCTGGCCCATCCCGCCGTCGAGCGGCTGATGGAGGAGAACACCAAGTTGGCCAAATTGCGTAAGTCGCTGGCCGAGCAGATCGCCGACGCCACGCGGCAGTTTGACGAGGTCGACGTCCAACTCAACCGATTGCGGAAGGAGTTCGCCTCGGTCGAGAAGAAAGTCGAGGCGGTCGGTCTGGCGAACGTCGTCGGCGTGATGTTGCGGAAGCGCAAGGCGGCGCTGCCCGAGGTGCGTAACTATCGCCGCAACGTCGGACTCCGGCAGGAAGCAATGGGAGCCGGCGAACTCGCGCGACTCGAACTCCAAGAGGAACGTTTCGAGTTGTCCAACCTCGGCCAGCAGACGCAAACCGCGCTGAAAGACTTGGGTCTGCCCGCTCAAGGCGGCAATCAGACCGAATTGGAGACGGCGGTCCGCGAGGCGTTGGAGGCGAAACGGAATTATCTCGACGCCCTAATCGCCGACCACGAAACCTATTACGAGAATTTGGTCAAGCTCAAGACCGCCGAGCAGGAGCTTATCGACGAGGCGGAGCGCTGCCGCCGATTTATCGACGAGCGGGTGCTTTGGATCGCCAGCGCCGCGCCGTTGGGTTTGGCCGATGTGGCCCACTCGGGAAAAGCGCTGGCCTGGCTGGCCGGTCCGGGGGCCTGGTTCGACGCGGGCCGGACGCTGATCGGCGACGCCCTACGGAAGCCGATCATTTGGGCCGTCGCGATGGTCGTGGTATTGCTGCTGATCTTCTGGCGGCGGCGGTTCTACCCGCGAATTGCGGAAATCGGCGAAAAGGCGGCCCGCGGAAGCTGTTACCGCTTCCTGCCGACCGTCGAGACAGTGGCACTGACAGCGTTGGCCGCCGTGGTTTGGCCGGGACTTGCATGGTGGCTGGGATGGCGGTTGAGGGCCGCCGCCGACGCAGGCGATTTCTGCAAGGCGGTCGGGGCGGGCTTGATTATCGGCGCCGGTGTCCACCTCGTATACAAATTGCTCTGGCAGGTGTGTTGCGGCAAGGGATTGGGTGAGGCTCATTTCGGCTGGTCGGCGTCCGCGCTGAAGCTGCTGCGACATAATCTCCGCTGGCTCGGCATGTCGGTCCTGCCGCTGGCCTTCATCGCGGTGGTAATGGGGAGCCAGAACAACGGCGAGTGGGACAATTCGTTGGGCCGAATCTGTTTCGTCGCGGCGATCTCCTGTTTCGCAATTTTCACGCAGCGGATTTTGCGACCGACCGGCGGCGTTTTTCAGGCGATTATCACCTACCAACGCGGCGGCTGGCTCGATCGTTTCCGCTACCTATGGTACCCGTCGGCCGTTCTGATGCCAGCCTCGCTGGCCGTTCTGGCGGCGGCCGGCTACTACTATACGGCCCAACATCTCGCCGTGCGATTGGCCGCTACCATCTGCCTGTTGGTCGGCGCGGTAATGCTTCGCGCGGTGCTGCTACGGTGGATTTTGGTGAACAAGCGGAAGCTGGCCATCGAGGAGGCCCGCCGGCGCCGCACCGCCCAATGCGAGGCCGCCGGGGGCGACGAGGCGCCGGCCGGCGACGACTTACCGGCCTCGAACGAACCGGATCGGGACGTGGCGGTCATCGACGCCCAGACCCGGCGGCTGATCGAGTATTCGCTGGCTATGGCCGCGGCGCTGGCCTTATGGTTTGCGTGGGTAGACGTATTGCCGGCGTTGAACATACTAAACGGCTTCAAGATTCCGCTGACCGACCTTACGCTGGCCAACTTGGGGATGGCGGCGCTGATCCTGGCGACAACCACGATCGCCGCCAAAAACATACCCGGCCTGTTGGAAATGGCCGTCCTCCAATACCTTCCGCTAGACGCCGGCGCGCGGTACGCCGTGGCCACCATTTCACGCTATTTAATTACCATCGCGGGAACGATCTTCTGTTTCGGAGCGCTGGGCGTCGGATGGTCGAAGGTCCAATGGCTGGTGGCCGCCATGAGCTTGGGCCTGGGCTTCGGACTACAGGAAATCTTCGCCAACTTCGTCTCCGGCCTGATTATTCTCTTCGAGCGGCCGGTCCGCGTGGGAGACGTGGTCACCATCGACGATATCAGCGGAGTGGTCTCGCGAATCCGTATCCGGGCAACCACCATCACCGACTGGGACCGCAAGGAATTGATTATCCCCAACAAGGAGTTCATCACCGGCCGGGTGTTGAACTGGACCCTCTCGAACCAGGTGAATCGGGTGGTCGTCGAGGTGGGGGTGGCATACGGCGCCGACACCGAGTTGGCGACGCGGCTTCTCATGGAAGTCGCTCACAACCATCCCATCGTCCTGAAGGATCCGTCGCCGCACGTGGTGTTCAATTCCTTCGGCGCAAGCGCGTTGAATTTCGTAATGCGGTGCTATTTGCCAAACATGGAAAATCGGCTTACTGTAATCCATGACTTGCACATGGCGGTAGACCGCGAGTTCCGCGCGGCGGGCATAGAGATCGCTTTCCCGCAACAGGACGTTCACATCCGCTCGCTCAATGTTCCGGTACCCATGATTTCCGGTTTAGCCGACGAGCAAGCTCGCCGCGGACACAACCGACCCGAAACCGGGGCGAACAAGTTGGCCGGCTAAACGGCAATGTGAGTGGGCAGCGATATACCTATCAGCCCGTTGAAAAAGGGTGCCACTGCTGGCTTGTCCAGCAGTGCGGGGAGAAACACCCGGGGAAACACTGCTGGACAAGCCAGCAGTGGCACCCGAACTCTTGGAAACCGACTTTTTCAACGAGCTGCTACCCCTCTCTATCGCCGCGTGGACGCGGCGGCTAAACTAATCTCCAATCCCTAATCCCCAATCCCTAATCTCTCACCATGCCTCCATCCGAACACTTCCCGCCTGCCCAGAATGCCGACCACGAGGGATTGGTCGGATTCGGCGGAGAGTTGTCGCCCGAGTGGTTGTTGGACGCATATCGCCACGGCATCTTTCCTTGGCCGATAACCGACCTCGATACCCCGCTGGCCTGGTGGTCGCCCGACCCGAGGGCCATTATCGAGTTCGACCGGTTTCACGTCTCGCGGCGGTTGCAGCGGACCTGTCGGAGCGGGAAGTTCCAAGTGACCCGGGACCGGGATTTCGCCGGCGTCATCGGCAGTTGCGCCATGGTTCCCAGCCGACGGGGCCAAACCTGGCTGACGTCCGATATGATCGACGCCTACGTCCTACTCCACGAGTTGGGCCACGCCCATAGCGTCGAAATATGGCACCAGAACGAATTGGCCGGGGGTGTTTACGGAGTGACGATCGGCGGGCTGTTTGCGGCCGAGTCGAAGTTTTTCCGGGTTCGCGACGCATCGAAGGTGGCGTTGGTCCATCTGGTCGAGCACTTGCGCGAGCGTGGTTTTTCGCTGTTGGACATCCAGCAGCTTTCGCCCCACGCGGCCCGTCTGGGCGCCGCGGCGATTTCGCGGGCCGAGTATCTTGCCCGACTGGACGCGGCCGTCGAGCAGCCGGTGACGTTTGAGGGGTGAGGGACGAGAGGAGAGGGGAGAGAGCTTGAAACGCCCTGCGACTGCAAAGCGCGGGGGTAAGTGTTTAGTCCGCATTTCTCACCATGGTGGGGCAGACATTCCTGTCTGCCCTAGGAATCATGGCAAATAGGGCAGACAAAAATGTCTGCCCCACCAGGCACACGGTGCAACTATTACCCCCAAGTTTATGAAAGCAATATTCGCCCCATGAACGACCCCAACATCCTTTTTCAAGGCAAAATCTTTCGCGTCGAGCGGGCCGTGCAGGTAACGCCCGACGGAACCGAACACCTCCGGCAAGTCGTGCGCCATCCCGGCGCGGTTGTCGTCTTGCCGATTCTGGACGACGGACGAATTTGCCTGTTGCGGAACTACCGCGTGGCAGTGGATGAGACGTTGATCGAATTGCCGGCCGGAACTCTCGAACCGGACGAGGAGCCCGCGCGGACCGCCCAACGCGAATTGGCCGAGGAAACAGGCTACCGCGCGGATCGGATCGAACATCTGCTCACGTTCTACATGTCGCCGGGCATCCTCGATGAGCGGATGCACCTGTTTTTAGCGGAAGGGTTGCGTCCCGGACCAACCGCGCTCGAGGCCGGCGAAGACATCCAGCCGTTGCACTGCTCGTGGGAAGAAGCGATGGAGTTGATCCGCCGGGGCGAGATACGCGACTCGAAGACGCTGGTCGGGCTGCTTTTCTACAAGACCAACCGCTCTGTTTGATGACTTCCCAAAACACAATAGCCGAGGGCTAACAGCACCCGGCCATTGTTCGAGACTTTTTCCCGATACTCAGTTTACGCGCAATCCCAACGGCAACAACGTGTTACGGTTCTTGCGTTTCGATGCTGGTGGCGATGTTGCCCCACATCGTACTCGATTGTGCCCCCACCAGTCCGATCGCCGTCAACACCACCATCAGAATCAAGGTCAGCATGATGGAGTATTCGACGGCGATAGCGGCCCTTTCATCCTTTAGGAATCTGGCGATAAACCGCATCGTGTGACTTCCTCTGAATATCGCGGCGAAAACCCGGTCGGCCCCGACTTTTTCGCCGCATAGCGATCGAATGACGAAACGCGAAGAGAATGATTACGGTACGGAACCGCCCCTTTGGTGTTTCCCTTCAAGAAAGCCTATGTCACGGGTGGAATTTGTCAAATTTGCCTGATCTACAGGGAACGACGAGCGAATTATTCGCCTGCCGGCAGCCGAGAGGGGTCGATGCCAGGCGGATCGGCCGTTTGCAACGGGGCCTGCCAGTGGATGATACGGCTCGACGACGGATCGCTCGTCGCCGCATCGGCGAAACCGACTTCGCTCCGCACCAGTCCGGCTATCGTCAGCGCGGATTCGTCCACGAATCGCGGTCGGGCGTCGGGTCCGTGCCAAGCGAGGATCGGCACAAGCGGCGCGACCAACGAACCTTGTCCGGTCCAACGCAAGCAGTCCAAGAATCGCCTCGGCGCATCGACGCTGTGAACTTTCACCAGCGGCCAGCCTTGTTCGGGCGCGAATACGCAGGCGGTTGCCAGCACCGAGATTTCGCCCGGCTGACGTTTGGCGTCCGTTACAAAGCACTCTAGCAGCGGCCCGCCGCCGCGCAACGTCACTTGTGAAAGGGCCAGCGAGACCGATTCGTCCGGCCGAGGACAATGGTCCAATTGCACCAGCGGTCCGGGGCCGAGGTGCAATGTATTGGTCAACTGTATACCCAACGCTCCGACGGTTCGGCAATCGATCCCCGTCTCGACGCCGTCGAGTAGGCAATCGGTCAACACGATTCTGCCGCTGGGCAACGAAGTTTCCGACTCTTCCGTTGCGGCTGGATGAATCCAGCGGATGGCGGAAACGGGAATCAGCCCGGTCTCCGCTTGGAATCGGCAGCCGTGGAACTCCGCTCCCCCGGCCAGCAGCCGCACCAACGCCGCCTCCGCGCCGCGGTTCCCTTCGGCGGAAGGTGGCACCGGCTTAGCCAGTGGCATGGAGGGTGGCACTGGCTTAGCCAGTGGTACGCGGCGGAAGTCGATGTTCTCGAAGCGGACGTTTTCCCGGTCTACGATCAATCCGATGCGTGGCGCCAGCACCACTGCCCGACGACCCGACGGAGCGCGAACGCATTGTCCCGCCCGCAGGCGGAGCGCCGCTGCTTCGGTCGGTCGGTCGGCCGGCAGCACGAGTTCCATCGGCGGTTGCGCCGGCTGCTGATACGCGGCCGAGACGACGGGGGATCGGGGGTTGGGGACGAGGGACGGGGGATTGGGTGATTTGGGATTTGGAATTTGGGATTTGCTGATCTCCTGAACTTTGGCCCCTGACCACCGACCCATGTCTCCTGGCCAGACGATCACCACGGCCGTCGCCAGAATGCATGCCGCGGCGGTCAGCCAGAGCGGAGTGCGGCTCGAACGGCGGATAGATCGGGCTGTGGTCGTCCAGCGGACCGCCGGCCGGCCCGATCGGTTCAGAGCGCCGATCAACGCCTCGCGGCCGTCGCGCGTCGGAGGGCCGAGCGTCGCCGCCAGCCGGGCCATCGACTCCGGCCGGTGTTTCGGTTCTTTCTCGACAGACGCCGAAATGGCGGCCACCAGCGTTGGCGGCGCGTCCGGGGCATATTCGCGCACGTCGCGGATTTCGCACCGCTCGGCGGCACGAAGCTTTGCCAGACTGTCGCCCCCGGCCAGCGGTGGGCGACCGCAAAGCATATGCCACCAGAGACAGCCGCAGGCGAAAATGTCGCTGGCGACCGTCGGCGGCGTACCCGACGCGATCCGCTCGGGCGCCATATTGTCGAACGCCTCGGGCGGCAGGTCGATCTGCGCGTAGCCCTCCTCCGGCCGCAAAATGCCTCGCAAACCAGGCCAGGGAAGCACCGCCTCGCCTGAGCCGGTCAGAATCAGACCAGCCGCGCTCACGTCGCCGTGGCAGACGCCGGATTTTTCCAACTCGACAAGCCGGGCCAGCATTGACCGGGCAATCTCCAGCACGACCTCGGGCGGGAATCGGCCATGCTGGACCATCCACTCGGCCGCCGTCTTCCCATCGACCCACGGCTCGGTGAGGGGCGAGGGACGAGGGGTGGCCGGTTCACCGGCCACTTGAAGCTCCATTTGATTGAGAATTTCGTCGGCCCGCGTGTCGCCGTCCTCAATCACCACCAGCCGCGCCACTTCGCGCGTCTCGACGTGTCGGGCGCGATAGCCGGCCGTATAAAGCGGGTACGCCAACCTTTCGCAGAGCACGTACGGCCCGACGCGCAACTGACGGCCGTGACCGGCGTTCAACTCGGCCGCTTGGAATGGGGTCAGCAGCCGGGCCTGGGCCAGGGCATCGACCCAAACGGACTCGAACCGCGGCAGGCCACGCGCCAATCGTCGCACACGCCGACCCATCCGCGCCACCTGTTCGGCCGTAACCAGCCCCAGGCCCTCCAGCGTCGCAACCAGTTCCTTCGGCGGCTGCTCGGACATGAAATTTTTGACCTCAGATGTCCCTTTGACTTTTGTTTATGCCCCGAACGGGCTTTCCCCCAACGGCAAGAGGGGATAAAACAACCCTCATTGGCCTTCGCTGCCGCATTTTCGCCGCCAGCGGCATCGGATGCAATAGAAGTTTTTCATCTCGGTGAAGGAGAATTTCGGATGGCCTTCTTGCCCTGTTCCTACCTGGGTGTCGAGGTAGAACTAAGCGAAGAGCGAGAAAGGCATATACGCAATCATCACCCCGATTTGCTCCCCAAACACCGGGGGCGTATCATTGAAACAGTCGGCGATCCCGATCATATTCGTCGCAGTTTGCGCGTGGGCAACGCCAAGCTGTTTGCAGTGGTTTGCAAACCTTCGTGGCGGAAAATATGTGGTGGTTGTTGTGATCTCCGATTCTCAGCGGCAATCCAGCCCTTGGATCATCACAGCCTACATAGCAAGGAAGTTGGCGGAAGGAGAAATCGAATGGCGGAAAAGTTGACGTTTCAATATGATCGCGAGGCCGACGTGCTCCATATTGGCAAGTGTGCGCCTTACGCGGATCAAGAATCCGAAGAACTCGGCGACGAGGTAGTCGCCCGACTCAATCCCAAGACGGGCGAAGTCGAAAACCTGGAAGTTTTGTTTTTCTCCACGCGATTGTTTCGGGAAGACTTATTCGAGTTGCCGGTGTCAACCGAAATGCACTTGATAACCGTAAAATAGGATTCATATTTTGGAAGGCAGAGGGGCTTCTGCCGTGGTGCCCGCGCGGAACGCACCCCGTCAGCCGATGGCCCTGGCAGGTCCGTTGTCCCTGCCATGAGTTGTCTGGGTTCCATTAAAAGTGCAGAATCCGTTGTACTTGCGACAACCCTTATTGTTATGTCTTGGTTGATTTGAAATGGCCAAAGCATCGGTAATCATCGGTATCGTTGCGGTTGGGCTGTTCGTCGTCACAGTGTTCACGATGCGCGTTTTCATACACGGCGAGGAAGACTGGAACCTGGGCATCGCTCTCGCGTTATCTGTGCTTGCCTCGCTTGTGATTGGCTTGGTGGGTGCGATGGCGTCTGTTGTCGCAATGTGCCGGAAACCACACAATCGCTTGTTGGCAATCGTAGCTCTTGCTCTGAATCTAACCCCGCTCGCGTTGTATGCACTGTCACGGATTGCGGGGGAGTGAAAAGGGGATGAGTCCAATGTCTGAACTCATCCCCTATTGAAGTAACAAGTCGGGGCGAGAGGATTCGAACCTCCGACCTTCTGGTCCCAAACCAGACGCGCTGCCAGGCTGCGCCACGCCCCGTGTGTAATCCCAGTCTATCACGTGGTTGCAAAGCCGCCAAGCGGCTGGACACGTGCCGCTTAGTAGTCCGTTGAAAAAGGGTGCCACTGCTGGCTTGCCCAGCAGTGCAGGGGAAAACTCCCGGAAAAACACTGCTGGACAAGCCAGCAGTGGCACCCAAACTCCCGGAGCCCAACTTTTTCAACGGGCTGCTAAGTGCCGCAAACGTGCCGCTTCAGCCGCTCGAACTCCTCGTGGTTGCGGAACTGAACGACCAACCGGCCGCGGCCCCGGGCGTTGTGCGTTATTTTGACCTTCATCCCCAACGCGACACGGAACTCCTGCTCCAACGCGGCGATCTGCTCGTTTTTCGCACGCGATGGGCGCGGCGGTTTGGATGCCGATGAGATGTCCAACTGTTCGCGGTCGGCGGCGTCGATCGTCTCTTGTACGATACCCTCCGTCTGGCGTACGTTAAGCCCCTCGCGCCCGATCCGCCGACAGAACTCGATCTGCTCGCGCGGGTCGCCCAGCGGCAGCAACGCCCGGGCGTGGCCCTGGGTGATTTCGCCGCGGCGGATTGCGTCCTGTACGGCCTCGGGCAACTCCAGCAGCCGGATCAGGTTGGCTATGGTCGAGCGGTCCAGCTTCAGCCGGCCGGCCAATTCCTCCTGCGTGCAGCCGTAGTGTTCGAGATATTTCTGGAACGAGGCCGCCTTTTCCAGCGCGTTGAGGTCTTTCCGCTGGAGGTTTTCGACGATCGCCAGTTCGGCCATCTGCCGATCGTCGGCCTCGACCACGCTTACGGGCACGTCAACCCACCCGGCCTGAATCGCCGCTCGGAGCCGCCGTTCGCCGGCGACCAACTGGTAGCGATTGTGTACTTGGCGGACGACGACCGGCTGCAACAGCCCGTGGGCCGAAATGCTCTCGGCCAGCGACCGCGTCTCGTCGGAGTCGAAATGCTGACGCGGCTGGGCCGGGTTGCTGTCGATCTGACGGACGTTTACTCGGCCGGGAGTTGTTGTCTTGGCGGTTTGGGTCTCAGTTGTTTCAGCGACCTGTGCCGGCTGTGGGGCATGTTCAGGCGAAGAGTGCGGCTGCGCGGCGTGCTGGCCCGGCGTCTTATGCGGCTGGTCCAACCAGAACATCGCTTCCGCCGACGGCTTTGCCGGAGCGGCTTTTGGCTGAGATTCGGCGGCATGCGGAGTTTCGGGATTCTCCGCCGGCCGATCCTCTTGGGTCTGCTCGGCCGACTCATTGCGGGCAGGAAGCTGCCCCAACAATGCCGCCAGGCCGCGACCAAGTCGTCGATCCTTACTCACGATCTTATACCTCCATGCAAAGCACCGCACAGCCCCCCGCCAGACGGGGGACATGGGGCTATTCCCTCTCTTATTACTTCGATCTAATGCGTTGCCCTATCCATAGCGAAAAACTCGCATTAGACAATTTTTCCGTGCGGGCGCCACGGGCATCCTGCCCGTGCAGCACTGGCTCGACGCCAGCGCCACCCTCCACGTAACAGGATTATGCATCCGCTAGCAACGATAGCAGAAAAACACTTGCCACAACGGAGCTTGTCATGCCAGTTCAACAATTTTCATAAAAATCTGAAATGATGATCATCACAACCGTTGACGTAAGTCCCTATTTTTCAACAC
>CBDAFL010000224.1:0-39156 GCA_965195225.1 uncultured Thermoguttaceae bacterium
TTCGGGACTTGCGCGAACACGATCATACAGGTCGGCCACTGGGCAGTTCGGCCTTCTTGGATCGTTTGGAAAATCTTGTTGGTCGGGTCTTGAAACCGCAAAAACCCGGCCCCAAGCCGAAACCTCGCAAGCTGCGAACAAGAAAAATTGCGAATTAGGTAATGTGTCCCCGGAACCCAATCCGAAAAACTGGGGCTTGACTCAGCGGCGGTTATGGGTGCCCCCAAAACTCCCCGAACTCCCTCGGAACTCCCGATTCTGTTCCTTAGTACTGTCCGGGAATTCGGCGAGATTCCCTGGCAGGCACGCTGATCCTAACCATCTTTTCGTTCTCAAATCTGAAGTCGATTCCCTTGAATACCAAACGTCTCCATTTGATATTATCTTTGTTGCCTTCATATTCACGCAGTGGTTTACCGTATGCTTTAATCACATCTTTCACGGAGGAGTTCCAATCAATGCCAGTCGATGTTTTGCCCTTAAACGATGCAAAACGTTTGCTTCCCCGTTGTTTGTTGTAGAAAAAAATCGCATACACAGTATTCTTATCGCTTTCAAATGAGATTTGTATACCTTTTTCAGGATAATCCACGAAATAAACGTCGTCATATTTTGCGAAAATCTTTCCCTTCCCAAGCGCAGCCGAGACTTTGTTTTTAGAAGCTCCGATAACTATTTTGCCCCATCCTCGTCCGGCAATGATTGATGGTTCGGGATTTTCTTCATTACCAACAGCGCAAGAAAGCGCGAAAGAACATAACGCAAACAATATAATTAAACGGTTCATTACCATAGAAAAATTACCTCCAGGACGAAAATGTCGGTGAAACCCTCTGTGCCAATAATGGGTGAGACAACTGCCTCCTGGTTTATTACAGTAGAGGGCAAGGCGGAACGTGTCAACGGGTTTGAGACAACTGCGGTACGAAATTAGTGTCGCGCGGTAGTTGTAGCATACGGGGTTCCGGCCCATCGGCCGGAGGGTTAATCCGAATCGGGGGACACAAACCGATATTGGTATTCCGGGCAAGGCGAAGGCAATTCCGGGCAATTCCGCGGGGGCAATTCTGATTCTATGAAAGAGTGGTTCTCCTGACGCGGGTGTAAAAGGTGTCAAAACAATTTTACGGATCAATAATACTGACTCCTTTTTCCCTTGAGTTCAACGCCGCCGCCAGGCGGGAAAGGAACTCGCACAGCGCGGCAGAGTCGGGGAGGCGGAACCGGGCGGCCGACGGGGCGTCGGGGCCGACGCCGAGCGTGATGCCCGCCATGACGGCGACCGCGTCGAAGGCCTCCGCATCGTTCGCTGCGTCGCCGGCGTAAACCACCATCGCCTGCGGAGTGTCGAGGTGGTCGAGGATCATCCGCACGGCGGTCCCCTTGTTCCAGCCCATATCGGGCGCGATCTCCAGGGCCATCGGGCTTTCGTCGATCCGTAGGTCGTCTCCCTCCCGCCGGGCAACCTCCTCCACGCAGTTGTTCGATGGTCTCTCTCCCTTCACTCTTCACGCTGCACTTCGAACTCCACCACAATGGACACCAGCGTACCTCTGAACTTGCGGAACTTCTCCCCGCGTAAATTCGTGTAGGTCCCGGGGTCTCCCCGAACAGACAGTTGGAGTCTGTGCTTCCCCGGGAGAACCTTGTAGACGGACGCCAAGGAGATCTCTCCTTGGAAAGGGAAGTGATTGACATGGCCATCACTTATGCCGGTGGTCCCGAGTCGAGCCTTCTTGCCGTCCACCGTCACGACAACGTGTGATTCCCAATTCCCCTCATCGATCCAGACCATATCTGCCTTCTTGCCGTCAGATTCGGCCTGAAAGAAGAACCGGATCGTCTCGCCGGCCCTGAAGGACTCCCCAGACATCTGGACTCTGAGGCGGCAGCCCTGCACGGTCTTGCCCCACGGTGGAAGGGGACGCTGTGGGGGCTCCGGCAACGCATCGGCCAAAGTGAGCTTTTCAATCCCCCTGTCAGTCACAGTCCAGAATCCTATCTTCGCAATCTTTTCCCTGGAGAAGCGATCCGCGTGGCGTACCCGAAACTTGAAGGGCAGTCCTTCTCGATCGACCTGAATCGGTCTCCAGGGGCCGTCTGGCCGCCGCCAGTCAAGCCTGGCGGGCAGCAGATCCCCCGAACTCGAGTAGAGTTGGACCAGGCCAGGAAGGAAGTGCTGTCCGCGGTCGGACAGCGTGAAAAGTGACACCCCCGCTTCGGGCTTGCCCAAAATGCGTCCGTCAACGACGAGCCATTCGTCGTCATGAGTCACTTGTACCTGCGCGTCGAGAAGTTTGTCTTGGATTCTCTTATGTTGCGGCAAAGGCACATCCAATGACTGAGCCGCTATCACGGGAACGCCCTCGTCTTTAGTGGGAGTGGGATAGAAGACGGCCGTGACGGCCAGTTCGTACTGCCCGGGCTTGAGGTCGAGACCGTGTAGTACGAATGGTGCTGTCTCGCCTGGCCGCAACAGCACTTTGCCGGTGTTGAAGTGGGTCCGCTCCCCTGGACACATCGGGGAAATGAAGTTCCACCGCTGTAACAACGAGCCACGGAAGCTGAGTTGACGGCGAGTGTACCCTGTCTGGAAAAAGTCATCTTGTGCCTCGTCATTCTCCGATTGTGAATAGCACCGCACACCGATCTGCAAGTCGTTCGCGTTGATGGTGATGTCCTTCTTTCCAACATTTATTAGGGAGTAAATCACGTCAATCGTCTTTCCTCCGCCCGTTCCTGGGAATACCGCTTGAAGTTTGAGTTTGAGCGAAGGATCGAACAATCTCGTCACTTTCCCAATCTGATCGACAATGACGGGGCCTGAGCGGATACGCTGACGTGCTTTCAGGATCTCCACTTCGACGTATTTGCCTTCGTAAGGGGCCATCTGCCCCTTCAGAGCTTTGGAGATGATGAAGAACGTGAATCTCCCTACTCCTGCACGATTGACATGATAGACACCTCGAAACGTTCCTCTGGTAGGTAGGATTTCAGCGTGTCCCGGAATTCCATGGAAGACAACGAGTAAGCTGAGGAGAATTGCCGCAAGACCGGATCGGATCAGCCTTTGCTCTTGATGGAACATTCGATTCCTTCCGTCGAACTTTGTTAGTAGACCGTTCGGCCTAAATGCGCTATCCGCGTCTTAGGCCGACGGATCTGTCGGCCCAAGACGCTTCCTGATTTTCTGATTCTCGCCAAACAAGTCCTTTGGTGTCAAGAGGTTCGCAATCCGCACCCGTTTATCAGGCGGTCTTATCCGGTTTTCGGTATAACACGCAACCTGCTTCTGCGATCTATAGACTATCAGCGAGGTGAAAAAGGGGTGAAAAAGGTGTCAGAACTATTTTCCGCCGGAGAGAAGAGTTCCCAGGAGTAACGTTTCTCCAATGACCTGTTAGCAGTCCGTTGAAAAAGTCCGCCAAGGCCGTCTTCCCCAATCCCAATTCCGCCAATTCCGGGACAATTCCGAGGGACAATTCCGAGGGACAATTCCGGACCGGGGGGCCTCGGGCGGGTAACCGCCCGAGGCCACCCGGTCCGGAACTATTCACAGGGGCCTGAATTGGGTGCCATGGGTAAGCGCAGCTTACCCGTGGTGTAGCATTGGGACACACGAATAAGCCGCGCTTACCCATGGCACCCCTTATGAATAATTCCGGCTAAAGTAATCCTGGTGGTGACCGTAAAGCTGGAGAACAGCCGCCGGGTTGCAACCCGGCCTACGAGTTCAACGCCGCCGCCAGACGGGAAAGGAACTTGCAGAGCGCGGCGGGATCGGCGAGGCGAAACCGGGCGGCCGACGGGGTGTCGGGGCCGACGCCGAGCGTGATGCCCGCCACGGCGGCGACCGCGTCGAAGGCCTCCGCGTCGTTCGCTGCGTCGCCGGCGTAAACCACCATCGCATGCGGCGCGTCGAGATGGTCGAGGATCATCCGCACGGCGGTCCCCTTGTTCCAGCCCATATCGGGTGCGATCTCCAAGGCCATCGGGCCTGCGACGATCCGCATGCCGGCTCCCGCCGGGATCGTCTCAAAAAGGGGGACAGTCCCCTTCCAAACATTAGGGGGACAGTCCCCCTTTTTGAGACGATCGGCTTCCTCCCGCTGGGCAACCTCCTCCACACGGCCGCGCAATTGGTCGATCCGCTCCGTCGCCACGTCGCGATAGTGAACCGTGCATGAGAATTGTTTGTCTTCCACCCATGCCCCGGGGTAGTCGGAGACGGCTTCGGTGAGCCGGGCGATCAGTTTGGCCACCGCCGCTTCGGCCTCCTCGGCGCGGGGGTGGACGGTGCGCTTCCCGCTAAGGTCCAACTCCATCCCGGCGGCGCCGGCATAGTAGATGCCGGGCAGATCGACCATCGCCCGGACCTCCTCCAGCTTTCGCCCGCTGACCACGCCCACGTGTACGCGCGGCAGCGCCGCCAGTTGGGCCAGCAGCCGGCGGGTATCTGGTGCGAGTAGGGCCAACTCCGGCCGCGCGACGATCGGCGTCAGCGTGCCGTCATAGTCCAGCAGCAACACCAAAGCGCCCCCGTCGAGATAGAGCACTCGCATCGCCTCGAGCGCGTCCTCGATCGAGGGACTCATACCAACGCCTCCACGGCTTGCCGGGCCTCCGGTTCCACGATGGTTTGCTGTGCCTCGACAAGCTTGCTGGCCTCGGAGAGCAGTTCGCCGGCCCAACGATAGACGTTATTTTCCTCGATTTGCTGCCGCATGCGGCGCATCCGCTGCTGCTGCTCCTCGGGCGACATTGTCAGGGCCGCGTACAACGCATCGGCAAACTCGTCCGTCGCGTAGGGGTTGATCATTATCGCGTCGGTCAACTCGCGGGCCGCGCCGGTGAACCGCGAAAGAACGAGCACCCCCTGGTCGTCGTCCCGGGCCGCGACAAACTCCTTCGCCACCAGATTCATGCCGTCGTGGAGCGAGGAGACCACGCACCCGGCCGCGATCCGGTAGAGTGGGAAAATGCGATCGGGGCCATAATGCTCGTTGACGAAGATGATCGGCCGCCACGAACCTTGACCGTGGCGCCAATTGATCTCCTCGACCATCGTGTCGAGCCGCTCGTTCAGCCGCCGATAGGCCGGGATGTGGATCCGGCTGGGCGCGCCGATCTGAAGCAGCACGAACTTGCCCTTCAACTCCGGGTGACGCTCCAGCAGGCGGTCCACCGCGGCGAAACGTTCGGGGATGCCCTTCGTGTAATCAACCCGGTCGACCGCGATCAGCAGCTTCCGGTTGCGGAGACCAAACTGTTTGCGCAAGCTGTACTCCATCCCCTCGATGGCCGGCGGCAGCCAGGACTGCACCGAATCGGGGTCGATGCTGATCGGCTGCGGGCGGACGATGGTCGTTCTGCCGCCGCGGGTGACGGAGAACTGATCCATGTTCACCTTGGCTTCGATCGCCCTATCGACGGTGTCGAGGAAATTGTTGCAGTGGTGCTGGATGTGGAACGAAAGCAGATCGTTGCCCAGCAGCCCGTCGAGTATCTCTTCCCGCCACGGGCAGACGCGGAACACCTCCCGGTTTGGCCAGGGGATGTGCCAGAACTGTGCGACGATCAGATCGTCGCGTGCGTTTTTGAGCATCCGTGGCAGCAGTGCGAAGTGGTAGTCCTGAATAAAGACCGCCGCCGGTTCGTCGCCCACTTCTTCCAAAACGGCGTCGGCGAACTTACGATTCACCCGCTGGTACTGGCGCCAATGCCGGGAATCGAACCGGGGGCGCGTGTAGGCTACGTGACAGAGCGGCCAAAGGGCCTCGTTGGAAAAACCGTAGTAGTAGCCTCTCTCCTCCGCCTTTGAGAGCCAGACGCGGCGCAGTGTATAGGCGGGGTCTTCCGGAGGAACGGCCACGCGGTCGAACGGATCGACCGTCGCGCGGTCCGCCGTTCCGCCGCCGTGGGCCACCCACACGCCGCCACATGCCCGCATCACCGGGTCCAGCGCGGTAGTCAGTCCGCTGGCCGGCCGAATGCAACGGATATCATCCCCTTCGTGGGTATGGATGTATGGTTCGCGGTTGGCGACGACCACCAATTTGGCCTCACCCAACCGCTCGCGCACCACGTCCTCCAATTGCTGTTTGGTCCAAACCATGTCGCACTCCTTTCCTTTCTGCGCCTCCCTCCACTGTTCCGACCAGTGTTTCGCCAAGGCGGCGCCGATCGTCCGAGCCACGTTACACGATAAGACTGTCGGGTTCCGGACGATCCAAACTCAGCAACATTGTAAAATAATCGCGTAGATGCCTCGTGAGAAGAAAATGCTCGCGCACGAAATCACAACCGTTCTGGCCCATCCGCAGCCGTTTGTCGTGGTATCGCATTAAGTAACGGATGCGGTAGGCGGCGCCGGCCGGCGAATGGACGAGAAAACCCGTGTGGTAATCGTGTACTTGCAGGGTGATTCCGCCACAGGCACCGCCGATTACCGGCTTGCCTTTCCATAGGGCCTCGGTCACGGTCAGCCCGAATCCCTCGCGGATCGACTTTTGCAGCACCACGATCGCCGAACGCTGCAAGGCGTTGATGTCGCGGTGGGCGTCTGGCGGCAGCAGCAACACCTTCAAGTCCTTGTCCTCGCCGGCCCAGTCGAGTACCTCGCGGAGCACTTCGGCCCCCTCGGGATCGTCCTCGGCGGGACCGCCGGCCAACACCAGTTGCAAACCCGCGTGATACGGCTTCAGCAGCCGGTAGGCCTCGATCACTCCCAACGGATCCTTGAACCGGTCGAACCGCGACACTTGCAGCAGCATCGGCCGGTCCGGGTCGATGTCCAGGCGGGCCAGTGTCTCCAATCGCTCCGCCTCGGGGATCGGGCAGTTCTTGTCCGACAAGGGGTCGATCGACGGCGGGATCAGAAACATCGGGCAGGCCACCGGCCGGGTAAACGCGGCCATCGAAAAAATCGTCGCTTCGTACTGCGGCAGGGCCGCCTCCAAATACTTCCAGACTCCCCGATCTGGCCGCGAGGCGTCAATGTGGCACCGCCATATCCAGCGGCCCACTTGGTCCTTGGGCGTGAACTGCGGCAAGTATATCGGCTGCGGATCATGCACGAACACCACGTCCGCATTGAGGTTCAAGCGTTCGGCGTTTTCGCGGTTTATTTCGTAGTGCAGGTCGTAATCGCGTTTTTTCAGCGAAACCGGCAGCCCTTGCATGCCGTTGTGGAAAGACTTGGTGACGCGGTAGAAATCGGCCGCCCCCTCGATTACCTCCCAACTGGCGTCGATACCCAGCTCCTGCATCAAGGGGATCATCCAACGGAGGATTTCCGCCACTCCGCCGCCGTTCCGCGTGGAGTTGACGTGGACCACCCGCTTGCCCGCCAACTGTTCGGCCAAGCGGTACAACCGTTGGATCTCATGGTGACCCACCACCTCTTCGTAACGATCGAGCAACTTCATGCGGACGCCTTCTATGTCACTGTCGGAACAAACGAGTGTTGTTGAAACAACTCAAGTATTTCTTTATGCAACTGACTCAGATTCAGAAAGTAAAAGTCGATCTCCCGCAAACCGGTCACCAGCTCCTTGCAGGTGTCGAATTGTTCCAGCCAGAGCGAAAAATCGTCGGTTTGCCCCCCGGTCCGCCGTCGAGCTTCGTGAACGTGAAAAAACAAGGATCGTAAGGACATGCGCTCGACCGTTTCGACCAGCGCCGCCGGCGTGGGTATCCGCTCGCCGGTGTCGTAGGCCACCAACCGCGAGGCCACCAGGTGCAACTCAAAACCGGAACGGCACCAGGGAATGCGGTCCTGTCCCCACAGCCGGTCCTCGATCGTGTCGATCAGCGTAGATCGGAGACCGGCGATTGACGTTTCCTTGTAAGGGTCCACCAACCCGAGTTCTTCGGCCAACACCGGGTCTCCCAACGCCTCCCAACACCAGCGGGCCAGATCGTTGGGAAACTCGTACATCTCGAAGTGGTCCTCCAGCGGACAGCGGAGCATGTGGTGTTCCAACACGGGGTCGGGCACCGTGCGCACGGCGTCGAGCAACTCGCGCAGATTCGAGCAACTCCGGCCGATGGCGCGGCGTGCAAGACTGCAATCCACAAGCACGAATGGTTCAACGTCCATTTGTTACCCTCAACCTCCGTTCAGAACGTGATTGCCCAGCAGGTTGGCCGCGATCCACGCCGAGGCGGCCACTATCGGCAACGACCACGCGTATCGCCGAAAATCCCTCCACGTGGACTGCTCGCCGGTACTGCTGGTCCCCTGGCCCGACCGTTGGTCCAGCCAGCGGCCGAAAATCATCGATGCCACGACCACGAAGAACGCAATGTCCAGCGCGGCCACCCAACCGCTCTCCGACGCCATAGTTCCCCATAACAACAGCAGCAGAACCAGCGGACCAAGGACTACCCAAAACAGATGCGATCCCAGCACGGCAAAGCTGGTGACGGTTATAGGTTCCGTCGGCTCTTTCCGATTGTCTTCGGCGCTCATGGCACACCTCCAACCTGATCTGACCCTCTGTCGGTAACGATGTTAGCGGTAGTTCGTAGGGTACGTAAAACGCACCATTGTTCGCTGTGGACGGTGCGATTGGGTGGTACGCCCGGAACAAAGTGATGGGCGTGGTCCCGAGGAAACACGCCCTTCGCTGCGCTCAGGGACGTGCCACCCAATTGCACCCTACGGATCGTGTTGCCAAACGTGTGCGTCCGGCGGACTATCGCCGTACGCCCGCTTCGTCATGGCAGCGGCAGCCACGACGCCACACTGGGCGAAGCACTCGCCCCAAAGACCCCAAAAGGGATCGACCGCCGAAACATGGAACGACATCGGAACACTCCCGTCGCGGCAGTCAACGCGATGTCGTCACCAGTAAACCCTACGATACAACAGATGAGGAGTATACCGTGGCTCGATTTGGCTCTGCCTCTCATTGTACACTGGAAGTGCGTTTCCAAACACAGGTGGCGGCCTCGAAGCCGCAAGTTGTTCTCCGCCAATAGGTTGTGACGCCGCCCTCACGCCCCCCAAAAACTCATGAACCAGACGGTTTACGCGAAACCAAGGACTAAGATACTATCTGTAAATGTGGCACAGCCGCCCTCGGCTGTGAAGAGTGGAGTACACAGCCGAGGGCGGCTGTGCCACATTTAAGCTGTTTTTTCGGGCCAATCCCCGGACGCCCTCATTCAATGGTATGCTTGCCGAGCGGGGTTATCTGGCTGCGGAGCAAAAAATCGATGTCCGACCGTCCGTCCATATTGAGGTTCGCCCACCCCCTGCCGTACGGGGCCATCATCCATGACGGCGGCGTGCAATTCGTCGTCTTTAGCCGCCGCGCCACCGCAATGAGGGTCTTGCTTTACGACAGCGTCGCCGACGCGGAACCGGCCGAAATCATCCGCTTCGATCCCGAGTTGAACCGCTGGGGAGACATCTGGAGCGTCTTCGTTTCCGGCGCGGAACCGGGCCAACTCTACCACTTCCAGGCCGATGGGCCTTTTGAACCCGACAAAGGGCTGCGGTTCGACGGCCGCGCTCGGTTGATCGATCCTTACACCAAGGCCCTGGCCGGCGATTTCCTACCGGCCGAAGGCGACCTCGTCCGACCGCCGAAGTGCGTGGTCGTCAACGATGAGTTCGATTGGCAGGGCGACCGCCATCTGCGCCGCGGCTTGAATGAGACGGTGATCTACGAAATGCACGTCCGCGGATTCACCCGCGACGAGTCGAGCGGCGTGAAGCATCCCGGCACGTATCGAGGGCTGATCGAAAAAATCCCCTACCTCGAATCGCTGGGCGTCACGGCGGTCGAACTGATGCCGGTCTTCGAGTTCCCAATCAATGATTGCATGGGCCAACCCAGCCAGCCGGTGAACTACTGGGGCTACGATCCGCTGGCCTTCTTCGCTCCGCACCGAGGCTACGCCCAGGGCACGGAGCCGGGCTGTCAGGTCCGGGAGTTCAAGGAGATGGTCCTCGCAATGCACCAGGCAGGCATCGAGGTCATTCTCGACGTGGTCTTCAACCACACCGCCGAAGGAAACCAGGACGGTCCGACCCTGAACTTCAAGGGGCTGGAGAACCGCGTCTATTACATGCTCGAAAACGGTGGACGCGACTATCGAAACTATTCGGGCTGCGGAAACACGCTCAACGGCAACCATCCGATCGTCCGCGAGATGATTTTCCATTGCCTCCGCCACTGGGTCCACAACTACCACGTCGATGGATTTCGGTTCGATCTGGCGTCGATCCTCAGCCGCGGCCGCAACGGCAAACTGTTGCCCAATCCGCCGGTGATCGAGGCAATTGCCGAGGATCCGCTGCTGGCCGACACGAAGATCATCGCCGAGGCCTGGGACGCCGCCGGCGCCTATCAGGTGGGCACGTTCGGCAACTTCCGCTGGGCCGAATGGAACGGCCGATACCGCGACGACGTGCGCCGCTTCTGGCGAGGCGATCCGAACATGATCGGACCGATGGCCACGCGATTGGCCGGTTCCAGCGACCTCTATCAGGCCGGCGGAAGAAGGCCCTGCAACAGCATAAACTTCATCACCTCGCACGACGGATTTACACTGAACGACCTCGTCTCGTACAGCGAGAAACACAACGAGGCCAACGGCGAGGAGAACCGCGACGGCGAGACGGAAAACTACAGCTACGGCTACGGCGCCGAAGGCCCCTCGAAAAACCCGGCGATCGAAGCCGTCCGTCTGCGGCAGATCAAAAACATGATGGCCTCGTTGCTGCTCAGCCAAGGCGTGCCTATGTTTCTGGCCGGCAACGAATGTCGGCGGACCCAACGCGGCAACAACAACGCCTACTGCCAGGACAACGAAATCTCCTGGTTCGATTGGCGGTTGATCCAAGAGCACGAGGACTTGCGGCGGTTCTGTTCCGCCTTGATCGGCTTTCGTAAGTCGGAGCCGACAGTCCGTCAGATGGATTTCCTCCGCGGCCGGCCGACTCGCCCCGACGGGTTGCCCGACGTTGGCTGGTTCGGTCCCAGCGGCGGCGAGGTCGAGTGGTCGGCCGACTCGCGCAGCCTGATCTGTCTGTTGGGGGCCGCGCCGCCGGACGATCCGCGCTCGCCGCCGAACCACCATCTGCTGATGCTGATCCACGCCGGAAGCGATTCGCGGCACTTCATCCTGCCGCAATCCGTTCGGAATATCGGCTGGCGGCTGCTGTTGAACACGGCGGCCGAGAGTCCGGACGACATCCATCCCGCGCTGGACGGTCCGCCGCCGCCGCAGAACAACGTAGTGACGATGGAGCCGCGATCGCTGGTCGTCTACGTCGCCCGCGACGCCTTGCCGAAACGGTGAATTTAGCACCATACTTTCTCACGCTAATCCGGCCGCCACCAGACGACGCATCCCCTCGGCCGTCGAGATCGTCGGGCGATAGCCAAAATCTTCGCGGGCGCGAGTGATGTCGAAATAGTGCGAAGTGGACAACTGGGCGGCGAGGAACCGACACATCGGCGGCTCGTCGCGACGGCGCAATAGCCCGTACAACGCCTCGTAAAACATACCAGAAATCCAGGCCGTACGGGCTGAGACAAACTTCCGCACCGGCGGCAGTTCGGCCAGGGCCAGAATCTCGTCGATCCACCGCCAGCAGTTCACCGGCTCGCCTTGGCTGATGAAGTATGCCCGGCCGGCGACCGGCGAGCCGGGCGTCAGTGCGTCGGCCGCCAACAGATGGGCCGAAGCGGCGTTCTCAACGTACACCGTGTCGATCAAGTTCTCGCCATCGCCCACTCGGCGCAGCCGGCCCGTGCGTGCATCGGCCAGAATCCGCGGGATCAAGTGCCTGTCGCGCGGCCCCCAGATCAAGTGCGGCCGAAGCGAGCAGGTCAACAATCCCTCCTTGCCGCTGCCGGCCAGCACGTGTTGCTCGGCCAACGCCTTCGAGCGGGGATAGTGGCAGAGCCAACGGCGCGGATAGGGGACCGATTCGTCGACGCCTCGCTGGCCGTGTCCGTCGAAGATGACGCTGGGGCTGCTGGTGTAGACAAGCCGCCGGACGCCGTGGGCCAGACAGCCCTCGACAACGTGCCGGGTGGCGAGCGTGTTGTTGTCAAAGAAGTGTTTCCACGTGCCGCCGAAACCCGTCACGCCGCCGACGTGAAACACCACGTCCGTGCCGCGGCACGCTTCGACCACCGTCGGCCGGTCGCGCAGATCGGCGCGGACCGTTTCGACGCCCAGTTCGTCCAGCCGCGGGCAATTTCTCCGGCAGATCGCCCGGACCCGATCGCCGCGCGCGACGAGTTGTTCGACGACGTACAGCCCGAGAAAGCCTCCGCCGCCGGTGACCAATGCGTTCACAAGATTCTTTCCCGCTATTTAGCCCCCGGTGAATACACCGGGGGCACGGTCTGGAACGCCCCTCAGCGCTGCCCGCCGTGTATTCACGGCGGGCTAAATGGAATTATTCCCGGACACCCTCATGCTAATTTACTATTCCGCCGACGGTTCTTTTCGCAATCGGAGCCAGTCGCTGTGGAAAACGCCCTCGCGGTCGACGCGGTTGTACGTGTGGGCGCCGAAGTAGTCGCGCTGGGCCTGTAACAGGTTGGCCGGCAGCCGTTCGGAGCGATAACCGTCGTAATAAGCCAATGCGGACGACAGCGCGGGGACGGGTATACCCAGCCGGACGGCCGTCGTCACCACGTTGCGCCACGAGACCTGCGCCTTGCGAACCGCCTTCCTGAAGTACGGGGCCAGCAGCAGGTTTTCCGGCGGCTTCCGGGCGTCAAACGCCTCCTTGATCCGTTCGAGGAACACGGCCCGGATAATGCACCCGCCGCGCCACAGCATGGCGATTTCGCCGAACTTCAGCGGCCAGTCGTGCTCCCGCGCCGCGGCCTGCATCTGCACGTAGCCCTGGGCGTAGCTGCAAATCTTCGAGGCATACAGCGCTTGGCGCACCTGCTCGATGAACTTCTCGCGGTCGCCGCGGAACTTCGCCGTCGGGCCCTTCAATACCTTGCTCGCGCGGACCCGCGAGTCTTTCATCGCCGAGAGACACCGGGCGTAGACGGCCTCGGTGACCAACGTGCTTGGCACGCCCAAGTCCAATGCCAGTTGGCTCATCCACTTGCCTGTCCCCTTCGCGCCGGCCGTGTCCAGAATCGTATCGACCAGATAGCCGTCCGAAAGATCGTCGCGGACGCTGAAGATATCGCGGGTAATCTCGATCAAGTAGCTGTTCAACTCGCCTTCGTACCACTCCTGGAACACGTCGTACAACTCGTCGTTGCTCAGTCCCAGGGCGTTCTTCAGCATCCAGTAGGCCTCGCAGATCAACTGCATGTCGCCGTACTCGATTCCGTTGTGGACCATTTTGACGTAATGGCCGGCGCCGCGCGGCCCGACCCATTCGCAACAGGAGACGTCTTCGTTCGGGCCGACCTTGGCGGCGATGGCCTGGAAGATCGGTTTGACCAACGGCCAGGCTTTTTCGCTTCCGCCGGGCATCATGCTGGGGCCTTTCAGCGCGCCCTCTTCGCCGCCCGAGACGCCGGTGCCGATGTAGAGCAGTCCCTTCGACTCGACGTACTCGGTGCGTCGTTCGGTCTCGCTGAAGTGGGTGTTTCCACCGTCGATAATCACGTCACCCGGCTCGAGCAGCGGGATCAGCTTTTCGATGAACGCATCGACGGCCGCCCCGGCCTTGACCATCAGCATCACTTTGCGTGGTGCGGCTAGGCTTTCGACCAGTTCTTCGAGCGAGTGGCAGCCGACGAAGTTTTTGCCTTTCGCGCGGCCATTGATGAGTTCATCAACTTTGCTTGTGGTGCGGTTATAGACCGCGATTTTGAATCCCCGGCTTTCGATGTTCAGGGCCAGATTTTCGCCCATCACGGCCAGGCCGATCAGTCCGATGTCGCATTTGTTTGGCATGGTGGTTTTCAGTTATCAGTTTTCAGTTGTTAGTAATCAGATGTCAGTTTAGCCGCCGTGTCCACGCGACGAAAATACGTGGCACTCGTGCGTTGCACCTCGACGTATTCCGGGCTTTGTTGCTTATTCCTGGCTGTCCGATGCGTCCGATTCCAGCGACTTCACCTGCTTGGGCAGCTTCTTTTGTTCCGATTCCACGCGACGCTCGATCTTCTTGATGTCTTCGGACGGCGGCAATTGCTCGGGCACGATGCCGCGCTTGCCAAGGAGCTTTCGGACCTCGGCGTTGTTTTTGACGTGCTCGTCGGTAATCGAGCCTTCCGCCCGCAAGTCTTCCCGCTTGATGTTGAAGTTGGTGATCTCGTTGGCAAAG
Organism: uncultured Thermoguttaceae bacterium; assembly: GCA_965195225.1. Taxonomy (GTDB): domain Bacteria; phylum Planctomycetota; class Planctomycetia; order Pirellulales; family Thermoguttaceae; genus JAHIKV01. Next base: position 14,276 of record CBDAFL010000224.1, read on the forward strand.
TCCTTGGCCTTGATGGTGATCGTGGGCAGGAAGTCGGCAAGTGGGCGGCTGCCGGAGACGTTCAGCCGTTCTTTCATTTGTTTCGTTGTTCGCCCGCCGAAAAGGGCCTGGTCGCCGCGGCTGCGAATTCGTCCGAAACTTCTTTCGTCTCCGACCCGCTCGAATATGATGCCCGAGAGTTCTTTTTCCGACAACGTTAGCTTCTTTCGCGCGCCGAGCCGTTCAGCCTCGGCAAGCCGCTTTTCGATAAGCTCCTGTTTTCTGGTTTGGACGGCAAAATACGTTTGAGCAAACGCGATCGGAGCCTTTGTCGAGTCGCCGTTCTGGGCAATCAGATAGCAGGCATATCGGGTGAGCATGTAATCACCCACCTCCCGCTCCGCACCCTTCCCGAGGGGGATCATTTTGCTGACTTCGGCAAAATGATCGCTGGGATTGTAACCGGCGTTCTGGCAGGAAGTTACTGCTTTCTCAATAACCTGCTCAAAACTCCGCCATGTCTGGTAGCCCAGCGCCTCCTGTAAGTCCCGAGCCAACCAAAACTCGACCCCGCTCTCCTCTTCCCTATGCACCAACTGTTCAAAGCTGGTGTGAAGTTGAACGACGAGTTCTTTTTCCATCGGAACTCTCCAGTTGGTCTCGGACATAGTTCACGGGCCGTCGCGCCGACGACCGCACTATCCACTACCCACTATCCACTACCCACTATCCACTATCCACTACCCACTATCCACTACCCACTACTTCCCACGGCGGGTGCTCGGGCAGACGACGGTCGAACTCGGCCAACAACGCCGCTTGATACTCGCCGGCAAACGTGTCGGCCATAAACCGGTCGATCCCCTCCTCGAAAAACCGTTGCCAGCTCGCCTCCTCCGCGCCGGGATTGATGGGAAAAAACAACGCACTGTTGGCCACCCCCGCCTTGTAGTCGCCGGGGGCGTCGCCGATCATCAACGTGTGACCGGGTGGATATTTCGCGGCGGCACACAACGACTCCTTTTTCGTGCCAATCTCCTGGCCGCAAATCGCCACGGTGTAACGATCCAAATCGTGCTCCGCCCACTCGCGATGCAACGCTTCGTTCGGCGTGGCCGAGACCACGAGCACGTCCGCCTTGCTGTTCAATTTCTCCAAACTCTCGCGGACAAACGGGAACGGCGGCACTCCGCGAACCATCAGGGCTATCGAATCGTTGACCGCACATGACCACTCCAACGCATGGATCAGGTCGGCGTCGCCGGTCCGCTCGACCTCCTGCTCCAAGGCGGGGTTGCCGAGCTTCGTTTCGCGCTTCATCCAATTGCGGAGCGACTTCGGAATCTCGACTCGCATGCCCCTGGCCTTGACTTCCGGCCGGCGGTTGAGCCATTCGAGTGCCTCGACCAGCGCCGGAAAGCGGTTGATCCCCCGACTCTTGGAGTAGAGGTTGACGAACTCGGCCGCCTCGCGGGCGTATTTGCTCACGCCCTGGAGACCGTAGTGGTTGATGATGTTCGGGATGAAACACTCCTTGTGTTTCAGTTCCATCGTGTCGAACACACAGCCGTCCGAGTCGATGCCCACCAGATAGTCGTGCTTGGGTGTGAAATCAATCATGGGAAACGAATAAATCCTGAATGTGAAAATGTGAAGCCGCGACCAACGCAGTGCGGCATAATGTTTTATTTGCGATCCGCCTGCGGAACGTATTTTGGTAGTTTCTGTTCGGCGAAAATCGGCTGAAAGCGGGTCATCCGCTGCCGGCCGTCGATCATCGGCAAGCTAATCATGTCGCCGCCCACAAGCGGCTTGGCGTAGCGGACGAAATCGTCGGTCACGTCGCAGCCGCTCGGGGCTATCCACTTCGCGGGGAACGTCCGTTCGCTGTTGGCCACCTCCGCCAGCGGAACTTTTTCATATCGAACGGAGTAAATCGGGCCTGACTCCCGAAGGATCGTGGCCATAAAACCGCTCTGACCGGCGGCGGCCAGCTCAATCGCCTTCTGGCCCAAACGATACGCCTCGTCGAGATCGACCGCCGAGGCGTAAGTCATCGAGTGGCGCTGATCGGTTCCGGGCACGTTGCCGCGAGCGGCCCCCTTGCAAGGCAATCCGACCTGATTGAGGTAATTCACTACCATCTGTGCTACTGTCAGCTTAGTCGAGCCGAACGAGGTGTGGCCGAACGAGTCTTTCACGTGGGACAGGTTGCCAACCTGTCCTACATCGAACCCCTCGCTGATTACGACGATGCACCGGCCCGCGCGGCGCAACCGATCGTTGACCTGGTCGGCCAATTGGGTCAGGCCGCACTGACTCTCGGCCAGATAAATTTGCAGGGGCATTTCCCGCGCGGGATCGGCCAGTCGGGCAGCAGCCGGTATGAATCCTATCCGACGGCCCATCGCCTGCATCACCAACACCGGATCGGCCGGAGCGGAGCCGGCGTTCTCCTCGTTCGCCTCCTGGACCTTGTGCATCCAGTATCGGGCGACCGACCCGTAGCCGGGCGTGTGGTCGATCAGCCGGAACTCGCTATCGCCAATGTCGTTGTCGATCGTCTTGGGCACGCCGACGGCCACCAGATCCAAACCCCGCTGTTGGGCCAGTTGGGCAATTTTTGCGGCCGTGTCCATCGAGTCGTTGCCGCCAATGTACAACAGATACCCAACTTGGTGCGCACGCAACACTTCTATCGCACGATCAAAATCCTCGGTCTGGTTCGAGCGGAGCTTGTAGCGGCAGGTGCCGATCGAGCCGGCGGCCGGGGTGAATCGCAGCAGCGCGACCTCTTCGGCCGGTTGGGCCGAAAGGTCGAGCAACTCTTCCTTCAGCACGCCTTCGATGCCGTGCCGGGCGCCGAAGACGGTCCCGATGGCCTGGAACTCTCGGGCGGCCTCGACGATCCCCCTCAAGCTGCTGTTGATGACCGGCGTCGGGCCGCCACTTTGCGCCACGACAAGGTTCCTCGCGGAGTTCATAATTCGCACCTTCGGACAGTAAAAACAGTGATTTTATCGCCGTCGCGGAGTGCGGACAAGGTACGGCCGAGAAGAGACTTTAGGCGGCGATCCTTTCCGGGTCGGCCGAATACGGCTCGCTGAGCGCGTCTCGAACGACCATGCCGACGATCTGTTCGATCCCCACCGCAAGAATCCGGTTCTTCAACGAGCATCCGACGCGATGGCGTTCCAACACCCGCTCGACTTCCGCCGACAAGACATCCGCCGCTTGTGCCCTGGCGTAACCCCTGATTTCGGGAATACCCATATTGCGGGTGGGGTGGCGAATACGCCGCCAGATGTCGGACCGGCACTCTCTGGCCGCTTCGCCGCCCAGTTGGTCGACCAAGCGCGTTTGCCGCCAAGGAAACCGAATATCAAGCAGGTTTGCCGTTAGGTTATTTGTATTCATGTCTTATCGCCATCGGAAGGGTCGTTCTATTGTATCGGCGATAGTGGGCAGGCCACCCAAATGACAAAATTGACTGAAACAAGGTTTTCCAACCCTGACGGCCTATCGCTCACGGGCAAAGAGGAGCGGTCGTCCGTAGCCGCATCCTTCCCTCGCGGCCGGACGTTTGATATGATTCGAGTTGTACTGGTAAACTTTGCCGGTTGTGCTGGCATTGGTAACGAATATGCTGGATAGCGTCCGATACCAATAGTCGCCAAGCAAGGCGCCGTAGCCAAGTGGCTAAGGCAGCGGATTGCAAATCCGCCATCGTCGGTTCGAATCCGACCGGCGCCTCTGTCGTTTAGCGGTCATTGGCGCAATCGCTTACGTCACCCGCCGCCATTCCCTGATTTCCTTCTGGGGCCCGCTATTAGGGGGTTTCTGCCGATGTTTTTTCCCCTTGTAGCCACAACGATCCGACCAGAGCACTGCGATCCCTTGTACCTGATGCGGGAGTTGGGACAAAGCCGCGACCATATCATTCTTCTTGAGTCCACGGATCGGCATCTGAAAACCCACGACTACTCATTCCTTGCGCTCGGGGCGCGCGACGTGATCGAGGTAAAAAATGGCGCTTCCCACGGGTCGCGTTTCGTTCCGGACGGTCGAGTGGCCGATGCGTTGTCGGTTCTGAGCGGGACGCTCAGCACCGGGGCCGAAGGCGAACGCTTGCGCATGGGCTACATCGGCTTCTTGACGTACGAAGCCTCGCGGCATTTCAACCCCGTCGACCTGCCGGTGGATGAAACATTGCCCGACGCTCAATTCATCCTCCCGGAAGTACTGCTGAAAATCGATCACAAGCGGCGTGAGATCGCGATCATTGCGCACCGGGACACCAAGGAGGATATCGCCGATATCGAACGCGTAATCGAGCGTTCTCCTTTCCGGGATGACCAACGGACGGCCGGGCTGCGGGCGGGGCCGTTGCATCTTGCCACTTTAGAAGACCTTGAACCTCTGCGTCAAACCAGTCGGGAGCGATATTGCCGGTCCGTGGCGGAGGCGCAGGAGCTTATTGCAGCGGGCGAAATTTTTCAGGTTGTCCTCAGTCAAGAGTTCCTCCTCGACGCACCGCCCGCGGCGGATGCCGTCTATGCCGCGCTGCGGGACATCAATCCGTCGCCCTACATGATTTACTTTCGGGCACCCGAGCTTACGCTGGTGGGCGCTTCCCCGGAAATGCTGGTGTGCGTCGACGGGCGGCAGATCACCTATCGCCCCATTGCCGGCACGCGTCTGAGAACGGGAGAGGCCCAGCACGATCAGCGGATGATGGCGGAATTGCGCACCGACTCCAAGGAACGGTGCGAGCACCAGATGTTGGTGGATTTGGGGCGGAACGACGTGGGAAGGGTATCCAAAATCGGTTCGGTTCGCGTCGAGAACCCGTTTCACGTCGAGCAGTACGCACACGTTTTCCATATCGTTTCCGACGTGCTGGGAGAAATGCGCGACGAGGTAAGTTCTCTGGACGTGGTCCGTTCCGTCTTTCCGGCGGGTACGTTGACGGGCGCTCCAAAACTGCGCGCGATGGAGATCATCCGCGAGTTGGAATCGACTCCTCGCGGCGTCTATGGCGGCGCGCTCGGCTACATCGACCTCGCCGGAAACGTGGACCTGGCCATCACCATTCGCACCATTTTGTTCCGCAACGGGACGGCGTCGTTGCGCGTCGGCGCGGGGATCGTGAAGGACAGCGTACCCAAGCACGAAGACAACGAATGCCTTTTCAAGGCCAGAAGCATCCTGGCGGCAGTCCATCGCGCACATGAATTCGCCGAGCCATGAAGACCCTCATTCTCGACAATTACGACTCCTTCACTTACAACCTGCACCAATACCTCGGCGAGTTGGGCGGCGAGCCGGTGGTGTGTCGGAACGATCAGATTTCGATCGAGGAAGTGCGCGATCAACAGTATTCGCACATCGTAATCGGTCCTGGACCGGGTAGCCCCTACGTCGCCAGGGACATCGGCATCTCGCACGACTTGATTTCGCTTGCCGAGGAAACCGGTATTCCGCTGCTGGGCGTGTGTCTCGGGCATCAGGTGCTGGCGGTCCATTTCGAGGGCCGCGTTTCCCGAGCGCCGGACCTCTATCACGGCAAGGCCTCTCGCGTGGCGTTTCTCGATCCGCCGTCCGTGCTGTTTGAGGGATGTTCCTCGCCGCTGGAAGCCATGCGCTACCACTCGCTCCGAGTCGAGGAGGCAACGCTCCCAGAGACGCTGAGAGTGACGGCGCGGAGCGTGGAAGACGGGCAAGTGATGGCGATCGAACACACGCAGCGGCTGCTCTGGGGGGTGCAGTTTCATCCCGAATCCATCGGCACTCCCGAGGGAAAACTGATTCTCCGCCGCTTCCTGGACATTCCCCGCGAGGGCCGTGAAGGCCGACGGGCCATTTTCCTGGGGCAGCCCGTCGCGCCGCCGGCGGCCACGACCCTGATTTCCGCGCGGCGTTACCCCGACCAGCGCACGGTAATCCGAGTCGGCGAGGATTGCGCCATCGGCGAGGAAGGAACCATGACCGTCATGGCGGGGCCTTGCTCCGTCGAATCCGAAGCCCAACTCGACGAGGCCGCGGCCATGGTCTGCGGACAAGGACTGCACATTCTCCGCGGCGGCGCGTTCAAACCGCGCACCGGTCCGTATTGCTTCCAGGGATTGGGAGCGGAAGGACTGAAGCTGCTGCAAGAGATCAGCCGTCGATACGGATTGGCCGCCGTATCCGAAGCCATGAGTCCCGCCCACGTCGAACTGGTTCAAGAACACTGCGGCCTCATTCAAATCGGCGCTCGCAATATGCAGAATTACGACTTGCTCCGCGAGGCGGGCAAGGCCCGTAAGCCCGTCCTGCTGAAGCGCGGACTGGCCTCCACGCTGGATGAACTCCTGCTGGCCGCGGAGCACATCCTCGCCGGAGGAAACGATCAGGTCATTCTCTGCGAGAGAGGCATCCGGACCTTCGAGACGGATGTCCGCTTCACGCTCAGCTTGGGGTCCATCCCGCCGCTGAAGGAAATGACCCATCTCCCGATCGTGGTTGATCCAAGCCATGCGGCGGGTAATTCGCATTGGGTGCGGGCATATGCTCGCGCGGCGACGGCGATCGGATGCGACGGATTGATCATCGAGGTTCACCCTCGACCCGAAGAGGCGATCACCGACGGCCAACAATCCCTGAACTCGGATCAGTTCCAACGCTGCATGAAGGAACTGCGGGCCATTGCGGCGGCAATGAAGCTGACTATCCAATAATCGCCGCGTGCAACTCGTCGCAAACGGCGGCGATTTCCTTCAGGTCGGGCGATTCTCGTACGATCCGGCTGCCGACGATCACTCCGTCCGCTCCGGCGCGGACGGCGGCTTCGACCTGCTGGGGAGTGTGGATACCAAAGCCAACACAGAGCGGCAGGGTGATGTGCTGCCGCGCGGCGCGGAGAACACGCCCAATCTTCTTCTCCACCGCCGAGTTCTCGACCCCCGTTACACCAAGGTAGGAAACGACGTACAAGTACCCGTCGGCTACGGCGGCAATCTGCTCGAACCGCTCCGCGGAGGTCAGTTCGCTTGCCATGAAGACCGGCGCGACGTTATGCCGCCGGGCGGCGGGGAGTACCTCCTGGGCGTGTTCCAACGGAAGGTCGGCGACAAGAACAGACGCCACTCCGCAATCCGCGCAGTCGCGATAAAACCGGTCGGCGCCACGCTGGAGGACCAGGTTGTAGTAGACCAGAATTCCGAGGGGAACGTCCGTTAGTTTACGAACCTCGCCAAGGATGCGGAAACAGTCATCGATTTTCGTTCCGGCGCGCAATGCCCGCAAATCCGCTTGTTGGATCACGGGGCCGTCCGCCGGTGGATCGCTAAAGGGAAAACCCAGTTCCAGTGCGTCCGCTCCATGCTCGATCAAGGTGCGGATTACGTCCAGGGATCGGCGGGGATCGGGATCGCCGACCACGGCGAAGGGAACAAACATAGGCCGTCCGATTCGGCTCCGCACGTCGGCGTAGGGATTATTTTTGAGCATGATTTTTCAGCCAGGAGAATACTTCTCCGAGATCTTTGTCGCCTCTGCCCGAGAGCGTGATCAGGAGAATGTCGTTTTGTGTCAGCGAAGGGGCAAGTTTTTGCGCGGCGGCCAGGGCATGAGCCGGCTCCAAGGCCGGAATGATCCCTTCCTGCTTCGTCAACAGCAGCAGCGCCGCCAGGGCCTCGTCGTCCGTGGCGGCGACGTAGCGGGCACGTCCGCTGTCCCTCAGTTGGCTGTGCTCGGGACCGACCCCGGGATAGTCGAGTCCGGCGGAAATGCTATGGGCTTCGCGGATTTGTCCGTCTTCATCTTGCAGGCAGCGGCTATAAGTGCCGTGCAGCGAACCGGGGCGTCCCTGGTTCAGGGCAGCGCCGTGTTTACCCGAATCCAGCCCTTCACCGGCCGCCTCGACGCCCACCAGCCGCACTTCGCTGTCGGCCAAAAACGCCCGAAAAGTGCCGATGGCATTGCTTCCGCCCCCCACGCAAGCGCAAACGGTGTGGGGAAGCCGGCCGAATTTCTCCAAGCACTGCTCGCGGGCCTCCGTTCCGATGACGCTCTGGAAATGGGCCACCAGGGTGGGAAAGGGATGCGGGCCGGCGACGGTCCCAAAAACGTAATACGCCTCCTCGCTGTGCGCCGTCCAGTATCGCATTGCCTCGTTGATGGCGTCCTTGAGCGTTTGCGATCCGGCCGTGATGGGAATGACCTCCGCGCCGAAAAGCTCCATGCGCTGGACGTTGGGATACTGCCGCTTTATGTCCGCGGCCCCCATGAATATCTTCACCGGCAGCGCGAACAGGGCACCCGCCATGGCCGTGGCGACGCCGTGCTGGCCGGCGCCCGTCTCGGCGATGAGTTCCTTTCTTCCCATGCGTTTGGCGAGCAACGCCTGGCCGATTACATTGTTCGTCTTGTGCGCGCCGCCGTGCAGCAAATCCTCGCGCTTCAAGACCAAGGTGCATCCCCACTGCCCACCGAGTCTCTTCATCTCGGTCAGAGGAGTCGGCCGTCCCGCGAAATCCCGAAGCAGACCGTGAAGTTCCCGATTGAAGGCGGGATCGTCCTTGCAGGCGAGGAACGCTTCCTCGACCGCGGTCAGCGCGGGAATCAACAGCTCCGTCACGTAGCAGCCGCCGTACTTGCCGAAACGTCCCTGAGATTTCATGATATTAACTGCTGGAGAAACAACCGCATTCTTTCTGAATCTTTAACACCCGGACTGGATTCCACGCCTCTGGCGCAGTCAACGGCAAACGGCCCGACTCGCTCCACTGCTTGCCGCGCGTTTTCCGGGTCAATGCCCCCGGCAAGAAACATGCGGGCGCGCAGCCGCTGGGGCAACGCAGCCGCCGCGTCGAGGTCCACCGCCGCCGCGCCCCTCCGCTTGTCCACCAACACGTAGGGACAGCAGTCGAGGAATCGCTCCACGTCTTCGGCGGAGGGAACGCCGCAAAACGCCTGGATCGTCGGTGCCGCGAGGCGGCGGCAGAGTTCCAGATCGGGATCGCCATGAAGCTGAATATAATCCAACGCAAGTTCGGAGGCGACCCGATTGAGCAACTCCGCGTTGGATTCGTCAAACACACCCACCACTTTTGCACGCCGGATGGTTTTTCTGATCGCCGCGGCTTGTTCGAGGGCAACGCATCGCGGGGAGGACCGCACCAGCACCAAGCCGATAAAATCCACGCCAAGCTCGTCCGCCAGCCGGACGTCTTCCTCGCGAGTCATGCCGCAAAATTTCACGCGTGGTCGCATGCATGCACCAGTGAACGAAGTAATTCTTCCGGTTCCGACGATCGGAGAAGGCATGTGCCGACTAGAAAACCATCGACCCACGGCGCCAGGCGCCGGCAGGCTTCGGGCGAGTCAATTCCGCTTTCCGCCACCAACGGCCGATCGCCGCCCAACCGTTCTCGAACCAGCGGCGCCAGCCGTTCCGTGGTCCGAAGGTCGATTTCCAGGGAATCGAGATTCCTGTTGTTGATCCCCAGGACAATCCGTTGCCTTTCCGTCGCGCCGAGCGCGGCGACGACGGCGGCGGCTTTGCTCAGATCGTCTTCGTCGTGCAGTTCGAGCAACACGTCGCAGTCGTGTCCCACGGCGTCGCGGATCAGCGCCGTCAACGCGGATTCGTCGAGAATCGCCGCCACCAGCAGCACCGCGCTTGCCCCCAGCGACGACGCCATGACCACCTGCTTCCGGTCGATGACGAACTCCTTGGCCAGAAGCGGTCTGCCGGTCAGCGACGCCGCCTGAGCAAGCAGATCATAGCCGCCGCCGAAGTAAGTCTCATCGCACAGAACGGATATCGCCGACGCCAGACGGTCGTAGATTTCGACGAGCTGCGGCACGCGGTCAATGGCAATCAATTCGCCGGCGGACGGCGACTTAGGCTTCACCTCGGCGATAATGGCGGGCTTACCCCGTTGGATCGCCTCGACAAAGCTCTTGCGCGGCGCACGGAAAGCGGACGCCACCGCCGACATGCGGGCGACTTCCGCCTTCTTCGTCTCCACGATGCGGTCGAGAATGCTCATGGTGACAGGTTGTTGGTAAGACGGCAGTAGCGCTGAATGAGCCGGATCACCTTTCCCGAGGCGAGCGTCTCTGTTGCCAATGAGTATGCCTCGGCCAATGACGCCGCCAGACCGGCCAACCGCAAGGCATGGGCGGCATTGACCAGAACCAGCGATTTCCTTGCCTCGTCTCCTCGTCCAGCCGCCAGGTCGAGGGAAAACGCGACGTTTTCCTCGGCCGTCCCTCCTTCGATCTGCTGTGGCGAAAAACAGGGGAGGTCCAACTGCCCGGGAAAAAACCTCGCCTCCGTGACGGAACTTCCCTCCACGATTTTGATCGCGGTAGGCGCCGTTACGGTCACTTCGTCCAGCCCGTCCTCGCCACTGACGATCATGACGCGATGGTCCCCGTCCCGACGCAGGCACTCGGCGAATAGCTCGGCCGCGTCGGGGGCCCCGGTTCCAATGAGTTGACGTTTGACGTTTGCCGGATTGCTCAGTGGTCCGAGATAGTTGAAGATGGTCTTCTTGCCGTAAGCCTTCCGCAATGGCGCCACTCGTTGCATTGCCGGGTGATGGCGCGGTGCATAAAGAAATACGATGCCGAGCGCGTCGAAAAGTCGCCGTTCTTCGTCGGCAGACAGGTCGATCTTGGCCCCAAGCCGCTCCAGCAAGTCGAACGCCCCGCAATTCCCGCTGGCGGAACGATTCCCGTGCTTGGCCACCTTCCCGCCCGCCGCGGCTACGATCAGCGCCGCCAGCGTGGACGTGTTGATGGTCTTCTTTCCACTGCCGCCGGTGCCACAGGTGTCAATGGCTTCCCCGGACAACGACACCGGCGTCATCTGCTCAAATAAAGCCCGTCGGGCCTCACTCAAGTTCTCCGCGGTGATGGGACGGGAGACCAACTCCTCGAAAGCCACCAGACGCTGCCGGTCATCCAATGCCCGCGAAATTAACATCGACACAAGCTCGTATGTTGTGACGGTGGCATGCATGACTTGTGGGCAACCGTCCGAATGGTCGAGTTGTAGAGGCAAAGGGACAATAAAAACCGGCGCCGCCGAGATATTGTTTCCTACAGTTATAGGATATGTTTCGACGCTTGCGATTGCAGCAAATAGTCCCTCTGGAGATTACCGCCCCACCGATTATGCGATTATGCCGGCCGATGGCGTTGCCACTATAAGCCTTAAATCGACTATCTGCAACGAGTTGCAAGAGGCGATCCGAAAGCCCCCCTTCGCTCGCTGTCGGGGGGTTGCCGCATAGTAATTCGACGTATAAATGGCAATTGATGGGATAAAAAGCAACGATTTCACCCGAAAGTCCTTCCCCCAAAATTTCACTCCGGGCCTACCCCCCAGCATAATCTCTGCTATGATTGTGGGGGTAAGCCGCCGTGACTAGTTCTGGGGGCAGACCAACAAGTATCCGCCAAGCCCCCCATAAAACGGCGGGGCATGGGTCTGACAATATAAAACATTTGCAGATTACGGGAGTAAACCATGGCAAACAAGATTAGATTGTTGATCGCCGACGATCACGAAGTGGTTCGTAGCGGATTGAAGACCATGTTGGCCGACACGGAGATAAAGGTAGTCGGCGAAGTGGCCACCGGCGCGACCGCCGTGAAGTACGCCTTGGATAACGAGGTGGACGTCGCGCTGCTGGACATTCGCATGCCCGACGGAGACGGACTGACCGCGCTGGGACGGATCAAGCTCGACAAGCCCGACTTGCCGATCCTGATCCTCTCGACCTTCGACAACCCGACCTACATTGCCAGGGCGGTGGCTCTTGGCGCGAGCGGGTATCTGCTGAAGGGATGCACCCGCGAGAAGTTGATCGCGTCCATCCGCACGGCCGCATCCGGCGAAAGCGCCTGGACCCGCGAGGAGCTTCGCCGCGTTACCGGCGCCTTGGCCACTCCGCGGCTGGCCGCCGACGTCGAAGTCCCCTTGACCCAACGCGAGAGCGAAGTCCTCCGCCAGTTGGCATACGGACTGACGAACAAGGAAATCGCCGTCGCCTTGCACATCAGTTACGAGACGGTCAAGGAACACGTGCAGCACATTCTTCGCAAGATCGGCGTCTCGGACCGGACTCAAGCGGCCGTTTGGGCGGTCCGCAAGGAACTGGTCTGATCGACCGCCGGCCGACGAATCGCTTGCGGCTTCGCAACTCGCCGCTGGTTCCCACGTTTCGCGTGGGAACGGCGGAGGCGGACGCTCCGTCAACCCCGTTGCCGCGACTCGGTTAGTCGTTCGATTACCTGCTCGACGGCGGCGAGTTGGTCTTGAATATCCTTTAGGCTCTCGCGCTCTTTTTGGACCACTTCGGCCGGCGCGCGCTCGACGAAGCCCGCGTTGGAAAGTTTCTTTTCCTTCGCGGCGATGAATCCGGCAATTTTTTCAGCCTCCCGCCTCTTACTCGCGATCTCCGCCTCGACGTCGATCAATCCGGCCAGATCGACGTAGACCTCAATGTTCGGCAGCGTCGCGCCCGCGCTCAACGCCGGGGCGGTCGCGTCGGGGCCAAACTCGACCGGCTCCGCGCCGGCCATCGAGGAGAAGTAAGGCTTCATCGGCTCGAGCAGTTCGGCCACCTCCGCCCCACAGCGGATCGAGAACTTGATCGGCGTCTTGGGCGGCACGTTCTGCCGGGCGCGGATGTCGCGCACCGCACGGAGCACCTCCTGAAACCGCGCAAATTGGGCCTCGATCTCCGGGTCTCGCCGCATCGGATCGCACTGGGGCCAGGGCGCCGTCATGATGCTTTCCGCCGCCGGCAGAGGTGCGTCGATCCCCCGCTCGGGCGCCAAGCGACCCAGCCGCTGCCAAACGTCCTCGGTCAGGAATGGGATCATCGGGTGCAGCAGCCGCAGCAGAACGTCGAGCGCGTGGGCCAGCACGCGCTGGGCAACCATCCGCCCGACATCGTCCTGCAACCGACCCTTGACCATCTCGACGTAGAAGCTGCAAAACTCGTCCCAGGCGAAATCGTAGAGCGTCCGGGCGGCGTCGGCGTAGCGATATTGCTCCAGCGCCTCGCTCACCTGCTCGGTTACGGTGGCCAGCCGGCTCAGCAGCCACGAATCCTCGACGTACAATTCGTCGTCCACCACCCGGCCCGGATCGAAGCCGTCGAGGTTCATCAGCGCGAACCGCGAGGCGTTCCAGAGTTTGTTGCAGAAGTTCCGGGCCAGCTCGAATCGTTCGCTGACGACCGCCCCACGCGGCAGGGCCTTGTCCTCGGGCTTTTCGGCCCATTGGGTGGAAAACGCTTTTCCGCAGTGTTTGCACTCGATCCGGGGCAGAACGCGGTTCTTCTTGGTCTGCTCGATCAACTTGCCGCAATGCGGACACTCGAACTCGACCGGCATCCGAACGTCTTGCGTCTCGGTGGTCAGGTATGCCAGGCCGAAGCGGAGCGAGTCGGCCCCGAACTTATCCATCACGTCGATCGGATCGACGCCGTTCCCCTTCGATTTCGACATCCCCTCGCCGTATCCGTCGAGGATTTTCGGATGGATGAAGACCTCGTGGAAGGGAATTTCCTTGAAGTTGTACAGCCCCATCAACACCATTCTCGCAACCCACAGCGTGATAATGTCGCGGCTGGTTATCAGCACGTTCGTCGGGTAGTAGTACTTCAACTCCTCGGTCTGCTCCGGCCAGCCGAGCGTCGAGAGCGGCCAGAGGGCGGAACTGAACCAGGTGTCGAGAACGTCCTCAACTCTAGTTAGCCCCCACCTTAGTTCCAATTCTCTTTCGATATGTTCGTTGCCTGGCTTAACACATACGAACACGCTTACTCCACTTAGTTCTTCTCCTGGACGATGTTGCGCAGCGACCTTATCTCCATATTCTCGTTGGAGGAATGTAAAAGCAGCAACGCGACTTTCATTAAAGAACTTAGCTTTTTTTTGGTTCAGGTCTTCGATTTCCTCTGGCGGTGTATCTTCAAGTTTTCTCTGCATGGCTTCAAGCAATTGCCTTTGCTTATCCTTCAATTTCTCGCTAAAGGCGTCAAAGGAAAAAGTGCCATACCAGACTGGAATCCGATGTCCCCACCAAAGTTGCCGGCCGATGGGCCAGTCGCGCTTCTCGCTAAGCCAATCAACGTATCCCTTGGCGTAGCGCTCGGGGATGATTTTCACCTGGCCTTTAGTCACGGCATCCATAGCCGACTGGGACAGCTCGTCCATTTTGATGAACCACTGATCGGCCAGGTACGGCTCGATGGGCGTCTTCGAGCGGTCGCTGTGGGCCAGGTCAATGTCTCGATCCTCGCAATCCGTTTCGGGATTGTACAAACCCGCCTGCTCCATGTCGGCGACGACGGCGTCACGAGCCTTTTTGACCGTTAGCCCGCGATATTTTTCCAGCACGTTCTCGTTCAGGGTGCCGTCGGGGTTGAGGATGTTGATCGCGCCGATCTCAGAGTTCCGCTGCCACACGTCGTAGTCGTTCTGATCGTGCGCGGGGGTGATTTTCACGCAGCCGGATCCCAGCTCGGGCTTTGCCCATTCGTCGGTAATAAGCGGTATTTTACGGCCGGTTAGCGGCAGTTCCAACATCGTGCCGGCCAGCGCCATGTCGCGCAGCTTTTCCAGCGATGGAAGCATCTCGCGTCGCCGTCGCTCGATCTCGTCAAGTTGCGTCTGGAGGTCCGGCTTCTCTTTTGCCGGGGCTTCGTCCAACCGTCGGCGCAACTCTTTTTCGGCCTGTTCCAACGCGGCGGCCGGGTCCGTGTGCACCGCCACGGCCGTGTCGCCGAGCATGGTCTCGGGCCGGGTGGTGGCGATCGTAATGTGCGTCGGCTCGCCCGGCTTCGGATCGACCACCGGATACCGGAAGTGCCAGAAATGCCCCTTCACCGGATCGTGAAACACCTCGTCGTCGCTGACGGCGGTTTGTAGATACGTGTCCCAATTCACCAACCGCTTGCCGCGATAGATTTTGCCTTCCTTGAACAGCGCGAAAAAGGTCTCCCGCACCGCCCGGGCGCAAACCTCGTCGAGCGTGAACCGCATCCGCGACCAATCGCAACTGCACCCCATCCGTTTCAACTGGCCGACGATGCGAGTCTGGTAGTCGTTCTTCCACTCCCAGATGCGATCGACCAGTCCTTGGCGTCCCAAGTCGTGCCGGCTGAGCTTTTCTTCTTGCAGCAGCCGCCGCTCGACCACCGCCTGGGTGGCGATGCCCGCGTGGTCGGCCCCAGGCAGCCAGAGTGTCTCGAACCCCTGCATCCGCTTCATGCGGATGAGGATGTCTTGCAGCGTGTTGTTCAGCGCGTGGCCCAGGTGCAACGCGCCGGTCACGTTCGGCGGCGGAATGACGATCGCGTACGGCTCGCGGGTCGGGTCCGGTTCGCTATGAAATAAACCTTGCTCCTCCCAGTACGGATACCAACGTTTCTGGGCGGCGGCGTGGTCGTATTGTTTGGGCAGTTCGCTGAGTGTCGTATCGGTGGACATTGCGGGGCGGAGTGGATAGTAGGTAGTGGATAGTGGGTAGTGGGTAGTGGCGGTTGCCTGCCGTTCACTACCAACCTATCCCAAGTTTGTACTGAAAACGGTCGGTCAAAGCAATGCGACAACGCCGGAACCCAATCGCCGCCCCATGCCCCCCAGTCCACCCATCTTCGCGGGCGGCTACAATAATTTTGCCCTTTACTACCCACTATCCACTGCTCACTTCCCACTACTGCCGTAGCATTGTATTCCGCTTTTTCGTATGATTAGCCCGCTCATCTTATCGCGTATGCCCAAAAGGGATTTCGTCTGATTCGTCAAGGAGGACGAACATGAACTCGCTGAAAAACTTGATGATAATGGTCGTGTTGGCGGCGGCAGGCTACGGGGTCTACGTCTCGCTGGAACGGAACAACGTCGATCCGGCCTATCCGCCGGACGTTGCCGAGCAGTGGCAGCCGGGCACATCTAGTCCCGATACTCAAGTCACCTCGGGCGGCTCGCTGGCAATTGGAACGGGCAAGTGTCCGGCATCCGCCTCGTCATCGCCGAGCCAAACGCCAAGCTACAATCCGCCGGGCGGCGCACCGGACTTGACGCCCGTGACCCCTTATCCATCGTCGGCGAATTCGGCATCGTCGTACAATCCCAAGTCTACTTTGGGCAGGCCGATGGCCGGTCCGTCTTCGCCGAGCGCGGTGCACAATCTTGCGCCGCCGCCTGGATCGCCGGCCACCCGCCTGGACAAGAGCCCAGACGACGGCCTGCTGCAGAGCAAGTTCGCCGCGTTCATGGACGAGGTGCAAAAAAAACTCGACGAGGGCAAACTGGCCGAGGCCCATCTCGCGCTAAGCACGCTCTACGGCCACCCCGATCTGCCCAAGGAACAGGCACGGCAGATCGTAGGCTTGTTGGACCGGCTGGCCGGGACGGTGATCTACTCGCGCCAGCACTACCTGGAGCCGGCATATTTCGCCAAGTCGGGCGAAACTATCGAGCAAGTCGCCCGGCAGCACAAAGTCCCCTGGCAACTGTTGGCGCGGATCAATGGCCTGATGCCGCCGGGGGCCTCGAACAACGATGAGGCGACAAAGGACCAGCCGCTGCCCGAGGGAATGGAATTGAAAGTTATCCGCGGTCCCTTCGACGCGGTGGTAAATCTCGAAGAGCAGGAACTGACCCTATTGCTCCAGGATCGCTATGCGGGTAGGTTCCCCATCGGCACTGGGAAGGACCTGTCCAACATCGAAGGTGTTTATACTGTTCGGGACAAGATTCTCGATCCCGCATATCACGGCTCCGGCGGCGTTTCCTTCGCCCACGACGACCCGAAAAACCCACTGGGAGAGGCGTGGATCGGTCTGACCGACCGGATCGGCATCCACGGCGCCGGCGACCCACGCGACGTAGGCCGAAACGACAACCAAGGCAGCATCTGCGTCGGCCGGCGGGACATCCAAGACCTGTATGGGATACTCTCGGTCGGGTCGCGAGTGAAGGTGATGCGGTAACGACTGGGTGGCACTGGCGTCTCGCCAGTGCCGGGCGAAGCACGGGCAAGATGCCCGTGCCACCCATTGCAATGATTGGTCGATGTCAGCCAGATGTGCCGGGTCACGACCCGGCCTACACAGCGCCCCCTTCCGGCTTCGCCGCTCATCTGTTACGGTGGATGCTCCACGGCACAATGTTCCCACGGGAGGTCCGCCATGTACGACAAGCAGGCGTTGGTCGAGTTGGTCCGCGAGAAGGCCCTTCGGTTCGGCCGGTTCACGTTGGCCTCGGGCAAAGAGGCCACTTATTATCTCGACGGCAAGCAGGTAACGCTCGATCCGGCCGGGGCGCGGCTGGTGGCCGATGGGCTGCTGGACCTGCTGACCGGCGGCGAGATGCCGGCGGCCGTCGGCGGGATGTCGATCGGCGCCGACCCGATCACCGCCGCCGTGGTCACCATGTCGGCCGTGCGCAACACGCCGATGGTCGGATTCATGGTTCGCAAGCAGGCCAAGGGACACGGAACCAATCAGTACATCGAGGGGCCGGTCAAACCGGGCGACGCCGTCGCTATCGTCGAGGACGTCGTTACCACCGGCGGCTCGTCGTTGCAGGCGATCGAGCGAGCCGAGGAATTTGGTCTGAAAATCACCGGCGTGTACGCGATCATCGACCGCATGGAAGGGGGCGAGGAGGCGTTCACCCAACGTGGATATCGCTTCGAGAGTCTCCTTTCGATCCGCGACTTCGGCATCGAACCGCCGGTGTAGGACAGGTTGGCAACCTGTCCCACGATTTCTCCGTTGGGGTGACAGTTGAATTGCCGCCCCATCATCAGGCAAGCTTGTCCTTCAGATAATAATGACACAGCGCGACGGCCAGGGCGTCGGCCACGTCGGGCGGCTCGGGAACGGTGGCCAAAGAAAGCTCGCGCTGGATCGATTGTTGCACCTGCGACTTCGGCGCTCGGCCGCTACCGGTCAGAATCCGCTTGATCTGCGTGGCCGAGTAGTGCGCCACGGGAACGTCGGCCTGTGCCGCCGCCAGACAGATCACGCCTCGGGCATGGCCCATCAGGATCGCCGTCCGCGGCCGTTTGTAGTGCGAGTACAGCTCTTCGATCGCCATCGCGTCGGGGCGCAGGCCGGCGACGACTTCCGTAACGCCATCGTGGATTTCCAGCAGCCGGCGGGTCAGCGATCCCCGCGATTTACCCCGAACCACGCCCGCCTCGCACAGCCGCAATCGCCCCCCCTCGGCCTCCAGCACGCCGTAGCCGGTGATGTTCAGTCCGGGATCAATGCCGAGAATGCGAAGGGACATAATATGGGGAATGTCGAATGACGAAATTCAAATGTCGAATGACGAAAAGACCAACTTCCTCATCCTTTGACATTTGAATTTCGACATTCGTCATTCATTCGTCATTTAAATTTCGACATTCGTCATTTCCTGCTCCATTCCGTCCCGCCGGGGCGGTCTTCGAGTATGACGCCGATCTCGGTCAGACGGTTGCGAATCTGGTCGGCGGTGGCGAAATCCTTTTTCTTGCGGGATTCGGTCCGCAACTCGATCAGAAGCTCCACCAGCTTGCCGGTCAGTTCGTCGTCGCCCGAGCCGGACGGCTCTTGCGGCGGATTGCGAAACAGACCGAGCGTCGAGGCCAATTCGCGTAGCACGGTGATTCCACGCTTCAACGCGTCGAGTTTTTCCGGCTTGCGGTTGTTCGGTTCTTCGAGATTCTCGTCGTCGATGTACTTGTTCAGCGCCCGGACCAGATCGAACAGCGCGGCGATTCCGCCGCCGGTGTTGAAGTCGTCGTCCATCGCTTCGAGGAAGCGGCTGCGATGTTCGGCCACGGTGGCCAGCAACGGTTCTTTGCCGGGGTCGAAATCGCCCTCTTTCCGCGTTGCCGGGGCGACAAGTTTGTAATAGCTCTCGCCCGTGACCCGCTCAAACCGCTTAAAGAACCGGTGAAACGTGTCCATGCCGGTCTCCACCTCGCGCAATCGATGCTCGCTGAAGTCGATTGGTCGGCGGTAGTGGGTCGAAAGGACAAAGAAGCGGATCGTCTCGCCGGAAAACTCCTTGAGCATTTCGCTAAACGGTTCGGAGCCTTTCGATTTGCTGATTTTGCCGACCTCTTGCGCGGCCAGATCGCCCTCGGCGGCGTGGGTTTGGCGGCCACCGAGCTTGCCGACCTCGCTGCTGGCCTGCATCAGGCCGTTGTGCATCCAGTATTTGGCCATCGGGCGGCCGTGGCAGCACTCGCTCTGTGCGATCTCGTTTTCGTGGTGGGGGAACATCAGGTCCAGCCCGCCGCCGTGGACGTCGAACGTCTCGCCGAGCAGCTTGCGGCTCATGGCCGAACACTCGATGTGCCAGCCGGGCCGGCCCGGTCCCCAGGGGCTGGGCCACGACGGCTCGTCCGGCTTGGCCGATTTCCAGAGGGCGAAGTCGGCGCCGGCCCGTTTCCGCTCGGCCATTCCACCGCCGTCGCCTTGCGTGGCCTCGACGCCACGATGGCTCAGCTTGCCGTAGCCGGGACACTTGCCCACCTCGAAATAGACGTCGCCCCGCGCCTCGTATGCAAATCCCTTCTGGACCAGTGTTTTCGTGAACTCGATGATCTCGTCCATCGTCTCCGTGCAACGGGGAAAATGATCGATCGCGTCGACCCCGAGCGCTTCGAGGTTGTTCATGTAGTCGGTCGTCATTTCGGCTGCCAAGTGGGCCATCGGCATACCCCGCTGCTGCGACTCGGCGATCAGCTTGTCGTCGACGTCGGTGATGTTCACCACCAGCGTCACGTCGTAGCCCGAGTAGGCCAGGTATCGCTTGACGGTGTCGAAGATGACCGGGCCGACCATGTGGCCGATATGGCTGGGCTTGTAAACGGTCGGTCCGCAGAGATAGATGCCGACTTTTCCTTCATGGACCGGCTCGAAGGGTTCCTTGGTACGCGAGAGTGTGTTGTATACGCGGAGCATGGAGTAGTGGGTAGTGGGTAGTGGGCCGCCGTGCCGGCGGCCGCTAAACGGTTTTTCACTAAACGGTTTGTGTTTCTTCTCTCTTCTCTCTTCCCTCTTCCCTCTCCCGCCCCCCGTCCCTCACCCCTCGTCCCTCTCCCCCAGCAGCGCCACGCACTGGGCGGCGACGGCCTTCTCGAGGCCGATCGAACCGATGCCCTCGCCGGTCTTGGCTTGTAGGCCGACCCGCTCGAGATCAATGCCGAGGATGTCGGCCAATCGCTGGCGAATACTGAGTCGATGGGTAAGGAGTTTTGGACGCTGGACGAAGACGATGCAGTCGATGTTGACGATTTCCCAACCCAGGGCGGTCACCGCCTCGAGCGCGGCGGCGAGCATCTCGGCCGAATCGCGGCCGCGGTTCGCCGGATCGGTGTCGGGAAACATCTGGCCGACGTCGCCCAGCGCGGCGGCGCCCAGCAGGGAGTCGATCACCGCGTGCAGCAGCGAGTCGCCGTCGCTGTGGCCGATCGCCTCCCGGTCGTGCGGGATGTCGATCCCGCCGATTCGCAGAGGCCCGCCCGGCCGCAGCCGGTGCAAGTCGTGCCCGATTCCAACACGCATATCGTTCGTGGCGTGGTCTCCTTGTGCAAAAAGTCTTCGCGCGGAGGATTATACCGGGAGAAGAGAGAGGAGGGAAGAGGGAAGAGGGAAGAGGGAAGAGAGAAGACCTTATGCACATTATCTCTCCTCCCTCTTCTCTCTTCTCCCCTCCCCCCACTGCTTTCCCCCGATATGGGCGGAGTCTATAATCGACCGCGGTGGAGTGGACCGAAATCGCCCCGCGCAAGGAGAGTATCATGTCCGACGAAGACTATGTCGAGGGAAGCTCCAGTCCCCCGACTGCCCAAGGCAAGTTTCTTGGTTGCGGTGGTTGTGTTTGGGCAGCGGCCGGGCTGCTATTCTTTTTATTCTTGGTTGCGCTGTTTCTGCCGGCGGTTTCTTCTTGCCGCGAGGCCGCGCGAAGAGTGCAATGCCGCGACAACCTCAAGCAGATTGGGCTGGCGTTGCACAACTACCACGAAAAGTACAGCTGCTATCCGCCCGCGTATACGGTCGATGAAGAAGGCCGTCGAATGCACAGTTGGCGGGCGTTGTTGTTGGAGTTCTTGGATCCGAAACTTTACACTCAATACGACTTCGACCAACCGTGGGATAGTCCTGACAACTTGGCTTTTGCCGACGTGTTGGCGAAGGACGGTCCGTACTACTGCCCCAGCGACTTCGACCGGGGCCGGTATGATACCAGCTATGTGATGCTTGTGGGACCAGATGCATTCTCAGACGCTCCCGCCGTCAGAAAAAAGAAAGACATCACCGACGAACTTGATGAAACGATTATCGTGGTCGAAATGTCGCACTCTGGAATCTACTGGATGGAACCTCGTGACTTAAATGCGTCGGAAATGAGTTTCAAAATTAACGACATGAACCAGATTGGTTTGCGTAGTAGTCATTCCGGCGGCGCGCATCTGCTTTTTGCCGATGGTTCGGCGACATATTTTAGCGATCAAATCGACCCGAAGGTTCTCAAAGCTCTGATAACCATCAACGGCGGTGAGGACGAGAGCGAGGTTCCCGATTGGTGATGTCAAATAAGTCCATTTAGCCAGCCGGGAATACACGGCGGGCAGCGGTGGTTGGACACACCAGACCGTACCCCGGGTGTATTCCACAAGAAAAAGCGGCCGCCGCCGGCTTGGGGGGGGTAAGCCAGCGGCGGCACAGGGAGGGCGTTAGCCCTGATCCATGTCGTTGGGGCGAAAGTGCAACCGTCGCCTCAACAGTTGATTCAACTGGTTGAAATGCTACGGCGTCTTATTGGATGCCGAGTTTCTCCTCTTCCTCTTCTTGGATGATGATCCGAGGGGTGACCATCATCATCAGGCTTTGGGTCTCCCGCCCAATGCCCACGTTCTTGAATAGCCGGTTGATGTAGGGGAGCTTGTTGAGCATCGGCGTGCCGAACTCGTTGCGGCCCTCGCTAAGGCGCTTGATGCCGCCGAGCAACACCGTGCCGCCGTCGGGTACGCTGACCGTTGTGGCCACCGTCACGATCGAGAAGGTCGGCAACTGGACCGTGGTGCCGGTGTTGGTCGTCGTGGCGGCGTCGCCTGTTGTGTTCCACAGCCTGTCCGGATCGGTGGCCGCCGGCTGAATTCCGTCACGAGTGGTGTCGGTGGTGGTGGTTTGCGTACCGGTGAATTGGAAGGTATTTACCTCGCCGATCGTGCTGAAGAAGGGCACGACGGTCAAGCGAACGAACCGCCGGTCGGCGGAGACCACTGCCTGGACGGTCATGAAAGTTCCTTCGGAGAGGACGACGATGACCGGTTGTTGTGCGGCGGCGAAGTCGCCCACCACCGGGATCACGCTGATAACGAAGGGGCTTTGCGATTGGTCGGCGATCATCGCCTGTTGGCCGTTGAAGAGCGTAACCTTCGGCGCTTGCAGCACGTTGCTGCGGCGGTCGCCCTGGGCGGCGCTGATGAAGAAATATGCCTCCAGGTCGCTGAGGATGGCGAATCCCAATTGGGCGCCGGCGGTGGCGTCGAACCCGCCGAACTGCGGCACGGCAAGCGTGTAGCTTCCCTGGGTGAAGGGAATGTCCAGATCGGCGTTGAACACGCCCGGCGCGCTCATGCCGACGGTGACCGTCCGGCTGCTGTCCCGGTCGGTCACGTCGCGTGGCACGCCCTGTCCGACGGTGAAGTCGGGGGGATCGCTGACGTAGCCCGCCGAGTTGCGGGTGCCAAAGGCTACTCCCTTGCCGTCGATGTTGTCGTTCAGATCGAAGTCGAAATCCACGCCGATCCGCTCGAAGAAGTTGTCGTTGAGCGTGATGAAACGGACCTCGATGGTAACTTGCAGGTCTTGCAGCCGCCGCAACTGCTCGAGCAGGTCGGCCAGTTCCTCATGCACGTCTTGGGTTTGGCTGACGACGATGCTGAGGTTTGTCTCGAATGGTGCGATAGTACCCGGTCCGCCAACTTCGTCCCATGTGGTGGGCCTTACCGTGGAGGTAATCAATTCTATGAGGCTGTCGAAGTCGGCCTGCGCCCCGCCGCCGAGACCGCCCGGTCCGGGCCCGACCGGCGAGCCTTGCGGCCCGACGGGTAGCCCCGATCGAGAGCCGGAGCCGATCTGCGCCAGCAGGTTGGGGTCGATCGCGGCGCCGTGCCGCCCGCCGTCTTTACTCACCACTGCCAGCGGCGTGGCGGTGGCCGAACCGAAGGGGACCGACCCGCCAAACCCCACGTTGCTCATGGCGCCGTCGTAGGCGGCCCCCAGACCCATCCTGGTGGGCACGAAGTTCGGAATCGGAATCACCAGATCGGCTATGTTATAGGTTTGGGTATATACTTCTCCGTCGCGCATCTGTTCGCTGGTGATCTTCAATACCTCGTCCTTGATCACGTAGCTCAGGTGCAACGGCTGGAGGATCAGGTTCAGAGCGCTCTTGAGCATGATCTCCTTGCGCAACTCAATGGTGACCGGCGTGTCCGTGGTCACGCCCTCCTCGGCCAAGCCCTGCGGGTCGAGATAAACGTTCACTTCCGCCAGCTTGGCGAGATAGTCGAGTACCTTGCTCAGCGGGACACCGGTGAATTGCAACGAGACGGGCGAGCGGAGTTTCTTCTCGATCTCGATCTCCCGCTCCGAACGGTGACGGCGGCCGTCGCCGGCGAACTTTTTTCGTCGGCCGATCATGTCCTTCCAATCCTTGATGTCGGGAAAGACCATCGGGTTCTTACCCGAAAACGGGATGCTCGCAAAATCCACCTCATCAAGCGTATCGACGAAGCCCTGTTCTTTCATACTCTGGATGGACTTTGCCCGCATAAAGTTTTTGACCAGCTTGGCGTTTACGAGGACTTGCACGACGACCGGGTTTTTCGGGTCCAGTTCGGCACACCGTTTGGCCACCACTTGGGCCTCGTCGAAGCGTTGCTCGTCCGTGAGCCGGTTGTATTTGTCGATCAACATGGCAAGTTTTTCTTGCACTTCGACTTTCACCCGCTGTCCGCGCTCGACTTCCTGGCGGACACGGTTGTTTTGTTCGGCTAGCTCGATTTGCGGCCGGTTCTTTTCGAGCACTTGTTTGGTCTCCGCGACCGCGCGGTCCACGCGGCGGAGCAGTTGAGCGCGGGCCGTGCCGTCCAAACCGGCCGATTCGACTTTCTTCCGCGCCTCTTCCAGCAACAGCAGCGCGCTGTTGGGATCAGTATCGCGCATGGCGCGGGCGTTCGATTCGTGGTGGGCCAAGTCGGCGGCTACCCGCCGGTAGAGCAACTGTTGCCGCATCGCGGCCTCATCCACCATGGTCGGGGCCTGATTGGCGCGCGGCGCTCCGGCGCGCGAGGGCGCCGATAGGAGTTGCAAGTGGTCCTGCAACCGCTGTGCGGTCACCGGGTCCAGGTCGTTCGGATATTGGGTGGCCTGACGGAAGAATTCGTATGCCCGAGTGGCGTCGTGGTTCTTCAGGGCCTCTTCGCCCCGTTGGAACAGCACCATTCCGGGCGTTTGGACCATACCGGCCGCGCGGGGCGTCGGCGGCGCGGGCGGCCGCGCCGGAGTTGGTGCGTATTGGCCGGAGTTCTGTGCCCAACGCCGGTCGGAAGGATTCGTCGGCTGCTGGTTGGCCGCCGGAATGTTCCGCGTCGGGTCGTTGTTTGTATCGTATAGTGCGTGCGTGGCGTTGCGGTTCGGCCCTTCGGCGCCGCTGGCGGGCACAACTTGCGAGTCTCCACGCTGCCGCAGTAGCGCGAGGTCCAGCAACACCAATCCAGGTCGATCCTCGTCCGGCGCGAAGGCGCTGTCGGGCAACCGCAGCGTGTCCGCCCGGCGGGCCAACGATTCCGCCCGGTTCAGGTCTCCGGC
>CBDAFL010000225.1:0-15173 GCA_965195225.1 uncultured Thermoguttaceae bacterium
CGCGCGATTCCAAACGTCCGTTCTACCCTTGAATTTACGAGGTAAATCGACTTGGCCGAAAAAGTTCTTGCCATTCTGCGCAAGATATGATCGGTAAGAGTCTAAGGTGAGTTGACGGGAGGGCCACATAAGTGTATGGTAATTTATATGGCTCCCGCCCGCGGGAAAGGCGCGTGCAGTGGCAAGGGTCACGTTCGAGTGGGATGAGCGAAAGGCAGCGGAGAACGAGCGTAAGCACGGGGTCTCCTTCGCGCTGGCCCAGCAGGCGTTTTTGGACCCCAAGCGTGTCATCGCGCGCGACCTGAAGCACAGCGAAGCCGAAAAGCGGCACTATTGCATCGGGCGGGTTGGCGAAGGCGTTGTCACCGTGCGATTCACTTTTCGAGGCCGCACCATTCGCATCATCGGAGCCGGATACTGGCGGCAAGGGAGAAAACTCTATGAAGAGCAAAACCAAATACACGAATGAGCCGTTGGAGATGGAGTTGGTGGAGGATTTTTTGCCGTCGCCAGACCAACTCGCATTGAAGCAGGACACGGTCAAAGTCACCATCGGCCTGAGCAAGCCGACGGTTGATTTTTTCAAGGCCCAGGCGCGGCAAAACCACACTCAATATCAGAAGATGATCCGCCGATTGCTCGATTTGTATGCCGCCCGATTCCGTTAAGCAAGGCACAAAAATGTAGGCCGGGTTATAACCCGGCAATCAACGCCGAGTGTTCGACGGCGACCGCAATTGCCGGGTTATAACCCGGCCTACAGATGCGCTGCACGGATTACACAAGGCGGATAAAATCATCTACCGAAAGATTCGCCTGTTTCAGAATATGGGCGAGGGTGGTTCTTTTGACCGGGCGATGGGCGGGAACGGTCAACTTCAATGTCTCGGTCGCCGTGTGTTTTTGGAGCCGGATATGGCTTCCCTTTTGGCGAACCACAATCCAGCCATCGCGTTGAAAGGCGCGAACGATTTTATCGTAAGCCAAACATGGAACTTTGCTCATACCGTCAGTTCCAGTGATTCCACATCGGGAGCGAACGTCTGGTCGTCTTCGACGGGTTCCAAATACAATTCGATGGCTTCTCGAATGTTTTTGAGGGCTTCCTCTCTCGTATCTCCCTCGGAAATACACCCAGGCAATGCCGGTACAATGACGGTATATCCACCTTCGTCGCTGGGTTCCAAAATCACGTTCAGTTTCATACTTTTCACCTACGGAATGTTCTATAGCTTCGACTTTAATTCATCTCATGCAATCGGCAATTCTGCGACGTGGCGAACGCCGGGAATCTTTCCCCCGGTCAGGTCTTCGTAGATATCCCGAAGGTTTCCTTGGAGTTCTTCCAAGGTGGCTCCCTGGGTCATGTAGTCGGGGAATTCTTCCACGTAGCCCAGCCACATGTCTTCTTCTTGCCAGTAGACATATCGCATCGTGTTCATATAGTTAAGGATAACACCGGCGGCGGACTGATTCAATACTGTCTCAGCCCCAAGCCGCGTACTTCGCAGCCGCCGGTCGCGGACATATTGCGGGCAAAAGTCTCCTCGTTTTTCCGCTTCTCCTCATTCCTCATTCATCATTCCTCATTCATCACTCCTCCCCCCCATCCCATCCGGCCTCAATTTGTTACAATGGGCCGATTCACCACTTAACTCTCGCCAAAAAGAACCGCGATGCTTTGGGAAGTTGACATCTATCCAGCCGAAGGCCGCCCCGACCTCGCCGCCGGAGAGGTGGCCGCCACGGCCGCCGAATTGCACCTGGCCGACGATCTGGCCGTGACCTCCGCCCGCGGATATCTGATCCAGGGCGAACTGAACCGCGAACAAGTCGAGCAGATCGCCGACGAACTGCTGGCCGACCGGGTGGTCGAGCGGACGGTGGTCGCTCCGGCGGGCGATCCGCTGCTGACCGAATTGCCCAACGACGTCACCTGGATTCACGTCCTGCCGAAGCCCGGCGTAATGGACCCGGTGGCCCAAAGCGCGATGGAGGCCATCGCCGATTTCGGTTTTCGGGCCGAGGCGGTCCGCACGCTCCGAAAATACGCCGTCGGCCGGCTGCCCGAGGACCGGCTGCCGCTGCTCTGCTCGAAGGTGTTGGCCAACGACGCCATCGAGCAGGTGATCGTCGGGCCGCTCGGTTTCGAGCGGTTGCAGGTCGGCTCGCCGTATGAATTCAAACTTATCACCGTGCCGATCCGCGCGATGGAAGACGCGGCGCTCGAACAATTGAGCCGCGACGGGCAGTTGTTCCTCTCGCTGGTCGAGATGCGGACGATCCAAGCGCATTTCAACCAGCTTGGCCGCGACCCGACCGACGTCGAGTTGGAGACCGTAGCCCAGACCTGGAGCGAGCATTGCAGCCACAAGACCCTGGCCGGGCGGATCGACTATCGCGGCCCCGACGGCCGACGGCATTTCGAGAACATGCTCAAGGAGACGATCTTCGCCGCCACGCAGAAAATCCGCCAGGCCGCGGGCGACCAGGATTGGTGCGTGAGCGTCTTCGTCGACAACGCCGGCGTGATCCGCTTCGATGAAAAGTACAACGTCGTCTTCAAGGTCGAAACGCACAATCATCCGTCGGCGTTGGAACCGTATGGCGGGGCAAACACCGGCATCGGAGGGGTGATCCGCGACCCGATGGGTACCGGCATGGGCGCCAAACCGATCTGCAACACCGACGTATTCTGCTTCGCCCCGCCGGAGGTTTCGGCCGAAGAGCTTCCGCCCGGCGTACTCCATCCGCGCCGGGTAATCAAGGGCGTCGTGGCCGGAGTACGAGACTACGGAAACCGGATGGGTATTCCAACCGTAAACGGCGCGATCTACTTCGATCCCCGATACCTCGGCAACCCGCTGGTCTATTGCGGCAACGTCGGCCTGATTCCACGCGATAAATCGGATAAACATCCGCGGGCCAACGATCTGATTGTCGCCATCGGCGGGCGGACCGGACGCGACGGCATCCACGGCGCCACGTTCAGCTCCGCCGAACTGACCAGCCACAGCGAAACCCTCTCCGGCGGCGCGGTCCAGATCGGCAACGCCATCACCGAAAAGATGCTGCTCGACGTGTTGCTGGTCGCCCGCGATCGAGGATTGTACAACGCCGTTACCGATTGCGGGGCCGGCGGGTTTTCCAGTGCGGTGGGCGAGATGGGTGAGAAAATCGGCGCCGAGGTATGGCTCGAACGGGTGCCGCTCAAATACGAAGGACTTTCCTACACGGAGATGTGGATATCCGAGGCCCAAGAGCGGATGGTCGTCTCCGTTTCGCCGGAGAAATGGAACGAGCTTTCGGCGCTCTGCGCTTCGGAAGGGGTCGAAGCGACCGCGATCGGCAAATTCACCCCCACCGGCCGGCTGACGCTGATCTATGCCGAGCAAAAGGTGGCCGATCTGGCGATGGATTTCCTCCACGATGGTCGTCCGCCGGTGGTCCGCGAGGCGGTTTACACGCCGCCCGGGAATGATGAATGCGGAATGATGAATGATGAATGTCGAAAACAACATTCATCATCCAACATTCATGATTCCTTGCTGAAAATCCTCGGCTCGCTGAACGTTTGCAGCAAGGAATGGGTGATCCGCCAGTACGACCACGAGGTGCAAGGCGGGAGCGTGTTGAAGCCGCTTGTCGGCGCGGCAAACGACGGCCCCGGCGACGCCGCCGTGTTGCGTCCGGTGTTGGACAGCCGCCGCGGCATTGCGATCTCCTGCGGCATGAATCCCCGCTACGGCGATTTCGACACCTACTGGATGGCCGCCTCGGCAATCGACGAAGCGGTGCGAAACTGCGTGGCTGTGGGGGCCGATCCCACGCGAATCGCCATCCTCGACAACTTCTGCTGGGGCACGACCGACCGGCCCGAGACGCTCGGCTCGCTGGTCCGCGCCGCGATTGCCTGTCACGACGTGGCCGTGGAGTTGGGTACGCCGTTCATCAGCGGCAAGGACAGCCTGAACAACGAGTTCCGCCCGTCGGGCAAAGAGCCGATCTCCATTCCGCCGTCGCTGTTGATAAGCGCCATCGGGCAGGTAGACGACGTCGCACGCTGCGTGTCGATGGACCTCAAGTCGCCGGGCAACCTGCTCTACATAGTCGGCGAGACGAAAAACGAACTGGGCGGTTCGCACTTTTCCTTGGTCGAGGGCCTCTCGGGCGGAGAAGTGCCCAAGGTCGATGCCCGGCAGGCAAAAACCTTGTTCGCCGCCATGCATGCCGCGATCCACGCCGGGCTTGTTCGAGCGTGTCACGATCTCTCCGAGGGCGGATTGGCCGCAGCCATCGCCGAAATGGCCTTCGCCGGCGGATTGGGTGCAAAAATCTCGCTGGCCGACGTGCCGTGTCTCCCCTCTCCCACTGGGAGAGGGGCCGGGGGTGAGGGCGGGGCGGAGTCAGTCCAATTTCTGTCCGACGTCGCGCTGTTGTTCAGCGAATCGAACACCCGTTTCCTTTGCGAAGTCCAGCCGGACAACGCCGCCGCTTTCGAGACGACACTGGCCGATGTGCCGCACGCTCGGATCGGCGAAGTGGTCGATAGCGGCAAATTGGAGATCGTCGGCGAAACGCCTTTGTTGCAAGCCGATTTGGCCGTCCTAAAAGAAGCTTGGCAAAAGCCGCTGCGTTGGTGACGCAATCCTCCCCTCTCCCTTTGGGAGAGGGGCCGGGGGTGAGGGCAGCCGGATGCGTTGGTGACGCAATTGACGAAGTTTGGGGTAACAATGGCCAAGAGCAAAAAACAATCGACCGAAATACTCGTTGCGCCCGACGAAATCCAAAGCATGGTCCGCGTCGTGCGAGGCCAGCGGGTAATGCTCGATTCCGATCTGGCCCGGTTGTATGGCGTTCCAACTTCGGCGCTAAATCAGGCAGTCCGACGAAACGCCGATCGGTTCCCCGAAGATTTTGCGTATCAGCTTACACAGCAAGAGTTTACGGGTTTGATGTCACAAAGTGTGATATCAAAGGGCGGGCGTCGAAAACTCCCTTGGGTTTTCATCGAACACGGCGTCGCCATGCTTTCCAGCGTACTACGCTCACCCACAGCCGTGCGGGTAAACATCGAGATCATGCGCATTTTCGTCCGGCTTCGCCGCCTGATGGCCACGCCCGGCGAGTTGGTCGAGCAACTGACACGCCTGGCCGAAACCGTTCGGTTGCACGATGAGCAGATCAAGTCCATCGCACAAGTTCTCAACAAACTGATGGAACGGCCCGCGGAACCGAATCGCCGAATCGGCTTTCACGTTAGCGGAGAAGAAGAAACTTGAGGCGGACGGTTTGTCCGCCGTTCTCGACGGAACGCCGCTGGTGCAAGCCGATTTGCACACCTTGAAAGAGGCCTGGCAAAAGCCGCTACGTTGGTGAAAAATGGCAGACCTCGCACTTGGTTCCGATTCCTTCCGATTCGATTACGAGGTTCAAAAAAGATGTTCTTTAGCAGACGGCCTAATGAATCTCCCGACGAGCTTGCAAATCGCCTCCAACGCGAAGGTAAGGTCGAACAGCTAGAGAAAGAGTTGCAGCGGTATTCTATTCCCAAGCTTTCTGAGAAAGACAAGGAGAGTTATTTTCATATTAGGGGCATTGCCGCTTTCCAACGAGGTGATCGATTGGAGGCTTTTCGGCGGTTTAAAGAGGGCTTGGAAGCATGTCCCGATTCACAATGTCTCCTCTTCTCATTAGGCCAGGAATACGAGCACCAGCAAGAAATCGACAAAATGTTTAATTGTTTCGACAGATGCTCGTTTCCGAAGACATCTGCGCCATTTATGCTCGCGGCCGCACGCTATGCTTATTTATGGGACCGTCCTGACAAAGGATTAACTTATCTGGACGACATCGTGCTTGCGTATTTTACACTCGGTATTGCCGATGATCATTTCGTTTATGTGAGGGGGCTGCCTTTCTTCGACCAAACGTGGAACTATCTCGTTGCATTCGCTTGCTTAAGGAATGATTTCCAACAAACCGACGAATATCTTTCGCGCGCTATCAGTCAATTAAGTGAATATAATTTTGAATCTTTGCAATGTTTCTATGCATGCGTAAAAAACAATGATTACGCTCCGATGATTCGGCTACTGGAGACACGGTTACAGCAGTGGGACGCAAGATTCCCGGCGGGCTATTTGCGGGTTCAGTTGGCTGCATTGAAGGCCCGCTGTGATGTGAATATCGAACGTGCTCTTGCCACGCTAGGAAATATTCCGCTTGAGGCAAATGACTTTCATTGGTTAGCCGATGTCCTTACTATCTGTAGGGCATGGGCACACAATAGAGTAAAAGACATTGCAAGAGAGACAGCCGAGGTTGAACGTTTTCTCGCAAGGCAAAGATTACTCTTTGAACCTGACCATGCTGTCGCGTTTGCTTTTTTACCTTACCAAGAGACGTTGAAACCCAGATATCAAAAGGATGTAAAATAATCCCTGAGTTCCAGTACAGCCCCGGATTGTTATGTTAAAGCATAACCTACGTCGCTTACAAACTAAGCACTACCAAACCCCAATTTCCGATTTATCCAACAGTGACGGGTACTGGCACAATGAGGCGCTGCCGAGTAAACTTAGTAGACAAGGCTGGGTAGAGACAGACTGGGAAATGGGCAGTATCCGGGGGGAAGCTGTATGAAATTGGACCGCATTACCGTCGATCCCACCGTCTGTACCGGAAAACCGTGCATCCGTGGGCTACGATTTCCGGTTTGTCGCTTGCTAGGACTTCTAGCCTCCGGCGAAACCAAGGAAACGATTCCTAAGGCGTATCCCTACTTGGAAGCCGCCGACATCGACGCTGCCCTATCCTATGCCGCATACCTCGCCGAAGAGGAAACCGTGGAGTTCGCCCGGTGAAGTTCCTTGCCCAAAACATGGAGATGGATCATGGCCCGATTTTTCTCGAATCGACGCTGGTTGTTCGTTTGGACGACGATTGCCGTTTTGGCGACCTATCTTGCACAAGCAGCAGCGGCGGAAAGTCCCAGGCAGGATCAGGCGGACAAGCCCGGCGATGTTTATCAAACCTTTTTCGCCAAGCCCGGAAAGGAGAATTATCTTCGTGCAAACAAGGCGACGACGACCTCGAAGACGTACAACCCGTATTCAAACGAACTGAACGACATCCGCGAGTTGATCGACGACGGGAAATACGCCGATGCCCGGTCACGGCTGAAGAAGTGCATGCCGGAATTCATGTTGAGTCCGCAGGCGCATCAGCTTTCCTCGCAAGTGGAAAAACAACTTGGCGCCGCCGCCGCCGCCAAGCGGGAAGCCGAACTGGCGAAGAAGTGCATCGATGGCATCCTCAGCACCGGCGACGGCTCGGATAAGAAGCCGTATCTAGTGGCTCGCGTCTCAGACGAGTACGACGTGCTCAGCCATCTCGGCAAAACCATGGTCCAGCAGGGACTCATGCACAAAAACGGCAAGGCCTGCGACCAGATTCAGTGCCGGGACGGGACGGTTTTGTGGTTCGACGTATCCTCGCTGTTCGCGGCATTTA
Source organism: uncultured Thermoguttaceae bacterium (assembly GCA_965195225.1). Classification (GTDB taxonomy): domain Bacteria; phylum Planctomycetota; class Planctomycetia; order Pirellulales; family Thermoguttaceae; genus JAHIKV01. The sequence continues at coordinate 7,516 of CBDAFL010000225.1, forward strand.
TGAAGTAGCCCGCCGGCGGATCCGAGCGGTGGCGGCTGTACGATCCCCCCCGCGACCGCAGTCGCGGGGCGTTGTTTTCAATACCAATCCCTGATCCCCGATCCCCGAACCCCCGAACCCCCGAACCCCTCTTAATGACCACACCCAACGTCCTGATACTTCGAGCACCCGGCACCAATTGCGACGCGGAAACCGCCTTCGCCTTCGAGCAGGTCGGGGCGAAAACAGAAACCCTGCACGTCAACCGGCTGCTGGAGTCGCCCGCACTGTTCGAGCGGTTCCAAATCCTCTGCATACCAGGCGGGTTCAGCTACGGCGACGACCTGGGCGGAGGCCGGATACTCGGCAACCAGATTCAACACCATCTGTCCGACCAGTTGGTCCGCTTCAAGGCCGAGGGCCGACTGATCCTGGGCATCTGCAACGGGTTTCAGGTATTGATGAAATCGCCCGTGCTGCTGGAAAAAGACGCCGCGAACGGCCCGCCCGCCACGCTTACCTGGAACGACTCGGGCCGATACTACGACGGCTGGGTCCGATTGGAAACGAGCGGCTCGAAGTCGGTCTTTCTGGCTGGCATCGAGCGGATGTACCTGCCGGTGGCCCACGCCGAGGGGAAATTCGTCGCCCGGGACGACCGGACGCTGCAAGGGCTAAACGCCGCCGGGCAACTCCCGCTGCGATACGTGGCGGCCGACAATCCGAACGGCTCGACGGACGAGGTGGCTGGCGTGTGCGACTCGACCGGCCGGGTGTTGGGCCTTATGCCTCACCCCGAGCGACACATCGACCCGACCCAGCATCCCCGTTGGACCCGCGGCGAGTCAGGCCCCGAGGGGGACGGCCTGCAAATGTTCCGCAACGCGGTGGGGTATTTCGCCTAGCAAACTGCGGAATCCGCATCAGGCAACGAACTTCTCCAGTACCTTAAACTCCGGGCACTTCCGGGAGATCTTATTGAGATCGAGGTGCTTGGCCATTTGCTCGTTGTGTACGGCATGGCGATATAGAGGTTTTTGGCGACTGGTGCGGCTAAGTTTTTCCAGATGTTCCTTGGGGCTGGAAATGGACTCAGGATTCTGGATTGCGTTCGGCCTCCAAGACGAAAATATGTTGGTCGCACACTCGATGTCCGCGAGAATCCAGGCTTCCAACTCTTGGACTGGGACGACGATGCAATAATCGTCACTTATCCCCGACGGCTTGATGATCTTGTTTTTTACTCGTTCTCGGTTCGGTTCGGGATCAGACCCATCGGCGTCATGGCAGATAATGAAGCGGGTACAGCCCAAGTTCGAGAATGATCGTAGCTGTCTCGCCCCTTTGCGAAGCATTTGCGCGCATCCGCTGTAGCCTTTTGTGCGAATCGGCATTGATTCATCGTCGGCGAGTCTGCGGACCAACACCCTCAGCGTGGCGACATCTGAAGAATCCTCGCCCAAAATTCCATACACGGTCTATTCCTCCTCGACCGTCTCTATGAAATCGGAGAGAGAGCCTTCTTCTTCCATGAAAAGTTTTGCGGCGCGCAATTCCTCAGTCGTCAGCTTGCGAACTTTCGTTACGTCATCCTCCATCGTTACAAGACGGACAGCCGTTGGATCGAGCGTATCGAACACCACCGATGAATGGCTCGATAAAATCAGTTGGTGTTGATCGGAATAACCTTGCAACACGTCAATGACTTTCCGAAGAAGTCCGCGATGGATCGTATCCTCGGGATGTTCGATCAACATCACCGATGATTGGTCGAAAAGGAGCGAGACTGCCAGGTGGATAATCCTTTGCGTCCCTGCTGAAAGGGAAGAAAAAGGGAACTGCGATTGTTCGCCTGTTTGAAACCTAATTCTGAAAAAAGATTTCTGGGGATCCTCGGGGGTATCAGAAGAAATCAGATTAATATCGTTTACTACTCCCAAACCAGTCGATCCAAGTAGGTCACGAATTTCTTGGAACGCAGTATCGTTTGTCTTCCACAAATGCAATAAACGCATAAGCACCGAGTTCCCCGGTACATTGGAAGCCGTATAGTAATTCAGCCAAGAATTGTATTGTTCGTTCAACACAACGAAGGACTGTAAGGAGTGAAGAGACGTGTCAAAATCGTCTGATTCTAAAGGGTAATAACGGATTCTTTCAAGTGCTGCCAAAAACGGCTGAATTGCTTTTGCAATTGGCTGCTCAGCTGGCATCAGAGAGATGATTGCTGGAAGACAAGGTGATAAAGCCCCCAGAGCGATCTCTCTTTGCTCCGGAAAAAATAACCGAAGTTCCTCGCCTCTGCGGGCTAGGATATTTTGCGCAGGAGCATTTCCTTCGCGCACCTCAAGAGATTCACAAATCTCCACCGATTTGTCTTTAATGGGAAGAATATTCGCTTTTAATGAGTAGTAATAAACTGACTCGTCAACTTGAAAAATCAGCTTGAAAGCTCCATTCCCCCAAGCCTCAGGGATTGTCGCGGCTTTTGCCGCCCATTGAATTGCTTGCAGGATGTTGGTCTTGCCAACCGCGTTGCGACCGAGCAAAACCGTCATCGGCCCAAGATCGTCGAGGACGACATTGCGACAGGAACGGTAATTTTCAATTTCGACACGCTTCAACATGAGTCTACACCGACGAAGTAAGGTTCCGCACCAGACAAAAATACCCTCTTTTCAGACGTGCCGCCAGTTCGATGCCGCTCAAAATAAAGGGGGGGATTGCAACAGCGGAAGAAATATCGGCCCTTTTCCTTGGAAATTGACACCCATAATGTCAAAAAACAAGGAAAAGACGCTTTAAGCAGCCCCGCAGAGGGGTTTGCCGATGCTTTTCGATCATAGGCACGCCTATGACAATTTCGCGTACTCACTCGAAGACACCCGCCCCAAAGTCGCCGTGTGGCGCCGAGGCCCGAGCGGGCTGGGGCTTTTCGGCGGGGGCCTTGTGCGGGCCGCGTGGTTTTTCCGCACCTTGAATCCGGGTCGTGGTCGGCGACGCGTAAACGTCGGTGTCGAAATCGTCGTAGCTGGAGACGTAGTCCGGCCGTTTTGAGCTGGCCTTTTCCTCCTCGAAGGCATGGATCACCCGCTGCTGGATCATCTCGCGGCAGGTCGAGTTGATCGGGTGGGCAATGTCGGCGTAGAGTTTCGTCCGGCCATCGTCGTCTCGGGTGGCCGATGGCTCTTTCTGCCGCTGGCCACACTGGTTGCAGTAGCCCGCGCGGAGGTGATTTTTGCATCCGCACTGCAGGCAATGTGAAGTCAGCTTTCGGCTGGGCATGGCTACGAACGGCCCCGTGACGCCTTCGATGATCTTCAGGTCGCGGACCACGAAAGCGTCGTCGAAAGTGATCGAACAGAACGCCTGGAGCCGCTCTCCAGGCTCTTCCATGAGCTTGACACGAACTTCGGTGATTTCCACGGCTGGTCTCCTTGCGCTGGCAGTCCGTTTCGAGGAGGAACAATTGCCCCCTTAGCGACAGCTCCGCACGGCAAACACAACGTCAAATCCTTTCGCTCGCAAACGCCCCGCACTGCGCCGCGCGTGGCGAGCGTTACGACAGACCCCAAAATACGACGTGCCACTTCCACTCATTCCGTGCCCCGGCAGGTCCAATTGGTCGAACTCCCGCTCCAATCTCGCCACCCAAGGCGACAACCGCCTGGCCGCCGGTTGCAATCGGTTGCACAACCGCCGGCCCGTTTGTTTCCAGTCTCCTTGCCCGAGCGCCTCGACCAGCGGTCGGACCGTCCGAGGCCGCTCGGCCGCTCGGCATGCGGCGTACACGGCCGCGGTGGCCAATCCGGCCGGTGGCCGGACCAGTACGAAATTTAAATTTCCCAATCCATCGACGGGCGACACCCGTTCGCCCCGACCCCGGCATACGGCCGGGCCGCCGGCGAGGAAAAACGGGACGTCGCTTCCCAATTCACCTGCCCAGCGGGCCAACTCTTCGGGTGACCGGCCGAGCCGCCAGACCTTGTCGGCGGCGACCAGCGCGGCCGCGGCATCGCTCGATCCGCCGCCCAGGCCAGCCGCGGCCGGAATCCGCTTGACCAGCAATATCTCGGCCCCGCGGTTTATGCCGGCGCGACGGCGGACCAGTTCGACCGCACGCACAACAAGGTTCTCGGATCCTTCGGTAACTTCGTGGAGTCCCCGGCCTTCTGGACCTTCGGCTCCGAATACCAGCCGGCACTTCAACCGCACCGGACCTTCCGGCGCGTCACGAAAGTACAAGGTATCGCATAAATCGATCGGGCACATGAGCGTCTCGATCTCATGATACCCGTCGTCTCGCTTGGCGAGCACTTCAAAGAACAGATTCAACTTAGCGGGGGCTTGGACTACTACCCCCGACGCCGATCGGCGGATGTGCATCCATCCGGGTCCTTCCCCAAAAACACCGGCCGTCGCCCGGAACCGGGCAACCGCCGAACTGATTCTTCACCGGGCGCACATACTTACGTGAACACGGAGAATTGTACCGAGTCAATTTCACTCCGTCAATAGGGTAGATGGCTTCCCCGCCCGAAAAAGGGGTAATTCCTATGGAAGGTTAAAGCTCCCCCGTGTGGTCCATTAAGATCAATACCGCTGAATTAGCGGAGGCGAACATCCGTAGGGTGCGTGAAACGCACCATGTACTGCCAGTTGTGGTGCGTTTCACGCACCCTACAAAAATTCACAACCTCTCCACGTGGGAACGAGAACATTGGTTTTCGGGGGAGCCCATTACAACCGGCCACTATCCCCTTGCAATCCATTATGGGGCGAGTATGGTATTAGGATGTATCGGGGCGTGCCATCCAAAAATGACAACATCGACTGAAGCAAGGTAGCGTTTCATGGCAGACGAGAAAAACACGGTCGAAGCCCCCCCAAAATCCGGCAAGCGAATCCTGCTGGTGGACGACGATCGAGAGATCATCGAGTCGATGCGGTTCGCCCTGACGGCGGCGGGCTATGAAATTTTCGTCGCCCGAGACGGAAACCAGGGGCTGGCCTTGGCCGAGCGCGAGAACCCCGATCTGGTGATCCTCGACATGATGATGCCCAAGCGGAGCGGGTTTCTGGTGCTGGAGAAGCTCCGCCGCACCCGCCCGGTGCCGGTCAGGATCATCATGGTCACGGCCAACGAGGGGAGCCGTCACAAGGCCTACGCCGAGACGTTGGGCGTTGACGACTACATCCGCAAACCCTTCGCCATGGACCGGCTGCTGGACAGCGTAAACCGGCTGCTGGGGTGAAGCATGCAAGTGCGCACAATGAAGCAAGTTGATTGAAATTGTAGGACGGATTGGTAAATCCATACTACGGCGCTAGGGGCGATATTGATGATCGGTGCCGTCGAGTCAAACCGCGACCAGTTGCGGCAGTTTTGCCGGAAGTGGAAAATCGCCGAGTTCGCGCTGTTCGGTTCGATCTTGCGGAATGATTTTCGCTCCGACAGCGACGTTGACTGCCTGGTGACGTTCGCGCCAAACGCCAATTGGACTTATTTCGACATGGCGCTAATGCAGGAGGCGCTCGAGTCCATTTTCGGGCGGAAGGTACATCTCGTGAGCCGTCGCGGGCTGGAATCCAGCAGAAACCATTTTCGCCGCGACGCTATCCTTTCCTCGGCCGAGGTGGTGGATGTCGCGTGATTCGAGCTATTTATTGGATATTCTCGATTCGAGCCGGTTGGCCCTGCAATATCTGGACAACGCCACTCAGGAACAGTTTTTCGACGATCTCGAACGGCAGGACGCCGTGATCCGGCGACTGTTGATCGTCGGCGAGGCGGCTCGACGGGTATCCGAGGAAACCCGCCGGCAGTTGCCCGACCTACCGTGGACCGCCATGGTGGCCATGCGAAACTTCATGATCCACGAATACGACGCCGTGGATCTGCGGGTGGTTTGGGATACCGTCCGAAACGATCTGCCGCCGCTGATCGTGGCTCTGGAGAAGTTGGTGGGGTAGAGCGTTTGCGCATCTGTTTCATAGGGGACAGGTCCATGTTTTCGGCCAACCGTTTGCCCGCGAAATGCGTTTTTCGGCCGAAAAATGGACCAGTCCCCAGCCAACCCGCGAACGGTTACTTCGCGGCTTTCGGCGTCAGAATGAGCGTCACCGGCGTACCCAACGGCGGAATCCGCTCGGTGAAGGCGCGGAACATCAGTTCGGCGTTGTCCTTGCTGCTTTTTATCGGCAGATCGAGCATCGCGCTGGGAAAGTTCGACACGCAGATAAAATCGCCGCTCTCGGCTTCGTAAACTCGTTGGCCGGTCACTTCGTTGTCCCAAAACCCGCTGCCGGCGAAGACCCACGGATGTTCCATCGCCTTGCCGGTCTTCGCGTCGCGGACCCAGTCCCGTGCCCGGGCGGTTTGGACCTCGCCCTTGGCGTCTTTCCAGTGGACGGAGATGTCGATCTCCGTGCCGCTGGCGGGGACGTATTCCGGATCGAACCGCACGGATTTTCCGGCCTTGGCCCCGACGGCCAGCAACGCGGTGTGGACCACGAACGCCTTGCAGGGCACCGCCACGATCGACTCGTGCTCCTTCGTGTTTGCCAGACAGGCGAACATCTCCAGCAGGGCGTCCCTCTGGCAGACTTGCCCCTGCAAGACCACCCGCTTGCCGATCGGATCGATCCAGACCGTCGATTCCGGATTGAGCGGTTTCAGCCGTTCGGGGTGATCGACCAGCGGCTCGCCCAGCTTCAGCGAGGCCGGCTGCGGTTTGCCGGGCGTCGGTTCCTCCGCGTGGCATACGGCAACGGACGTCATCGCTCCCAACATTGCGACAACCGAAAACAGACGCGAAAAATGAAAGTGCCGGCTCATGGTATTGCTCTTTTCGGGAAATGCGGAAAACGAACTGTTCCAGTTCCGTGTAGGATAGCCGCGCGTGCGTTGAATGCAACCCGAGAATGACCGCCGGGTTGCAACCCGGCCTACTACTTGCGGCGACGGCTTGCCGGTGGTAGGATGCTGATGACAATTTGAGTTTGACGCGCGAGCGTCAAGTTACTGCTTCCCGAAAAACCACGAACTTGGGTCTTCGGACTCTTGTACAAGTGAAGCAGTACTTGGACCGCGCTCCCGTTATGGGAGCGTCGGCCGGGTGCTGTTCACTTGTGCCCCTTCGTGGGGGTTTCGGGAGCGGCTTCGGTTCGGCGCTTCCTTTTTGTTGCGCCCGCACCGAGTAGACAACGTCACTCTTTGTCTGGTACGGGAGGGCGCAATGGCCGCGAAGGACGAGAGAAGGTTGATTGCGGGCCGAGACAGGCTCGTTGCGGACAGAGACAGATTGATTGGTCAATATGAGTGGTTGCGACGAATGATGCATCATTTGGACATGGAGACCGAACACATCGACCAGCAACTCATCGAACTCGAAAATCTCCTGCCGGACGACTACACATTTCCCGGCGATCCCACGGAAAGCTAGGCCGGTAGGCCGGGTCATGACCTTAGGTTTACCCATATTTTTGCTTGAAAAACTTTGGGAAACACGAGATTTTCGACCCGTAGGGTCATTTGGCAATAGCCCAGCGATTCACAGGATTATGCAACTGCTAGCAACGATAGCAGAAAATCACTTACCACAACGGAGTTTGTCATGCCAGTTTAGCAATTTTCATAAAAACCTGGAATGATGATCATCACAACCGTTGACGTAAGT
>CBDAFL010000226.1:0-27592 GCA_965195225.1 uncultured Thermoguttaceae bacterium
CACAATCGCCGGCATTTTCGGACCCTCCGTGGTCATCCCAACACGCCCAGCCGTCCTGCGCCGGGCCGAAACACTGACATTAAACCCGAAACACCCTATCTTTCCAACGTCATTTGAGAGTTTGCAAAAGCTCAGATGAAACTTGCCTCTTGCACTTCACCAGGATTGTGTCATGGGCCGATCAAGCGTGTGGGGCTACGTTCCAAGAACCTTTGCCGCCTCGGTTTTCCTCAGCCCAACTTCGTGCTCCAACAGTTTGTGCAGTTCGCCATGGCATGTGAGTGCAATTTGCTCCTCTTGCTGGAGCGCTTCCGTCCGGCTCATTTGCCCGCTGTTGATCATGTTGCAGTAGCCGAAGCAAGCTTTGCTACAGCCGAAACGCTTGAAATAGCAATTATTTACCAATGGCGTTAACTTGCAGTCGATTCTCCACGTCGAAGTGCTCTCTGCTGGCTTGTTCCACCCCAACTCTCTAGCGATGGTCTCTTTGATCCGTTGCCGGTCCCAGCGGAGATAATCAAAGACGCGAATCTCACTGACTTGTGAGTCGTTCAGTCGCGGGGGGTGGTCTCGCAGAATGGAGTTTCCCGATGAGTGAAATTCGAGCCGCTGCGACATTTGGAGGAGAATTACCCGACAGTAGGCGAGGCTGAGCAGTCGTCCAACTCGCCCGCGAGTCTTCGCCTGCTGCTGGCGGGCACGCTCCACCGTGTCCATCATCCAATGCGTGGACTCGGCTTGCGATTCTCCCCATAAGATCAGCGGTACGCGATACTTTTTCGCCGCCCGATAAACGACGCTCCGATACCCGTAGGAACACGCGATGCAAAGACCGTCGTCGATGGAAGGCGACTTCATGGCCAGGGCAAGGCGAATCTGACTGCGGACGATCTTCCGAGCGACGTCTCTCTTTGAACGGATGTGGAGAAGATCGGTATCCAACTCTTGGCAGGCCCGATGCAAGTTCGCGACCGCTTGCGTTGTCTGGAATTCATTGTCGTAGCACACGGCCAGCGTCTTCAATCCGTAGACCGCTTTTGCCAAATACAACACGTAACTGCTGTCTCTCCCTCCACTGATAGGAACAAGGCAGTCGTATCGGCCGCCCTTCCCTTTTGCTTCGTTGACGACTCTCGCCAAAGCCTCCTCTCCCAAATACTGTTCTTGCTTATAATTCCGACAGAAATTGCAGATCCCATCCTGAAAGCTCACTCCCGGCACAGTCTCCGGCATGATGCAACGGCTACACCGTTTCATAAGTCGTTCTCCTTGTTCACTGCGTTGCCCGGGTAGCGAAGTAACCGATAATGCGGCAAGTACGGACTCCGCTCCCAGATTGCCCACGCCGGGGCGATCAAGTGTCGGGTAATCGTCGCCTACCTTGGCTACTGTGCCATTTAGCCTGAAACACTACACCACCACATAGATTGCCGAGTTTTCAAACCGCACCTTTCGCGGCGTAATCCAGTCCTCCAACATCATGACAACCTGTGCGCATGCGCTCAGGGCACCAATGACGGGGACCGTTGCGCGCCCGATTTGCCACAACAACCCCCTAATCAACTGTAGACGCAATTGCGTGGTGTACGCGAGGGGACCCATACAGCCCACTTGCTCTTCGACGTGAAACCCGTGTTTCTCGATTTCAAACTTCAGACCCCAACAAGTCCAGCGCCGGACATCCACCGGATAGGGGTGGTACACCCAGAATCCGTGCGTAGATAGCAGGAGAAGCTCGCCAGGCTTGAGCAGGCGATGGCATTCCAACAGATAAGCGTCCACGTCCAGCACGTGCTCCAGCACCTGGGATGAAAGGACTATATCCGCGCAACCGTCTTCCATTGGCACCTGCTCCCCTGGTGCAAACGTCACGTCGGCTCTTGGATTTCCAACGAGATCGACGCCCACATATCGTGCAACCCGATCACAGAAGAGTGGTTCGTACGGTCGTTCCCCACACCCGAGATCTAACGCTACCGTAGACTGGTTGGGCTTGATCGCAATAGACAAAATGCGTTCGACAGCGCGGCGGATTAAGCGAAGTTGGTACCAGTTATAGTCCCAGATTCGCGGATTGAGGCGTCGCGGTCCATCTTGGCCAGGTATCGGCTTCATAGCTTTCGTTCTTTCATGAAGATACGCCTCGGCGAGGCAATGCGCGACTTACCGACCGATTGCTTCATAAATCTGCCTCAGCTTTTCGGTACTGGCGCGATTATCGAATCGTATGCCGGCCTCCGGTGCGAACTCCTCGGCCCGTTGCCTGCTCCGCGAGCCCAGCGCTTCCTCGATTGCGGACGCCAAGGCCTTGGCGTCTCCGGCGGGCGGCGTCAAGGACGGAGACCCTTGCAGGACTTCGCGAAGCCCGATCGCGTCTGATCCGACAACCGGGACGCCCAGAACCATTGCCTCCATCGCCAATAGCCCACAGGCTTCCCATAGCGACGGCATGACAAGGACATCGATTTGGGGCAGGACGGCGACGATGTCTGGTACGGGTTCTATAAACCGCACCATCTGCGATAATACATCGTCCCTTTCGACCTCTCGCATGTATTCGCCGCGGTAGCCGTGCGGGTCTTTGGCTGCAACAAGTCGAACGTGGTCGGCAATACCTCGACGGTTGAGTTCGCGCAGTGCGTCTAATAGAATCAGAAAGCCCTTCTCCGGCATAAACCGGCCGAAATAGCCAAGGATCTTATTCTCTCCATTCCAGCCGAACCATGTACGCAACGTGTTTTGGTCGTACGACTTAGCAGCGGCAGTCAAAAGAGCAACGTCCACTCCGTTGAATATCACCTTGACATTGCACCGTGAACGTTTCCAATGTGGAAAGAAATCGAAGTGATTCTGGGCGCAGTCATGGGAAACCGCGATGATGATGTCGGCACGTGCCGAGAGCCGTCCCGTTAAAAGTTTCTTGATCTGCCGAAACCTTCCTCTGAAGTCATTCTCGTGCCGAGTGTCGTGCAGCGTGATGATATGCGGAATTCCGCTGAAGTAGTTCGCAAAGGCGGTTTCTACTCCGGCTCGCAATCCCTGCGAGTGAATCAACGAGAATCGTCTAGTTCTTATGGCACGCCGAACACTTGGCCAGAAGGAGAACCGTCGCCCTCGAACGGGAATGCCCAGCAATTCGACGCCGGGCCAGGACTTCACATCGTTCTTGAACTCCTCGAACGCCTCGCCCTCGGGCGCGAGAAACGTGAAGACGTAGCCCGCTTCCGAAAGACGGGGGACGTTGGTGAGCAAATAGGTTCGAATGCCGCCCAGCGGATGGGTTACCACAACCAGTACTCTTTTCGTTTGCTCGCAATGCTTGCTAGGCATTCCCATGATACCCATTCTCCCAGGAGCCGTTGACGTTTTCCCACACCCCTTCCGCTTCTATTGGCTCATCTTCTGGATGGCAGATGCGTTCATAGGCCCTTTGTCGGAGGAAGTGGACGGCGGCCCCGGCAAAGGCCCCACACCAGAGCCAGTTGAAACGCATCAGGTTATGGCCTCCATAACCGAGGAGAAAAAGCATGAGGCACGTTCCGAACGATGCAATACAAACGCGGTAAAGAAACGTTTCCGACACTTCGCGGGAATCGCCGCGCAGTCGGCGGGCCTCGAAGAAGTCAGCCGCATAAGCCCAAGCAAATCCGATCAGCACAAGCAGGCCCAAAAGCCCCAGTTCTCCCAAGGCTTGGTTGTATACGTTGTGGGTGGCGAAGCCCGTCTTGACGCGATATGAGCCGAGGCCCGTGCCGGACAGCGGATTCTCCGCGAAACCCTTCATACCATCCCAAAAGGATTGCGTTCTTCCCTCGGCAGACGCTTCGGCCGCGCCCACTCCCTTTGTAGGATCGATCAAAGACAGATAGCGATTCTGAAGATCGGGTCGGAGACTAAACCATACGATCGGCGCCGCAAGTGCGAGTAAGGGGAGTACTTTCCACCGATATCGCGACATCAATACGCCGCCAAGACCCAAGGCGGCCAGCCCTACAAACGAGGAGCGGGAACCGGTCAACATAACGCAAGCGACGCCCAGCCCTAGAACACCGATGATAGCCAGTTTTTGCCACTGTTTTGCAGCCAGCGTCCACGCGGGATAGAGAAACGGCAGTGCATAGACGACCGATGCGCCAAAGGAGTTCGGGTGACTAAGGGTCGTGTCGACGCCGACCATACGTTTCACGCCCATCGCGTACTTGCAGCGGCCGCAGAAGAATTCCCGCAATGAATGGAGTTCGTACAGCGCCGTAATGCAGACGAAGGCTGCCACGAGAATCGTCAATTCGCGCTCGCTCTTGATGGACGTTATCAGGAGGACGTAGAAAACGAGTATCTTGAACCAATCCTCGACATACGCGAAATCGGCGTAGGGGCTTGTCTGCGAAGCCAAAAAAAATGCTCCCGCCAAGAGAAACACGGGCACGTTGCTACGACATGACAGCCATCGCTTGTCCGCACAGATTGCCCAATAAAGGATCGTGACGAGCATGTAGATCCGCTCGACGCGCAGTTCGCCCAGCCACGGCCAGACCTCGAAAGGCCGGTGGATGAACAACCACATGTATCCGCCGAGAAGCCAGATCATTGAGGATTACCCATTTCCATGGTCTCGCCCATTTCTCGCTGCCAACACGCGCTTGCGCATCCACGAGCGGCACCTCTTCACGCCCCGTACCATCAGCCGTTCGGTCAGATAAGCGACACCAGCGCGGCGATAGATCAGCGTGGTCACGGTGCAACGCCGCATGTTCCCAAACTGGTTTTTGTATTCCTCCCCGCCTCGCAGATAGTCGAACTCCTTCATCCGCTCCCCAACCAAGTGCTCATATACCATCTGGAAGACAATGTCGCCAGGGCTGTACGCCTCCATGTTGCTGTCATACCCGGTTTGGAACGCATAGAACTTGTCCTGATACGCGAAACCGTAGAGGAATGCCACAGGCACCTCGCGGAATAACAGCATATAGACCCGCGTCAAAGAATCCTGTGAGAGTTGCTCGCATGTCTCGCGGTGAAAGCCGGCATACTCCGGCTTTAAGAATGGGCTGATCTGCCCGGCCTTATCTTTTGAGGACACACTCAACTGCACCATGGTTGGGAAAACAGGTACAATAGTGTCACGATCGCACAAGACCTCTAGCCGCGAGTCAAGTTCTTCTCTTGCCCTTCGCAACTGCCGCCTCTTGCGTTGCCGACCATGAGAACTCAGACATCCGAGAAGGGCTTCAAACGACTCGGGCAGGTGAAAGTACGGGCAGATTTCGCCGGGACAGCGAATCGTGGAATACTGTTGGGCCAAAGCGTCAATCAGCGCATTGGTTCCAACGTCGTCGGGCGGAACATCGGGAAAGGCGATGCTGCTCCAACTCGCCCCGGCGAAATGCCGAGTGATCGCTTCCACCACGGGAGCGACGTAATCCCGATGGATTATAGGCCCAAGATACTCGGGACAAGTTGGCCCTCCGTCGCCGATCCACGCAAGCCTTCGCCCACCAAGGCGGGTTCGCGCCAAATACAGCGGTGCAATGCCGATGAGTTCCGGTCCGTGCATCAACCTGAGCAGGTACAACTTGCGGTTCTTGCCGAACCACTTCCACCACGTACTGATCCATTCCCAGCGGCGAAAGACATTCGGGTAAGTAGAGTTATCCACAAGGCCGTTCCAGGTCTCCGGTGGTCCGACAGCGGAAAGATCACCACAAATAGTTACGTCAAGATCAGTTCTATCTTGCATCACGTTCATGGCACTCGACTACTGCGTGCGTTTTCCGTCATGCTGCCCCTTATCATTCCTTGCAGACTTATCGGAACGTCGCAATTTGGTTTTCAGCCTTCTGATGTAGGGCCACCAATGTTTATGACCATACGTGGCAAATCGCCCAAGCGTGCCCCGCGGAGCGATCATCGCAATTCCGATCGTGTAAGCACGTGGGCGCCAATGGGCCATTGTGCTGGTCAGAAGGCCAACAGTGTCGACGGCGCAATACTGGGGGTCATGGAACAACCGTTCCAAGAGAGAGCAGAACATGACCTGCCCTGGACTGAACGACGAATACTCGGGGTCGTAGCCGATCTTAAGAGTATGGTAGACCCCTTTGGCGGCAAAGCCGTAGCAAAAGGAAATCGGTCGTTTGTCGAGCGTGAGAAAAGCCAACCTCAACTGGCCCCAAGTTGCCAACTGACTGGCCTGTCGCAGGAAGTGTGGAAACTGTCCACGGCCGAAGACTGAACTTCCGGCTTTGCCTTTCCAACTGCGGTCTTCGACCTCAAATCCACGGCGAAGTTGCGTTTCCACTTCGTCGGGTTGGAGGTCAGAGAGGATTTCAAATCGCAGTTCACCGTGGGCCGCGAGCTGCCGGGGGCGCCGCACCGTGTTGCGGCGGTGCCACCTGGACCAACTCGCTCTGTATGCTTGCCAGTCGTGATCGATTTCGATCAACCCCGCCGCGTACTGCTCCTGAAAACTGATCGTCATTCGCGCCCGGTTGATCGCATGCCAACACTTATTCCAGCGGGGTGCGTTCAGTGCGATCCCCTCCAGCCATAGGACTTGTTGCGGCATGTCTGCGACCCCTTGAACCAATAGATCCAAAACATCGTCAGTCGCCGCTTCGGAATCCAAGATGAGAACGCCGCCGGCCGGAATCCATCCATCTGCTGGAACTGTTCTTGCGCTTAATACTCGATACAGTCTTGTCTTCATAAGTGGCAGTGCAGCTAAGAATCTGTCCCGATCTTCGACGATAATCGCATGAAAGTCATTGTTTGGCCTAAACTGTTCGACCCATTGAGCAATCAACTCGGCGCGGGCCATTGGCATAGTTACTTCACTTCGTTCCCACAGATCGTCCCACCTAGCGGCGACCGAACGTAATTCGTCGATGGAGTTGATCTTAACGACCCGTGGCATGTTTGCTATCGCTATATGAAGGCCATTCAGTTTGCGACTCGTGCTACTTCCGCAGGTTCTGTTGCATCGTACAGGTCGCCGATTGCACCCTTTTTTCCGGCCACGCGCATGTACAATTGCGAATATTGATCTAGCACCCCTTCCTCGGAAAACAATTCCCGAACTCGCATCGCGGCGCGGTTTCCAAATGTTTTCCGGAGCGCATCGTCCTGCAAAAGTTGACAGATTCTATCTGCCATTAGTTCCGGCGAGCGCGGAGGTACGAGAAACCCTGTCAGGGCGTCCTTTACAATCTCGCGAGTTCCGCCAACGTCAGTCGCTACTGTGGGGATTCCAGCGGCGGAATACTCCAGCAAGGCATTAGAGAATCCTTCGGACAAGCTCGACAGCACGCCGACGTTGAAGTGTGGAAGCAAGGTAAACGGATTCTCCACGGCCCCCACCCAAATGACGTGTGAATCGATCCGAAGTTCGGCCGCCAGCTTTTGCAACTCGGCGAGATAGTCATGCGCGGGATGGCCGACAACGACAAACGCCGTCTTCGGATATCTATCCAGCACAAGCCGGGCGGCATGAAGGAAAGTGGCATAATCCTTGATCGGACGGACCGTGGCCACCATTCCAACCACTAGGTCGCCATTGCGAATTCCTAATGCGGATCGATCCGATAGTTGGGCCAGCCCATCTTTGAGTCGCTCAGCCGCGACGGGATTGTGGATGACGGAGATTCGGGCGCGTGGTATCCATTCAGAGGTGACGGAGAAATCTCGTGCCGCCTCGCAGTTGGCCACATATTGGGCACCAAGAAGCCGCACCAAGCGAGCCCGCCATAAGGTCCAGAAGGTATGCCAATAGCCGATATTGCGGCGGACGCCCAGGACTTTGCCGCGTCGAGCCAGCCGGGTGGCGATGAGGGCGGCGATTTCACTGATCGGGCAAAAAGTGTGGACCACGTCGATCTGCTTAGCAGTGATTAAACGTGCGAGCCGGAGCACACGGCGGCACAACCCGATGGGACCGCGTGAACAACCTTCACTAAAAATCACGGGCGGCACCGGAAAACTCGTGGGGTCGCAGCGACGAATGCTGCTGAACACGGCAAAATGCGGTTCCACGGAGCGCAAGGGCAGAGTACGAAGCAAGAACAGGAGGTGCTGCTCCGTGCCACCGTAGCCAGCGTAAAATTGGTCGATCAGGAACAGTATGTGAATCGCCTGATCGGAAGCAATTCGATTATCAAGCATCATTTGGACGATGAGTTCGCAGTAGTTATATTTTGGAATCCCTGAAGCGGGGGCTTTCTCACGAAGCGATTGCGAAGATATCCCCGGGGGATAATCCAGTCGTGACCAAGCGTTCTTATTCTGAGGTAATAGCTCCCCGAACGGCCAGCTCCTATCTTCTCCATGGCTCGCAGCGATGGGGCGTTCTGAGTAGCGACATCAAGGTACATGATGGTATATCCCTCCGCAACCAACTGCGTAAAAGCGTACTGCATGGCAAGCGGACAGATGTTATTTCCGCGAAGGCTAGGATGCGTTAAGATGCTCCTCCCGAAACACTCGTGATTTAATAGGGAAAAGTATTGCGAGTAAACTCGCTTGTATCCAATAGCGATCAATCCGTGAAAAACAACTTTGTCAGCCACGGTCGCTACAAGCAACCTATCTCCTTTGCGAAGCGAATTCCCGTAGGAAATTGCTTCTTTTGAATCGAAAGATAGTTCCTTGTCCTCGACAAGCCGTTCAAGAATCTCCTCGCCAGCGAACCGAAACTGCAATTCCAAACTCACCTTGGGATCGAATGTTGAGGAGCGCTCCCATAATTGCAGGTCAACTGACCAAATCCCAATCTTCTCAATCCAGAGAATTTCTGCTATCGAACCCCACATCCGCGGGAACCTGCTAAGCAAAGACATTTTGTTTAGGCGAGTAATCATATCCAACATCAATTCTCGGAAGGCACAAGGAATGATCGTTGTGAGCCACCCGCCCCCTTACGGTGGTGCAGCCGATCCGATAACCAATTTCCTGGGCACACTCCACGACCTCCGCGGAGTATTGCCCGTCGGGGTAGGCCAGCATGTCGATCGTGCCGCCCAGAAGACTCTCGAGCGCGGCTTTGCTCTCGCTCAACTCATGCTCGATTTCCGGCTGGGAATACCGGGGCAGGATGGCGTGGGTGACGGTATGCGAGCCGAAAGCGATGCCAGCCGCCGCCATCTCACGGATTTCCTCGGCACTAAGGAACTGCCGGGGGCCGCAAGCCGAAAGCGAAGTCCGGCCCGTACGCAGAAGCAGGTCCAAACACTCGGCTTGCTTAAGCCGCTTCCAGCAGGCCACCGTGTCGCGGTATAGCTCCGGCGTCAACGGCCGACCATTCTGCGTCTGGAGGACGGCACGTAGCCCGCGCGCCGCCTCTCCCTCAGGGCAAGCGCTGGCGAAACGGAACATCTGGCCGAGGGTCTGCTGCCAGAACGGCTCCGAACCACCGATTCTGCCCGTGGTTACGAAAATGGTTGCGGGGATGCCAAGCTCACGCAAAACGGGAAACGCCAAATCATAATTGTCGCGCCAGCCGTCGTCGAAGGTGACGGCCGCCACCGGATCCTTTCCGGCGCGCCTATCGCTCAACTCCCGCAGCGAAACCACGGTGAACCGCCCGCGGACGTGGTCGAGGATTTTACGGAAAGCTTCGACGCCGATGCTGGGGCAGGTGTCGAACGGGTCGGCCGGCTGGCCGGCGGGGCGAACGCGGTGGAACGTGAGGATGACGTGTCGCCGCCCGCTCAGCACGCGCCACACCGCAGGGACGCCGCAGCAGGCGACGCATTTCACCAAGCCATGATAGGTTTCTCTGGCTAAAGGCACGGCGGCGATCTTGCTCCGAAGCGATGACATTATGGTGCGATGCTCGATTGGGCGGCGTGGACTGCCTCGGTTCCGGCGACGGGAAGTTTGGCCGACAAGCGTTCAAACATCTCTTGGTACAATCCTGCTTGCGCAACGAAGGAGAAACGCTTGCCGGCGCGATCGCGTCCGTGAATACTCAACCGTGCGGAGCCTTCCCGATCGGAGAGGGCGCGGGCTATCCGCTCGGCCAACGCGGCCGCGTCGCCCGGCGGAACCAAATAGCCGGTCAGTCCGTCTTCGATCGCCTCCGGTGTGCCGCCGACGGCGGTGGCCACCACCGGGACGCCCGCCGCCAACGACTCCAACGCCACGTTCGGCAAGCCCTCGCTAAAGGAAGGGAGCACCATAAGGTCCAAGTGCGGGAGGAATTGGTCCAAGTCGGAACGGAATCCGGCGAGAATGAACTTGCCTTTCAGCCCGTGGGTCTCGATCTGCCGGGCCAACGACTCGCGCAAGGGGCCATCGCCAAAAAGCACGAAGCCAATCGACGGAAGAGGGGCGAGGGGCGAGGGGCGAGGGGCGTGGGAAGTGGGGGCCGCGCACGGAGTGTGCCGACTACTTTTGAGCACCTCCGCGGCCGCGTCGATCAAGACGCCGAAACCCTTTTCCGGGCTAAGGCGGCCTGCCGCGCCGACGATTATGTCGGGGCCTTCCTGCTCTGACCACTGACCACTGACCACTGACCGCTTTTCTGCACCGAACATCCGCCGCAATTGCTCACGATAGGCGGGATCGGGGTTCTCGAACCGCTCGGGGCGAATCGCGTTGTGGATCACTGTAATCTTGTCCTCACGGACGCCGGCCTTGCGGACCTTGGCGGCCTGGCCTTCCGATACGCAGACGACCTTGTCCATCCAGCGGAGTACACGGCGGTCGAGGGCTTCGTAGATGCGCACCTTGAAATTCTCACCCGTCCAACCTCGAGATACCGCAATTGCCGGAATTCCGATTCGGCGAGCCGCCACGAGGCCGAGCAGGCCGGCTTTGTACCCGTGGCAGCAGAGGACGTCGGCCCCCGCGCTGCGCAGGACGCCGACGAGTTCCCGCATAGCGGCCAGCAGTCGCGGCGTGTCGTATCGCAGGGCGATTGCCTCGAAACCGTCTTGGCGGACCTTGTCGAGGAACGTCTGGCACAGCCCTGTTTCCGCAAACGAGACGAATACGGACCGAATTTCAGTCGGCAGGGCCTTGCCCAGTTCGAGCATCTGCCGCTCGGGTCCGCCGAAGAAACGGGAGGCAGTGAGGTGAACGACAACCATCGTCATTGCCCCGCCTTTCCGGCCCGCCCTTGCTCCAGCCAGATCGCCTCCAGTTTCGCCGAGAGCACCGGCCAATTGTACCACTGAACCACAACGTTTCGTCCCTGGCAGGCCATTTCGCCAATCGGGCGGGGATTACGGATGTGCTCGACCAGCGCCGAGGCCATGTCGTCCATGGTTTCGACTTGCACAAAATGCCTGCCGGGCGCCAATCGCAGGCCCTCGGCGCCGACGCGGGTGGAGACCACCGGGCACTCGGTAGCGAGGGCCTCGAGTATCTTCAGCCGCGACCCGCCGCCGATGCGCAAAGGAACCACCATGAGTCCGCACTGATGGAGAAATGGCCGAACGTCGGGTACGTCGGCGTGAAGTTCCACGCCGCGACATGTTCGCACACGATCAACGAGCCACGGGGGTGGCTTTCGGCCGACAATCGCAAGCCGGGCCGACGGCTCTTCCGCCAAAACTCGAGGAAATATCCGGTCCAGCAGCACTCCAACGCCGTCGAGATTCGGCCGCCAGTCGAGGCTGCCAAGAAACAGGAGGCGGGATGGATCGCGTGCCAATTCATTTGGCTGAAAATAGGCGATGTCCACGCCGTTATCGACAACTTCCAAGCGATCCGCGCCGAACTGCTCACGCATCAGCCGAGAGTCGCTTTCACTGACGGCGACCGTCAGCGGAGCAGTGGAAAACATCCGTCTCTCGAATCGCTCGAACTTGCGCCATTGACGCTTGATGTACCAGCGTTTCAACGGGTTGGCCTCATTCTCGCAATAACGTTGCCAAATGAGCGACTCGACGTTGTGGGCAATGACTATCCACGGCCCGCAAGCGAGTGTGCTGAGGCTCTTGCCGTAGGGGGTCCATTCACAATGCCATAGGTCCACGTCGTGCGCGGCCGCATAGTGGCCGATGGCTCGCCGCAAGGCTGCGCTGTTATGCACTTGGACCGAATAGGGGAGTGGGGAGAGCAAGTTCCATAGCAGGCGACCGTAGAACGCGGGCCCCGCCTTACCCGGCAGCATCCGTTCCACCAGCACGGTCTCGATTCCCTCTTGACGAAAGAACTCCACTGCTCGTTGGGTCTCCTCGGCGTCGGCACTGGGGTAACAGAGATAGGTGATTTGGTGCCGCCGAGCAAGTGGAAGGATCAAATTCAAGGTCCGGATCCGTTTGCCCGAGTTCGGCGGATACGGAAGCTCTTCGTCAACGATGACGACGTGCATTGGTTTCCCCACATTATCCACGGCGTCCCCCTGTTGGCCAAAACAGTTCCAAAAGCATTCCCGTCCCCGAGGCAAGATGGACCGTGAGGAACACCAGCGGCAACCAAGGGCAGAGGCGACTGTTGCCTGGATGGAAACCGATCCACGAGGCGCCCATCAAGACAACCGTTGTGTAGGTGCCCAAGGCCGCGATGTACACGAGGGCCAACCAGGTCGTGGCAAGGCCCAACGGCAGACCCACGATGAGTCCCACCACGAATAGCAGGGGTATCAGACTCCGCACCGCGAACGTGGCTGGATGCTTCCGCAGCAGCCGCACGCGGCCGCGGCCGTAGCGGACCAACTGGCGAAACAGGCCGCCGAGACTGTCGCGGGGGGCGTAATGGACCGCGACCTCGGGTGTGAAAAAACAACGTAGCCCGGCAAGATCGATGCGGTGGTTCAACTCCACGTCCTCGCAGGCGTCGAAGGTCTCGTCGAAATAGCCGACAGTATCGAACACCGAGCGGCGGTAGGCCGTCGCCACACTCTCGGCGGGTACGAAACCTTCCTCGGAAGAGTAGACGTGGGAATCGGGGTGATGGCCCAGCCGCGACGACCGGGCGGCGGCAATTGCCCGCTGAAGCGAGCTGGCGCCTGAAATGTCCAGCGGTTGCGGGCGGCCGATGCAGTCGGCGCCGCTCCGCTCGAAGGCGGCGGCCAACTTGCGCAAGTAGCGATCGTCCTCGAACTCGCAGTGGCCGTCGATGACCACCACCACGTCGCCGCGGGATTGGCGGATGCCGATGTTTCGAGCAGCGCTGGAGAGCCGTCGGGGATTGCTCAACAGACGGACGTTTTCGTGCAAAGCGGCCAGTCGCCCGATCAACTCGGGCGTGCCGTCGGTGGATTGGCCGTCAATGACGAGGATCTCAAACCGGCTGGGGTCGTAGTCTTGTGCGATCAATTGGCTCAAGGTGCGCTCGATCCACTGGGCCTCGTTCCGCACGGGTACAATAACACTAACAGACAGCATCGCACAATCGTCCAAAGGGGAAACTTCGTAGCAAGCTATCGAGTTTGGCTTCGTTCCTTGATAGCCCCACATAGTGTCGAAAGCGGGACGTCCGCGATGCCGCGTGGATGCGGGGTTGTTCGGGGTCGAGTTCCCAAGGATGTACGTAGAACATAAACGGTTGTCGCCGGACACGGTTGATCCGACGAAGACAGAAGAGGGTCCAGGGCAGCGGAGAGAGGCGGAAATATCCGCCGCCGCCCACCGGCAGGTTCATCCCGGCAAGCCTCGCCACCGACGGCGGGAACTCCCACAGTGAGCCGGCCGGAGTTTCGAGCCGGTGTGGCCCCGGCTCGGCGCCGGGGATGCCGTAGCGGTCGTGGCGGATGGGAAAGACGCTCGAGTCCACCAGAAACCCTTCCTCAACCAGGATTTCCAGCGCCCAAAGCGATTGCCTGGTGATCGAGAAGCTGGCGGCCCGGTACGCGGTCACCGGCCGGCCAAGGGTCTCTTGGAGCGCGTCGCGCGACCGCCGCAGGTCGGTGCGGAACTCTTCCGGCGTCTGTTGGTAGACCAAACGGTGCCAGTAG
Organism: uncultured Thermoguttaceae bacterium; assembly: GCA_965195225.1. Lineage (GTDB taxonomy): Bacteria > Planctomycetota > Planctomycetia > Pirellulales > Thermoguttaceae > JAHIKV01. Next base: position 13,898 of record CBDAFL010000226.1, read on the forward strand.
CCGTGGGAACCGATCTCGTGCCCGCAAGCGTGAATCTCGCGCACCAGCCGGGGATGGCGCTGGGCCACCCAGCCGAGAACGAAGAACGTGGCTCGGACATGATGACGGTCGAGTAATTGGAGGATGTGGTGGGTATTGGATACCACTCGGCTCTCCCACTGGTCCCATTGGTCGCGGCGGACGTGTTTCTCGAACGCCGATACCTGAAAGTAGTCCTCGACATCGACCGTAAAGACGTTGAGCATCTCCGTGGCCGCCTTCATCTGGGTTTAACATGTCCATGGCCGCGGAGATGCTTGCTCCGGCGATGGTGGTGGCTGGAAGGGTCTCCGTCGCCCTTGGCCTGATCGCCGGCGGCCTGAATGAGGACGCTCGTCGGCGTGGCCGGGGCATGATCCGAGCCGTTGCCATTTCCGCCGGACGACACACCCTCTGGAATTGCCGGAATCGTCACCTCTCTGCGAAGGCCGAGAACGAACAGCAGCCAGCGTTCGGGCACTTTGAATATCCGCAGCAAAGTACCCAAGGAGAGGCGAATATCGAGCCGCAGCCCGGCCCGACGGATGTACTCGCAATCCAGCACCAACTTGCGGCGCACGCTATCCAGATCGGTATCCGGAGGAAGATTGAGTTGTGCCAGCCCCGTGACGCCCGGCGGCACGACAAGCCGGTTCAGATAGCCCGGAATCGCCTCGGCCAACACGTGGACGAACTCCGGCCGCTCGGGGCGCGGCCCGATCAGCGACATCTCCCCTTTCAGCACGTTTAGAAGTTGGGGTAACTCATCCAGATGGAACTTGCGAAGCACTCCACCGACCAGTGTGACCCGCGGATCGCGCGCCTGGGTCCACACCGGTCCACTGGCAGCCTCGGCATCGTGACGCATGGTGCGGATTTTGTACATCTTGAACTTGCGGCCGCGCTGGCCGACACGAACCTGACGGAAGATGCCCGGGCCTCGCGAAGTCAAGCGGACCAGTAGGACCATCAGAGCGATCATCGGCAGCCCCGGCGCCAGCAGCAAGGCCGCTAGCGTACGGTCGAGAACTACCTTCCTGCGAAAGTATGCCGGAGGACACAGAAGATCAGCCGTCGGCACTTGCCAAGCGGGCGCGGCGACGGTGCGGCGGGGTTTCCGAGCGATTACGCTACTGTTCGTGGCCGACATGATGGTGTTCTCGCAATGATGACCTTGGTGGACGGTATACCGTGTATTAGTTATCTGAAGGCTCGATCAAACACTTCCCGGCCGCCGGCAGGAACTCTTCGAGGAACTCGCGGCAGGGATCGTAGGACTGCACGTTTACCCCCGGCTGTAGCCGGCAGAAAAGCTGAATCTTGTACAGATATGGTTGCCCGGCGAACTTGAAGCGCGGATCGTTCACGGCCGACCAGCGGTCGCCGGTGGTCCACGCGTAGTACACCCGGAGTAAATCCCCGCGGAGGTTGTTGGCTTTGTAGTTCAGGGTCCAAAATTCGTCGTCCGACCCTCCCTCGCGGGGAACTGCCACCCGCTTTCGTTCACCAAGGCACTTGTAGTTTCTGGTGCCGAAACACACTTCGGGAATGTGGACCGAGATCGGCCCCGGGGGACCGAGCAGGAGTGTTAAGCCAACGACGTTGCCGGTTGTCTGGTTCTCGTAATTGCGGACAATGTACCCCGCGCACTCCAGCATATTCAACGCCGTCTCGCCCAACTCTCCGGACGATTGTAAACGCCAGTCTCCAAACTGAGATGGTATCTCCGCCAACTTGTTGGCGGCGGAGAGTGTATCGGGCGATGGCCCCCAGCGATTGCGCATGCGTCCCTGGAGGACGCCGGAAAGGATCGTCGCGGCGGCGACCAGAACAACTCCGGACAAGAACCAACGATGTTTCATATCAGTCAAACTTCTTTTCCAAATCGGCCAACATTTGCCGGTCCAACGGCGTCAGCACCTGGCGAGTCAGATTTCCCTTGCGTGCAGCGAGTAAGGCGGCGCGGGCCTTCTCGGCCTCTCCGATCCGATCGTAGGCCACCGCGAGATGAAAATGGTACCGCGGATCGGCCTGGGGCGTCGCGGCCGCCTCTTCCAACAGCGGCACGGCCTCGTCCGGCTTGTCCTCGAACACAAGGATCATTCCCTTGGTGTCCAGCAATCCCGGTTGCGGCCCGACAATCCGTATCGCGCGATCGATGTATTCGAGCGCTTCCTGCCTCTTGCCGGGTTGCTCCGCCAGCAAGGTCGCCAGATTGTTCAACGTGGCGACGTCCGTTGGTTTCAGCGTCAGAACCCGTCGGAACAAGCCAATCGCCTCATCGGGCCGTTGCTGAACCACTCGGACGCCGGCCAAGGCCGACAGCAGGTCCACGTCGTCTTTGTGGTCCGCGGCGGCTTTGGCCAACATCGGCTCGGCGAGCTGGAAATCTTCCGCGGATGGCTTGCCCATCAGCAGTACCACCGCCAAGGTCAGGGCAGGCCGCGTGGAGGTGTCGGATATTGCCGCGCCGCGGCAAAGTTCGACGGCCTCCCGCATCCGACCTTGCCGCGCCAGCGCACTTGCCAGCGGTTCGTATCGTTCCGGCACCAGCGCGACCAACCGGCGATACCATCGTTCCGCCGCTTGATTCTGGTCCACCGTGGAGTACAGGTTGCCCACCCTCAGGGAGAGTTCCGCCTCCCGTGGTTTGTTCTTTGCCAAGCCTTTTAAGAGTTTCTCGGCCAGGGCTTCCACCAGAGGCTCGATTTTTGCGGATTGGCCTTTGCCGCGGAGCCAGCGGACCCGCAACGCCACCGTGCCCAACTCGTCGGGTAGGAGCGCCTCCAGCTTTTCCAGCCACGGATCGGCCTCGTCGAACCGATCGTGGCGCAGGAGCAACTCGACGTAGGAAGCCAAGTGGGCGGCGCTCGGGTTCTCGCGAGTCACCAATTTCAGGTGCTGCCGGCGGGCCGATTCCACCTTGCCGTCAACCTCGTAAAGCCGGGCCAGCCACTGCCGATCCGAGGTGACGGCTTTCTTGCCGCTCACGACCAATTCTTCGAGGATTTGCCTTGCCTTGGCGAGATTTTCTTTTCCGCCGCGTCGCGTCAACAGCATCGCCTGCACGCGGCGGCCGACCTCCGGCACGGTGCGATCCTTGCCCGCCTCCTCCACCAATCGCTGTGCTTCCTGCCACTGCTGCTCGCCGCCGCGCTCCACCAGCAACTCGGCCAGCATCCATCGCGCGGGGCTTGAATCGGGCCAACGCTCGAGCACACCGCGGAGCAATTGCTCTGTCTCCGAGCGATCCTCGCCGGCGCTGGTTCGCAGCAAATACCTGGCCAGCCGAAGTTGGGCTGCCGCGTCGTCCGCATCCAGCCGCGCCGCCTTCCGGTAGTTGGCCTTGGCTTGCTCCCAGTCGCCCAACAGTTCGTACCCCCGTGCCAGGATCGACGCCCGCTGAACTTCACTTAGTTTCTCGTTCTCGGTAATCTCTTGGAGTGTTTCGCGGGCTCGATTGGGCCGGTTTGTGCGGATATAGAAACCAAACAGCCCGCCGAGGGTGCGTGTGTCGCCGGGCGCCAGCTCAACCGCCTTCTTCAGTGTGGTTTCGGCGTCTTCGATTTTGTCGCCGGCCATCAGCATCTGGCCCAGCCACAGGTGTGCGATCGGATCCTCGGGACGCTGTTGTACCCCGCGGCGGGCCGTTTCCAGCGCGCGATCGATCTGCCCGCGCCTTGCGGCGACGACCATCTCCAGAGAGGACAGCGTTTCCGAGGATGCGATTTGATCTTGCATCAACAGCAAGTAGTGGTCCGCCTCGTCGGCCCGGTCCATCTGCAGCAACAGGGAGACCAGCCGTTGGTAGGCCAAGGGCAGCCGCTCGCCCAAGCGGACTGCCTCTTGATACGCTTCCGCCGCCCGTTCAAACTTGCCGCGGGCCTCCGACAACAGCCCCAGGAGCAAGTAAGCTTTCGGCCACGCCGGACGCTGATTCTGAATGAATGCTTGCAGCTTGGACGCCTGAATGAGCTTGGCGTCGTCGGGGCCGCTTGCCTCGGCCAACAAGCGACGGGCTTGATAAAACCGCCAGAACAGGCCGTCCGGGCCTTCGAGCTTGCGTAGCTCCTTTTCCCATCGTTCGATCTCGGGGAACTTTCCCGCTTCAAAGGCCAGTTCCACGAGCCGGATCACCGGTTTCAGATTTGTCGGTTCCTGTTGGTGAAGCTCGAGCAATTGCTTGCGCACCTGATCCGGTTGGCCCTCATGGATCGCAATCCGGACGAATTCACGCCGCAGGGCGGGGCGCATCTCGTCCGGCAACGTCTCCAAGCCCGCGGTCAATGTCTTTCGCGCCAGTTCATACTGTTCGCGGCCGGCCTGGAGCCTGACCTGCAACAGACAGGCGACCCCGGCTTGCCCCTTCATCCCTTCCAGCCGTTTCAGAACCCGGTCGGCGTCGGCGCGCCGATCGATCCGCTCGTAGGCCGCGACCAGCGCCCGCCATAGCCCCACCGCATCGGGATACTCCCGTTCGGCGGCGCGGCACAACTCGACAGCGTCGCGGATTGCCTGGTCGGGCTGCTCCCGCTGCCGGCCGCGCGCAACGAGGTAGTCGGCCTCAAGCAACTTCAGCCGCCACGCGTCGGCAAACGGTTTCTCTTCGTGGGATTTTTTGGCTTCAACCAGGGCCTCGTTAAACGAATCCCAGTTTCTGGCCGCTCTTGGCGCGCGGACCTCCCGTTGGAACCGCGCACGGGCCAAGGCGATCCACGTCTCTGGGGCGGCGTCAAGCGACAGCGCCTGCTCGTAGCAGGTTTCGGCCGCGTCGAGCCGACCGGCCATGGCCCAAGCGGCCGCGGCCTGCAAACGCGGCGAAACCATTTTCGGCCCCAACGCGGCGGCCTGCTCGTAGGCCAACGCCGCCTGATCCCATTGGCTGATCGCGGAGTAGGCAATGCCCAACCATTGCCACGCCTGCAGGCTTCGCGCCACCTCGGCTGCCGCGCTCTGCCTGCCGACCGCCACGCGCCGCAGCAAGGGGACCGCCTCGAGATACCGCCCCTTGCGCACCAGCCATTTCGCCCGCAGCGAATCGTTCGAGCGTTTCAGGGCCAGCTTTGCGGGCGGAGGCAGCATCGGGCCGATTCTCTCGGTCGTCCGTTCCAGTCCGCCGAGGGTATTATCGGCCTCGTCCAACCGTCCTTGTGCAATCAACAGGTTCGCCAATCGGGAGTTCAGGTCGATGCTCTCTTTGTTTCCTTTTTCCAGACCGCGGCGCCACGTCTCCACGGCGAGGTCGGGCTTGTCATGTCTGGCGTACAGCTCTCCAAGCCACAGGTATGCCGGTTCCTCCGACGGCGAAATCTCGATGGCGTGTTCGTAGTGTTTGCGGGCTTGCTCGAAATATACCTGGACATCTTTATCCTCGCCGCCTTCCCGCCGCGCAGACTCCGCGTCGCGCCGCGCCTGGTGGGCCGCTTGCAGGACGACCTCCAAATCGTCGGGATTGTGGTCGAGCGCCGCCGCCAAATCGTTCTTGGCTCCGGGTAAGCGGTAGCGGGTACGATAACGGTAGCGGGTCAGCAGGGCCTTCGCGTCATCCGGGCTGGCCGCCACCATGTTGTCGACCACCTGATCGGCCAACTTCCGCCGCTCGGCGTCGGAGAGGCCTTGTTGTTCCTCGCCGAGCAGTTGCGGCTGGTGGCGGTAGACGCTGGCCAGGATACCGGCGATCTCCGCGTCGCCCGGATTCAATTCGCTCGCCCGCTGCAGCGCCTCGCTCACCAGCACGGGATCCCTGTCTCGGCCCACCGAGCCGCCACGAGATTGTCCGTATAGCGCCAGGGCCAGCAGCCGCCATCCCTGGGGATTGTTTTGGTCCAGTTCGAGTAGTTCTCGAGCTTCTTCCTCCGCCGGAACGAATCGCCGCAGCTCGATCAGCAATTCGGCCAGGCGGCGGTGCAGAGGGCGCCGCTTATCGGCCGGGGCCACCCCTATCGCCTGGTAATAGTATTCGACCGCCCGGACCTTTGTCGGCGCGTCCTTGACGGCGCGGTCGAACGTCTCCGCCAGCAGGACTTGCACGTCGGCGTCGTCGGGCCGCAGCTTCAAGTACTGGAAATAATATTGCGCCGCGGAGGCGTCGTCTTTCTCTTCAACGAGTTTTTCGGCCCGCTCAAGCATGGCCTCCGCGGTCCAACTCACTTGCGCGGCATACCAGAAATAGGCCGCTGGTCCGATGACGGCAGCCACGATCAACGTCTTCACCAACAGCCGGATATTGAAAATCCGCATGGTCTTCGATCTGGCGGCGGGCCGGCGCGCGGCCGGCGGCGATTGATTCGTATCCGATTGATGTTCCATCAGGCTCCTTGCCTTTCCTCGTGCGTGTAGCCGTAGTTGCCCCAACGATACGAATAGTCTTTCGCCGGAACCCCGTTGAGCACCAGGCCGACGGGGCGGCTGCCGACAGCCGACAGCCGATCGAGGATCTTGCGGATTTGGTCGACACGGCTCACGTCACGCATCACGCACACCAACGACGCGTCGGCGGCCTTCGCCAGCACCAACGCCTCGCTGGCGGACAGCAGTGGCGGGGTATCGATCAACACGTACCGATAGCGGGAGGGAATCTTCGCCAGCATCGACTGCCACGCCCCGTTCCCCAACAGGCTGTGCGGACTGACTTCCAATCTCCCCGCCGGGAGCAGGTGCATCAGGTCGCTCCAACTCGTGATAATCGCCTCTTCCAAGCTGCACTGGCCGCTAAGCACCTTAGCCAGACCCGGCTCCAAGGGAACCTCAAATACGTTGTGGATGTCCGGGCGGCGCATGTCGCCGTCGATCAACAGCAGCGGCTGCCCCGTGGCTCGGGCGAAGCTCACCGCCAACTGCGAGGCGACGCTGGTCTTCCCCTCGCGGCTGGCCGCGCTGGTGATCGCCAGCACCCTCATGCCCCCAAGCTCTTCCGACAGAGCCAGACTCGTGCGCAAACTGTCGATGCTTTCCTCGAAAAGCCTCAAGTCGTGCCGGATCCGAGCGCTGGTGGAACCGTGAGCGATGGGAGTACGCACCGGCAGGTGGGCAATCTCGCCGAGAACGGTAAGACTCGATTGCCGTTCCAGCGATTGGGAGTTGCTGACTCGCCCGACCAGCCGTTCCCAGAAAACCGCCAAAGCGAACGGCAGGCAGAAACATGCCAGAACGGCCAGCGCCACGTTGCGGTAAGGAAACACCGCCACGGGAGCGCGCGGGGGTTCCGCCGACTGCATCAGCGTTACCCGGGCGGGCGCCCCACGCTCCGTCTGAAGCTGCAGTGCCCGCTGCGCGATCAACTCGAACACCTTCTCCGCTCGGGTCAACTCATCGCTTCTGAACCGCAACTCCATGGTGTCGCCGCTGCTTTGCTCCATGTTTTCCCGCTGCTCGTCGTAACGCTCCTGGAGCATTTTCTCCATCACGCGGTAGGCATCTCGGTCCGACCGCATCTTGGCGAGTTCTTCCATCCGTCTTTCGATCTTGGCCGCTCCCATCGCGGTCCGTCTGGCGATGACGGCCAGTTCCGCCTCGCGGCGCGCCTGCGGCCTCATCTCTTCGCGCAACTGGTCGATCGCTTGCTCGTTGCCGCGGATCTCGTCGGCCAGCCGCACGTACGCGGTGGCCTTCTTACCCTTGGCCGATTTCTCTCCGATATCCGTCAGCCTTGACCACTTGGCGGCGATCAGGGCCTTTTGCTGCTGCACTCCCTCGCTGTCCTCGATAATCTTGTCGGCCATCGCATCCCGTAAGACGGCCTCGTGCCTCGACGCCACCACGCCCTCCCCGCCGGCGGACGAATCCCCCTCCAGCCCCTCCTCCTCTAATTCCTCCTCGGTCGCCTTGATCCTCGCCTCCAGCACCGTGCGCTCCACCTGCGCCGCGATCAGCCGGCCTTCAAGGTCGGCCAGCGGGTGCTTCTGGGGCGAATCCGCTTCCAGCCTACCCGAGAAGGGATCCTTGCCGGTCGCCTCCTTGACCAAGTCGCGCAGGTTGTCGCGCAACCGCAGCACTTCCCTCGAACGCTTGTCCTTCTCCCGTCCCAGCAGGTCGATGATCCGTTGGTTCCGTTCGGTGTCGCTCTGATCGCGGAGCTTGAAATACGATTCCGTCACCGCGTTGACCACACTGGCGGCGTCCGTCGGGTCCGGGCCGACGTAAAGGACGCGGAACAACTCCGACTTTCCCACGGAGGTCACGCGGATTTGTTTGGCCAGCCACGCCGCCTTGCTGGGCTGCCGGACGATTTCCGGCAGGCGGGCGATCTCCGGACGCTTAATCACAGGCCCGAGCACCAAGGGACTGCGGATCGTCTCGATTTGCGTTTGGAAAAACAGGTTAGATCGCCCCTCGTCCTTGGTCTCGAACGCCAGGAACGGTGTGCGTTCTTCGATCTTGAACCAGGCCGCCGCTTCGTAGACCGGCTCGAAGAGCAGGTAGACCGTCGCGCCGCCCGCGGCCGCCAGGAGCAAACCGATCGGCGCGGCCACCATCCACCAGCGCCTCAGCGCGTCCAGGACGAACTGGGGCGAAAGATTTTGTTCCGGAGTGGTTGCCGGTCGGGCAACGCTCTTCCCTCGAACCGGCTGTAATTCGGACATGCGATTCTACTCCAGCCTTAGTGTCGGGGCGGCCGTTGCGCCGCCGCCCCAATTTGTTCCCGGCGAACGACGTCGCCGACTCCGACCATCTCGACCTCTTGCACCAGCCGACACAGATACCACAACACCAGCCCGAACATCCCGGCGGCCAACAGGATCATCACCCAGCCCGCCCCGTCGTGGGAGAATTTCTTCGCCGCATCTCCCGAAACATATTGATAGAGCAGGCCCGTGGCGACGATCCGCGCGGCGTTGGCCAGCAAGGCGATCGGAACGGCGCTGAGCAGCAACAGCGCCTTCTCCCACCAGACCCGGCGCACCACGATCACGTAGGCGAACGCCAAGGCCACGATCCCCACGAAAATTCGCAAGCCGGAACAGGCCTGCTCGATTTCCAGCCGGTGATCGCCGAGGAAGATAACGTGTCCCTCGGCCAAGGCCGGCTGCCCCAGGGCCTGCAATATCCAACAACTCAGCTTGGTGGCCGCTCCCTGCAGCGGCAGACTCAACCAACGCTCCATACGATACGGCAGCGGCACCATGAACCACAAAAACGCGATCGACGGCAGGCTCCACCAAAACACCTTCCGCCCGGCCAGCAGCAACACCGCTCCACCCACCCACGGAAGAATCGACCAGCCGTCGATCGCGTCGAGATAGAAGTGTGCGCTCAGCGCTCGGGCGGCCACGCAGGCGGCGATCAAACCTAATCCGAAAACAACGTCCAGCATAAAGTCGCGACCGGTGGTCGCGCCCGACAAATTGGCACGACCAGCGGTCGCGGCTTTGTGGGGAAACCGATCGCGCCGGACCCAGAGAAAATAGACCGCCAACGGCGCGACGAGGAATCCGTGCGAGTAGTCTGGCTCGCGGTTCCATGTGGCGACCAGACTGACCAGCGTGGGCCAGTACGCCCAAACAAACGCCGCCGCCAGAACCGCGCCACCCAGCACGAAGGGGGCCAGGGGCCAGGAGATTGATGGTTGATGATTGATGATTGATGATTGCCGATCCTGGACCTCTGGTCCCTGATCTCTGACCTCGGACCTCTGCCCCTTCGTTTCTTGCGGCAGCCGGTGTTTTTTCTTGCGTTGGTGCAAATTCATTATGCCGACGAAAAAGAGGTCAGAGGTCGGAGGTCAGGGAAGGCAAATTAGAAATCATAAATTCTCTGATCTCCGACCTCTGATCTCTGCTCTCTTTTTTACCTCAGGGCACACTCCGTTCCCGTGGGTGGCACACGCGGCCTAAAAGCACGTGCGACAACCGCATTCCAATATGCCCGTCCGTAAGCGTCCATCCTGGGCGTCCCTGCATCTACGAGTGTTCGCCACATCCACCGCTGCTTACCCACAAGCGGTGGCACACAGTTTTCGGATAGTCCTTTAATCTTCAACGATTGAAAATCTTCTCGATCCCGACAAGTCTGCCCAGCTAGACGAGACGCTCCCCCGCAGAGCGTGGAAACCAGAAACGACACAACCGGCTCAATTGAGCAGCGGCCCAGTGACAGAAATATCTACCCTAATCGGCGTAAAAACAGTTGTCAAACGGATTGTGGGGTGGACCCCACCCTGTTGGTGGCAAAAAACCGCCTTTTTCCCCCACCACAGAGGCGCTCTGGAGGAAATTTCTTGGTTTTGGAAGAATTTTTTTTTGCTCCGCCTGTCAGGAATCGGCCTTCGGCGGTCTATAGGCTTGTAGAAAGAGCAAGTGAGCAAGTGGAGTATCGCCTCCCGGAGTAATCACAGCCGCGGAAACGTTTTTGCGGGACGGCGCTGAGGCGAACATAACTAATCGAGATTGGAGGACAGTGAAATGAAGAAGTCAGCACTCATTTTTGTGGTGGCCGCACTAGTTGTGGGAGTCGTCGGTGTAGCACAAGCATCGATTCAGGGTAGGCTGGAGTACAGACCGTCGAGCGACCTCGTTCTAGGCGCTTACGATGCGGTAAAAGGCTATCAGATGCCCACCGAGTTTCAGTTGAATTTGGTGTATCAAGATGGGGTTGCAAGCAGCGCGATCGAAGGGTTTAACGATTATTATCTCAACAATACTCCACCCGAACTGAATTTCCCCGATGGTGAGTTGTACCACCTGATGGTTGACTGCGACGGAGAGTTGCCCATTGGCATCTGGGAGTACAGAACCCCACAGGATCAATTATACGCGCCAGACAGCGGAGAGAGTTGGGTCCAATGGACGTTGTCGTATTGGAATGATGAATACTTCCAGACGATATTTGCCGGCGACATTGCCGTTATTGGAACTGACACCTATTTGAGAGTGCAACCGACAGCAGGGTTTCGCTCGTTCCTTTGGGATGGTCTGGCCAATGAAGTGGAAATTTTCGACGGCGATACAGTCGCTTGTGAAGTCCTCGGATACTACTCTCCGGTCGAATGCTCTGTTCTTGCAGGCGGAACTGCAACGGGGACGCTTCAGGCAGAGTTGGTTCCCGAACCGGCCACAATCTTCGTCTGGGGTCTGCTGGGCTTGGTTGCCGCCGGCTACGGCGTGTGGCGGCGGAGACGGCCTGCCTGAGACCGTAAACTACAAACACACGGTTGAGGTGGCTTGGGGTGGCAGTTGAACTGCCATCCCAACATTGAACAACTACAATCCGAAAGCCAATCAAAGGGCCTCCCACACGGGCGGCCCTTTTTTTACGCTCGACGACTGTTGGCTGTTGGGGTGGTAGTTGAACGGGTAGCCGCGATAGCTCTGCTATCGGGGCGGCGGAGCCGCAAGAGGTTTTTCCCGACCCGCGGAATCCCTCTTGTGCCTGCGGCACCCCGATAGCGGGGCTATCACGACAACCCGCGCGGGACGCCCAAGCCGCGTCTCCCACACAGCCCCATCCCTCCGCCCATATTTCCACCAAAAACCCCTCCTCAGAGTGGTTTTCGGGGATTTTCCTTGCCCAGGTGTCAGGAATCGGCCTTCGGCGGTCTATAGGCTTGTAGACAAATGCAGTATCCGCCTCCCGGAGTAATCACAGCCGCGGAAACGTCTTTGCGGGACTACGGCGAGGCGAACATAGCAAATCGAACTTGGAGAACAGTGAAATGAAGAAGTCAGTAATTATTCTCGCCGTGGTGGGGCTTCTGTTGGCTGGCACGGTTAGTCTACACGCCGCCATCACCGTGACGGAGTACACCTATGAAGGTGGCACAGCGCAGTGGACTACCGCGGATTCCTACGTCGGCAGTTCATCCCTGCAGTTGGACGTCGACAAGGACCAGTACAATCCTCCTCAACGCGCGGGCGTGAAGTTCTCGAACTTGGGTGGCCTCACAGTCGAGGACCTTTCCGGCTGGGATTATTGGACAAAAAGCAACTCGCAATTCACAGCTCAACCGTGGGCCCCATACGCCACCTCTGGCGTCAACATGCGATTGTACCTTGATACCTCGTATGACAACATTTTTTTGGGTTATGACTGGGGCTGGGACGTTATACTCGATATCATGCCCCACAAAACGTCTGGCGACCCGGCCACGTGCCCCACGCCGCCGATCCCAGCGGACACGTGGGTTAATCTGGACAGTTTGACCCTGACTCCGTATACCCTCTGGGCCTACGATGAGGCGGGTGGGGAGGTAGGCTACGTTAACATGGATACCACGTGGAGCGACTTTCAAGGCTTGGGGTCCACCAGCATAAGTAGCCGCACGTATGACTTTAGTGGCGCGACCATTCAATATGGCTATTTGCGCATCGAAGGCGGCGGGCTTATCACGGACGTCACGGCCTACCTCGACGATTTCACGTTTGATGGCGTGTCAGTACAACTCGAGAACGGCATCACGGTCACCTCGGGGACGGTTATCCCGGAGCCGGGCAGCCTGATCGTCTGGGGTCTGCTGGGCGCGGGTGCTGCGGGGCTGGGAGTTTGGCGTCGGGGACGGCGGGTCGGCCAGCAGCCCTGGTCCAACGAGAACCGCCAGGCAATCCACGAAATCATCACCCGCTGAACGATTTTGTTGGGGCGGCAGTTGGACTGTCGCCCCCGCGGGGTGGCAGTACAACTGCCACCCCAACAGCGCAGTATTGACACAATGACGACGGCGAGGCGAACGCAACCAATCGAGCAAATATGAGAGCGAAACTGATCGTCGGAATCGGGTTTCTGTGCGTTTTGACCTTGGGAGTCTGGCGCGCTAATGCGTCGGTCACGCTCCATTTGGACACACCCTTCCCCGATAGCGCTGCCGTAGTGTGGGGAACCGCCCACCCTTGGCTGACAGCGACCTTTACGACCGCGGGAACGGGAGCGGTCGAGTTGGTTTTACAGTCGCGGCTTGACCCTTCGTTCGATACAGAAAGTGTTAAGGAGTGGTATTTCAACTTCGATCCGTCCTTAAATCCGTCCATCTTGACGATCACGCCGGGCACAATTTCCGGCGCAACCGCCCCATCTATTTCCCACGAAGAAAGAGATGCCTACAAGGCGGACGGTGATGGCTACTACGACATCTTGTTCACGTTCGACACGACCGGCGGCGCTTCAAACCGATTTGGCGGCAACGATTGGGCTGAATTCACGATTGCCGGCGCGGATATCACGGAAAATTCGTTTGATTTCTTTAGTGTTGGTGGAGGCGGCCATGGCGCTTACGAATCGGCGGCACATATATTGAGTGTGGGGGGCGGCGACGACAGTGCGTGGATTGGCGCCATTCCCGAGCCGGCCAGCGTGCTGGTGTGGTGCTTGCTTGGCGCCGGAAGCTGGTTGGGGATGAGGGTGTGGCGGCGGCGGAGGATACCGGTTGGCCGGCAGTCCTGGTCGCCCGAGAACCGCCAGGCGATCCACGACATCATCACCCGCTAAGCGATTTCGTTGGGGCGACAGTTGCACTGTCGCCTCTGCAGAGAGAAACCAATCCAAGGGCCACCCCACACGGGCGGCCCTTCTTTTGTTCCACGTTCCGCCTTCGCCCCGTAGGGGCGCGTGACAATAGCCCAGCAGTTCACAGGATTATGCATCCGCTATCATTGCTATCATATTGGTGTTGAAAAATAGGGACTTACGTCAACGGTTGTGATGATCATCATTTCAGATTTTTATGAAAATTGTTGAACTGGCATGACA
>CBDAFL010000227.1:0-11117 GCA_965195225.1 uncultured Thermoguttaceae bacterium
TTCCAGTTAATTCAGGCCGGAAAATCGACCTTAACTTGAATAACAACATCGGGTTGTGGCGACGATACCCAAGACTTTTTCGCACCCACCCTTCCTGCGAGGTATGCGTAACGAGGTCATTCTACCAGCCGAAAACGCCTATAAAAAGGCTGTTTTCTGGCCGCCGGTATTTACGCACTTTTTTCGCTAGGGGCTATGGCGGGTGCAAAAACCGCTTTTTACGCCCAAAAATCGGTCGGATTTGCCTCGAAACGGTTGAACTTGTCCGGATTATTCAACAACCTGAGTCGCAACAAAGCAAATTAGGGCACTATCCGTCTACGACCGAAACGGCAGCGGTTTCATTCCCACAACCTTGACGCGGAGGCCGATGAACCGCTCGGCCGACGCGATACAGAGGGTGCGAAAGTCGCGGCCGCCGAAACAGCAATTGGCAGCGTGAACGTCGATCCGTCCGATCGGACGACCTTGCGGATCGAAGATATTCAGCCCCGCCTTGCCGCAACAGACGTAAAGATTGTCGTGTTCGTCGAGCGTCATGCCGTCCGGGTTGGCGTCGAGCCGCTCGATCCAGGGCCGCTCGCCGGCAACCCGTCCGGGTGCGGCCACGTCGTACCTGTAGACACACTGTCCGCGGCTGTCGGCAACGTATAGCGTCTGCTGGTCGGCCGAAAGCAGCACTCCGTTCGGCTTGCGGCAGATCGTGGAGACCCGCGCGACTTGCCCACCGTTGGAGCAATAGTACACGTCCTCTTTCATCGTCGTCGGCTGGCCGCGGTGTCGATAATTCGGGTCGGAGAAATAGAAACCGCCCGTGCGGTCGATGGCCAGATCGTTCGGTTCGTTGAAACGTTGGCCGTCGATTTCGTCGCATAGCACTCGTTTGGACTTGGTTGATACGTCGAAGGCCACTATGCGCTGGGCCGCGCCCTCGCAAACGTAAAGCTCCCCATCGGTGTTGAACATCATGCCGTTGGCGTCGGTGCTGTCGTCGGCAAACAGTGCGACCGGCCGCCCCTCTTCCCAGCAGTGGATCGAGTCGTTGCGGCCGTCCGAGAAGTAGACGGTTCCTCGGGCGTCGGCGGCCGGGCCTTCGGTGAAGCCGAAACCGTCGCCCAACACCTCGGGCGAAACCTCCGGCGAAATAAGATCGTTAAGCGTAATGTTCATCTGCAACGACCTCGTATCTTGCATTTACGAGCCGCTTGCGGCTTCGCAATAGAGTTCTCGTGGCGGAATACACGGCGGGCAAGCCCGCCCGCTACACGAAAACTGAAATACGCTCCGGCCACCGCCTATTTACCCTCAAAACGTTTTACCCTAAACTCAACCCATAATATACCGCCCCCCGAACAAACAGGAGACCAACCGTGGCAAAAATCGTCTCGTTCGTCGTGCTGGTCGTAATTCTACTGGTGATCGGCGGCCTGTTTCTGGAAGTAATGTCCGGCTTCTTGCTGCCGCTGTTTCTGGCCCTGGTGCTGGCGGTCATGTTCGGACCGCTGCACCGCTGGTTCCGCGGCCGATGCGGCAAGCACGAGCGGATCGCCGCCCTGCTGGCCACCGGATCGATCCTGCTGATAGTGCTCGTCCCGTTGTTGCTGCTGCTGGCCGAGGCCGGCTACGAAGCCCAAGCGCTTTACCGCACCGCCGCCGCCGGCAACGTCGCGGCCGATGCGTCGGCGCCGGACGGGCAAACCTTGGGAAACACGGAAGCCCAAGAAGTGGCCGCCTTCGCCAAATGGGCCAGCGATAAACTGGTAGAACTGGGCGATCGAGTTGGTATCAAAATCGATCCGAACGACCTGATGACGAACATCGGCGACGGCGTGCGGAGTTTTGTTGCGCCCCTGGCGCTCCGCACCACGCAGTTTCTCGGTCAAACGCTTCTCGGCCTGCTGGTGATGATTTTGGCCACGTACTATTTCTTCGCCGACGGGCCGGCCATGTTGCAGGCGATTTCGCGGCTCTCGCCGTTGGAAGACGACCATACCAGCGCGTTGCTCGACCAGTTCGACGGCATCACCCGCACGGTGATCGTGGCCACGCTGCTCTCGGCGTTTGTGCAGGGGCTATTGGCCGGGGCGGGGTTCCTCGTGGCGGGCATCGGTTCGGTCTTCCTATTGACCGCGCTGAGCATGTTGTTCACGCTGGTGCCGTTCGTGGGGGCGGCGATCGTTTGGGTACCCGTCTGCCTGTGGCTGTTCGCCGTCGAGGGCCGCACTCTGCCCGCCGTGCTGTTGGCCATCTACTGCTGCACGGTCGTCTCGATGGCCGACAACTTGATCAAGCCAATGGTGTTGCACGGCGGCTCGAACCTGCACCCGCTATTGGCGTTGCTAAGCGTGCTCGGCGGGGTCCAGGCGCTAGGGCCGATCGGCATCCTCGTCGGCCCGATGGTCGTGGTCTTTCTTCAGACGCTGCTGAACATGGTCCACACGGAATTGGCCAAGATGACCGAACAGGCTTCCGCAGTGAAGAGTTGAAAAAAGGGACTGGCTCCAAGCCGGAGAAGATCAGTTCGATGCTTGCGGTTGTACCGGCCGCAATTCGGTGACGTGTATTAGCGACAGTATCGCCGCGCGGTCCGCGACCGGATCGGTCACAATGACCCGACTTGGCATGAGGATCGCAAACTCCGGATGTTTTACAAGGTGCCGCTCTCCGCTCGACATGACAACTTCAAACGGCTCAAAAGGCCGACCGTTCAACATTTCTCTGACGGTTTCCGCATTCATTGTGTCCGCCTTTCAAGAGAGATTGTTTTTACCTGCCTCCAAAAGTAATTATATCACCGCCGCCAAGGGGGATAAAGGGGGTAAAGGTGTCAGAGCTATTTTCGGCGGGTGAGCGTTGCTCCAACAGCCAATTTTTCCGAAAAATAGTTCAGACACCTTTATTTTTGTATTTCTTCGATTTATGGGCAAAACGGATGCGTTTGGGTTGGCGTAGGGTACGCCGAGTAACTTGACGAAAATGCCGATATATGCTAAAAAGCAAAACATGAGCAAGAAACGAAGTAAACCGAAATCTACTATGACCGACGTGCTAAAGGCCGCAATCAAGGAAAGTGGACTTTCCGCCTATCGAATCTCGAAGGATACCGGGCTGGTGGTTTCGTCCATCATCCGCTTTATGGATGGTGAAACGTCGCTACGGCTCGACAAGGCGGACCAGTTGGCCACGCACCTGGGGCTTCGGCGCCGGACCCCGACACCGAAAAGCCGACCAGATCGACGGGGCCCAAGAGATGAGCAACGCCACCACCAGACAGAAGCAATTCCTTCGCGCTCTCGGCCACAGGGATGTGGCCAACCTAACGAAAGAACAAGCCTCGCAACTGATTGACCGGCTGTTAGAGGTTGAGAAGCAGTCAGGCAAGACCTTTCCTTGCCCCTATTGCCGCAAGCTGTTTGGGCCGCGTCCAAAGCGAACCAAAAAATGTCCGCATTGCGGTCAGACGATTTATCACATTTGCGGCAAGTTTCTGATCGAATCACAGGTGGGCGATTTGAACCAGAAGGAATGGTTCAAGGAAGAGCGTGATAACGTCAAGGTTAACATCCGGGACGATTGGAAGGATGAGCAGGAGTTTCGCCGGGAATTCAAAGAGAAGCATACGGTCGGCTATCTGGTGAAGATCGGTCCTAATTGTCCGCACGCTTCCCACCTGCAAGGTTTGTTGGTCACGCTGGAAGATGCCAGAGCCAAGCCTAATATGCTTCCGCCGTATGACGGGTGCCGGTACGACACATGCCAATGCGAATATGAGCCAGTGTCGGCCGACGAAGTGCCCAAAAGGACGCGGGTAGCCGAGTGGGTCGAAAGTGCTCCAAAACAGAGACAGAAGTCGGGCTGCTTGGGGCTGGTGCTGTTCGTATTGCTTATCGCGACAGCTTGCACCCTCTGGTGGTAAGAGAGGCGACGAACACCTACTAGGAAACGAAAAGCGATTCATAGGCACCGTCTACAAAAAAACGTTTACGAAGCCGCTACCAGCCGGGGCGAAAATCATCGTCCGTAAGGGACAACGGCTGTCAACGAGTTGCGAACAGTGGAGTCGAAGGGGATCGAACCCTCAACCTCCGGAAACTTAGAAGGCAAACACCTCGGGAGACACATTGAAGTATCTCGCCAGTTTTCCGATGTGGTTCCGATTTAAGGAACGTTTGCCCTTAAGTATTTCGGAAATAGTGGAATCTGCTATTCCCGTGACGTCGGAAAGCTCTGTTTGAGAAACTCCCTTGGCCTCGATAAGATGCCGGAGCATTTCCGCGTCGGCCATGCGGCAAGCATTTGACCGGGGTAGGCACCGTGAGGTTGCCGCTCTCCAATCGGCTTGTTCTTCAATTGTGGACTGCCTCCATTCCAATCCGGTCTACGCTGACGAGGGTGTTCCAACGGTTCGGTCTCCCGATGTGGGATGGGGCACCTTGAATGTCGCCGGAGCGAAGCGAACGTCAGAGGCGGAGTATCAACGCCGAACCCGCCGGTCTGAACCCATGCCGGGCGACATCATTCTTGTGCGGGAAGGCGGTGGCACGGGCAAGGCCGGAATAGTCCAAGAGGGAGAGCGTTGCAGCCTCGGACAACGTGTTATGATGTTGCGGGTGGACGAAGAGAAAGTCTGGCCGAAGTTTCTGCTGTACCAATGGTTGTCCCCGCACATCCAAGAGGAGCAACTTGCTCCGATGATAAAGGGTTCCGCCTCTCCGCACCTGAACATCAAGTACGTGCGGCGATTTAGCCTCTTGCTACCTCCGCTACCCGAGCAGCGCCGAATCGTTGCCCACCTCGACGCCTTGCAGGCGAAGGTGGATTCACTGAAGGCATTGCATACCCAAACCACCGCCGAACTCGACGCCCTGCTCCCCTCCGTTCTCGACAAGGCATTCAAGGGGGAACTGTAACGATGTTTGATGAATTGATGCGCGAGGCAAGTGAACTCGAACAGGGCGTGCAGGTTCCGATCCAGATTCCCTTGGACGAGAAGGGATATTTTGATCGTCTATGTCCCTTCGAAAAGTGTCAGGCAGAGTTCAAGGTACTCTTCGACGATTGGAAGGAAAAGGTTCGTGATGAAGTGGTGTTCTGCCCAATGTGCCGGAATGAATCTCCAAGCACGGAATGGAATACGGAACCACAAGCAGTGTATATGCAAAGCGCGGCGATGGCGCATGTGTTGAGTGTGATCGACGATGCTATGCAACAAGACGCGAAGCTATTCAACCGACAACAACCGAGGGGCGGATTGATTACGATGTCGATGTCGTACAAACCCGGCCCGATATCGATTCTTGTCCCTCCCGACGTTGCGGAGGCAATGCGACAGGAATACACCTGCGAGGCATGTGGCTGTCGATACAGCGCCATCGGCGCGGCATTCTTCTGCCCCGCCTGCGGCCACAATTCCGCGCGAAGCACCTTTGCGACAGCCGTACAAACAGTACGGGTAAGCATTGCCAGCGTCCCGGCGATTCGGGAAGCCGTGACAGACGCGGCAGACGCCGACACCGCTGCCGACACGGTGCGTCAGATATTGGAAAACGGCTTGGTTAAACTGGTGGCATCATTTCAGCGGTTTGCAGAAGCAACATTTTTGGCGAGGCCGAATGCGTCGTCATTTCCAATTCGTAGGAACCTCTTTCAGAATCTCGCCGATTCGAGTCAGCGGTGGCGCGACGCGACAGGCAAAGGGTACGAAGACTTATTGGCTGCGGATGAGTTGCGGGAACTGCGGGTGTACTTCCAGCAGCGACACCTTTTCGCCCACCGAGAAGGCATCGTCGATGAAGAATACATCAAAAAATCGGGCGACCAAACATATACGGTGGGGCAAAGGCTCGTCGTCAAAGACCAAGCGGTAAGTCGGCTTGCCGACTTGGTAGAGAAACTTGGAGCCGCAATCAAGAAGTTGTGATCCAATGCCGGTAAGTCCCTGCTGCCGCTGGTAACGGTCTACTTTCTGAAGGCGACGGAGACGGGAGGCAATTCCCAGGCTGGGTGGCGGCGGTATAGTGGGGGAAATATCGGGACGGCCGGTCAGCAACCGGTCAAGCGGCTCGGGGTGGCGCGGCGGGATACTCGCCTTTCGCGCCGACCGGTTCGGGACAACCCGTATAGAAAGGCGATGTAATGGCGGACTCTAATCCCGAACGGTTCGAGGATGATCTTGATGAAGTGTCTAGCGCGGTGAAGCGGTGCGTCGGGCACACTGCCTCGCTACAGCGATGGGCATACAACGAGGAAGAACTAGACCCGGTGCTAGAGGTTCACGGCCTTTTGGAATCTTTCGCGGAGGCACAATCGGGGCTTGGCTTTGTGGAGGATGCTCTGGCGGGCGCGGTAGACCAGCCGGCGGACTTCGGCGGCGTGGTGCGTGAATCCCATCATGGCACGGCGCACGCCCTGGCGGATCGAACGCTGCAAGCCGTGGCAGATTCTCTCGGTAGTTTGCTTATTGGCCCTGGCCCCGGTCCTAACGGACCGACCGGGCAATGGAAGGCGAACATTCCGGGAATATATGCGGTCGGCCGACAGGATTACCCGAAGATACGCCGCGCCCTGGCAGCGTTGCCCAGGTTTGACCCGGACTTGTTGACGGCTTGGCTGAAAAAGGAGAGGGTTTGGGGTAAACGTCAATACTCAGCTACACCACCGCAAGCCAAGCCGAAGAAAAGCGAATGGAACGACGGGAATGCCGCCCAAAAAAACCGCGAAAGCGGAAACGCAAGGCCGATCCAAAGTCGAATGAGAAGCGAACCGCAAGGCAGGAGCGGCAAAAAGCGGACAAGCGGCTTTCCGAAGCATTGGGCAAACGGGATGGGGAGGTACAAAACGAAGGCCGACCTTGCCGAAGAAAAGGGCATAAATGAGGACGACGTGAAAAAAGCATTGGAACGACATCGTAAACGACTTGAACGTACCGGAAAACGACGGTCCATAAAAACAATGCAATAGCGCACCATAAAAATCCGTCCGAACTGACCACTACCGTCAAAGCTCTGCACGACAGGGCTTTTTTTGTCACCCCTTCGGACATTTTTGCGCCTCGGACATTTTTTCTTTTCGGGTTCGTCCTATCCGACCCTTTTAATTTTGATTATGCGGTTGACGCTTTGCCGACCGCGAACAAAAGTCGAAAGGGATCATAAATGAGTGCTATTCTTTCTGCGGAACCTTCCGCCAAGCTCTTGGACGTGCAAGCCGTTGCCAAAATGCTCGGCTGTTCGCAACGTCACGTCTACCGCCTTTCCGACGCATCGAAAATGCCGCGCCCGGTCAAACTTGGGGCTTTGGTTAGATGGTCGGCTGTCGCAATCCAAGAATGGATCGCTGGTGGGTGCAAACCCGTGCGAACCGTGAAAAGGGGTGCATGATGGCTGTTGGAACAGTTGCCGCCCCACGACACAGACGCCCCAAGATTCGGAATCGAGGAAAATCGAGGCAAGACCTAATTCGAGAGGTTCCGATAGCCGACATCCGGCCATCGCCCGAGAACAAGCAGCTTTACAAACCAGTCGATCCCGCCGATCCCGAGATTGTTGCCCTGGCATGCAGCATCAAATGCCACGGCGTGCAGGAGCCGCCGCAATTGACTGCGGACTACTTCGTTGTCTCGGGCCATCGTCGGCTTACGGCGGCGAAGCTGGCGGGCTTGGATTCGCTGCCCTGCCGAGTCCTCGACTTCCGAAAAGACGAGGACCACGACCGATTCATGCGGCTGTTGCGAGAGTGCAACCGGCAACGGGTCAAGACGTTCGATGAAAAGCTGCGGGAGGAAATCGTATCAGCGGACCCCGCCGTTGCCTACCAAACACTGGTCGAGCATCGGCAAAATCAGTCTAGTCTCAATTTGGATTCATTCACCCTTCGCGGAGAGAAAAAGAGGGCCAGTATCACAAAGGCGAAGTGGCCCTTCTTGGAGGCCACCAATAAGATCATCGAAGGTCTCCGCAACTTCTGGCCCGTGAGTGTCCGGCAGATTCACTATGGCCACTTGAACGATCCGGCTTTGATCCATGCTAGCAAACCGGGTTCGACATATCGCAACGACAAGAAGAGCTACAACGCACTGACCGAACTGCTGACCCGTGCCCGTGTCGCCGGGATCGTCCCGATGCAAATAATTCAGGACGCTACCCGACCCGTGACGGTATGGAAGGTTCACGACGACGTGCAAGGCTTCATTAGGGGCGAGGTGGATGGGTTCTGTAAGGGCTACTGGCGCGACCTGATGCAAAGCCAGCCCGACCACATCGAGATCGTCGGGGAGAAGAATACCATCGGACCGATCATCCGGCCAGTGGCGGCGAAGTATGGCATACCCGTAACCATCGGGCGCGGCTTCTGTTCGTTGCGGCCACGTTACGATTTAGCCGATCGCTTTCGCAAGAGCGGTAAGGATAGATTGGTGCTGCTCATACTGAGTGACTTCGATCCCGACGGAGAAGAGATTGCCCATTCCTTCGCCCGTTCTCTTCGGGATGACTTCGGGATCGAGGAGATCGAGCCCATCAAGGTGGCGCTGACCGCCGATCAAGCAAAAGAGTTCGACTTGCCGCAGGCGCTTAAGGCCAAGGAAGACTCTAATAATTACCAACGCTTTACCGACAAGTACGGCGATGACGCATGGGAGTTGGAAGCCCTGCCGCCGGAGACACTCCAGAGCGTGCTGCAAGAGGCCATAGACAGCGTGCTTGATGTGGAGGTGTTTAACCATGAGGTTGACCAAGAAAAGGCCGACGCCGCGAAGCTGGAGGGTGTGCGGCGCGTCATGCTAGAGACACTCGGAAAGTGGAGGGGCGAGGAATGAGGCTGATGAGTACCGCCGGTTTGGGGCGGTCGGTCAATGCGACGCTGCTTGCAGTTCCGGCAGGCTTTGACCCCGAACAAGTGCTTCCGACACGTCTCTGCCGGCGCGGGGACGATGCGCGGTGGTTTCTCCATACCATCGTAACCAAGACCGCACACGGCGAGACGGATGATCGCGGCTACGTCAGACTCCACTCGAAAATCCTTCGGCGGATAATGAGCAAACGGACGCAGCCCGAAGTTGTGCGGGCGCTGGTTGACGCCGACGTGATAGACCAGCCCGCCCCATACTTCGCGGGCGTGAAGGCAAAAGGGTACAGGCTCACGGAAGAGACCTTGGGACAGAATTACAAGCTGGTAGAACTTCGGGACCGAAAACTTATCGAGCGGCTGGAGAGGGAACGGGAACGCTTGCAACGAGAGGAATCATTGCAGTGGTTGCCGATTCACCGACAACTGGCGCAAAGCCAGCGGAGTTTGACGATCCTCCCCGCCGCCGATGCGATTCTGAACGGGCTGGATGTCAAGGCGCAGCTCTGTCAGCGCGTTCTAATCGAGGACATCAAGCGGGCCGAACTGAAGTTTTCGGTATGCGACACCGGACGATGTTTCAACGGGCTAACCGGCTTGAAGCGCGAACTTCGCAAGACTGTTCGCTTGGCGGGGGAGGGAATCGGCGGCGCGGACATCCGATGCGCGCAGCCCACACTATTGGTGGGTTTAATCAGGCTCGGAAACCGCCGAAATGTTCCCACATATATGAGTACATTGCTGGACTCCCTGGCCCGCCGGCCGGTCGGCCGCCGTTCTCGGTCCGGTCTGTCTGGTTTACTGGTGGCTTTGTCAGCAAACAAAAACAGGGGCATGCCGATTCTCGCCGACGACTTCGCGGTTTTCGAGGATGCCGCATTGTCGGGAACACTTTACGACCGGCTGGTTGTCGATTGCACGGCCGCCGGAGTTGCGCTTCCCGACGATCCCTATGAGGCAAGAGAGAAGGTCAAGCTGCTCCTGATGCGGGACGTGCTTGCCAAGCGCGGACGATACCCTAGCCCATTCGAGGAAGTGTTCCGAAGCGCTTTTCCTTCTGTTCTGCGCTTTGTGCGCTGGATCAACCGGGCGGATCATGGGGAACTGATTAGGACGCTGCAAAGGCTGGAGAGTTGGTTGGTTGTCGAGAACGTAGCCCCTCGACTCGTCGGGCGGTTCCCGATTGTCACCCTCCACGATGCGATTTACGCCCGGACAGTGGACTTACCGATCGTGGTGGACGCCTTCGGCGAAACCTTCGAGATGTTGGGGCTGCGCATGATGGTGAAAGCCGAGTAAACGGCAATCGAGAAAGAAAAAAATCGCGGTTGAGAAAAAAGCTACTTGACAGAAAAGCCGATGTATGTTAAAAAGCGAAACATGAGCAAAAAACAAAGCAAACCAAAATCTTCAATGACCGACGAGCTGAAGGCCGCAATCAAGGAAAGCGGACTTTCCGCCTACCGAATCTCCCAGGATACGGGGGTGGTGGTTTCGTCCATTCTCCGTTTCCTGAATGGCGAAACGTCATTACGGCTCGACGTGGCCGACGTGCTGGCCGCCTACCTGGGGCTTCGGCTGGTGCCGGACCCCGACGCGAAGCCGCCGGAACCGGCGCCGAAAAACCTGGCGCGGCCGACACTGAGGAAGCAAACAAGGAAACGAAAAGCGAAGTAACCGGCCAGAAGCCGGATATAACGAAAGGCGAAATCATGGGCACCGTGTTCAAGAAGACCGCAACCAAGCCGCTGCCGGCGGGGGCTAAGATCATCGTCCGCAAGGGGCAACGCCTTGCCTAGTGGATCGACGCCAAGGAAAAACGCCGGACGACATCCGTCACCACGGGCCGAGACGGAACCGACCGGCTGGTGATTACCGCCCGGACCTATACGGCGAAGTTTCGGGACGGTTCGGGGATTGTGCGGGAAGTGGCGACCGGCTGCCGGGACGAATCGGCCGCCCGATCCATACTCGGCAAGCTGGAACGTCGGGCCGAACTGGTAAAAGGTGAAGTTATCACTGCCGCCGAGGATGCGGTAATCGACCATCAAAGCGCACCGCTGGCCGACCATATCGCCGCCTTCATCGACCACCAACGGGCAAAGGGAGTAACTTCCCGGCAGATTGCCGATACCCGATCCCGAATCAACCGGGTGGCGCAAGACTGTGGCTTCGGACGGCTGGGCGACCTCTCGGGCACTGACTTGGAGAAGTGGCTTACAGCACAACAGGCGGAAGGCATGGGGGCCGTTACCCGCAACGCATACCGCGAA
>CBDAFL010000228.1:0-1231 GCA_965195225.1 uncultured Thermoguttaceae bacterium
GGGCCCTTCTGGTTGCCGAGAGCATCTTGATGAGATTGTCGGTTGGCTGCTGGACGAGGCCCAACGCCGTGGCTGGCGGACTGCCAAATTGCCAGTTGTCCGCTGGGCCGTCAAACGACTGGTGGTCGGCGCGATCCGCAAGGCCGAACGTGCCGAAAAGCCATCCAAGCTACAGGGCTTTGGCTCTTGCCCCAGTGGGTTTGTCTCCCCCTGAACGCACCATTTTTCGCTGGTCGCACTGGCATCTTTTTGAGACTTTACAAGCGGCATTCCACCCGTTCGTGGTGTTGCGAAGATTTTCGCGAGATTTTTGTCCGATTTGGCGTCGGAAGTTGGAAAGAGGAAGTAGAGGGAGGATACTATAGTAATCATGGCCACGCACGCTGAGTTCATAAAGCTGTTCCTCGCGCATCAGGACGATCTGCGGGCCTTCTTGGCTTCGCTGGTGCGGAACTGCGAAGACCGCGAGGACTTGCTTCAGGATACGGCCGTGACCCTTTGGGAGAAGTTTAACAAGTTCGATCCCAATCGTTCCTTCGGGGCCTGGGCGAGAGGTATCGCCGCCAATAAGGTGCTCCAGCATCGAGGTCGTTCGGGGCGTGTGCCCACGCCCTTCTCACCCCAGGTGATCGCAGCGGTTCTCGATGCTTTTCAACGTCGCGAGCCGTTGAATTCCGCCGAATCGCTCGACGCCTTGGAGGAATGCATGAAGCCGCTATCCGAAGGGTTCCGGCGCATTCTTGTGTTGCGCTATGTCGAACGGTTGCCCGTCTGGAAAATCGCCGAGGCGATCGGTAGCTCGCCCGCGGCGACGAGCAAGACCCTCTTGCGCCTACGGACAAGTTTGTTCGATTGCGTGGAACGCCGACTCGGTCGGGTCCAGCAGGAGAAAGCTTCGTGAGCAACAACTTGCCAAACGACGAATTGCTCGGACGCTATCTCGATGACGTGGCCAGCGACGACGACTTGGCCTCTTTGCAGGAGCAGTTGGTCACCTGCCCCGATGCGGCCGATGCCTTAGTAGAACTTGCTCGTTTTGAGTTGCTGATACGCTCGCAGCTTTGCGATGCGGACCACCGTCTAAAAATCAGCCTCCTCACCAGAATTCGTGGGTAAATTCTGGCTCAGGGAGGTCTCCAAGTTGGTGATATAGGGCGATTTCGATGGCTTTCGCTGTCCGAAAGCCGTACGCTTTTCTCATCGTCAGTTTTGCTTTGTTGTTGAAACCTTC
>CBDAFL010000229.1:0-2263 GCA_965195225.1 uncultured Thermoguttaceae bacterium
TCAATCCAATCCCTACCCCCATCGGCCGGCGCAGGTAGTCATACGGGCTTTTCGTAATTAACTGAGCCCCGGGCCAAGCATAGATGGTTTGACGCTCTAATGAGATCATCGACCAGACCAGAAGAACTCCTCCAAGCACCGCAATCAACATGCCGATCGCCTGGAATACTACCGGGGGAGGCGGATTTTGGGGAGTCTGCACAGATACCGCCCAAATGAATGACCAAACAAAACCGGCCGCGGACAGGACCGAGAGGACCCCGGCCAACCCCCACAGCCATTTCCCGATTATGGGCGCCGTCCGCCGAACAAGGATGGCACTGAACTCGGCCAATGCGGCAGCGAGGAGTGCAAGCACGAACGGATACGATGAAATAAATTCAATCATCAAGATCACCGCTAACGTAAGAGCAGGTACGCTATCACAGCCAGTAAACCCAAGCCCAGCGCTGCTGAAAGGCTCAGCCCCGCACTCAACACCCACATAGCCAGTGTCGAACGCAACGGGGGTTTCTCAACAACACCGCCGTCAACCACACCCAGTGAGCGTATAGGCGCGGTGAATCGGGGACGCAGGAGAAAGATCGCAGCCAGAACAACCACAATGAAAGAAGTCGGCGGGACGAAAAGCAGGCCTGCCCGCACCAGGCTTTCCAGCGGAAGACGGCTGATCGCGCGCGCGAACCGCTCTGGTTGAATGTAATAGAACGCCAATGCCGTCAGAGATCCCAGCAGCGCGGGAATTGTCGAGAACAGGACTACGCTGACCGCATAGTCTATCAAGCGCCTGGGCTCTTGTACCCCCTGCGCAAGCCGCGCCTCAGTAGCCTCGACCTTGTCGCTTTCTACATCATCCTTCCCGCCTTCTAAAGATAATAGAAGCAGGACCGCGATGAGAGCGAGTGCAAAAAATATCCAGGGCAGGAACGGTGTAGCTGCGCGCAAGTATGTCTCTCCCGGGAACGGTTCGATCAGACGATCAAAACGGGAAGGTGAGACAAAGGAAAGTGCCCACACAGAGAGGGAGAACATAAACGCAGGGAGCGCGGCG
Source organism: uncultured Thermoguttaceae bacterium (assembly GCA_965195225.1). Taxonomy (GTDB): domain Bacteria; phylum Planctomycetota; class Planctomycetia; order Pirellulales; family Thermoguttaceae; genus JAHIKV01. The sequence continues at coordinate 1,052 of CBDAFL010000229.1, forward strand.
ATCAGCATCAGCATCCCCGCCGTCCTTGCGACTGGCAGACTGCGCTTTCGAGGCTGGATCTTTACAGGCTGAATTTCGATCTCGGCGCGCGGTTTCTCCACCGCGTAGAGGACAGCCAGGACCACAATCGCAAACAGCGTCGCCGGTGCGAAGACAAGCGCCGTCCGGATGAACGATTCCCCGGGAAGACGCGCGATCAAGCTCCCGAATCGCCCGGGAGCTACGTAAAACAACGCCAGAGTCGCGACGGAGAGCAGCAGCATCGGCACCGCCGGGAAGAGAACCAATGCCGCCACCACGCGGGTATAAGGCCATGGCTGGCCATAACCATACATCCGGTGTTTGCTGTCTGCAGGAGAATTATGATCCATCGCTGTACCTCAAGATCGCACAACCGGCGAAAATCATCGCACTACCTGAGCGATTCTATGCCCCACACGACAATCCTGCGCCGAGTCTAACAGGGAATACCGGAGGGGTCTACACGGCTTTCTATTTGACAACAGAACGTTTGTTCTATATAATCGAATTACCAGCGGCGTCCCCGCCGTCCATTCTGCAGCGCCAGGGAGTCGATCGTGTGGTTCGAGCGTAGGTCCCGATCTTCTCGTCGGGAACGCAACTGCGAGGAACAAGCCCCAGCACCACCCCGCCAAGGTGGTGTTTTCGGATCCCTCCGGCAACCTGCCAAGCGGCCTCCAAAAAACGCCGTACTCCCTTCTCTACGCTTGACCATCGATGTTAACACTGAGCTTTCTACCCGCCTGCGCCGCGCCGCGCGCGCCCGCTCCCGCTCGCCGGAGATGCTAGTTAACGACATCCTGGAGCGCGGTCTGGAGCAGGAGACGATGCGGGTGCACGCAGAGCATGCCCTGGCCTCGCTCACCCCGCGCGAGCAGGAGGTAACCTGGCTTGCTGCACGCGGGCAAACCAATCGCCAGATCGCTGACGTATTGGTGATCTCCTCCGAGACCGTCAAGTCTCACATACACAACGTGCTCATAAAATTCGGCTTGCGCAGCAAGTCCGACCTGCGCCTGCTTCTGCTCGACCTGGGCATACGCTGGTGGCAGGACGACACAACATAAAGTGGCTTCACGCTGGTGATCCTGAAGAGCTTTCGAGGCGCGCCAGTCGACCTCGCAGCGGACGACAGCATGCACGCGCAACACTCGCCGAGGAAGTCGGCGCTATACGACTGAGCAACCATCA
>CBDAFL010000230.1:0-10919 GCA_965195225.1 uncultured Thermoguttaceae bacterium
TGGGGGCGTCCGGGTCGTCGAAAATCAACGCGAGTTCCTTGGTTCCCTCCGGCAACCCGGACCAGCTTAGCGGCGGAGAGACGTCGGTGCCCTCGCCCGTGTACTTCTTCGGGATCGGATGCCCTTGGGTAAAAGCCGAACTGGTAATCGTGAGCGTCATCTTCTTTTCTCCTTGCAAAGGGGCCGTCCGCTCGACGGTCGATGTGGCGGCGCCAATGGGTCCCTCGGAGTCTGGGCTACAGCCCAAAAAACCGAGGAACATTGCCGACCAAAGCGTTAGCCCGACACGAGGCAAGATATTGTATGACGAGGTTTCTCGCATGGAATTACCTCCGCAAACCATTTCTATACTGCGATTCTTGCCGGGGTGCAATCCCCCCCCGGCCACTAAACGGATGTCGCAGTGTCGTAGGTTATGCCTCAGCATAACATCCGCAGGAATTGTCGATTCGTTATGCTAAAGCATAACCTACGTGGCTGCTGCCTTTATCCCTTCACCACTCCCAGTGGCTTCAGCCGGGCGACCTTGCCGGCCAGACCGGCGCGGTGGACCACGTCGACCACCACGCTCACGTCCTTGTAGGCGGCCGGCTGCTCCTCGGCCAGCCCTTTCCAGTTCCGACATTTGGCGATTACGCCCTGCTCGGCCAACTCGCGGTCGATCCGCCGGCCCTGGGCGTGCTTGATGGCGGCGGTGCGGCTCATTACCCGGCCCGCCCCGTGACAGCAGGTGCCGAACGTCTTTTCCATGCTGCCGGGCAGACCGACCAGAACCCAACTCTCCCGGCCCATGTCGCCGGGGATAATCACCGGCTGGCCGATTTGACGATAGCGATCTGGCACGTCCGGGTGTCCGGCCGGGAACGAACGGGTAGCCCCCTTGCGATGAACGCACAGCATCAGCCGACGCCCCTCGACCTCGTGCTCCTCCATCTTGGCGATGTTGTGGGCAACGTCGTAGACCAGCTCCATTTGCAGCGACTCCCAGGGGCGGCCGAAAAAATCGGCCATCAGTTCGCGCGTCTGCCACATCAACAACTGCCGGTTCGCCCAGGCGTAGTTCGCCGCGCAGCGCATCGCGCCGAGATACTCCTGGCCCTCGGGGCTATGGACCGGGGCACAGGCCAACTGCCGGTCGGGCAACTCGATGCCATACTTGGCCGGGGCCTTGCGCAGCGCGGCCAGCGAGTCGTCGCACACCTGATAGTCCAGCCCGCGCGAGCCGGAATGGATCATCACGCACACCTGGTCTTTTGCCAGGCCCATCGTCCGCGCGGCCGGCTCGTCAAACACCTCGTCCACTACTTGGACCTCGATAAAGTGGTTGCCCGAGCCGAGCGTGCCGCACTGGCCACCGCCACGTTTGATGGCCCTTTCGCTGACGAAGTCGGGCTGTGCGCCGTCCAGGCCGCCGCCGTTCTCGGTGTGTTCGAGGTCGTCGGGCGTGGCCCAGCCGCGGGTGGCCAGATACGGCGATCCCTCGGCCAACAGGCGGCGAAGCTCCTGGTGGTCGAAGAGGAACGGCCCGCCGACTCCCACTCCGGCCGGTATGCCGCGAAACAACGCATCCATCAGTTGTCCCAAGCGCGGCTGCACCTCTTCGCGGTTCAGGTTGGTTCGTACCAGTCGGACGCCGCAGTTGATGTCGTAGCCCACCCCGCCCGGCGAGATCACGCCGCCTTCGGCCGGATCGGTCGCCGAGACGCCGCCGATGCAGAAACCGTATCCCCAATGGATGTCGGGCATGGCCAGACTCGCCATTTGCACGCCGGGCAAAAAGGCCACGTTGGCCACCTGCTCCGGGGCCTGATCGGCGCGAATATGCTCCATCAACCGCTCGTCGGCAAATATTCGCCCCTCGACACGCATCCCCGATTTGTAGCTTTGCGGTATCCGCCAGCAGCAGTCGTCGATCCGCTCCAGCGGCCCGGCGTAGCCTTGTTTTGGCATGATTCGCTCCGTAGGCCGGGTTGCAACCCGGCAAAAAATCCGCCGGGTCTCGACCCGGCCTACTAAATATCCACGATCACTTCCGCCATCCATCCGCCGTCGCACTGTTCGACTTTCAATTCGTGCCAGGTGATCGCCTTCACCTCGACGTCGATCTCGTGCCGCTCCAGGTCGATCGGCTCGCCCCGGGCCGTGGCGGTCAGCGTCGAAGCCTCTACGTTCGCATGAAACTCGGCCAGCGCCAAGCGCTGGGCATGAAACGTGTAGAGCAGTTCGGCCAACCAGTCGTGCAGCAACTCCTCGACGTTCTCTCCACCGAGACTGAACGACACTTCCTCGCTCGTCCGCACGGCGTCCGGGTTCGCCAGCATTACCGAGAACAGTCCCCGGGCGGCCTCGGCGAACAACTCGTCGAGCCCGGCGGCGCGGACACGAAGCCCCAGGTCGGCGGTATGCTCGAAGGTTTCGTACATTCGAGGAATTATACCGCTTGCGGTTTCGCGAGGGAACAAGGGCTTTTCACCCTCGTTCCCATGCTCCGCGTGGGAACAAGGTTGCGAATCTATGCCAGCATGGCGGCAATCGTCTCATGATTGACCGGCTGGATCACGCCACGCTCGCAGATTATCGCCGCGATCAGCTCCGCCGGGGTCACGTCGAACGCCGGGTTGTAGACCGCCACTCCGTCGGGCACCGTCTGCCGGCCGAAGCCGTGGGTCACTTCACGCGGGTCACGCTGTTCGATCGGAATCTCCTCGCCGGAGGCGACCGACGGATCGAACGTGCTGCTCGGGGCGGCGACATAGAACGGAATCTCGTGCGCGGCGGCCAGCACCGACAGGCCGTAGGTGCCGATCTTGTTGGCCGCGTCGCCGTTGGCGGCGATCCGGTCGGCGCCGACGACGACGGCCTGGATTCGACCCTCGCGCATCACCTGGGCGGCCATATTGTCGCAGATCACCGTCACGTCGATGCCCCGCCGTTGCAGTTCCCAGGCGGTGAGCCTTGCGCCCTGGAGCAGCGGCCGGGTCTCGTCGGCGAATACGTGGAGCTTTTTCCCGGCCTCGGCGGCGGCAAAGATCACCGCCAGCGCGGTGCCGTAGTCGGCCGTTGCCAGCCCGCCGGCGTTGCAATGGGTCAGCACTCCCTGGCGGTCGCCGATCAGTTCGGCCCCGTGGCGGCCTATCGCCCGGCACATTTGCCGGTCTTCCTCGTGAATCGCTTGGGCCTCGGCCAGTAGGGCGGTGGCGATCTCGGCGATCGGGCCGTTGCGAAACCGCGAAGCGGTCTGCTTCACCCGATCCAAGGCCCAAAAGAGGTTGACTGCGGTGGGCCGACTTGCGGCCAGACGATCGGCCGCTTCGTGCAGCCGGTCAAAGAAGGTCGCTTGGTTGGCGCCGAGGGCGTTTTGCACGCCGAGGCACACCCCGTATGCGGCGGCGATTCCGATGGCCGGCGCCCCGCGCACGCGCAGCGACTTGATCGCCTCACAAACTGTTTCCACGTCGCGGCAGTCGATCTCGACCAACTCGACCGGCAACTTCGTCTGGTCGATCATCCGCAGATGACCGTCGACGCTGCCGATCCATTGTAGGGTTGGGACGTTTTTCATCGTTGAGATGTCCATTATGAAAGCGATGTTTGATTATAGACCAATAGCCGGGGGCAAACTGCCCCCGGAATGTGCGTTGCCAATGCCAATGGTTTCGAGGGCTGTTAGCCGCCGGCTAATCCGTATCTTTGTAATTCTATTGGCCAAGCTTGTCGCGAATTTCGGCTAATAGGACTTGATCTCTTGAACTCTCACGCTGTAGCGTCCGTGTCAATTGGTTGATGGCGACAATAAGTACAACGAGAGCTGGCACAACAAGTATTACGCCGGGGTCCATAAAGCAGTCCTCCGAAAGTGAGTTTCAGGCTACCATTTGTGAGATTTCAGAACCGGTCCGAAAATGCACCGAGGCCCTAGCCGGCGGCCAGCCGCAGCGGCAGCCGCTAGACTTGGCAACGCACATTCCGGGGGCAGTTTGCCCCCGGCTATTGTCTTTCTGTTTGCAAAGCTTCTTCAGCCGTCTACAAAAACGGCTCCGCGCCTTCCCGCCATTTCCAGCCTCGATGGGAAGGCAGATACTCATTGATCAAATGGTCGAAATGGTCGTCGTCCTTGACTTGTTTTCGGCTTGCACTGTCGACGAACCAATTCCTTCGCCGCTGCACGTCGCGGTTCAGCCGACGGCTCAACGACGTTTTCAACCCGGATCGAATTACCAGCCACGTTCGATCGTCGGGCCAACTCGTTAATACGTGAACGTGGGTCGGTTCGGTGGCGATGCAGTGAACTCGGTAGCGTTGTTTTTGGCAAGCAATTTTGATTTCCTCGATCAACAACAGTTGCAGGTTCAAATCGAATACGACTTCATCTTCCTTGGCTCTTTGTCGATAGTGTCCCGCCAATACAACATCGGGCGACAGAACACCTTGCTTTCGCCGCACAAACCCCTCCCTGCGATCCGGCATCCAAGTTCCGAATGCGTGATAGGTGAATAAAAAGCAGGGCATGGCAAAGTTCCTCTTGCGGGAAACAACGCCAATAATCAATAGCCGGGGGCAAACTGTCCCCGGAATGTGCGTTCCACTCGCAGTGCTCCGGGGGCAGTTTGCCCCCGGCTATTTTCTGTTGTTTGCCACAACCCACCGGGGGCAGTTTGCCCCCGGCTATTGGATTTCGTTTACTTCTTCACCGCTCGCAGAGCATCCTGCAACGACTTGTTCTTATCGCCGACCTTGCCGACTAATTTTCGCTTGAAGTCGGCGAGTTTTTCTTGCAGAGCCGGGTCGCCGAGGGCGAGGATTTGGACGGCCAGCAGTCCGGCGTTGCGAGGTCCGCCGCCGCCCGTGCCGACTGTGGCTACCGGCACGTCGCCGGGCATCTGCACGATCGACAGCAACGAGTCCAGGCCGCCGGCCAGCTCGGTGGGGACCGGCAATCCGATCACCGGCAAGGTGGTGTGCGAGGCAACCACGCCGGCCAGATGCGCGGCCCCGCCGGCGGCGGCGACGATCACCTTCAGCCCTCGCTCGATGGCCGTCGAGGCATACTGCTGAACGACATCGGGCGTCCGATGGGCGCTCATCACGTGAAGCTCGTATACCACGCCGAACTCGTCCAGCGCGGCGGCCGTGGCCTTGATCTTCGGCCAATCGCTGTCGCTACCCATCACTATGCCCACCAGGGGCGAAGCGGTTTCAGACATTGTATCCTCCCTGAAAAAAGTGGTCAGTGGTCAGTGGTCAGTGGTCAGTTCGGCAGAAACCGACCACTAGCCACTAGCGTTCTACTTCTCAAACCGCGGATTGTACGGCATGTCGAAGGTTTCGGCCACGGGTCGATTGGTGACTTCTCCTTCGTGGATGTTTATGGCGGTGGCCACGGGTCGCAACGCCTCGGCGGCGGGCAAAAGGCCACGATTTGCAATCTGCAACGCCCAGGGCAAGGTCACGTTGCACAGGGCAAAGGTGCTGGTCCGCCCTACCGCGCCCGGCATGTTGGCCACGCAGTAGTGCAACACCTCGTCGACCACGAAGGTCGGGTTGCTGTGGGTAGTCGGCCTGGTCGTCTCCACGCAGCCGCCCTGATCCACGGCCACGTCGACGATCACGCTGCCCGGCTTCATCAGCTTCAGGTCTTCGCGTGCGACCAGACGAGGCGCCTTTGCGGCGGGCACCAGCACGGCCCCGACCACCAGATCGGCCTTGCGGAGTTGCTCGCGGATGGTGTGCCGGTCGCTGAACAACTGGGTAACGTTGGACGGCATGACCTCGTCGAGATATCGGAGCCGGTCCATGTTGATATCCAGCAGACAGACGTTGGCGCGAAATCCGGCGGCGATCAACGCGGCATTCGATCCGACCACGCCTCCGCCGAGGACGGTGACGTGCGCCGGCTCGACGCCGGGCACTCCGCCGAGCAGGATGCCGCGTCCCTGCTGCGGGCGTTCGAGATACTTCGCCCCTTCCTGAACGCTCATTCGCCCGGCCACCTCGCTCATCGGCGTCAACAGGGGCAGCCGGCCGTGCCCATCGCTGAGGGTTTCGTAGGCCACGGCGATGCAGCCGCTTTTGACCAACGACTCGGTCAGTTGCCGATCGGCGGCCAGATGGAAGTAGGTAAAGATGATCTGCCCGCGACGCAACAGCGGGAACTCACCCGATTGCGGCTCCTTGACCTTGATAATCATTTCCGACCGGTCGTACAGATCGCTGGGGCTATCGACCAGTTCCGCTCCGTTGTCGATGTAATCCTGGTCGGTCAGTCCCGAGCCGAGTCCGGCCCCAGCCTCGACCAGCACGGTGTGTCCGGCGCGGGTCAGTTCCTCGGCCCCCACCGGGAGCAATCCGACGCGATATTCGTCCAACTTGGTTTCTTTTGGTACGCCGACGATCATGGGACTTCTCCAACAATGGTTTCGGGTACGGCCGCCGGGCCGCCACTGTTTCAGAACGGAAAACCGCCATTGTAGTGGTTCTGGGGCACTTGTCCAAGAGCCAGGGGGATGGCCGGTGCGGATATTCAAGAAATCCAAGCCGACCACGGACAAACACTATAAGCGAGTGAGAAGCACTCAGCCCTTCAGCTTGCCGTCGATCTCGTCGCGCCGGTCGTCTTGCGTCCGCCGGCGGAGATAGAGCTTGATGGGTACCTCGCCGAACTCCAGCCCGTCGCGGAAGACCCGCAGCAGGTAACGCTGATACTGCGGCGAAATGGCCTTCGGATCGCTGCAAAACAGCACGACGGTCGGCGGCTGCGCGGCGACTTGGGTGGCGTAAAAGATTTTCGGACGGCGATTGCGATACAGCGGCGGCGGATTTTTTCCCAGCGCCGCACGAACCTCGCGGTTCAACCGCCCGGTGGTCACGCGATAGAGCGACTGCTTGAAGAGCATCCGCGAGTGGTTGAGCATCGCCTTGACGTTTTTGCCGGTCTTGCCGGTGATGAAGGCGATCGGCGCGTACCACATGGTGCGGAAGGTGTCGTGCAGATAGATCACCCATTTCTCGGTGGGCATCGTGTCCACCAGCAGATCCCACTTGTTGACCACGAACATGCACGGCTTGTACTGCTGGGAAACGTAATCGCAAAGTTGCTTGTCCACCTTGCCGATCCGCTGAGTGGCATCGAAGAACATCAGCACCACGTCGGCCCGACGAATGCTTCGCTGGGCACGGTGCGTGCTGTAGAAGTCCACGTCGGTGTTGATGCTTTTTGTGCGGCGGAAGCCCGGCGTGTCGATGGCCATCAGCGACTGGCCGTCCATCTCGAACCGCACGTCGACGCTGTCGCGGGTGGTGCCCGGCACCTCGCTGACTATCATCCGCTCGGCCTGTGCCAACGTGTTCACCAGCGTACTCTTACCCACGTTCCGACGCCCCACCATGGCCACTTTCATCACCGGCTCGGACGGCGTGGGATCGTCTGGCGAAGACTCGGGCAACCGCTGGGCAATCGCGTCCATCAACTCCGCCTTGCCGCGGTTCTCATGAGCGCTGACGCGAATCATCTTTCGACCGAAACGGTAGAACTCGTCGGCATGGGCGTCCAGCGACGGCGCGTCGGTCTTATTGACCACCAACAGCACCGGAACGGTGAGGTAGCGCAGCCGTTTGCCGACCTCCTGGTCCAGCGGCGTCGGTCCATCGCGGCAATCGACCACGAACAGCACGACCCGCGCCGAGTCGACGGCCACCTGAATCTGTTCCTCGATCTGTTCGGTAAGGTTGTCGGCGTCCTCGATACCCATCCCGCCGGTATCGACCAACTCGGCGAATTGGCCGTGAACCTCCATCAGGTGGGTGACTCGGTCGCGTGTAACGCCCGAGGCGCGATCGACGATGGCAATGCGCCGCCCGGCAAGCCAATTGAAAATGCTTGATTTACCCACGTTGGGCCGGCCGACGATCACAACTTGCGGAACACCCATAAGTTTCTATGATAATTGTGTTCGGGTTTGTTTTCTAGTCACGGGGCGTTTTTGTTGAAATCGGAATAATTTCCGGAAAACGAATGTTCCACCCGTTTAGCGGTCGGCAATCAACAAGCAAAAAACATCATTATGGCACGTAACACCAAGGAAGCAATGATTCAACGGCTCGAGGGGCTTGAGGGTGCTGGAGTGACGCACGTTCCGAAAGGGCGGAAACTCCCCGATACCCCCCCGGTGGCAGAGACACGCTCGGCCGTGCCGGAGGGCGATACGGTCAAGGGCAACACAGCCGCGGCCGCCCTGGCTGAGGTTGCGCGGGAAGTGTCCGCCTGTACCCGCTGCACCGAATTGGCCAGCGCGCGGACGCAAACCGTCTTCGGCGCAGGCAACCCTTGTGCCCGACTGGTTTTCTGTGGCGAGGCGCCGGGGGCCGACGAAGACCGGATAGGGCAACCGTTCGTCGGCCGCGCCGGGCAACTGTTGACCGACATCATCGTCAAAGGGATGGAGATGCGCCGCGAGGACGTCTACATCCTAAACATTCTCCGCTGCCGCCCGCCGGGCAACCGCAATCCGCTGCCGGCCGAGGCCGCCGCTTGCCGCGAATTCCTCGATCGACAACTGGAGATCATTCAGCCGGGTTACATCTGTTGCCTGGGGTCGGTGGCCGCTCAGAACCTGCTGGACACAACCGAGTCGATCGGCCGGCTCCGCGGCCGCGTTCACGACTATCGCGGCACCCCCGTCGTCTGCACCTACCACCCAGCCTACCTCTTGCGAAACCCATCGGCCAAGCGCCAGGTATGGGACGACGTCCAAATGCTGATGGCGGAAATGGAGGAGTGAGGCTGTAGGCTGGAGGCTGTAGGCTGGAGGCGATGTTTCAAGACAACAAATTGGACCTTGATGTTGTGTTATGCTTAAGCATAACCTACGGCCTCCAGCCTATAGCCTCCAGCCTCTAGTGCGTCATCGCCATCCGCACCAACTCCGCCAGCGACTTGGCCTCCATTTTCTTCATCAGCTTCGCGCGGCGGTCCTCGATGGTGCGGGTGCTGAGACCGAGTTCAGTGGCGATCTCCTTGTTCAGCTTGCCCTCGAGGATCAAATTGAGCACCTCACGCTCGCCGGGCGTAAGCTGAGTGAGTCGCTGCTCGGCGTACTGCCGCCGGGCGCGACGACGACGGTTCTGCAAGTCCAAATCGAGCGCCTTGCGGATGCTGTCCCAAAGTTCTTGTTCTTGGACCGGCTTTTCGAGGAAATTGACCGCCCCCATCTGCATTGCTTCCACCGCCATTGAGACGTTGCCGTGGCCGGTGACAAAGACGACCGGAAGGGTAATCTTTTCGTGGATCAACTTCCGCTGCAACTCGAGCCCGTTCATACCCGGCATGGCCACGTCGAGCACCAGGCATCCGTGTTTAGGGGGACGATAGGCCGCTAGAAACCCGGCCGCCGAGGAGAACGCCTCGACGTGAGGAAATACGACTTTCACGGTCGCCGTCAATGCCCTCAGCGCCGCCGAATCGTCGTCCACCAGAAAAACCGTGGCTTCGTCGTTCAAGGGACACCATTGCCCAATAAGCTGGGCGGCCTGTTCCTGCTCCATTACGTTCGGTTTACCACACTATCACTCTACGTCGCAACGTCTATAGTACGCCCAATTACGTGGAAAACCACACTCTGCCTCTGGGATAGATTACTCTCGGTACCGGCAATATTGTTGTATCCGGCATAATCCGTCCCGCGGAACACGCAGATACCTGCTACTTCGAGTTTACTGGATCGAGCTTCCATCGCCAAATTTTCTCGATAATAAATGTATGCCCCTAACGGCGGCGTGTGCCGTCTGCAATTAAGTGGGATTGGCTCGCAAAAACAGCTATGTAGCCCCGGGTGAATACACCCGGGGCACGGTGTGGTGTGTCCAACCGCTCTTCCCCGCCGTGTATTCACGGCGGGCTAAATGAAATTATTCCCGGACACTCACAATTAATTCAACTAGCCGACGAGTCATAACGCGGTTTGTGGTAGGATTGCATGGCGTCACTCATTTAGCCGGCGGACTACACGCACCGAGGTCGATCAAGTGTCTTCCATAAAACGAATTTTGGTGACCGGCGGGGCCGGGTTCCTCGGCTCACACCTTTGCGAACGGCTGATCGAACGCCGCCACGACGTAATCTGCCTGGACAACTTCTTCACCAGCCAGAAGTCGAATATCTCGCACCTGCTGGACTGTCCCAACTTCGAGTTGATCCGTCACGACGTGACGCTGCCGATCTTCTTGGAGGTCGATGAAATCTACAACTTGGCCTGCCCCGCCGCCCCGGGCCACTACCAATACAACCCCATCAAGACGATGAAGACGTCCGTGATGGGAGCGATCAACATATTGGGTATGGCAAAGCGGTGTCGGGCCAAGGTGCTGCAAGCCTCGACCAGCGAAATCTACGGCGACCCGGAAGTTCATCCCCAACCCGAGTCCTACCGCGGCGTCGTCAACCCGATCGGCCCGCGGGCCTGCTACGACGAGGGAAAGCGGGCGGCCGAGACCATTTTCATGGACTACCACCGCCAGAACCGGGTCAACGTCCGCATTGTGCGGATATTCAACACCTACGGCCCGCGCATGCACCCCTTCGACGGTCGCGTGGTGTCGAACTTCATCCGTCAGGCGCTGGCCGGCGAGGACATCACGATCTTCGGCGACGGCTCGCAGACGCGTTCCTTCTGCTACCGCGACGAATTGATCGATGGAATGATCCGCATGATGGACGGTCCGGACGATTTTGTCGGGCCGGTGAATCTCGGCAACCCCGAGGAGTTCACGATTCTCGACTTGGCCGAACTCGTCCTGGAATTGACCGGCTCGCGGTCGAAGCTCATCCGGAAACCCTTGCCGATCGACGATCCGACGCAGCGGCGGCCGGACATTTCGCTGGCCGAGCAGCGTCTCGGGTGGAAGCCGGCCGTTTTGCTTCGCGA
>CBDAFL010000231.1:0-22687 GCA_965195225.1 uncultured Thermoguttaceae bacterium
CCACGTGCCGCGCTGGTCGCCGGTATACAGTCCGGCCCGAATTTCCCCGAGCAGGATGGTGTTGCTCGTCCCGTCGCGGATTTCGGGCATCCGCAGGGCGGTGTTGGCGCCCATCACGCCCCGCAGCCGATCGCTCTTCCAGCCGTAGGACTTGGCGTAGGCGGCACAATTCAGTACGCCGCCGCCGTAATTGATGCAGAAGGTGTCGCTCATCTGCGCCAGCGAGGCGTTGGCGGCGTAGTTGCCCCTGGCCCAGCCGTCGCCCAGTTGGCTGGTCCCGCTGTTGGTCGAGCCGTTAAAGGGTGTGCGATTATTCGGATCGCTCGGGCAAAGCATTACCGAGAGGACTGTTCCGCGGGGGGCGGCGTTGGCCGGATCGGTGATGTAGCGGGGCAGCCTGAAGGCATCGTAAACGGCCTGCTGCTCCAAATGCGGCAGTACGAGGACGACCCAATTCGGGCCGAGCCGGCTATTGTTGCCCTGTTGGATGTCCACGCCCGCGGCCACGTCCCACGTCGAACTTGGCGGGAAAACGCCGTGGGTCTCCTCGTAGTTCAGCACGGCCAGACCGACCTGTTTGAGATTGTTTTGGCACTGCAACCTTCGCGCCGCCTCGCGTGCGGCCTGCACCGCCGGCAGCAACAGCGCGATCAGGATGCCGATGATGGTGATGACGACCAAAAGCTCCACCAAGGTAAAGGCGGTGGATTTATGATTTCTGATTTCTGATTTATGATTGATTCGATCCATCATTCGCCTCATGGTTCAGTGGAAAAGCCGCTCAAACGAACCCCGAAAATCTCACGCCAAGGCGCGAAGACGACAAAGAGTCCGTTCTCTTTGCGCCCTAGCGCCTTGTCGCGAGTTCTTGTACTTCCGAGAATGACCGGCGTTCCGAGCGTCGTCGCGAAAACCATTCGCGACGACGCCGGAGTTCGCCAGTCAAATCAGAAATCATACATCCTAAATCTTGTTGGGGTGGCAGTTAAACTGCCACCCCAACGACATGCGTTATTTCCGCTTCCTCCATGCGTAGCAGAGCAGGCCGATCAGGCCCGTGGCCAACAGTGCCAACGTCGAAGGCTCCGGCACCACCGTCGACGTCCCGTAGCTGACAAAGCTGTAGAACACGCCGGCACTGGTCGCATCCAAGGTGAATGAGGAAATCGTGACCGGCGTCGTGCTGACGGCGCCAAAGAAGACGGGCGTGTGCGGATCGAGGGGATCGGGCCCCGTAACCGACAAAGCCACCGTTGTTTCGTCGCTCAGATTGATAGTGCCGGCGATTTCGTTGGGCTCGTTCTCGAAGTGGAAATTGACCCCCATCGCCGTATAGCCTGTGGGAATAACGATCCCCGCTTTCGCCCCACCGCCCGTAGCCGCCACGCACCAATCAGTACCTTCAAAGGGGGTCCACGCCCCGTTGAGTACATAAGCAGAAAGATTGTTGCTGCTCGTAATGGTGATGCCGTCATGGGTGTACGGCGTGGGAAACGCTTTGTAGGTGCCCTCGGGGGTAACGCCTTCCCAATCCACCTTCGTCACGCCGGTGGTTGCGGCGTTGAATTCCGCTTCGGTTCCGTACGTGATGATCTCGGCGGAAACCTGCGAGACAGCGATCATCCCCAACGCGAGAACGAACAAACATACTTTTTTGGATAACATTTCTCGATCTCCTCAAGAGTAAAGATACCTGAACCAACGTAACCGTTTGCGGGTCGCCAACAACACGTTGACAATGTTTATCCCCGCGTCACGGTTGTCGCGCACTTTCTTGCTCATTCGTGTGCGGACCATCCGCGGTCCGAACAAACCTCGCACTCTCTACTTCTCGTTGGTTTTGTCACGTCCTCCTTGTTGGGCGTTGTCGCCGGCGGTCGCCTCGCCGTCTGGAACGGCGGCGCGCGAATCGCCGGCATGGATCACCTCTTGAACCTCCCGGGCCGTATCCGTGTACGCAACGGACAACTCCTCGAATCGGACCGTCATGGTGTCGCAGTTGCCCGTGCCGACCAGCAAACGGCTGTTGGTCGAATTCAACAACGGCGCGGTTTCCGGCAGGTCGATCAGAGGGCCGTGAAAATCGGCGTGGAACGGTCCCTTGCACTCCGTATTCACCGTGAAGCGCACCCACTTGCCGGTCTTGGACATCCGGAACCGGTACTTTCCCGGTTTCAGGGCACCCCTGAGCGTCACCTCCCCCACGGTTTTGTTGAGACTGTGGTCGGCTTTGGAATCAGGGTGGCACAGTCGAACGAAGGTACGGCCGTCGTCGACCGTGAAAGCCAAGACCAGCCCGATGCTGACCTCGTCCCAGTGATTGGCATTGGGCACACCATCGCCGATGCCGAAGAAAATGTAGTGGGACAGTAATTCGTCGATGGCGCTCAAACGGACCTCGAACGTCGCCTCGAATACGAAATCGCGGTCGTTGAAGTCGGTCGCCACGGTGTGGATGTAGCCGCGCGACTGCCTTTCATTGCTCGTGGGCGGTTGTTGGTACACGGCCGCGCCGCCGGTGTTTACGTATCGTCCAGGCGGGGTCTGCGCAAACTCGGCGCCCAACTCGGCGCCGTCGAACTTCTCGACGATCCGGACGGTGACGGCGGGCTTGGGCCGCGGCATCGCCCGAACGAAACCCGACGGCGCCTTCCCGGCCGCGCAACGGATGATCGACATCTGCCCGGCGCCCTCGGCCCTCTCCACCCGCGCCGATTCGTTCTCGCCCAAAATCACCTCACGCCTGGCCCCTTTGTTTCCACCGTCGGCCAACACCGCCACCTTCACCTTGCCGCGGAAGACGTGCGATTGGGTGCCGCCCGAGTGATCGACTTCCACGCCGAACTCGGTGCCCAGGTCGGTCACGACGGCCGTGGGAGTGCGGACGGAGATTAAGGAGGAAGGATGAAGGATGAAGGATGAAGGCTCGGCCTTGGACCTTGAACCTTGGACCTTGGACCTTGAACCTTTTCCTTCAACCGCCTCTACCTTCGCGGTCAATTTTCCCAGCGCGAGATAGCCGCCGGCGGTGGATTCCACTTCGTAGGTGCAGGGGCCTTCGAGAATGACCTTCGCGCCGGAGTCGTAGGTGATTTCCAGCAGCCCGGAATCGAGGATGTATTTGCGGTCTAAGGGGACGTGTGCGAAGTCCGGCGGCGGCAGATAGCGGGGATCGTCCGACCACTTTACATCGACCATGCCGGTGATCCGGCCGACGAACACCATCTCCGGCATGGCTTCCGACGGAGCCGACTGCGACGGCGCCTCGGCGATATGTTGGTAATGGGTGATTTTGTACGCCCAGGCCCCCAGTATCGCCACCCCCATAATCACCGTGGTAATCAACCAAGCCAAAGGCAATTCCTGGGAAAAGAACGCCGCCGTGCCGTGATAGGCGCTGCCGAGGAAGCCGAGACGAGACGGGTTCTGCAAACCGATTGGCACCGAGCCTGTCAGGCGTTCGAGCGGCACGACGCCGGCGTCTTGAGAGAGCGGTTGAGGCTGCTTCTCTGCGTCGTCTGGCAACGGATACTTTGCCCAGGTCTTCAGATTCCAGGATATGTACATGTATCGCACATAGAGCTTGCAGAGTTTTGGATCCTCACACACCAGTTGCTCTAGCCGTGCGATCTCTTCGTCCGATGGCTCTCCGCTCAACGAGGCGGCGGCCAGGGCATGCAGTTCGGGAAGGCGGTCGTCGGGTAATGACGAATTGAAATCGGTCATCGCGATTCCTCCCGGCGCATGGCATCTTCGATACACCGCTGGAGGTCGATGCGAATTTCGGCAACCGCACGTTGCGTTCCCCGCACGGATCGGCCCAAACGAATCGCCACCTCCTTGATCGTTTCATTTCCTGCATAACAAGCCCAAAGCAGTCCCCGGGCGGCTTGGCTTAGCTTCTCCAAGCAGTCGCTAAGTGCCTGCCGGAGCGGGGAGGCTTCCGTTGCCAACAATTCCGCCTCGCGCGATACCACGTCGACAAACTGTTGGCTGAAGCGGGCCGAGGCCCGTTGCGACCGCTTGCGATACGCCAACACCATGAAATATGCAATGGCGCGAGCCCAACCACCAAAATCCTTTGTTGGATCGTACTGGTTGAATTGCATCCAGAGCCGGAGCTTCGTCTCCTGAATAACCTCATCCGCGTCGGCCCAATGTGGAACCAGGGAGACGACGTACCCGCTCAGTTCTTGTTCGTGGGCGCTAAGAAGGCGCACGAACTCCTGCGTGCGAGCCTCGTGATCGGAGAATTTGGAGGAGTCGGCCGACATGTTGAATTACCCCAAACACACTGCCTCGCCGCGCGTGCCAGCGCAAGGCGGCAATATCTCTTCCCTCTATACATAATAAGCACAACTCCACGTCCAGCGACAATTTTTTATTTATTCGACCGAAGGCTGCGTGGGGTTGGGAAATGGCGGGAATGCCGCTTCCCCCTGGAGCGAGGCAAATGTTGCCCAAGTCTCGAGAAGCTGCCGTTTTTTTGCGGGGGGCGGGGAGCTGAGGGTAGAGAGGGGGTTCTTTGTCGCAGAGGCAAACTACAATCACGTTCGTGGCCGTTTGACTTTATTCTTCGGCGTGCGCCGGGGATTGGGCGGCCACGGCCGAATGTTGGAGGCGTCTCATGGGAATCGCGACTATTGTCCTTGGCCGCAGTTACTTTGTCCGCGTCATGCCTGGTTTAGTCGCGTGTGGGGTCATTGTTTCGACCGTTGCTGTTATGGCCGACGCCTTGAAGGCCGAGGAAGCTCCCGCCCGGCGCGAGCAGCTTGTGATCCTCACACCCAAGCCGCCGGCAACGCCGCGCATTAACGGGGCCCGGGTCTTCGGTGTGCGTCCGGGGCGGCCATTCTTGTTCACCATTCCCGCCACGGGCCAGCGGCCAATGGAGTTCGCCGTGGATGGTCTGCCTGCGGGATTGAAGGTTGACGCCCAGAGCGGCCAGATCACCGGCTCGCTCGCCAGTCCGGGCGAGTACGTGGTCACGTTCCGCGCTAAGAATGCCCTGGGTGAGGCCCAACGGAAGTTCAGAATCGTTTGCGGAGATTCGATCGCGCTGACGCTGCCGATGGGTTGGAACAGTTGGAATTGCTTTGGCGGCGCGGTGGACGACGCCAAGGACGGACACCGCGAGGTCTGGGCCAAAAGCATGGAGGACGGCAGAAAGGCCGCGGGGCTGTTCAACCGCGGCGAGGCCGAAGCCGTCGTGACCGTGAAATGGTCCGACTTGGGAGTGACCGGTAAGCAGATCGTCCGCGACCTGTGGCGGCAGAAGGACCTGGGTACATACGAGGGCCAGTTCTCCGCCTCCGTCGGTCGCCACGGCGTGGTACTCATCAGCCTGCGGCCTGCCACCTAGGAGGCAGGGAGGATTCCTTGCCAGTTCCAAGGGTAGCCGTTCATTGCGCCAAGAAGCTCGGGGAAGGGGGATGTCTATGAGGAGTTGGGACAGAAACCTTTCAGCGGAGCTTTTCGGTTTTCTGCGAAACCACCCGCCCCGCCAGTTAACGCCCGCCATCGGGCGTTTCGCGTTTCCGGTCCCCTTGATTTCGGAGCCCGGAAGCGACCCTCTGAACGGACGGTGGATTCGCGGACGCCAGACGTTCGGGTACGATCGCAGCCATCCAGGGAGTACCAACAGTCAGGAAATGGCAAAAATGCGCCAATCGAAGTTTCCATTTCACGCTGAACCAAGACAACATAAATTGCCGAAGATCATCGGGCCGCCGTGTCGAACGACTGACGGAACGGCTTCGCCTGCGGTCACTTTGGCCGCGTTCTTCCAGTCATCTATTTGGGGTTCGGTTTTCCTTCGTCTCGGTTGCAAGAACTCGCCGTACCAGGACACCGGGTTTGGCGACGGTAGTCGCCTGGCGCCACACCTGTAATCTTGCGGAACACCGTGGCCATTCGCTGAGGAGTTGAGAAGCCCGACTGCTCGGCAACCTGAGACACCAGCAAGTCGGTGGTTGCCAATAAACCCTTGGCTCGTTCGACTCGCGCACAATGGATTTCATCGAGTACGGAACGGCCTAACAATATGCGGAATTTCTGTTCAAGGGCCCGTCGGCGAACCGTCAGCGCTGTAGCGATGGTGCTTACCCGGAGCGGTTCTGTAAGGTGGTTGCGAATGTAGTGCAAGGCCGCAGTAACCATCGGCTCATCGATGGCGAACATGCTGGTGGAGTGGCGCGTTACCACACGAACCGGTGGCAGATAAATCGACTCTTTGGGCACCCACTTGTTTGAAATCATGCGATCCAGCAGCCTGGCAGCCTCGAAACCAATGCGCTGAGCCGGCATTGCCACGCTCGAAATCGGCGGAAATGCCAATTGGCATTCCAGTTCATCATCGTCCACGCCGAGGATCGCCACATCGTCCGGTACACGCAGATTGAGGAGCTGGCACATGTTGGCCAGATCATGAGCCGCTACGTCATGATCGGCCAGAACCGCCACCGGTATGGTCAGCTTCTTGAGCCAATGCCGGACCTGTACGTTGACTTTTTTCCAACTAGTCTGATCGGGCAGGCGCGGCAGATACTCGATGTGGCAGGCGTGGACGGAGAAGCCGCCGTTTGCGATAGTCTCGCGAAAGCTGGCAAGCCGCAACTGGGAGTAGTGGACCAAACGGCTGCCAAAGTAGCCGAAATGTTGATAGCCGCGCGAAAGGAAATACTCGGCCGCAAGTCTGGCAACCGCTGTATGATCGACGTCGACCACAGGAACTCCCAGCCCTGTTAATACGCAACCCGTGTCTACGATCGGCTTGCCGAGTTTGAGAATCCTCTTGGCGACCCTGGCGTCGTCCAGGTGGGCGATGATTCCGTGCGGGTTCCATTCGGTCAGCGGTCGAAGCACGGTCGGTGTGGGCGGCGCGTTATGGAAAAGCCACCGCTTGGTATGGCCCGCATAGGTACGGATTCCCAGGAGAACCTGCCGATGGAAACCGGCATCCTGACTCATCAAGAGCGCAATCCGTCGAGGTTCGGCCATGTCCACGCCCCGGGGGACAGAATGGTCCGGATTTGCGGTCTCTTGGAGACGGTCCGGCACCTTCTACATTGTAGCACCGATTCAGGGATTCCGGGCAGGGCGATTGGACAGGTATTCCAGATTTTTACGGAGTGATTGGCCGTGGTCGCTCAGCTTGGGAAAGTACTCCAGCCCGAAAGAGCCGTCGTAGCCGAGCGCCTCGATCGTTGCCAGGATGTGCGGGTAGTTCAATTCGCAGTCGAAAAGCTCTCCTCGGCCCGGCACCCCCGCCGCGTGAAAGTGTCCGATCCACGGGATATTCTTTTCTATGGTAGCCAGAAGGTTTCCTTCCATGATCTGCATGTGATAGACGTCGAACAGGATTCTGAGATGGGGGCTGTCAATCTCACGCACGATCTCTACGGCTTCGGACGAAGAATCGAGATAGTAACCTGCATGGTCGACCAGCGTGTTGAGCGGTTCGAGCAAAAGTGTGAAGTCGGCGCGTTCGGCGATCCGCACCGCTTCGGCCAGTGCGTCCTCCAGGTGCTTGCGCATTTCGGACCTGGAGAGTGCGGGATCGACCGTGCCGGAGAGTGTGATTCCCTTGCGGCAGCCGGCCGTTTCGGCGAAGGCGATCATCTTGCTGATCTGTTCGATATAGCAGCCGCGGTCTTGCGGCTTGACCGGAGAACCGCCTATGCTTCCATCCCAGGCATGGAGTGCGAAGTCGTTCAGTGTAACGCCGTACCGGTTGCAGGCATTTTGCAAAGCAGCGGCGTCCTTGGCCCAATCGGTTCGAATATCCGAGCCATCCCAAGTCCCTTCCGGATGCCAAAACTCCACACAGCGATAACCGGCGTCGGCGATTCGAGCGATACGCTCCTCGACCGGCAGTGAGGGATAGATTGGTTCCAAGCAAACGCCGAGAGTTACCATGACGGGCTCCTTTCTTTAGGGCCATTCCAAAACGCGGCAGTCCCACATCGTGCGATCTACCGACAGCTTGCTAAAGCCTTGTTGATTCCCAAGGCAATGTTGTCGCAGTCCTGGTCGCTGTAGTGCCAATTGATGTCGATCATGATTGCCCGGCCCAAGAGGTCGAGGGTTCGTGGACACATATCTTTCGCATAGCGTGGCAATTGGTCTTCGGCGACGGCGTTCCAGGGGAGTCCGTCGGCGGCCACGCACTTCTTTTCCATAACGTGGTCCCAGTACGTATAGATGTGCCAATCGCGGACCTTCTGATCGTAGATTCCACCGGCGGGCACGCCCTCGGCCTGCATCGCGTGCATGGCCTTCTGCGTGGTCTCGACGTCGTTGAGGAACAAAACCAGGCAGATGCTCGTATCGCCCGACGGGTCGGACACGCGACGGAATGACAGGCCGGGCACGGGTTCGATGGCATCCTTGATTCGCTGAAGGGCGCGTCGATAGCCGGCCAACATCGCGTCGGTGTTGCGGATTTGGGGCAAGGCCACGGCACCCTGTAGCTCGCTCATCCGGTAGTTTTCACCGCAGAAGAGTTCGCCTGTCTTGCGTTCGCCCGAATAACGATCGGGACGCCAGCAGGCGGCCGTGTCGTGCCAGCTTTGCGCTCGGGTATAAAGCCACTCATCGTCGGTCGTCAGAAAACCACCCTCGCCGCTGGCCTGAACCTTGTAGTAGTCGAAACTAAAGCAGCCGAGCGTCCCGAGGCTTCCCAGCCGCTTGCCTTGGAACGAACCGCCCCCGGCCTGGGCCACGTCTTCGACCACCGGGAGGCCTTTGCGACGGGCGAGGTCGAGAATAGCGTCCATCTGGGCCGGCGCCCCGCGCATGTGGACCGGCACAATGGCCTTGGTCCGTTTCGTGATCGCATTTTCCACCGCCGTCGGATCGAGGCAAAGCGTGTCGTCGACTTCCACGATGACGGGAATCGCATTACTGGCGACAACCGTGGCAGCCGTGGCAAAAAAAGTGTATGCCGGCACGATTACTTCATCCCCCGCCCCGATTCCCAGTGCCCGATAAGCGCACACTAGCGCCGAGGTGCAGGAATTGACCGCCAAACAGTGTTTCGAGCCAATCAATTTGGCCATTGCCTGTTCCGATGCCTCGACCTTACTGGGCCGAGGATTGTAGTAGCGGAACAAATGCGGTCCCTGGAGATTCCGATCGGCCCCGACAAGTTCGGTGATCTGCTGTTTGATCTCGGGCGTGAATTGCCAGAGGTCCAACACTTCGAGCAGTTCTTCCTTGCCGATCTTCGAGGGATACGGTCCCAAACTGGGCACGGACTTGGAGGGGCATTGGGTTTTTTCAAAGGTCGCCACGATGATTCTCCAACGTTTATTGATGTTCAACGAACTACTTCGCCAATCCTTGCTTCATCTTTCCTTGATTATGGAGCCTGCGCCGCGATTGACAACTACTCCAGCACCGCGCAGGGTGCTGTTATGCGCGATTTTTGTATCGTAATGCGTCAAAGCGAACCCCTGCTCAGAACGAAGCGATGATTTCGTCGAGTTTGGCCATGGTCTCCGGTGGCAGCGGCTTGGCCGGTATCGCGGCCAACTTGCGAACCTTGTCGCGGGCAACCTGGTATGTATCCTTCGCGCCTTGGCTCTCCCAAGTGGCGCGACTCCCACGCACCGATAGACGCGGCTGGAGATATTCCGCCGAGCGCAGCCACTGGAGCGTGTGTTCGGAGGTGAGATAGCCTTCGCCACGCGGTCCGATCTGCTTGATCAGGTCGGTGGCTATGGTTTCCGGATTGACTAAAATGCCTTCGGCGATCCGTCGCGCCATGGCCGAGATTTCCTCGTCCATCAAAAGCTGCTCGTGGCTGCACGTCATGCCGGTGGCGAACATGCCGCAGTTGACGATCAGGTCGTTGCCCGCCGCGATGGCGCAGAACTGACTATACGTCTTTTCCCAGGCGTTTTGCTCGTCATGGGCGTGATTGTCCGAGTTGGGGGCCGTGGTGTGGCACGGGAGGTTGTAGAAGTGGGCCAACTGGGCGCCGGCAATGCGGCAAAGCGTCGTTTCGGTTGAACCGACCAGGGCCGCGGCCGAACGCATGTCGAACGTAGTCCATGAATTGGCATACAAAAACTTCGCCCCGCGACGCAGAAGCTGGATCATCACCAACCCGGACAGACATTCGGCATTGTTCATCGTCACCAGCCCGGCCAAGGTGAAGGGGGCGGTAAAACCGGCGATCGGCTCGGGCAGGATGGCAATCGGTACACCCGTGGGCGCGGTGTCCATGATCGCCTCGCACACGCCATGCTCCCAGTGGAGCGGGCTTGTGGGTGAAAGTTGGCTGATGCCATAGACTTGCTGCTGGAGATCGCCCGGATAGGCCGCCTGCAACAGGTCGATGCATGCCCTATTCGCCTTGCAGTTGTCGGTGGAAAAGTAGATCGGCTTGGTGCTGTTGGCGATGACCGCGCGAACCGCACACGGCAACGTGGCCTGCGGATTAGCGACGTCTTGCGGCATCACGGGGATGCCGATCATGTCGATGCATTCCAACTCCTGACATAGGCGGGCAAACAGTTCGACATCGGCCACCGTCGAAGACCGTGTCTCGCCTGTCTCTGTATCTACCCAGAAGACGGCGTTATGCCCGGCCGCGATCTTCGGCTTTCGATCCCCGAGAACGAAAGCCGGCTGGCCGTCGCGGCTGAAAACTTCAAATCGTTGCGGCGTGCCGGCCAGCGCGTCTTCGAGCGATGCACGGCTAAACCGGACGATTGCGTTTTGCCCGTCCACGGCCATGCCCCGTTCTTTCAGAAACGCCAGCATGGGCGGGTAGAGAATCTTGACGCCGCAGTTGGTCAAGATGTCCAACGTCGCCTCATGGATCCGTTTTATCTCTTCGTCGGAGAGAACGGTCAACCGTGCCAGTTCCATCGCTATTTCTCCATGATGTCAATTCGCCAGACTCAGACGTATCGTCCGTACTTCTCACCCGCTTCTACCATCCGGAAGATGTTTTCGAAGGGAGTGCCGGCGATCACGCCGTCGCCAGAGGCAAGGATAAACCCGCCGCCTTTGGCCGCCGACTCGATGCACTGTCGTGCCTCGGCCTCGACGTCGTCCGGCGAGCCGCGGAGCAAGGTATCGTGGACGTGGAGATTACCCCGGATGGCGATACGGTCGCCATAGGCCGCCTTGATGCAACCGATATCTGGCGTATCTCCAGAGGGAGGACGCTCGAATGGCTCCACCAAGTCCACGCCGCTGGAAACGATCAAGTCCATTAAGGACCGACACTTGCCGTGTTGATGCAGATGCAGGAGCTTGCCCTTCCGGTGAACCATTTCCGCCGCCGCTTGAAGCACGGGGAGATCCCATTTGGCGTAGATGGCCGGATTGATGATGCCCGCCGTGGAGTAACCGTTGTGGATCATCAGAATCTCCGGATCGCAGAGGTCAATGATCCGCTCCGCAACCCTCCTGATCCGCTGGACATATTTCTCTTGGAGTGTTCGAAAGGGCGACTCATCATCGAGTAGGGCCAGGATGGCGACGCCCACTCCGCCTTCCACGTGAGAAGCAATGAAACTGAAGAACAAGTCGCCGATATAGGCGGTGACAATTCCGTCGGAACCAACGCCCGCCAGGGCGTCTTGGATGTCGGTCATATCCAAGCTTTCCACGTCTGGCAGGAACAACTGCTCAAACGCTGGCAAGTCGCGATTGAGGTCCTTGATGGGGTGCTCGCTCATCCAGTCGTAAAAGGTTCGGCTGGTGCGAATTCGCCACTCCAACGTTCCCTGGGAGCACTGGCCGACGTAGTGGAATTCCAACTCTCCGGTCGGTGTGTAGTAATGCTTGGTGCGGATCTCCCCGTTGACAGCCCCGCCACCGGGGCCGGCGCAGAGCCAGGCCGCCGAGCCAAAAAAGCGGTGTGCCGAGCGTTGCAGTCTCCAGAGCGGATATCGCCCAAAGCAGAAGTCCTCCACGGTGCAAGTCTTGTCGAGCAGCATTCCCATGTCGTACCAGAGTTCCGGAGAGACCGGCACTTGATCGGGTTGCTGTCGCCGGTAGGCGGTCAACATTCGTTGGCGATTGGTCATTGCAGTCACGAGCGAAAGCCCTTTGTCTCCCTGTGAAATTCCACGCCGCTCAGTCGACACCATTTTTCCAGAATGCCGGCAATCTTCCCTGGGGCAATGGCAAAGTGCTGTGTCATGCCGCGGCTGACCAGGATCGGCAACAGTGCAGCAACAGGCACGTCGGGGCGAACCAGGGCGTGAGCAAAGCCCTGGAGTCTGCGCGGCGGTCCAAGGGACTGGCCCTCGAACACGGTCATCCGATAACTCTCTCCGGCATCATACAAGCTCACGCAGGTCACTGGTCCGGGAGCGAGAATGAACTCCTGCCACGCCCCTTCACACCGGTCGACGTGGCGGTATTCCTCGTCCGGCACGATGGTCACTCCGTCGGCTCCCGCCAGTCGCGGGTCGTGCATCCCGGCGTGTCCCATAAGCAACGTGTTTTCCTTGGGATCATACGTAAAGATCTCTGTGTACATGCAGGGCTTTGAGCTGGCCTTCATGGCTGCCAACATGCCCAGTGTGGTGTTCAGATCGCTCTCCATGCCAAAGGCGACGCCGCGCTCCGTGCTGACCGGCGGACAGAGGCAAGGCCGTATCCCTGCCAGCCTGTGCAACTCCTCGTCTAAGTCCTGGATCGCCACGGCACACAAGTCGTACTGGGCCACGAGGTCGTCCAGTGCCAGGGTATTGCGGCAAGCCAGCCGGAGACTCTCCGCGGAAACGTCGGCCACGGCGAACCGGCTGGTCAGTTCGTCGCGAAATGCATCGACGCGCCATGCCCCCACCGACTTGCACACCGATGCATACTCGGCCGCGCCGATCTCCACCAAGCAAACGCCCAGGCGAGTGCGCAAGGAATCAGCGTCCACGTAGGTCCCGGTCATCACTTCGCATCGTCCGGAGATTCTGCCCGCCCGCATCCCTTGAAATCCTTTGCGGATATTCAAGGCCATGTCATATTCACGGAAAACTTGGAGGAGGTCCAGATCGCCGGGCGTTCCGGAAATGATATGGGGAGTCAAGCCAAGCTTCTTGATGGGGGCGCTTCCCTGGAGCAAGCCCACCGTACCGCTGAGACGAAACAGATCGTTCACCGTCAGCTTGGCCGGCAGGGATCCGGTCGGATGGTAGTCCCAAAGGAGCACCGGCAGATCTTGGCAGCCGCGGAGAATTTCCAGTAAGGGCTGATCCTCGCTCCACATGATATGCACCACGAGTATGGCGTCGATCTGTGCATCGCGAAACACCTTCACGGCCTGCGCAGCTTCGGCGACCGTGGAAATCACCCCCGGCGCCACAACCTGGCCGAAACACCCGCTAAGAAATGCCGCCATCTGCGAGTAGTCGCGTTGCAGCACCCCGGCCAAATCGCTCGACGACGTCTGCAACTCCACCTGTTTGAACCAATCGGCGCAGAACGCCGCTAGTCCGATGCGCACGGCGGAAGCATCTTCACATTCGCGAGAATTCTTCATGGGACGGATATTACCTCGTCATCTTTGCTCAAGGCCGGTAGAGGTGCCGGGAAACAATGGGATCGTCTCTCCAGGCTGGGACGATGATCGCTCGCGGCTCGGCCAGTAGCGACTCGGCCAGGTCCTCAGCCGGAATTGGACCGTCCGCGGCCGCCTTCCAAACCAAATCAAACTGGAACTCCATCGCGCCGTGGCTGTTGGCCACAAAGTTCGTGAACCAGTGGTTGTCGAAAATCATGGCCAACACGCGGTTGGTTGCTTCGGGCGGGTCATTTCTTCGCGCCAGCACCTGCGGGCCGCCGAAGGTCGTCACCGGGGCATCCCGGTTGACCCATAGCCAGTTTCCCTGCGGCGTTTCATAGTGGACCCAGCCATCGATCGCAAAGTAGTCCCGGCAACTCCCCGGAAGTTGATCCTGGTACGGGACGAAGGGCATCCCGCCGTTGCTCGTGCGCGGCAAGACTCCCTCACAAGGCAACGAAAACGCCACGAAGAACAATTCTGGGGCTTCGCACGAAATCCGGTTGAACCGCAGCGTGAATCGCGCCCGCGGCTCGTGGTTCCACAGTTCCAGGTGGCGCGTGGCCCATTGCAGTCGGGGATGGTGCAGAACCTGCGTATAGGCGGTGGTTGGCAAGAAATGTTCCACGGTTGTCTGCTCTGCGGCAGTGGCGGGGATTTCCTTCAAGACCTCCTGACGCAGTCTTTCCCGCTCCGCGTCATTCTCGGTGGCAAAAACTTCTCTGGCGATCCAGCGGGGGGCGAAGCCACGAATACCGACCGATAGAAAGTCCCCAAATCCCGGCTGGAACAGCGGCCGATCCATGCCCGGCCAGATGGCTGTCGTGGGCCATTGGTGTTGGTTGACCTGAACCGTCGGGCCGCCCTCACCCCCGGCTCCTCCCCCAAAGGGGAAAGGGAGATTGGCGGCGCCTTCCTCTTTGGCGGGTTCAAGACTCAACCGCAGTCGGCGGATTTCTTCGCCCTGGAGTCCTTCCATCCAGAACCGCGCAGCTATTTCCGGACAGTTGTCGGGAAAGGTTGCCGCCGTGTTTTCGATGGTCAGCTCGCCAGGATTTTGCGGACGCTCGTAGGGCCGCAGGCCGTTGCGCAGTTTGATCGGCGTCCGCTTGCCCGTCATCGTATCCTCCACCGAGCGATACTCGTCTCGCAGACAACTCTTCAGCATCGTTACCCAACCGCTCCAAGGCAGCTTCGAGGTGTTGATGACGTAAAATCCTTCCTCCGCCTCGGCGAGCCGGCCGCGAACCCGCTGCGAGAGCAGGAACTGTGCCTGGGCCAGCGGCCGATATGCAAAGCGAGACTTCTCGTTGTATTGTCCGAGGACTTCAAGGCTCCACGGCAAAGCGACGCTGTTGATGTGGCCCCAGGTATGCTCGTCGAACAGACACAACTGTTCGTAGATTTTTTCAACGGTCTTGCTGCCGTTTGCGTCCAGCGGTCCCCACACGCTCGACTCGGCCGCCGCGACCACCCGCTTGGCAAGCCGGCAAGCCGACACCTCGCGCGGACCGGAGGCCTGGCCATTGGCCCACCAGTCGGTCCATTCGCCCTCCAATTCCGGGATCCGGCCGCCGATTTCTTCTTCCAGCCTCTTCAGTGCCGTGGATACTGTGGTTAGCCGCAACGTCGGCTTTAAGCCCAAGCGATGCCAGGCGCCGATAAAGTCGGCCAGCGGTGGGAACGGCGGGTCGCCGTCGATTCGCCACTCGTTCGTCATGGAGATCAGCAGCGTGGTGTGTGGATATCCGGCTGTTTCGAGTTGGCCAAGCCGTTCGACGACATGCCGGTGAGCCTTGCGCATCGAGGCTTCGTCGGTTGGCAGGATTTCGTGGGGTCGCGGCGGCCGGTAGCGGGTATCAGCCGCCTCCGGCACCGGGCCGCGCCGCCAACTGTTCGGCTCGAAGTAGGAGTACCCATCTGGATATGAGTCACCCAGCCAGACAAACATCCGGCGGCCATCGGGCATCTTCCACCAGAAGGCCGAAGGGCGTTTCAGCGGAGGTCCCCCGCTCTCCGAATTGATCCCAGTAAACAAATAACGGACGTTGCGGTCCAGCAAGGCCACAGCGCCGGCCCTGGGCATCCCGTTCACGTCGTTCTGGATCGCCGACTGGGGCTGTACCTGCTGCCACAGGTCTTCCGGCAGCCAGTGGACCAGTTTTTCCCACTGCCGACGGTTGAGGGTGGGGGTCTGATTCAGCGGCAGTGCCGTAACATCGAGTTGGCCCGACGCAATGGCCTGCAAAAACTCGTTGCGGCGCTCCGGCGATGCTTCGCACCACCAATCGCTGACGGCAAGTGTCGTTTCGGCTGTCCAGCAAAACCTGTTCTCATCCGGACCTCTCATGGTCGCCAATACGGCGTCGATGGCGATATCAATGTACCGTCTGTGGAGGTCGCGGCAGATCGTAGGATGGTCGGTAAAACCGTAATCGCTGTGGCAAAAATGAACTAGGTCAATGTGCTGGATTTTCATGAGAACAACAACTTCTGGTGGAGGTCCGGGAGGGCCAGCGGAGTTCGGTCGCGAAGCAGCGATGCCACGCGATCTTTGGCCTTCTCGTATACGGTCTTCCTATCGCCTGCCAGCGTTCGCGTCAGTGAACCTGCCGTGAACGCTCCCCTCAGTTCCATGTTTTTCTCTTCATGTGTGTTCTCTTTTCAACACAATAACTGCCGCACGATAGCGTACAGACAATGTGAATTCAATACCCTCGGACATTAACTCTGCGCCCTTGGCAGACTGAGATTCCCGACCTGACGGGACATGCCAGTTCAATTCGTAGGTCGCATCGGCATCCAACTCCCGTGGCACGAAACGTTTGGCGGCCGAACCGTCGCTGAGCCGGTAGACGAAGAGGAAGGCCGTTCCGCTCTCTTGGTCGTCGAGTTGCACGGCGACCCAGCCCTCGCGATCGGTTTTCAGTGCCGGCGGAGTCAATAGATGAGCCACCGAGCGGCTAATGGCCTTACGCCATTGCTTTGAGAACGACACATGCTCCCGCAGCCGTGCAAGCGCTTCGTCGGGCAGGCCGGCCAGATCGCCGCTGAGTCCGAACATGCCCGGCAGCGCAGCCGCCACGATAAAATCGAGTTCGGCCGTCTCGGAAGGTTCCCACAGGGCGCCGCATGGCGTGACAATCGCCGTCGGCGAATCGGCCACCGACTTGGTATATCGCGGAATGGTCCGGCCGATCGATCGCAACACGGCCCATTTGAATATCTGACCTGGCGGCAATCGCAACAGGGCGCCTTGCCAAATCCGCGCCATGTCGACCGGATTGACCGTATCGCTGAGGAAATGACCGTCGAAGTGGCTCAGAGAAGCCAAATCCAGCCGCATCGCGCCGCTCGAACAGCCCTCGAAAACCGTTTGCGGATGTTTTGCACGGATCTCATCCAACAGTTTATACCACGCGCGATAGTAACCCGATAGCTCCGCCCCCGAAGCGTCCATTCCCAACTCGAAATTGAAGTCTACTTTCATCCAGGCCAGCCGGTAGGTCTCGACCAACGTCGAGATTTCATTCCGCAGATAATCATAGGCGGCTGAAATGGTGAGATCGATCCGTGCAAACTCGGATTCCGTGGGACAGAACCAGCCGGGGTGTTCGCGACGCACCGGTACGTTGGGCCCAAAACGTTCCGGCTCCATCCACAAGCCGAAGCCGAGGCCGGCCGCGCGAACCTCGTCGGCAAAGGCAGCCATTTCACCCCGAAACGCCCCGTCGAGTTTTTCACGCCAATCGCCGGCCTGGGCGAACCAATCGCCGGCCTGCGGGCCGTACCAACCCGCATCGATCACAAACACCTCGCAGCCAACTTCCTTGGCGGCTTGCAACTGTTGACGCAGCCGGGGTACTTCCAATACTTCAAACTGGTCGAACCAAGTATTAAACACCACCGGCAACTCGGGTTGCCGCAATATGCAAACTTTTTCTCGCAGCCAGCGATGCAGATTCGGCGCCGCGGCGCACGGCTCGCCGCCAGGCAACAATTGGACCAAAACCTCGGGGCATTCGATCGTTTCGCCCGCCGATAGCTCCAGTCGCAAATCATCATCCGCCAATCCCAGATTCACAACGACGAAAGGATGCACATCCATGATCGGCCGGGCAGTCACCTCGATCGACCAGTTGCCGCAGGGCAACACGTGGAAGGCAACACCCCGGTCGGCGTCGATCTCACGCAGACACATATAAGGCGTGCCGCCTTGCGTTGTGCGCCCTTGCACGCAGCCGAATCGCAAGCTGCCGGCGTGCAGAGCCAGCCACTTCCCCTGGTTCTCGTTGCACCAGCGGCTCTGTTGGGCATAGACTTCGTAGCGACCCGACGGAAAGGCGAACCGCGATTGAATACGGAAAATAGTTACGGGAGCGGAACCCACGTTCAGCAGGCGATCCTTACGGCTGACGACGCCCGTTTTCGGGCAGAACGCCCAAGTCGTTTCCAGACGCAACGCACCATCGGCGGCCGACCAGACGACTCGGGCCGTGTGCGCGTCGAATGCACGATCAACCACGTGAAAGTCAGCCCCCTCGAAACGCCCGAGGCTCGTTATCAGAATAGCCGGCCCTTGAGTCGCGGCCGGTCCGGTCTCTTCGCCGTCGTTGCCGCAGGTCACGCCACAAAGCCGCCGTAGCCAGACGCGGTCGGCGTCTTCAGCGAAGATCGTCGCGTCATTGCCTGGTCCCGCGTAAGTGATTTGTCGCATATTGAATCTCTCCACCGCGAAACCGCGAGTAGCCTGAATCCAAAATCCGAAATTGTTATCGTCTACTCCCAGCCCCAATCCATCCGTTTTGCATACTCTTCGGCGATGACCCGCATCCGGCGATAAACCTCACCAGGGTCGGACTTCAAGGGAACGGTAAGATGCGGCACGACGATCACGTCGGGTGCCATCAATTCCATGATGCCGCGGTAGGCCTCGATCGCTTCTTCCGCGTCGACGGGAAAATCGCCGAGGTATACGAACGCCCGTTTCCTCAAAACCCTTTTGATTCGCGGCAGATCACCCTTGCTGAACATGTAGCTCAGGTCGATCGCCCTGATTGGTGGGCTATGGCTCAGGTAGCCTTCGAGGCACGGGTTGGGACCGCAATTGTGCAATCCGCCGCCACCGTATCGCTCGAACACGCGATTGTGGAACGGCCGGCTGAATCGTTCATAGCTGGCCGGCGAGATGTTCGCGCTGATGTCGTCCGACACATGCCCCTTGTGTCCTTCGGGGAACCAATACTCGGGAAAATCGGTGTTCGTGATTCGCTCGACGCCGCCGGCCGCCTCGATTTGCCGGTCGATTGCGGCCAGGAACAACTGCTGAATCTTGTCGAGCAGGCACTCCAATGCCTCGGGGTTTTCGTACATCGAGGTGTAGAGCGTTTGGCCGCTCAGGAGGTCCGAGGCCACGTTCAGTCCGCCGGCCATGTCGAGCAACGAGACGCTGACAAGCCCCTCGCCAGCCTCTGCAAATTGGTGAACGCGGCGAATCCCTTCGGCCAACTGGCCCGCATCGGGTGACGGAACGGCCAAGTTGAAGATATCCTCAACACGCTTCAACGGAGCGTGTTTAACACCGCACGTTTGGTTCGGGTCGTCACCCCAAAACAGTTCCGCGCCGAACGCCGTAGCCAGACACGAACAGCCCACGTCGGGCCGCACGGCCGGCACAAGGTCGTTATGCGGCACATGTCGCCATGCCAGACCCAACGCCGTGATAGACTCCTCCCACTGCTTGTCGGCGTCCAAAAACTGCTCGCGAATGGGATACCGCGGGCAGGGATTCTCGACGCTGATATAGACCGGGACGTGGTCCAGCGGCTTCCCCGCCCAAAGGTCGCGGACAAACTGCTTGCGACGTTCGATTTCATCCGCGTCGAGATGCAAGCTGTCGATCGTGGGTGTGCTGTTCATGGTGTTTCCAACAGGCTACGATACTCATCCTCGAGGCCGGCCTTTTCGACGGCGGGCCGGTTCTCGTCCGGTTTACCGCCGAATATATTGTCGTGCTCGTTGCAGGTAGCCTTGCGATTCTGGACCATGTTGTTGTAGTTCATGGGTTTGTTCACACGATACACCAGATTGCCTGTAATCTCGATAAACCCGCTCCCTTCGTCCAGATAGATTCCGCCGGGGATACCGTCGTTGTCATGCACATGGTTGCCGCGAATCACCGAGCCCGGCATGTTGCCCAGCGTGTAGATGCCGCCGCCGTCAAGCATTGTCTGCATCACGTGATGGATATGGTTGTACTCGATACGGTTGTTTCGGGCGACCGAGGGTGTGTCATAACGATACGGCTGATAGTACACATCCCGGCCGCCTCCGGCGTCTTCTTCTCCCCATCCCCAACCCACCGAAATGCCGCTGTAGGGCATGTTGCGGATTTCGTTGTGGGCGACCACCGTGGCGTCGGTATATCCGACGAACACGCCGAGACCGCCCATGTACTCCACCGCGCAGTTTTCGATCAGATTGTTGAGTATATGATTGTTGCGCACCGTGGTCCGCTCGTCGCCGGGATGGTGGTCGCTTCGCTCGATACCGCCCACCTGGATTGCCGTGCTGGAGATATCGTGGAAATGGCAACCCGATACGACATTGTCGCTGCTGCCGTATTCCAGGTCGAGACCGGCTCCGCCGAGATGTGCAAACGTGCATCGTTCAAAGCGGATATGCTTGCCGGTTCGGCAAACGATATTGGCCGGGCTCTTGAGGTCTTCATTATGAACGTTGTTGACCATACCCATGCGGTTAATGCGGTTTAACGTGTGTTGGACAAAATTCGCCTGCACGTCCACCAGCCCAATTCGGCTGGGCCGCAGCCACGTCGCGTGGGCAAAGGTAATTCCGTGGAATTGAATGTGCTCGACGGGCTTGTCCAACAGTCCGCGCAGTTCGACGAGCTTCTCGAGCACCGGCGCGATAACCTCCACTTTATCCATCTTCTCGCCCGGCCGGGGCATGTAGTAGAGCAGCTTGGCCGAACGGTCGAGGTACCACTCGCCAGGCTCGTCAAGCAGTTCCAGGGCGTTCTCCACGTAATGCGGCAGTTTCGCTCGAAGCCCTTCCTTGCGACGCGCAAGCATGAACTGGGGCTGAACCATTTGAACGATGGCATGGGATCCATCCCGCACGATGCTTTCAACCTTGCACCGCGTATGGCACCATCCAACGTAATAGCATAACTCGATGTCGCCGGGATTACGCCAGTCGGCCATGGCCGCGTCGGTCGTGCGATATCCATTCTCGCCAAACAACTTCATACCGGGCACGGTGGCAATGCCCAAATCAAACCAAATAGTCTTTTCGGCCTTGACCTCGGGGCTCCGCGCCCGCACGGCCCGTTTGCCGTCGACGTAAAGCTGTCGAAAGTGTTCGCCGCAGGCCGCCTTCCAGCGTCCCTCGGCGTCCGCTTTCCAGCCGGAAATAGCTTTGCCGCCGCTGATGACGGGTGTTTCGCCGGCCTGGGCCTTATAGATCACGTTATGCCCGCCAGAGCCGGAATCCGCTGCGTCGAACACGATCGTGCGGTTGATGGGGTACGTCCCGCCACGAAGCACAACAACGATGTCGCCGGACATGTCCTTGTTGACCATCCGAACCGCTTGCTTGGCCTTCTCGATGGTGGCAAAGGGGGTTTCTTTGGCGCCGGGGTTGGTGTCGCTGCCGTTGGGAGCAACATAGAACGTGGCCTGCACCTGGGCCAACGCGACTGCGGGCGCCATGAGACAAATCAGGGAGGCGACCAGCCAATTTCGTGTCGTCATTATATGAGATCCTTTACAGATGAGGGCTTGTCGGAGAAACCAACCAGGAGGATTCCAGTAATAGTCAGCACAATGCCGATCAGTACGGCCGCGGTGGCGGGTTCCGCGAAGAACAGGATGCCCGCAACGACTGTCAGTGCGGTCGTCGCCACGCTGTTAATGGCATTGATCCGAAGCAAAGACGTCAGTTTCAGCCCAATGGTGATCAGGGTAAATGATATCAAGTTAAAGGCCCCGGCGGCGAGCATGATGCCGAAATCGCTAGGAGACGTCGCCAAAAGTCCCTCGAGCCCGTGCCGCTGCCAGGCCCACGGACCAAGGCCGATCACCCCCATGGCGCTAATGATCAACACGATGGCTTCAGGAGTCGTATTGCTGGTGACCGTTTTTCGGATGCCGACGGTCAAAATCGCGAATGCCAAGCCGGAAAGACATGCCGCGCCCACCGCCATAAATACATCCTGGGGCGACGAATCGGGACGACCGGCATCGGAAGCGGCAACAATCTGGCCAGGCGTGTTCTGCTGGATGGCATGGTTCGCCTCCTCGGCTCCCAGGCTGAAAAAAAACACCGAGACCGTGATCAACACACAGGCTAGGATGGAACGTCCCGTTGTCCTTTCACCCAACAGTATTCGCCCCAAAAAGACGCTGCCGATTAGGATAACCCCGGTTTGCAGTGGAGCGGTGATCGCCAGCCCCACGGAACCCAATCCAAACACAAACAAAATGCCGCCAATCTGGGTCACCAGGCCAAGTATTGCCAAAGCAACGAGTTCCCGCCACGGCGGCAATACGGATTTGCCTCGCAAAACCGCGAAGAGGATAAACGGACTGATTCCCACCACGCACATCGACGCCTGGACGCAGTTAACCCAGACTGGATCGCAACTCGACACGCCACGGAGACAAATATTGAAACACGTGTACCCGATCGACGACAACATGCAGCAAAACACCCCGAGGGTCGATGGGTCGATGCGTTGCCGTATCGGGGCAGCGGCAAGATCGGGTAGGTCGGTAATCATTGCAGAGAAGGGGTGGATAAAATATCAAAATCACGCCTGAGTTTACAGACAACCCATTAATCTTAATTCGTCGGAGATTGTATTGTCAAAGCCGTTGCCGGCCCTTTTGTACCAAAATGCGTCATTCTTGGACTGATTTGCGTCGTCGGTGTGGTTCATCTTGCAGTGTCGGATATGGACTCTGCACGCACAGGCGGCCCTGCAAAGCCGTTGCCTTGTCTGCAATCCACTGGTGAAGGTCGGCGGCAAGATCACTCCGAAGCGGGATCGTCGATCCTTCGCGGTTCTTTTCGTCGGCAGCTTCAAGCACTAGATAGGGCGGGTTGGCGTCAAGCACTACTTGGCCCACAGTAAGCGAA